>PLZS01000122.1 GCA_003153555.1 Candidatus Melainabacteria bacterium | reverse complement strand
ATTCCGGCTTCTTCACGGGTCTGCTTTGGGACGGCAATGCTTGGCGGAAATTCAAAATCGCCGACATCGTCGAACATGACGGTTGGTACACCAGCCAGAAGTTCAAGCAGATGAAAATCTACAGCGTCATCTGGAAACTCCAGAGAGTCGCTGGTCGCATTGCGGTAGCGGGTGACGGTGCTTTCGTTCTGTCGGCTCAAACGCAGGCAGTTGTCGAGGCACCGCCGCCGCCACCACCGCCGCCGCCACCCGTCGTTCAGGCAGCCGCGCCTGAGAAAGCCGTTGTCCTGGGCAAACCAGTGCAACTCAACCTGTTCTGACCATCAACCCGACCCGCTTCCAACGGGTCCTTTCATCAACCTAGAAAGAGAGGATTCGCTATGTTGCTTCCCATGATCCAAGTGATTGACGAGCAGCACGATGCCATCGTCAAGTGCGTCGTGTTGCGTGACCTCGGCGACTGCGTCGACGTCAAGCCGCTCGAGCCCATGCTCTACCGCCCGTCGTTTGTCGGTGCCAAGCGCGCCCTCATCGACGCCCTCAACCTCTCGGAGACGAGCCAGCGCGAGCAGGCCAACTTCGACCCGACCGAGTGGCAGAGCTCCAACCGAGCCATCTTCATGGCCGTGTGGCGCATCCGCAAAGACGACGGCAGCGCCGAGCCCATGGACACGACCTTCGACACGTCGTGCCTGCCCGAATCGGCTGAGAGCAAACTGCTCGAGCTGATCGGCGACCGCGCACCGGCAGCCAACAGCTAGTCCAGAAGTTCCAGTAAATCCAAGCACTTCTCAAACAACCGCTTAGCGGAGAAAAGGGAGACTGCGATGATTGACCTCACCGGCAAGGTACTGGTGGTGGTGGACATGCAACCCGGTTACCGGCAGTGCATGACGCCTGAAGTCATTGACGCCGTCGAGCTGCTCGTCCGCGAAGCGGTACGCGCAGACTCGTTGGTTGTTTTTCTGGAGTTCCTCGATGGTCCGACGCTCTCGCGACTGCTGCGGCGAGTGCGGCGCTACGACCAGTTCGTCATCGAGCAGAAGCAGGGATGCGACGGTTCGGCAGAAGTTCTCGCCGCTTGCGAGCGAGGACTTTATGACACCAGCGCGTTTGTTGTTTGTGGCGTGGACACTCATGTCTGCGTCAGGGACACGGCGCGCGAACTCGCTTCCAAGATGCCCGGCTCAACGGTCGAGGTCGTCAAGGAAGCTTGTGGTGCCGAGCACGGTAACAAGTGGCACTTGTTTCCGCGTGCGCACAACCTGCGTGCAGTGAGCATCGGAGCTGTCGAGCATGACCGCTCGGCAGAGCTCGAGATGGCGGATTGAATTTGCCCGGGGTCCGAACAATCCGGTTCGGACCCCGGTTGTGAACAGACGGAGAAGCAGCAGCGATACCCCGCCAGGGCGTTTCTGCTGTCTTTTCCTTTCAAAATTTTTACTATACATTATAATATGAACAAAACCAAGCTCAGGCGGCAGCGTCCATGGTGGCAGCATCATCCCGCTCTTTTTGCCCTGGGAGTACTGGCATCCTTGCCGACATCACCAATCCAAAACAAGCTGCAACGGGTGGACTAATGCGCAGTTCAACGAACCAGACTAAAATCATAACTCTGGAGTCATAGCTACAAGCACGCGCGTAAAAGCTACGCGCTTCCCAGGAGCATAATGATGATGCCTCACGATGAAAAGAAGAACTCGATCCCGCTCAAGCGAATCGCCTTGTACAAGCATGGCATCGGTTACTTTGAGAGATCAGGCAAGTTTCAAGGTCCTGGCGAAATCGAGTTGATGTGCGGTCCGGATGAAATCGACGACATGCTCAAGTCTTTGCTTGTATTGAGTGCGGGTGGACGGAAGGTCTCAGCGATAACATACGAATCATCGAAAACTCTGGAGACTCGATTGTCTGAGTTTGGTTTCGACCTTCGCAATTGCCAGGGCATGGTCGAACTGATCGTCCAGTTGAAGGGCGCGCCAGTTACGGTAGACCACTCCGGAGAAACTCTGACGGGGCGCATTATCGGTCTTGATGAAACGCTTGTGCTTGTCGGTGAGTCTGTAATCAGGGAGCATCAAGTTGTTCTCTACAGTGATGAGAAAAGCATGCAGCGCATCGCTTTGTCATCGATCAGGAATATCAGCGTCAATGATCCCTCGCTGGCCAACGAGATTCAACAACAGCTTGAACTCTTGTTTCAAGCGACACGCAAAAAGGATCGCAAGTTGTTAAAGGTGCAAGTCAATGACACGGACGAGCATGATTTAACTATTGCCTATTCGATTCCATCGCCTATTTGGAAAACGAGTTATCGGCTGGTTGCCACAGACGATCAATTAATCATTCAGGGATCTGCAATTGTCGACAATACCCAGGAAGAAGATTGGGATGACGTGCAGATGACGCTCGTCAGCGCATCACCAATTTCTTTTATCCAGCCGCTGTACGATCCTGTTCAACCGCAACGCCCAACGATCAATCCGCAGGGAGTTGATTCATCACGACCGTTTGTGGCTGAGCGCGGACATCAAGCAGCCCAGGCTGAGCCGGCTGCCAGGATGAGGCAAACGTTAGCTGCACCAGCACCGGCATCATCACCAGCCTCAGGTCAAACGGGGTCATGGGGATCGCCGCAAGGCATGACGCTTGGCGGCATGGCTGCTGGTTCTGGGGGTGGTCTATACTCGGTGGACGACCAAGAGATTGACAGAATATTCTCAGAAAATCTTGGCGTCTCGATTGGAGTAGCGACCCAATCAACCGGTGAGCTGTTCGAATACAGAATTGAGGCACCGGTGACGGTGCCTCGAAACAGCTCGGCCCTGATTACAATCGTGCAGCAGACAATAGAAGGCGAACGAATTTCGCTCTACAATGAGAATCGCAATGCAAAGAATCCATTCTGCGCAATCAAGCTCAAAAACACTACAGGCCTGACCCTGGAGTCAGGACCTGTGACTATTATGGAAAGCAATGCTTACGCCGGAGAAGCTCTGCTCGATGTCGTAAAACCGGATGATACACGCTTCATTGCCTACGCGACTGACCTTGGTGTTCATGTAATTGTGCGGCAGGAGTCCGTGAACAAGCCAATCTGGCGCGTGCGAGTCGTTAATAATTACCTTTATTTCGATTACAAGCAGCAGCACAAAAAGGTTTACCACCTTGAGAATTTGACCGACCGGAAGAAAATCATTTTCATTGAGCATCCTGTCGTAGCCCAACGAAACTACGTTGGACTTGAAAAACCCGTCGAGACAACAGAGCATTTTTACCGCTTTAGAGTGGAATTAGATCCCAAAGAAGCGGTATCACAGGTGGTGCCTGAAGAAACTGATGTGCAAACGCACGTCTATCTGGAGAATTTTGATCTCTTCAAAATACCTGAGTTGACCTGGGCTCACTCTCAGAACTACGTTGATGCAAAGTTCATGGCGTTCCTAGATGAGGTCTCCAAGCGGCGTGAGGAGATATTTGTCCTGCAAAAGACGGAGCGGCAGCTGAGAGAACAAGTTGCCCGGTATCAGGCCGACCAAGAGCGGGCAAGAGAAAACGTGCGCACTCTCGGCACAGGAGGCGACCGCTATCGCAAAGCCATTGACCAAGCCGAAGACCAGCTGGTCAAGGCAAATAGCGATCTAGCCCAGGTGCTTGGTCAAATAGCTGATAAGAAAGCCGAGTTCCGCGCCTTTCTCTCCAAGGACTTGACCGCTGAGATAGCCGACGCAGCGGAGTCAGTAGCGGCCAGGTAAATTTGAGACTGATGTGGTTGCAGACTGACATCCACGTATCCCAAATGGTCACAGAATAAGTGCTAGGATCTGTGCCAAAGCTGAGTTCCAGGATCACAAGTGCACTTGTCAAAGTCGCATCTGTTGTTGATTGACTACAGCACAGAAGATACGTGGGAAAAGCGCAGGAGGGCTGTCACAGTGACGGATGAAAAGAAACGGTTAACGACGGAAGCTGGTGCACCTGTCGTGGACAATCAAAATTCTCAGACTGCAGGCGCTGATGGGCCAATCGTGCTCCAAGATCATCATCTCCTCGAAAAGTTGGCCCGCTTCCATAGAGAGAGAATCCCTGAGCGAGTTGTTCATGCCAGAGGCTCCGGCGCATATGGTTATTTCGAGGTGACGAAGGATGTGAGCCGTTACACAAAAGCGAAGTTCCTTAACTCCGTCGGTAAAAAAACAGAAGTGTTCATCAGATTTTCCACGGTAGCCCTGGAAAGCGGCTCACCTGATACCGTGCGCGATCCGCGAGGCTTCGCTCTCAAGTTTTACACTGAAGATGGCAACTACGATCTGGTCGGCAACAACACGCCCATCTTTTTCCTCCGCGATCCGCTTAAATTTCCTGACTTCATCCACTCGCAAAAACGAGACCCCTACACACACGTTCAAGAACCTGACAATGCCTGGGATTTCTTCTCCTTATCGCCGGAGGCAACCCATCAATTCACGTGGTTATTTGGCGATCGCGGCATTCCCTACAGCTACAGGAATATGGACGGCTTCGGCTCCCACACCTTCGAATGGACGAACGCGGATGGACAGGCTTTTTGGATCAAATATCACTTCAAAACAGACCAGGGAATCAAGTGTTTAACGACCGAAGAGGCAGCTAAAGTCGCTGGCGAGCAGCCAAATTTCCTCCATTTGGATTTGCTTGATTCAATAGATAAAGGCGAGTTTCCCTCATGGACCGTATCGATACAGGTGATGCCACTTGAAGATGCAGCCAAGTATCGTTTCAATCCCTTTGACTTAACGAAAGTCTGGTCGCAAAAGGATTATCCAAGACAAGAAATTGGTCGCTTAGTTTTAAATCGCAATCCTGAGAATTACTTTGCTGACGTTGAACAAGCCGCGTTTAATCCAGGTAACTTCGTACCAGGCATCGGACCATCACCTGACAAAATGTTGCAAGGACGGCTTTTCGCATACGGAGACGCTCAGCGTTACAGGCTCGGTGTGAATCACACTGCATTGCCAGTCAATCGTCCCCACGCTTGCGAAGCCGCAAACTATGGAAGAGACGGAGCGATGCGCTTCGACGATAACGGTTGCCGGGCGAAAAACTACGAGCCAAATAGCTTTAACGGCCCCGTGGAAACAAAACAACCGTACACCAGGCCGATCAATGTAACCGGTGAAGTGGCTGCCCAAAAGCAAACACATCATGCCGATGACAATGACTTTGTTCAAGCGGGAGATTTGTACCGGCTGATGAGCGCGGAAGAAAAATTCAGACTGATTGAAAACATTGCTGGTGGATTGTCTGCAGTCACCAAAGACGACATCATCCAGCGCAGTCTGAGCCACTTCCGCAACGCCGACAATGACTTCGGAAGTCGCTTGGATAAACGCATCAAAGAACTGCGCAAGAAAAATGTCGGCGAAGAAGTCACAGTTCAACAAGGAGCTGCAAGCTAACAGGAACTCGATGCATGAAGCCATAGCAGCAGAATGGTCTCCAGCCGCGCTTGACGGGCAGAAAGTGCTGGTGGTGTTTGCCCATCCGGATGACTCCGACTTCTATCTTGGTGGAACCATTGCCCGGCTTACACAAGCTGGTGCGGAAGTCTTCTACCTTTGCGCGACGCGGGGAGACAAAGGTGATGCCAGTGGAGCACTCTCCGGAGAACAAATTTCGGCAGTAAGAGCGTCCGAACAAATTGCCGCCGCTGAAATTTTGGGCGTTCACCATGTCCAGTTTATAGGACTACCTGATGGTCAGGTCACATACAATCGGGAATTGATCGATAGCATCGTACAAGCGATCAGGAAAATTCGTCCAAATATAGTAATCGCCCTTGACACAAACATCCTCGATCCCGCCTGGGGAGTCAATCATGCCGATCATCGGGCGGTCGGACTAGCGACGATCGACGCAGTTTATCCGTATGCCAGAAATAAAAACGAATTGCCAGATCTGCCTGCACATGAAGTTCAAACTCTACTGATCGTCAATTATCGAGAGCCCAACTGCTTTATCGACATCACCGGAGCACCATTCGAATCAAAAAAAGCTGCTTTGTCCGCGCACACAAGTCAATGGGGCGACTGTCAGCATGTCATCCGAAAGGCTGAAGCCATGGGCATGAGAGAAACATTCATTCGCGTCGTCTGGTGAATTTTCGTGGACTTTGCCGATCAAACTTCTCCCAATTTGTGCGCCACCTCAAAAGAAGGTCACGACGCTAATTTATCAAGCCAATCTATTTTGTCGACTGGGGCTGCCCTTGTTTGGCTTGAGACTGTTGTTGCTGCTGTTGGCTTGGTTGCAGTAGCCCTCGGCGGCGACGCTTGGATCCGTAGTTGTGGACGAAATCCTTATCTGAACGATTCTGCAAAGTTCGATCCGTCTTTTCTTGATGCACGCGCACCTGTCGCTCGTGGGCGCGCTCTTGCATCATATGCTGCCTGTTGATGCGCCTGTTGCGGCGCCGTGCCAAGGTGGGTGCCTCCAGTCCTGCTTCAGATGAGGCTTCCGACTCTGCATGTGCGGGCTGTCCATAAAAGCCGATCACAACAGAGGTAATCAGCATGAAGGCGCTTGCAAACAGGATTGCTGCTGTATTGGACAATTGTTTCAAGGAGAACATTTGGAATTACCTCAATCATCATTCTTCAAGCCGCCCTCACCGGCAACAACACAAATGAGGTCGGGTGAACAGCGGTAACGCTCGGTTGCAGTCTGCGTAAAAGTGCTCGTCACGTTACCGCCTAGAAAAATAGAGACTAGCATATTTGCCGTTTCGCTGTCAGAGCACTGTGGATTGTCTACAGGGTTTTTCCTGAATCATGAGACGTGAAAACATGATTATGCTTTCGTTCAATGGCAGCTACTATGGACTACATGATGGAAAAATCGGGCCGTCAATCTCTGCTTACCAACAACCGGGCGCGCATGTCATTGTGCATCCAAATATCGGTACTGATTCACAGCTGGATTTTTCTCAGCGTTAGCTCGAATGCCCAGGCACAAGCAATTCGCCACGAGAAATCAACCTTGCTGCAAGCATTGGCGTACGCACGCAGAGCAGGAGTAGATGTTTCAGCATATCAGCAGACTCTAAAAGAACCGCCATTTGAGCCGGGTTTCGAGAGCAGAATGGAGATCGCCAGAGCAGTTCACAGCAAGCTTGGGCAAATGATCGATCAAGTGAATCGCGAGATTTCGCGCGCCGACGCGGACAAAGTCGCCGCAAGCAGAGACGGCGTTCTCATCGTCGACACAGGCGGCGCAAATACGCTCAGTCATGCACTCTTAATTCATCCGGATGGAAGGGTCAATTATACCGTCGACAATGTGTCGTCCTCAATTGGGTCTGATCAAAGAGTAGGCAAACATGGCGGAATGAGCGGTATGACAAAGATTTCCCGAAAACATGTTGAGCACCTGTTTAAGTTTGTGAATGCTTTAAATATTCCTTCATTGCCCGCCAATGCGCTCCTGCCTGACCGCGAAGATGGAAACTATCTCGTTCCACAGATTGTTTATGTAGATTTTGCCGATCAAACATCTCCAAACTTATTATGCGCAAGTTCGCAAGAAGGGCATCAGCTGGTAGATTGCTGTAAGGAAATTGAAGCGGAGACGAAAATCAACGAGCTCGCACACCTTCCGCCGAAACAATAGAGTAGAGCG
Organism: Candidatus Melainabacteria bacterium; assembly: GCA_003153555.1. Taxonomy (GTDB): domain Bacteria; phylum Cyanobacteriota; class Vampirovibrionia; order Obscuribacterales; family Obscuribacteraceae; genus PALSA-1081. Next base: position 42,225 of record PLZS01000122.1, on the reverse strand, counting down.
CACCATCCCCGCCTTCGACTGAGGCAGCAATTATCTACATGCAGTAGTAGAAACTTTGAATTTTTAAAGATGAGGGGGCGAGCATACGCGGAGCAAGCTTGTTTGCTTGCTTACTCCGCGCTCTTCTTCGCTCTCAACTTCATGCGCAGTGACGTGCACCACTAACGGTGCACATCGAACCCAAGCAAGCCGGTCAAGTTACGCTGCTAAGCGCACCTGTTCGAACATGCGTCCTAGCTCAGAAAGCGTTGATTCGATGTCGTCAGACCTAGCTCCGCCAAACGAAGAGGGGTGGCGGAAGCAAGCTTTTGAAGGGTGTAACAACCGGCAATCGGCACGATTGTGGTCTGCTCTTTATTCAGTGAAGCACCATGGACGGTGAGGTCAGATCGACCGCATCGAAATCTACCGGTTGACGCTCTTGCAAACGCAGAGCGGCTTCCAAGTGCCTAAGATAGACTTCCGCGACTCCGGCTGCGCGCAGAGCAGCCTTGACCGGCTCATCGTTGAGCAGCGCCACAGCAAGGTCAGCCGACGTCAGAAGCGAGACATTGTCGCCCACTGGGGCGCGGTAATGAATGCCAAGTTCGGCAGTCAGTGCCAAAATCGCTCGACCGGAAGCACCGAAACCACCTTCGACTCCGACGCCACACAGGTCGCTGCGCCAGTGTTGTAATGCTGCTCCGTCTAGCTGCGGCACCTTGACGGCCATCTGCAGCAACTCGCTGACATTGTTGCGCGCATTATAGTAAACAGCCAGAAGCAGATCCGCCGCCTCGATTTGCTGGCGATTGCAACGGGTTGCCCAATCACGAGCCGCGGTGCAAACCGCGTGCAGATCAGGGTCCGCGATGAAGAGGGTCGCTCCGCAACGGAACGACGTGATGTTTGCGAGCATTGCAGTAACTCCGCTTGAGGAAATGAGAAAGGCAAACAGTCGCAGGCAGCGAAATGACGTTTTAGAGGCACTTACGCCGCTGCCATTGGCTCAATAAATCACGGCACCAGTCGATCAGTTGGAATACTGCCGACATCACGAAAAGCACCGTCAAAAGGATCGCTACCGAAATCAGTTCCCAGGTTCTAACCTCGACATATGGTAGAAGGCGCCGCTGAGACCGCCGAGCACGACTGCGATGGCGATGATGGTTGCGAGGACGGGAGCATTGTTGTATGTGACGACTTCCAAGCGCACGAAGCTCAGGGTGGCGATGATTTTCAACTCCAGGAGTTCCGCGCCGAAGCGCTGTTGCCGTCACGATAAACGCTGACGGATTCCGCCACACCTTCCTGCTACATCGCCCAGCCAGAGACGCGGGAAGTAACAGTTAGAGATCAGAGATGATGGTGTTTTAGGAGGTGTTTCTCTGAAAGAAGTCATAGGTGGGAATATCTATTACTTATCAGTGATTGGATCTAAGGCTCATCAAAAGAATTGTATCGGCTAGCCTCTTTACATCCGTTAACAGCTCTGCCAGTTAGCGTTTCATAGTCAACCAGCCGTTTTATGTCTACTGAGGTGGCGCCTGAGACCAACTCGTGCTGCATGGGTTTATTGTCGTGTTTTGATATTGAGGGATATTGCGCATATGTCTCATACAAGCAACATTCGTCAAGTCGGTAGCGCGGGTGGTACCATCCCCAATATCTCGCCACCAAGACATTCCAGATGGTTGTGCAAAGAGGCCAGTGCAGAAGCAATTTGAACGCGCCGGTTCCTGGACAAAATAGCCCTCAGGATTGACTTAAAAAATAACGCTAACTTCTCTCAGGCAGCCATCCTGTAAAGTATGCGTTGACTAAGTAATTGGCGATCACGTGGCGTCATCGGCAGAAAAGGCGGCATGCATATGAAGTTCACCTTAGCGCACAAGATGATTCTAGTAGTTGCTATACCGGTGCTATTTCAGCTCGTCTATCTAGCGTTTTTAACGTCTGCTCTGAGCAAATTTGCGCAGATGCAAACGTATGAGCAAGAGGCAACGGCACCTCTTCTCATCGGAGACCGAATTTACATGGATGAGAATGAACGATTTCTGTTCTATGGAATGTACAGAGCTACGCAGAAGGTTCTCTATAAAAACAAATTCTTACAGGCAACCGAAGACATGCGCCTGGCGTTTCAGTCGCTGGCAAAATTATGGAAAGACGATCCCAAAAAAATGAACACCCTGAACATTTCATGGCGTGGCGGCGAAACCATGACTCGAGTAGCTTGGACCATGATGGAAGGTGAGAAGCAGAATCGGATATCCGACCTGCTTGGTGGAGAGCCTGGAATGTACTTATTAAGACAGATGCTCGGAATGCATTCTAAGGGCAAATTGGAGGGAATTTTCAAACGAGACCAGCAAATTCAGCTCGATGCCGAGCAATTTTTGAGCGAATCGCAAGAAGAACTCAGAAAGTTTTTGATAGTTGGACTACTTGCATCGGCCATTTTAAGTGGCGCCTGTGGTCTGTTCTTTAGCGCTTCGATCTCAGGGCGCCTGAAGAGGATTTTGCGCAACATAAAACTGATGGCAGAACGCTCCAACGAATTGGATCCCGTCAGTGGTTCGGACGAAATCTCAACACTAAATCGAGCCATTGAACAAACAGCGCAAAAAATCCGAGATGCAGAAGAATTCCAAGCTCAGACAATCCGAATAATCGCCGATGAACTGGAAGGACCACTAAAGATGGTCTCCTCGTCATTTGTGGAGTTGCGCGAAAATGGTTTTGAAACACTTACAGACAAGGGCGCCGATCGTCTCAGGGATTCCAACCGAGAAATTAGTCGCCTGCGAACCCTTGTAAATGAACTGGCACTGCTAGATAAGAACGATGTTGCTGGTTACCAGCTCGATATCCAGGTGATTGATTTATATTCCATTGCACAAACAGCGGTAGGCATCGTCAATGACTTTGCGCAATCACACGGTGTGCGCGTCGTTTTGAAAGAAGCGACAAGCGTTAGCGTTCACGGCGATCCAAGCCGCATTTTGCAAGTTTCTGTCAATTTGTTATCCAATGCGATCAAGTTTTCTGCTCCTCACACTGACGTGGAAATCGAGATTAGTCGAAGCGATGGAGCAGGGAAACTGGCAGTTGTGGATCACGGACCAGGAATCGCCGACGAGTTTAGAAGTCGCATATTCAAACGATACGAGCAGGCCAATTCCACAGATGATACGGAACGGGGCGGTTCAGGGCTAGGGCTTGTAATTAGCAAGGAACTGCTCGAATCGCAGAATGGGACTATGGGTTTCTTGTCGAAAGTTGGACTGGGCTCAACCTTTTGGCTGGCTTTACCATTGAGTGATGAAACTCAGACCCGGCTCTCAGATAACACTTCTGTCACTAACTCTCATCTTTCAACCAAGTCTTGGCAGTCGACGCTCTGGAAAACAGGTGCGGCTGTTGTGATGCTACCGCTGATGGTGCAAGCAATCACCATTGTCATATTATGGTTAGTGCTGAATTCGGTGGGCGACAACATCGCTGAATATAATCGGGCCGCTAAAATTTCCAGTATCCATTCTCAAATAGTAATTCTCATTGCTCGCAGCACCTTTTACTCTGTGTTATTCAACGTAGACCAGGATAACGAGTCTCGCAAAGACGCAGAGCATGAACAAGCAAAACTGAAAAACCTTTTACAGGAACTCAGCAAAGTGACGTCCACCAACGGTGAACTTTCCGCAAAAACTGTAGAACTCGGGCGCATAATCGAGTCCCATCTCAAACTTCAGCATGATTTGATGACTGCTCCACAGGATGCAACCTCAGAACGTTGGTTCGGACCGGAGAACGCCGATGCTACAGAAACCCTTCTGATTCAAACTCAGCAGCCCTTACAAGAGTCCATTAAGCACGAACAAGACTCGATCGAAAGCAGATCTCTAGCATCCCAAGATATGAGACACAGTATTGACTTAGTGCTTCTTTCTTCTGCGATTGTAACCGGCCTGGCTTCAGCTGCACTCGGACTTTTTTTAGTACGCCGCCTGACCAATCGTGTTTATCTCCTGCTCGAACACACCCATCAGTTTTCCGAGAGCAAAGTAGCGGCGGAACCTTGTGGCGGAAATGATGAATTAGCATTCGTCGATTTCAGTTTCTATAACTCAGCGCGGAAATTGCTAGAGCTGGAGCGCTTTAAAGGCGAAATGGTGGCCATAACCAGCCACGAATTGCGCACCCCCTTGACCTCGCTAATGGCTCTATCAGAGTTAATCGAAAACTCCGTCTTCGGTCAGTTAACCGAGGATGGAGTAAGAGTTTTGCACGTAGCTAAAAGGCACACTGCTGATTTGATTGTGATGATAACGAACTTACTAGACTTGGAAAAAATGCAATCAGGAAAAATACTTGTGAACGCTAAAACCACCGACGTCGATGAGATGTTACTAGCTGCCCAAGCTAACAGTGCCGCTTTTGCAAGAGCTGGTGTTGAAGTTCGCGTCACCAGCTGCGGGCTAATTGTTGACGCGGATCAGCATCGAGTTGTTCAGGCGTTGACAGCGTTGCTTAAGGTATTGGTCGAAAAATTTTCCCAAGATTCAGTGGTCAGGATATCGGCCGAACGCTATAAGCAAGGCGTCAACATCGCAATCACTGTGCCATTTTGGCCTACCGATGATCAATCAACTGAGCAAACTGGTGACATAGCACGCGAGCGTTTGGCGATAAATCTTTCGAGACTGATTGCCGAACAGCACGGAGGAACACTCGCAATTACCAGGACAGCGAGCGGTCGATTGATATCTATTTATCTGCCTGGCGGACAGCGAGAATAATCAATGCCTACAATCGCTTTCACTTTGCCGCGGCTGTGGGTTCAGTGTTGTCACGAACTCCCGGAGACGATTTAAAGTCGGCTTGATTGAGCGGGAGTTTGAACCAGAATGTATTGCCTGTCCCAATCTCCGAATCAACCCCGATGGTGCCGCCATGCTGTTCTATAATGGCTCTGGTTATTGCAAGTGAGAGTCCTGAACGGTGGTATTTACATCGATCGGATGTTTGTACCTGGACAAAGCGGTCGAAAATCTTCGCTTGCTGCTCTTCCGGTATGCCGGCACCATGATCGATAACACGAAACTCTATTTCGGCAGTAGTGTCTTGCACCGAAACATTGACTGTTCCATTACGCGGAGAAGATTCTATTCCGTTCGAAAGCAGATTGATGAGCGCCTTGCAGAGACGATCTCGATCAGCCCATACCTTTAAGTCACCATTGGTTCCATCTAAGTTCATTATTACTTGCTTCGCTTCAGCAAGTCGCGCTACGGCTGCTGTGGTTGGTTCGATTATGTCGACAAGCTTGAACTCGATTTTGTCAAGAATAAACTGGCCGGCCTCCATTTTTTCAATATCAAGCAAATCATTTATAAGACGAACAAGGTGGACTGCCTCAATTTCGGCAATTGTCAATCTCTCCTGTGCACGTTCCGAAAGCTGCCCCAATACTCCCGCACCGAGTAACTCAAGCAACGAGCAAACAGACATCAGCGGCGTTCTCAGTTCGTGGCTGACAATCGCAACCAGGCCCTTCTTGAAATTCTCAAGCTCAATAATGTGATTGCCAATTTCAAATAGAACTTGATCAAGGTATGCGATTTCATCATCAATACCTTTCTTAGGTGGGTCTAGCCCTTCTCTTTTTATAATCCTGGCAGTATTTTCCATGACGTGCCTAAGACGACTGGTCAGGCTCTTCATCAGAAAAATGACAAGAACGACAGACAAGAGAATGATCCAAACGAGAAGGAGGAAAAACGTCAGGTTAAGGACATTAATCATCATGGCACGCTGAACAGCAGAATTTTCGCCTATAGCTTTTTCCCTTGCCATCACTCTTTCTTGGGCTTCGTGAGTTTCTAAAAAGGGGTCGAACAGTATTCCCACGTGAGTCTTGTCCCTAAACAGTGTTTCGATTTGATGCACAAGAGCTCGTTGCCGAGCGTGATCAAGGATAAGAGATTGGAACTGTTCAGGTGTAGGCGCCGAACCCTGCTTAAAAAAAGGACGCAACTCGCTTGTCGCATTTAACTTGTCCAAACGAGTTGCTTCGCCGTCCAAGACAGAAGAAAATTTTTCCAAGGTTCCCCGAATTTTTTCTAAGTCTTGCACTTGTTTAGGCTCAGCGGCAGAAAGCTGTTTTGCCTGATCAAGCTGGGCAAGTGCTTTCGCCATATCAGCTTGGAATGATTCCTTAAAAGAATTATTCTTGGTGTATACGTACATTATGGCGAAGCGAACAGAATCAATGTACTCATCTGACATTCGGTTCAGCGAAACTAAGATTTTTTTGGACTTCTCTTCCTGATGAGTATGCTGGCGGCTTTGCTCCAACTGGTAGGCTATGACGCAGACAAAAATAAACTGAAAAAGCAACGGTAGCGATATAATCACCAAGCCTTGCATTAAGACGCTGAACTTTCTTTTGGACTGCCTCTTGTTTTGCTCAATCGATGATGATTTGCCAGCTTGATCCTGCCCTGGATTCCCCGGAAATAGCTGGTTTGAACCAACGACAGGAATCTTATACCAAAACGTAGTTCCTCTACCTTCTTCAGAGTCCACACCAATTATTCCGCCATGCCGCTCCACGATTGAACGGGAAATTGTCAATCCGAGCCCTGTTCCTTTTTTGGTTATTGCATCTTTTGCATCTACCTGCATGAACGGTTCAAATATCTGCTTGCGAAATGCCTCTGGAATACCGCGACCTTGATCGCTAACCCGGCACTCGAACCAGCCGTCATGCTCAATCGTTTCAATTGTGACGCGCCCTTTTGGCGGTGAGAATTTAACTGCATTGGAAAGGAGGTTGACAATTACTTGAATCAACCGATCGTGATCTGCAAACACAGTACCGCCTCTGCTTTTCACTACGATTTCAATTCCAGAGTGCCCCGCTAACTCTTTCACTGCATCGACTGAGGCAGTTATGAGTTCGTTAACGTCAATTTTGGCTGGGCGAATTTCCAACTCCAGGCGATTCAGTGAAAGCAGGTCTGCAATTAACCCAATCAGACGTTTTACACTCTTGCAGGTACCCTCGACTCTGAGTTGCGCTTTTTCGGACAGTGGTCCAAATTTGCCGGCACTTAGTGAGAAAAGAAATTGGCCTACCGAATTGAGTGGAGTACTCAGTTCTTGGCTGACCACACCAACCATATCGCTTTTGAAGCGTTCCAGCGCTCTTATCTCTGTTGCTGATTTGAAAATGAACTGGTCTAACTCTGCAATCTCATCACCGCCCTTTACAGGTGGGTTGAGTGTGGTGCCTTTGGAAAGACTGAGTGTATTGGCCATAATCATGTTCAGGCGATTAGTAATACTGAAACAAAAGAATATGGTCAGTGCAATCGATATAAGTAGTTCGGCCACTACGCCACCATGAAGAGTTGCCTGCAGAGAATTCATGGCAGACAAAGCCGCTTTCGTTTGGACATCACTTTGATGTTCTAGTGCAAGTAATGTCTCTGAAGTTGCGGCAAGATCTAGCTTTTGTCCTAAAGCCAGCCGGCAAAGTTCCGACAAGTCTTTGTCCAGCGATCCCCGCATGGGCACCTGCGGCGCCGCGGAAAATTCCAGCGGTGGTATTGGCAGCGACGGGTCGCTCTTCAGCAGTGCTTTTAGATGTTCAGTTGCTGCTGTAGCTTGATTTTGATTTGATTGCCAGGTTTGTTTGTAGAACTGGCTATTTGAGTTCTTGTATACAATAAAACAACGATTTGCAACACTAGTGCAACGTGCAGCCGTAATGTAGCTGATGATTGCATCCTTCAACGCCAACTCACGTTGAATCAGTCGATCTGCGTCTGCGAGCCCGTTAAAAAGCAGCAAGACAAAACCAATCCCAAAAATGAGCGGAACGGAGACAAGAATTAAGCCCTTAGGCAAAATCTTCATTGTTCGTATGGAGTCTAGAAAGATGTAGTTAGCACTACGAGACGATATGCTCAACGACCTGTCCTTGTTGTTCCATCTTGACCAGCGAATGAACAGCTTGTGCTGTGCCAATACAAGTGAGGTATGAGGATCCGATCACGCTCACCCAAGCTCAGCGAAGTTGCGACTCACTCACTGGTATAAGGACAGTCCAAGCGGGCTTCTTGTCAGCTGGAAGCGCACCGGTTGCATTGGTTATAGGAGAGGTCCATCTCGGTCCAAGAGGGTGAATACCCACCCCGTACCCCCAAAACCAACATCGATTGAACGCTACTGCCGTGTCAGACGTTCGTATGGATGAAGGCAACACAGACGAAAAGCTGGCAAACAGTAGGGTTGGAAGCGAAGTTGCGACAGTAACCTTCACCGCTGGTCGTGTAGTTATGGTGAGATCCGAAACAGTGACAGTCGTGTTGCTGGCATGCAGGGCCATGCCAGCCAATAACTGATTGACCTTCGCTGTTACCAGTCCTTGCCGAGCTGCATTATTAGGCAAAGTACCCGCGTAGACGGCCGCGGTGTTTGCGACAAAACCGATTTTCTCTTTGTTGTATGTTGCCGCAATCGCATTCAATAACAGCACGACTGCCAGCACCGTTCCACCGATGACCATCATCAGGCCAACCACTCCCTCGACCATAACGCCAGATCCACGGGATTTTCTGATTGCTATTCTCGGCACAGCTCCCCTCTACGTTTGCCACTACGGGTGGTTATCTCACCGGACTTTGTACATTCCGACCAGGCTGATATTGTAGGCGGGCAATGCATCAGCTGGAAGCGCTCCAGTTGCATTGATCAAAGGTTGATTGAGTTTCTGACCTGAGGGCAGATACTCAATCATGTAGCCATTATACCAAGCGTTTCTAACTACCACTGTTGAATCAGACATTTGTATTTGCGAAGGCATAACGGAAGCAAATCTGCCAGTCAATAAAGTTGAACAAGAAGTTGTGACACTGACCTGCACTGCTGCTTGTCCGCCGGCAGTGACATCTTGAACGTCTACAATTGCGTTATTACTGATTCCCATGCTGCTCAGTAGCTGGTTGACCATTGCTGCAACAAGGGGTTGTCTGGTCGCATCGCTAGGCAAACTAATTGCATAGCAGGCCGCTTGGTCTGCAACTAAGCTGATCTTCTCCTTATCGTAGGCAGCTCCACCTGCATTCAAGAGAAGAAGGACGGCCAGTACCGTCGAGATAGTTAACACCACCAGCCCGACAACACCCTCCACAATGCCCGCACCTTTCGTCTTTCTGATTGCTTGTCTGGACATGGGGTGGGATCCTCTCGACTCAATTTAACCAGTCACACGCCAATGTTTCCCCGCTGCCTCAGCGAATTTTCCACATACCCAAAAGGCTGACACCGTAGGCAGGCAAACCATCATTTGGAAGCGCACCAGTTGGGTTGAATATCGGGCCAGTGAATTTTTGACCTGTGGGCAAGACACCCACTCCGTACCCCCAATACCAAGAGTCTTTAACTACCAGTGCTGAGTCAGACATTCGTAACTGCGCAGGCATAATGGAAGTAAAATTGCCAGACAATAGGGTTGCAATAGTAGCTGTGACAGTAACCTTCACCGCTACCTCCGAGGCGATATTGACGTCTTGAACGTCTACAACTGTGTTATTGGGATTCAGTCCCATGTTGCTCAGTAGCTCATCGACCGCTGTTGCAACCAGGGGTTGTCGGGTCGCATCGTTAGGCAATATACATGCATAAGTGGCCGCCTGGTTTGCTACCAAGCCGATCTTCTCCTTATTGTAGGCAGCCGCACCGACATTCACGAGAAGAAGCACGGCCAGCACCGTCCCGCCAATTATCATAATCAGCCCGACGACACCTTCCACTATCCCCGAGCCTCTCGGTTTTCTGATTGCTATTCTGGACATGTGGAATTCTCGTAAGACTGAATACATTATGCCCGGTTAATGTGAATCCGAACCTGTTGTTTCGATAGGTTACCAACGTTCCGGCGACTATACTGACTGATCATGTTATCCGTCAACTGGCCGGAGTTTCAGCCAAGTTGCGGCCGCTGTAATAGGCCTGGATCTACCAATTTGTTTTTGGTTTTTCGGCCGAAATCTCTCTCTCTATCAAAGCCAACGATTTTTGGATGCTTGCATCCGGCTTGATCTCTAGAGCCGACTTATACTCCACGACGGCTCCGCGAAAATCTGCTTGAGCGATAGCCTGATCCGCTAATTTGATGTGATCTGCAAAGGAATGTACGTCCATTCCTAACACTTTCATGAGACCGGCAACGTTTTGTTTGGCTATCCGATTTTCTGGTTCTATGTAGAGCGCATAACGGAAATAGGTCAGTGCACGCTCCGGGTTATTAAGCCCACAAGCCTTGCCGTTGTATGCGATGGCTAGATTGCGCTCAGCCAGATCGAACTTTTTATGAATAGCTAAAGCCCTTTGCAGTTTTTTTATGGCCGTATCAAAATCTTTCCTAAAGATAGCTGTTACCCCGTCATTGTTCAGCTGCATTGCTTGTTCCATCACAGACGAATGACTCGACTTAGCAAACGCAGATTTCATTTGATGAAACACTCTCTGCTGCTCTATAGCTTTTTCCTGCTGTTCACCAGCTGTTGGCTGCTCCTGCTCGCAGACAGAACGATACAATCTTCTCCAGGTTTTATAATCTTCATGCCGACCACTCAGTTGGATGGCAGTCGTGCAATCACTCAAGGCCTTCTTCTTGTCTCCCAATTTCTCCAGCAGTTCCGCGCGTAGCTCATACAACGAGCTTTCGTCCCAATATCGAACAGGACCAATAATCGAGTCGTACCACTCAGTGCCGCTATGAGGATCATAAATTCTGATCGCTTCTGAAACATCCGCCAATGCATCGCTATATCTATTCTCAGCCACGCGGTGATGCGCCCGCCAATACCAATAAGTGTGACAATGCGGATGTAACATGATTGCTTTAGAGAGAGAATCTTCGCAGAATTTATGATCCGACTGTGCAGCATCTGCTATCAGGTAGTAAACCAAGTCTAAGCGCTTGAACAATGCAGTCTTGCGATATTGTTCAAGAGAGGCCGCATTGTGACTTTTGGCTAATTCAGCCACCTTGAGCAAACAAACAGGCAGTGCGAAGAGCGCACTGATCAAAATACAAAAAGACGCAATCCAACCAACTGCCAAAGTATTAAGTGCATATCGCTCTATTTTACTGGTTCGCGCATGACCAAACACCAGTATGCCGAACAATTCTTTCAGCAGGTCAAAATTGAGTCTGGTATTTGAGTGTTTTTTCACTACGCGTTCGGTGCACAGATCAATCAATGTCTGTCCCTTGACCGTGAAAAGTGAGACCATATAGGGGATAAACAAGATGCTCAGCGCAATTAGATTCATGCAGTCTTGGGGAACGGCCAACCAAGTATGTAATGGTGGCAAACTCATGATCCAGGCCACTTGTGCAAATAGGATGACTGTGAAACCTTGCAGAATAAGACGCCATGTCACTTGCCAAAAGTGAAGTCTTTCCCCGTTACTAAAAGTACATTTAAGTCCCATAACGTGTTTGCCGAAAGTGCCTCGCCATTGGGAACTCTCGAACCGACAGGGGTAATACCATAAGAAGAAGAAAAACAACCCAGCTAGCACAGCCAATAAGAACAACAATGGCGTGCTAGCAGGGAGGGTAAGCCAAGGGGCGAAATTCTGCAGATAGCCAAGATCGACTATAGCACTCAAAGACAGCACGGGCACAAGAGAGAGTGCGGCAAGAAAGATGAACAGAACTTGGTCAATTACGAATGCAGCTGACCTGAGAAGGAACAAGGATAGTCTGTCAATTTTCTCGTCGTCGCTTTTCATTCACTGTGACTTAGTCACTGGTGTGATCGCATCCGCATTCGCATTCGCGCTGGCATCAGCGTGATTAAGTGGGAGTTTGAACCAGAACGTGCTGCCTATCCCGATCTCCGAATCAACGCCGATGGTGCCACCATGCTGTTCTACAATGGCTTTGGTTATCGCAAGTGCGAGTCCTGAACCGTTGCGTTCGCTTGCGTCAGATTTCTCCAACTGGACAAAACGGTCGAATATCTTTTGTCTTAGCTCTTCAGGTATGCCACCACCATGATCAATAACACGAAATTCTACTTCAGCGCTCTTGCTTTGAACTGAAAAATTGATCGTGGAGTGGTCCGGTGAAAACTTTATTCTGGTGGAAAGCAGATTGATGAGCGCCTGCCTGAGACGATCACGATCAGCCCATAATATCAATTCGTCGTTGGTTTCGTTTAGTTCCAGCTTGATCTGCTTGGCCTCCGCGAGCGGTGCCACTGCTGCTGTGGTTGGTTCGATTAGTTCGCCAATCTTGAATTCAATTTTGTCGAGCACAAACTTGCCAGCGTCCATTTTTTCGATGTCGAGCAGATCGTTAATAAGACGAATTAGTGTGCGAGCCTGTTCTTCGGCAATTTTCAAATTTCGCTCTCCATTTTCCGAGAGCTCGCCATATACTCCTGCATCCAATAACTCAAGGGTAGAATAAACAGCCATAAGAGGAGTTCTCAGTTCGTGGCTGACAATTGCAACGAGTGCTTGCTTGAATCTCTCCAGCTCAATGAGGTGATTACCAGTTTCAAAAAGAACTTGATCCAGGTATGCGATTTCATCAGCACCTTTTTTCGGTGGATCGAGAGCTTCTCTTTTGACAATCCTGGCAATATTTTCCATGACATGCTGCACACGACTAGTGAGATTTCTCATCAGGTAATTAGCCAGAACAACTGACAAGAAAATGTTGACAGCGATGCCTAAGAAGAACAACATGGTCAGGCTATCAATCATTTCTGAACGCTGCGCAGCAAGCCTTTCGCCCTTGGCTTTTTCTCTGTCCATCAATCTCTTTTGGGCTGCCTGTGCGTCGAGAAAGGGGCCAACCACTTCATATTGTTTGGGGTCCTTGATCGCAATCCTCATTTTATCTAGTAAGGAGCGTTGCGCGTGAGCAGGGTCTTTGAGCAAATCGTGCAATTGATCCATCCTAGAATAAACGCTCAGTATGCCCGTTTTACTCGTGCTAGCCACTTCAGAGTTAATTTTGTTCAGTGCAGATCGACATATTTCCATGTCTTTAATTTGTTCAGGCTCGGCTGCAGCGAGCTCTTCCGCCTTTTCAAGTGCAGCGAATGCTCTGGCCTTGTTGGCATTGAATAACTCCAAGAATTCAGGACCCTTCAAAGCAAAGTACCCTATTCCGGATAGGACGGAATCACAAGCTTCATCTGTCATTTGATTCAACGAACTGAGGATTTTCTGGGAATCTTCTTCTAGATGAGTCTGTTGGCGAACTTCCTCTAACTTAGTGGCTATAAAGAAGACAAAAACAAGTTGAAAAATCAGGGGAACCGATATAATCACTAGCCCTTGCATTAAGACGCTGAACTTTCTTGGGCCTGGCATCTTGCTTCTCTTAAGCGATAATGCGTTGCCTGCTTGGTCTAACTTGTGATTCGCTGGCACTGGCGTGTTTGAAAATGAAGACCTGGATGCAGGAATCTTGTACCAGAATGTACTTCCTTTCCCTTCTTCAGAGTCGACACCGATTATTCCGCCATGCTGCTCGACGATCGAACGGGAAATGGTCAAACCAAGCCCCGTTCCTTTTTTGGTTGTTGCATCTTTTGCGTCTACCTGCTTGAAAGGTTCGAATATTTGGACGCGGAACGCCTCTGGAATGCCTCGACCTTGATCGCTAATCCGACACTCAAACCACCCGTCACGCAGCAGTGCTTCAATTGTTATCTGTCCTTTGGGTGGCGAGAATTTCAGCGCGTTGGAAAGCAAGTTTACGATTACTTGGATCAAGCGATCGCGATCCGCAAAAACAGTACCGCCCTCGTTTTTTACTACAATTTCAATTCCAGACTGCTCCGATAATTCTTTTACTGTATCCACTGACGCAGATATGAGTTCATCAACAGAGATCTCTTTTGGAGAGATTTCCAACTCAAGGCGATCCAAGAAAAGCAGATCTGCAATTAACCCAATCAAACGTTTTACACTGTTGCAAGTTCGCCCGACTCTTTCTATAGCTTTTGGAGCCAAAGTTCCGTACACGCCGGCACTAACTGATGAAAGAAATGTTCCGACTGAAAAGAGCGGACTTTTAAGTTCCTGGCTGACTACGCCGACCATATCTTTTTTAAAGCGCTCCAGTTCTCTTATTTCTGTCGCTGATTTGAAAAGAAACTGGTCTAGCTCGGCAATCTCGTCACTGCCCTTCAGAGGCGGGCTGAGTGCAGTACCGTTTGAAAGACTGACTGTGTTGCTCAGTATCATCTTAAGGCGGTTAGTAATACTCAGACAAAAGAATACGGCCAGTGCAATCGACAAAGCAACTTCACCAAATATGCCATTGTATAAGGTTGTCCCCAGCTCGTTCATTGCATTAAAGGCCCTTTGAGTCTGGACATCGCTTGAACGTTGCAACGGAATCAGGGCCTCAGAAGTTGCGGCCATGTCATATTTCTTTTCCCCTGTAAACATCATGCTCAACTCCACCAGGTCCTTGTCCAAAGTAGAGTCTGGTCCGAACATATCCAGCTGCTGCTTGGATAATTTCAGGGTGGGTATTGGCAGCGAAGGGTCTTTTTTTAGCAGCGCTTTTATATGCTCATTAGCTGCTGCAGCCTGTAGCTCGTTAGCATGTGCTATTTTTTTGTAAAGTTGATTATGAGTGTTCTTGTACGCGACTGTACAGCGACTTACGGTAATCGTGCAACGAGTCGCCGTGATGAAGGTGATTATTGAATCCTTCAGCAACAGCTCACGTTGAATTAGACGATTTGTCTCTGAAAGTCCGTAACAGAGCCACGAAATAAAAACAAGTCCAACAATGAGTGGAGCGCCAACAAGAATCAATCCCTTAGGTAGAATCTTCATTTTGGATTGTCGAAGAATTTAGTTACGACCACGAAAATGTGGTTAGTACATGGCAAGCCTCTATTAGAAGCCTTTTTGCCAGTGTATCATCAGTTGCATTATAGTTACCGGAAACTTTACCTCTACCGAGCCTGAGAGAGCGTAAAGATACACGATACGGCAGCCCAGCTCACAATGGTGGGGTTGCAGTTTCACACTAGCTAAAGCTAAATTCTTTAGCACCGCTTTTGGTGCGGGTCGTCGAACGAATACTGCCGCGCAGCATGTCTGACCCAGATCCTGACCGTGTCAAACACCAGTCGACAGTCTCCTCCGTAACGGGAATCATATCGCCATGGTCAGCCTTGAATCTTCAATGAGGCCGATACCGTATGGAAAAGACGATTCATGTCGGCACTGCTCGAGTCGGATGAAACCATCGTCAGCCTGTAACAACGGCTGTGACTGAGCACAAACACCGATCGTTCTACGACGGAATCTCCACTTGGGCCCTTGGCAGTCGCCTCAAGGTATATGCCGTGCAGTCCGTTCGAATCTTGCGGTTTACGATTGATTCGTTTGAAGTCCTTGAACTGTAGCTGCAGCCCGGATTCGTGGATGTTGACGATATCGTCAAGCGATTGATCCGGAACGACCGTTCGATAAAGAGCAAGCTCATTGGTTGCATCCATTTTTGAAACGAGCCTGATCAGCGCTATGCCTGGTTCAGCCGGCACCCAGTCTTGAGGATAAAGTACGCTGACATCGCCTTCTCCGCTTTTGTAATTGACGAACCCACTCAGTGCAGTAGTCTGTGGCTTACGATGGGCTATGTCAATTAGTGAAACTACTTCCTGTAGCGGTCTTCCGGAATTCAGAAGAAGAAAGTCTGCTTCTCGAATCTTCACCTCCCTGAATTGTTTTGGGTTCGCTGGATCATAGAAAAGCACGTGAATGAGGTGAATAGTTTTGTATTGTTGCTTAAGCGCTTTCATCATCATCAGCGCTGCTACCTTGCAATCCTGATCCGTCGCTTTGGGATGGCTATAAGTGGAAATGGTTGTTTTGTCCGTCCCGACTGCGGCGTTGACCTGGCGCCCGGGATCCACCAGTTTGGATTTCGTGAACAGACTGTTGATCTCTGCCGACGTCTGGCAGTAGGACGGATTCGTCGGCAGAAACAGAGTCAGGCAAATCAATAATGGCCAGTCATTTCCTTTCACTCTCAATCCTTTCCTTGAGTTGATCCCAGTTAGAAGGCGATGTTGACTTGTGGTGGTGAGGCTTGGGGCCTAGCTGCACTGCGCAATCAGCCTATTTATCTACCATACCAAACGAAGTTTGTCGTTACCCAAAGAATTCACAAATAATTCCGGCGTAATTCCTTGGATTTCAAACATGATTGCAGAAAGCGGATGGCGAGTATAAATGACTATGATGCAACTTGCGAAAACCAGTGAATTCACAGGAGCGATTCAGTCAAGGGCTGCATCTTCGAACAATGGCTTATTGCCTACAGAGCCTCACCGTAATGGTTCATTAACTGCGCAAAGAGACCACCACGACGAGCATGCACACGTAGTTCGTTCTATTAACAATATTCACTTAGGACGACTAGTTGCAGACTTGAACATGGCAACGAGTAAAGAGCTTGAGCATGCAGCACACATTGGTCGATATGGAAATCTACCTCTTGGTCTGGGACTAGTGATGCTAGGCTGTTTTTCGAGGAAAGACTTAACCAATTTAATACGCGCCCAATCGATGTTAATAGATGGGTTGGTATCAGAATCGCAGATAGCCGAAGCGAACAAGATCTCACAACGAGAGCCGAGGTTGACACTCCATGCGGCGCTCGGGAGAACAGGATGGGTGTGCGACCCAAACGTGAAAAGCAACACACTGGGTGGACTGCTAGTTGCAGCGGGGTTGCTGACACCACTGAAACTTGCTTGGTGCCATACCATTGCCAATTCGACAATGCTTCCGCTAGGGCGAGTGCTAACTCTGACAAACACATTGTCTTGCCCCGCAGTTAGTGCCGCTCTGAGTGTTCAAACCGCAATAAGAATGCAAAAATTCAATCGCGCCCAAGGCATCAGAGAACTACAATTTCTATCGTCTCGTAGTGAACAGATTCTGCAAATGCAATCTGATCTGACTGCTAAAAAAGGTCGAAACCGACCACTGCTAGGCGAGCTTTTTATCGAGGCAGGGATTCTTTCTGCTACAGAAGTGATAAATGCAGTCGAAATTTCTAAGCCTGACCAAAAAATGATTGGTGAGATACTTTGCGAATTCAGCTGGGTCACAGAGGAACTTTTGCATGGGGCACTCGCTTTGCAAAAGTTGGCAGAATTTCAGACGATAACACGGCAAAACGCGGTCAGCGCACTTCGGCTTATCCACACCACAGGAACCAGTTTCAAATCAGCACTTGATGCAGTTTTACCTACCATCAAACGTCCCTTCAGACGAGAATACATCGAACAAGTGCTCAAATTTGCTAGCCCTGCAACGGCATTATGCAACAAGACAAATGAATTGAAGAATTACTTCGTGTCCGGCAGCATTGAAGCAGATCAGGCGCTTATTTTGTCGGATTATTGCCAGCGAGGATCAATGTCTGTAACGGCTGCTTTAGTGCATCTCGGTTGGACAGTGAATATAAACGTCAAAGATTGTCGTGCGATTACTGTTGCCAGTGCTTAATTTACCTTATGCTTCTATGGTAGTTGCAAAACGGAAATGGTTCTTCTAAAGAGCTCCATGGAATTGTGGACTACAAAGAAAAACTTATTCAGCAGTCTTTAGAGGCAAACTCATTGTGATTGTTCGTCCTTTATTGAAGGTGACTACTTTCAAATCACCACCGTGTTGTTGAGCTGTCAGACGAGCCAAACTAATAGCCATTGTTTCTCGTGCGAATTCTCTATGTTTGTTACGAAAACCTTTGACCGCAATACGATGCGGTGCGTCAACAGTTATGACTAAGGCGTTTCCCGTTTTTTTGCAATCCACTACAACATCGGAATGCATTGGCACTCGCTCAACGATGCTCCGAATCACTGCGATCAGCGATTGAGTAATCCGCTGACTATCCGCATTGATCTCGATGCTGGACAGATTGATCGTCAGTTTTATTCCATTGCTTTGCGCAAGTCTCTCTGTGTCGGCTTCCACCTCTTCAAGCACGTTCTCAATATTAATTGGCTGTTTGGTCACCAAAATTTTTCCTGACTCCATTTTTTCCAAATCAAGCAAATTCGTGATCAGCACTATCAGTTCACTGATCTTCAAACGAGCATTCGCCAGAACAGATTTTCCTCGTTCAGTGGTCTCTCCGAAGACTCCGTTTTCCATGAGCTCGGTCAGCGCCATCAGCGATGTTAGTGGTGTTCTAAGTTCATGGCTGGTAATACCAATAACCTCAGCTCTAAAGATTTCTAGCTCCATAAGTTTTTTACTGGATTCGTATAAACGCTTATCTACGAATGCGAGTTCATCACTTCCTAGCGATGGCTCTGATAGCTCTCGTCGGTTGGAGAATCGTATTGCCGTTGCCGCAATTTTTTGAGCACGCTGCGTCAGACTCTTCACAATTGATAAGCCCAAAATCGCAGCAATAAAAAAGGTCATCACCGCTGACACGATCAACGACAGCTTGATGCTGTGTTTAATCTCTTGCAAGGACAAAGCCGTGCTATCCATGAGTTTCTTTTCTTGGGTAATTAAAGCTTGCAGTGGCACTTGGGTATCGATAAACAGATTTTCTATTTTATTGGGACCTTTAGACCCATACCATTGCGATACATTCGCGTTTTTCTCGGCGCTGATTAAGTGGTCGTCGAGGGCAATATAGGCTCGAATACCCTTAATAAGCTCGGTGGTCAATTGGTCTGCGCCATGGTCTGTAGATGTGATTGTTTCCAACTCGGAAATCTTCGCCAGTAATCTTTTTCGTTCCTCTTTTACTGCCTGAAGCGACTCTTTATCTCTATCGACGTTGAATAACATCGCATTAAAGCCAGCCTTTGCAATTCCATCCATTAGGTCTGCATGTATTGCAGTGATTTTGGGGATTCTTTCATACGCGGAAATTGTTTCAGAATTCTCTTGCATGAATTTCCAGAGAGCTGCAACTGTGATCATCTGCACTATCATTGGAAGCGCTACTACCAATATCGCCTTTTTCCATAAGGTTGGTTTCCATCCGCTTGAATGAGTGCTTGAATGATCAAATTGATGTTTTGCATCAGATGGTTTTGATCTCGGTAAAGCAAACCAAAAGGTTGATCCCACACCAACCCTTGATGTGAAGCCCATTTGTCCGGCTTGCGATTCGACAATCTCTTTACTAATTGCCAGGCCCAATCCGGTGCTGGCTGGCTTTATCGACTTGCCTGATTCTGCTTGTTCAAAACGATGAAAGATTCTATTGTGAAATTCTTCCGGGATGCCTTGTCCGTGATCGACAACCGAAACTCGTACTTCATTTTCAGCGCCTTCGACAGCAACTTCGACTGTGGAATTTTCTGAAGAGTATTTGATGGCATTGGACAAAAGGTTTATAAGAACCTGTGTGATTTTGTCGCTATCGGCAAAGACAACGGCTTTTTCAGGAACATGCTGCACCAAATTAATCGATTTATTCTTAGCGATAGGTTCTACGATTTTCAGGCAATTGTCTGCAATCTCGGTTAGGTCAACTTCTACAATGTCTAATGCACGACCAGCGACATCAAGGTTCACAAGTTCAGAAACCAGTGATTCTAAGCGTCCGATTTCGTTGCTTGCGCCTTGCAGTCGCAATGCACCTTTCGCGCTCAATTCCTCAAAGCCATGGTCCACCAATTCGCTAAGAGAAGCGTCCACCGCCGTCAACGGTTTGTTCAATTCGTCTGCAATGATGGCGATTGTTTGGGCCTGAAAGTCTTTGGCCTCTCTGATTTTGTTGGCAGTGACGACAACGGAGGAGTTCAGGCTGCTAATTTCATCGTTACCTTCAACACTGACAAGCTCACTGCTTCCGTCTGCTAGTGCGGCGATATTGGCAAGCACAACTTTGAGGCGCTTTGATATTGAAGTACTAAACAATAACCCTGAACTAATACTCGCAATCACTGTTGCTACCAAGCTCAAAACCAAAACGAAATAAATTTCCTTCTCATTCTTCGCTATTGCCTCTGCTGTCCCGTTTTTTGAATTTTCATCCTCAGTGAATATGGGTTG
This sequence comes from Candidatus Melainabacteria bacterium, assembly GCA_003153555.1. Classification (GTDB taxonomy): domain Bacteria; phylum Cyanobacteriota; class Vampirovibrionia; order Obscuribacterales; family Obscuribacteraceae; genus PALSA-1081. The sequence continues at coordinate 22,140 of PLZS01000122.1, read as the reverse complement.
CAACTGAACGATGGGCTGGTCATGTTTTAAAAACGGTCGCAAAAAGGGACGCCATGGTCCTTCTAGTAACTCTGACACAGTCTGTCTTTGTTCAGGCTGTTTCATGAGTGATAGACCCCAGTTATCGGCGTTTTGAGTGCGTATCCAACACATCTCCAAAGTTTTCAGCCGCCCTGGATTATCTTTCCAAAGCTCCGCTATCTCATTGAAAACCCTCGCCTTATCTGCGCGAACTTCCTCGATTCTCCGCGGACAAGAGGCGTCCTGAGTTGCCCAAAAAACTCCGAACAGTAAATGCTTTTGATGCTGGTCTATCAGTAAATGGTCTCGCGCCATCATCACTTTGGCAAAATGCTGCTCCGTGACTTGTGCCGCAGTAAGACTATCCAGTTTTTGTGACATGGCGGCAAGAAAGGCTAGTTGACAGGCAAGTGGAATTGCCACTACTAGAAGAACTTTTTGAGTTAGAGAAAGTCTCATGTCTTTAGAGGCAAACTCATTGTCATTGTTCGTCCTAAAGCAAGAGCAGTAGAGCAGATGCTTGAGATTTGCATTTTGAAGCAACCAACGATCTGTCGGTTTTGATCACAGCGAAGAGGCATATCAATACATCCTGTATTAGGTATACAACAATTTTCTATTCCCACTAGAAACGACATATCTCGCGGTCATGTGGAAGCCATGATCGCAATAATATAAATTCCGGACAAAACTGGAAGTGCATAGCGCGCCCAAACGATTAAATCGCAACGTTTTTCTAAACGCTGCTAAGCACCTATCGGCAGACTAATTTCGATCATTCGCCCTTTGCTTGATGTGATCAACTGCAAGTTTCCGCCGTGTTGAAGAGCCGTTAATCGAGCCAAACTAATAGCCATCTGTTCTCGGGCAAGCTCTCTGTGCTTATTGTTGTAACCCTTAACAGCTACTCCGTGCGGCGCTTCCAGTGCGAGGATTACGTTGTTATGGCTCTTCTTGCATTTCAGCAACACATCTGATTTAGTTGGAATCCGCTCCAAGATGCTACGAATAATGGCTGTTAGTGCCTGACTGAGGCGACCGCTGTCACCCAAGATTTCTTGTTCGCAGTTTTGTATAGTCAGACTAATTCCCTTATTGTTTGCAGGTTGGACGTTATCAGATTTGATCTGATCGAAGACACTTTCGACGCGCATTTTCTGTTTCATCACCAATATTTTTCCTGATTCCATTTTTTCGAGATCAAGTAAATTCGTGATTAATACAATCAAGTCGCTAGTTTCCAATCGCGCTTTTGCCAGAAGTTTCTCGCCTTGTTCTGTAACCGTTCCAAACACGCCAGCTTCAATAAGTTCAATCAAGGCAAAAAGAGAAGTTAACGGTGTTCTCAATTCATGGCTTGTAATTCCAATCATTTCCGCTCGCAATACTTCCAGCTCCATCAATTTTCTACCAGCTGTATAAAGTTGTTGCTCTACAAACGCGAGTTCGTCATCGTCAGCAAGCGGCTCAGGCAACTCTTTATGCTCAGAAAACTCTAGCGCTACAACCGCCAATTTTTTGGCGCGACTCGTCAAACTCTTCGCGATTGACAGTCCCAACGCAGCCGCTACAATGGATGCCGCAATTGCAGATGCAAACAACAACATTTCAAAGTTGTGCCTGATCTCTTCTGATGCGAGGGCGTTGCTGGCAATCAATTTGTTCTGCCGCGCAGTCAATTCTTGCAATGGAGTGTGAGTGTCAATCAACAAGTTTTCTTTCTTATCTGAACCTTTGACTCCAAGAATTGTAGAAACATCGGCATTTTGCTTTGCCTGAGCTATGTGCTCTTCGAATGCTATGTGTGCATTGATCGCAGCAAGCAGCTTTGCTGTGTCGCTATCTATGCCATTATCGCTGGCTGTCACTCTTTCCAACTCTGCAACATTTTTGCGCAGAGCAACGCCTTCGGCTCTCATTGAAGCCAAATCTTGCTGGTCTTGGTCAAGGTTGTACATCATGGCGAGGAGACCAGCCCTAGCAATTCCTGTCATTAACTTTTCGTGCAAGGAGGTTATTTGGGTAATTTTTTCCAATTCCGCAATCCTCTCTGAGTTTTGATGCAAGAAATTGAATAGAGCTGATACCGTAATCAGTTGCACCAGGATCGGTAGTGCCACCACAAGCAGTGCTTTCTTCCAAAGGGTTGCCTTCCAACTTCTATTGACCGACTGTTCCGCAATTGCACCGGTGAGTTGCAGCCTTGTTGTTGGAAGCGAAAACCAGAATGTGGAACCTTCACCAACTCTTGACGCGAATCCGATACTTCCGCCTTGAGACTCGATGATCTCTTTGCTGATTTTTAAACCAAGCCCAGAACTTGCAGCCTTTTGACCTCCCGCAGCGTGCGCCTGTTCGTAGCGTTGAAAGATTTTTGAATGGAATTCATTTGGTATTCCAGGTCCTTGGTCGCGAACCGAAACTTTTATTTCTTGTTCGGTCGAACTGAAAACGATTTCAATTGTAGATTTCTCAGGCGAATATTTGATGGCATTCGACAGAAGGTTGATCAGAACTTGCGTGGTCTTCTCGCCATCTGCAAATGCAATAGAGTTTTTGTCACCATCCAACTTGATCGAAATCGATTTTAGTTTCGTCAGCGGCTCGACGATCTTTAAACAATTTGTTGCCATTTCGGCAAGATCAACTTGGACGATGTCTAGTTTCCGCCCCGCCGCATCCGAATTTACAAGTTCGAAAACTAGCGATTCCAGCCTCCTGATCTCGGCACTCGAATCATGCAAGCGCTTGACACCTTTCTCACTCAATGTTTCGAAACCGTTTTTCGGCAGCTGCTGCAGTGCTGCATCCACCTCTGTCAATGGCTTGTTTAGCTCTTCCGCAATGATTGCAATTGTCTGAGCTTGAAACTCCTCAGCATCTCGAATCCTCGTTGCAGTATCAATAACCGCAGCATTCAACATGCTTATTTCGTCCCCACCTTTAATTTTGACGAGACTAGCCTGATTGTTTGCAAGAGCATCGATATTTGACAGCACAATCTTGAGACGTCGCGAAATCGAGAAACTAAACAGCAAACCACTTAGCAAGCTCGCTAGCAGAAGGGCACCCAAACCGATGAACAAGGAGACATATATCGAATTTGCGTTTTTCTCAACGGCTTCAGTTTCACGAAGTTTTTGTTCTTGGTCCTTCACGAAAAATCGCTCGATATATGGAATTTTCCTAGTCAGCATCATCCTAACGAGCAAACTGTGGGCTGAAAAACCGCCCATCATCTCCTCAACGTTTTTCTTTTGTTCCATGTGTTGAAAAGCAGCTTGCGTCATCTCCTCCCGACGACTATGGAATTGCCAAAGCTGGTTTAAAACTTGTGACCTTTCTGCGTCACCACTCCAGAGATTGGCGAGTTCATTAAACACGCCTGCTGCGTCAGATACAGTTTCATAATATTTCCGCCGCATACTCTCGTCTAAAGTTGAGATATACATGCCCATGAACACAGTGCGCTGGCGCTCATAGATAATATATCGATCACGAGCCATTACATCTTTGACAAAGTACTGTTCACGATTTTGAGCCGCAGCGAGCTTACTCAAATCGTTAGACATAATTGCAATAAATATCAATTGAATGGCGAGCGGTATCGCCACAACCAGAAGTATTTTGTGCGTCAAAGAGATCTTCATGGATTGATCATATAACGAACAATCCTAAAAACTTCAAATTCTCGCTCACATTTTGCCAGGACAAACCAGATAGCAAACAGTTTGCCCATCAGAAGTCATTGAGTCAAAAGACGGCAGGCGTTTTAGCGTCTCTCACCCAGAAAAATGTAGCGAACCACTGTTGCTCTTCCTTCAAGAATGTCGCGAACGCCGGCAGCTAAACTAATTGGTCCAAATGGTTTGGTAATCTGCGCGAACTTCATCGATTCTCCGCGGACAAGAGGCGTCCTGAGTTGCCCAAAACACTCCGAACAGTAAATGCTTTTGATGCTGGTCTATCAGTAAATGGTCTCGCGCCATCATCACTTTGGCAAAATGCTGCTCCGTTGAGCTTGTGCCGCAGTAAGACTATCCAGTTTTTGAGACATGACTCCAAGAAAGGCTAGTTGACAGGCAAGTGGAATCGCCACTACTAAAAGAACTTTTTGAGTTAGAGAAAGTTTCATGTCTTTAGAGGCAAACTCATTGTCATTGTTCGTCCTCGATTGAACGTATCTACCTTGAATTCACCGCCATGTTGTTGGGCCGTTAGACGAGCCAAACTAACAGCCATCTTTTCTCGGGCGAACTCTTTGTTCTTATTGTTGAAACCTTTGACCGCGATGCCATGCGGCGCGCTCATAGTAATAACTACTGCATCTTCCGTTTGTTGGCCTTCCACTTGCACTTCGGAAAGCATTGGCACCCGATGAATTACGCTTTGAATAACTGCGATCAAAGATTGACTAATGCGGCGACTATCCGCATCAACTTCGATCGTGCAGGGATGGATTACAAGGTTTACGCCTTTGTCTTGGGCGAGTTTTGCAGTGTCGACCTTCACATCTTCGAAGACGTTTTCAATCTTAACAGGCTGCTTAGTGACCAAAATTTTTCCTGATTCCATTTTTTCCAAGTCGAGCAAGTTTGTGATCAGAACGATCAGTTCGCCTATTCGCAAACGAGCCTTGGTCAGAAGCAATTCGCCTTTCTCGTTTATCGCACCGAAGACGCCGTTATCTATCAGTTCTGTGAGCGCCATGAGCGACGTCAATGGTGTGCGCAATTCATGACTTGTGATACCAATCATCTCTGCCCTAAAAACTTCCAATTCCATAAGTTTCTTCTCGGCTTCATGCAAGCGCTTATCAACGAATGCCAGTTCATCACTGCCGGGCCTAGGTACCGATAGCTCTCGCCGATCCGAAAATCGTATCGCCGCCGTGGCAATTTCGCGAGTTCGCTTGGTTAGACTTCTTACGATGGACAAACCCAGAGCCGCAGAAAGAAGCGATGTAGTCAACGCCGATCCGATCAGCAGTAGCTCGAAATTACGTCTAATATCTTCGGCTTCCTTCGCAGTGCTAGCCATTAATTTATATTCTTCTGCAATTAACGCTTGCAATGGCTCTTGTGTGTCGATAAAGAGGTTTTCGGTTTTAGTTTTATTGGGAGCATCATTACCATACCAGAGCGACACGTCTGCATTCGAGTCGGCGCTGATTAAGTGGTCGTCGAGAGCAATGTGCGCTCTAATAGACTTGATCAGCTCGGTGGTCAATTTATCTGCACCCTTATCCGTCGCGGTGATTTTTTCCAATTTGGCGATATTGTCGAGCAATCTTCTTCGCTCTTTTTTCGCTGCATTCAACGACTGATTGTCTCTCTCCACGTTGTATAGTGTCGAAGCACTCCCGGCGCGTGTAATTCCATCCATTAGTTCTGCGTGTATTGCAGTGATTTTTGGGATTTTTTCGAACTGAGAAATCTTCTCGGCATTTTCTTCCAAGAATTTCCACATAGCCGCAATCGTTATCCCCTGCACCACTATCGGTAGAGCTACTACAAAGATCGCTTTTTTCCACAAGGTTGGCTTCCAACCACTTGGGTGAATCCTTGAATCTTCCGATTGTTGTTTCACCTCAAGCGGTTTAGACTTTGGTAGAGCAAACCAAAAAGTCGATCCTGAGCCAAACTTTGAGGTGAAACCCATTTGTCCGCCTTGCGATTCGACAATCTCTTTACTTATTGCAAGACCAAGTCCCGAACTGGCAGGCTTAACCGATTGACCGGCTTCTGCTTGCTCAAAGCGTTGAAAGATGCGTGAATGAAATTCATCAGGTATTCCTTGTCCGTGATCCGCAACCGAGACTCGAACTTGTTGCTCTTCGACAGCAACAACAATTTCAACAACAGAATTTTCCGAAGAGTACTTAACGGCATTGGATAGCAGGTTTAGTAGCACCTGCATAGTTTTGTCATGATCACCAAAAACGATAGTCGCATCAGGAACATGTTGCACAACGGTGAGATTTTTAGTCTTTGCGAGCGGTTCTACGATCTTGGTGCAATTTGCAGCGATCTCAACCAGATCAATTTCGACGATGTCTAACGAGCGACCAGCGATATCCAGATTGACCAGTTCCGAAACCAGAGATTCTAGACGATTGATTTCTTTGCTTGCGCCTTGCAGTCGTTGTGCGCCTTTTGCAGTAAGTTCTTCAAACCCGTGCTCTTTCAATTCAACAAGAGCCGTGTCCACTTCCTCGAGCGGGTTGTTCAGCTCTTCTGCGATGATGGCGATCGTTTGAGCTTGAAAATCTTTTGCATCTCTTATCTTGTTTGCGGTCATTACAACGGAGGAGTTCAAGTTACTAATTTCATCGCTACCTTTGACAGTGACGAGCTGACTCTTACTATCTGTCAGGGCAGCGATATTAGCGAGCACCACTTTGAGACGCCGTGATATGGAGGTGCTAAACCACAATCCCGAAACAATACTCGCGATCAGAGTTGCAACCAAACCCCAAGCCAAAACCATATAAATTTCACTTTCGTTCTTTATGATAGAGGCTGCTTCCCGTTGTTTCAAAATCTCATCCTCTTGAAACAATGGTCGTAAATAATTGACGCGTAAATCTTGCCGATGCAAGGACGCCCGTAAAAACACATGCCCAAAGGCACCACCTAACAGCTCAGACACAGTATGCCTTGGAGCAACACGCAGCAGCATCTCACGACCCCGACGGTAAGCGTCTACATGGTTTGCCCAGGCAATATTAAGGATTTTCAGCTTGTCGTAATCATCTTTCCAGAGCTCCGCCAACTCATTGAAGATCCTTATTACATCATCACTGACTTGAAAACAGCGCTGCCGACAATTCTTATCCTGAGTAACCAGATAGACTGTGGCCAACAAAGTTAGTTGATGTTCATCAATGAAATAGAGATCGCGCGCAATCATCACTTTGGCGAGCCGCTGTTCCGCAATTTGTGCGGAAGCGAGCTTATTCAGCTTGTAAGACATGACTCCAAGAAAGGCAAGCTGAATAGCGAATGGAATCGCCACAACTAAGAGTATTTTTTGTGTTAGCGAAAGATTCATGCCTAACGATTATAGAAGCGAAGCAGGTTCAATGCAAAAACCGCAGTGGATCGCCCAAACTGAAGATCGCCAGGAATGTTGATGCAGCCAGCTCAGGAACAACACCGTTGATGGCATTGGCGCACAACTTGCGGACTTCGGTCGCTCCATCGCAGCACAGTACGCGTTTGTACGTGCGAACCCCTTGTTTTGTTTTGAGGCTTTTCAGTACGAGCAAAAAGCGGAATTGCTTGCTCGAATGAACACAGTGGAATACTGTATTGCCACCAATTTCAGATTCAGTCGAGAGGCTCCAAATGCGCCTGAAGCTGGCACCGGAGAAATTAAGATGTGGTCTTCATGGTGTCGGCAACAGCCGAATTTCAATTCAGGCAATACCATAGTCTGTGACGATCGCAAAAGCTAAAGCTGCCATTACTATCTTCGAGCAAACTGTACTCCGAGAATGTTTTCAGAATCTGTCCACAAGGATAGCGTTTGTAATAGATAGCTGCAGTCTCATTTTTCATAACAACCGACCCATCGCCAAAAATTTGCGGCAGCTCTCCCCAATTAAAGTTTGGACGAAGGCGGTTGTGTGCCGATGCTATCAACAAACCCCTGCAATGAAGGCATATCCCCTGGCCGATTCAACTCGTCGCGATTTCTGTGAAAGCGAAAATTCATAAAATTGCCCGATCCTCCAACAAACGCTTCGACTTTTGTTTATGTTTCAAGAGTGTATTCCCAGCACATAATTTCTACGTTGTATGCTGTTCTTGAACGCGCAGAACTCTTCTCCATATGTTGCACTCAATAGGATCGACGTCTTGAAGTAGAGGCACATAGTCGTATTTATCTAACTGAGTCGGGTTGATTGGTCCCGAGGCACATTCGTTGTTTTTTAAGTTCAGATTCCAACGCAAATGGCGCCAAGATCTAATGGCGAGTATCGGTTCCATTGCCACAGCAGGAATCCAAGCATGAGCAGATTGGATCTGTCCGTCTGATCCGCATCCATGATTGGTTCGATTTGTCATGCGTCGTGCCTCATAGGGTTAGGGGAAAACTTAAAAGCGAATGATTTCGATAATCCGAAGCTAAATGGTGTCACTCTAAAGAACTGATAACGGAGCAATTTTGTTGGTCCTGCGCATTCAGCTTAATCAGAGCCCCAGGAGGAAATCCGGAATATTTTGTGTATTTTTTGGGTAAGAAAGGAGAATTCGAAAAGGCTGGATGTCTCGGACATCTGGAACGTTGTATCTTTGCTAGTCGACCGTAATCAAAAAACACGATACAGAGGCGCAGCTCACAATAGTTACTCTTCTTCCGCGGGCGACAAAAATGGAACATTCATCGTCACCTGTAACTGCTGTGGAACTGCACCTCCCATTCGCTACCCTAAAACCGAAAGATCAAAATTAGCGATTGCTCCGATGGCATACAGATTCATCATTCTTCGTTGCCACTGGATTGCCTAGGTGTGAGAGTAATGTTCAAACCACCGTCTCGCTCAGTGAATACAATTTAACGCCAGCCACGGGAAGAAAGCTGGAACGATTTGTGAATTTTTACGGTAATGCGTTAGATAGCATTTTTTTGTACCTTCGTCCCACCAAAGAAACATGTCTGCTGCGAGCGTGTGTGCATCCATACACACCTCGAGGATCGGTGTGAGCTAGTATGATTGAACTTTTTTTTGTGGGTATGGTGTCAGTCGAGTCGGTACCAACGTCCGTTGTCGTCACCGTACCAATAAGAAGAATCCGAATCCGATGATTGAACCAGGCAATACGTATATAGTCGCTTGACTTTCGCTCCGCTTGAATATTGCGCTTGGCGAATTCTTCCCTCGTCATCACAACAAACGACAGTGCCATCAGTTAAGGTGCTGTTTTGCGTTCCTTCCATGGGAGTTATTAATTGCTTCTGCAAGATCGCACCATATGCGGCAGAGTTGAAGACTAAAATCCCTTCCATTGCGCTACCTCATTGATTCATGTCACAGCCGAATTTGAGCATCATTCTGGGCTGCGTTATTCAGCGAGCCAGCGATAACAGATAGATTAGGAGAATCAGAAAAATAACTCCGGAATCATTTGTGCATTTATTGGGTAGATCCAAATGATCCGCATCAGCAATCGGCTAAAAAGATATCGGAGCAGGAATACCAACCTCTTGAGCAAAGGAAAGATTGCTCTTTCCCTTTGCCCCTTCTTCTTAACTTGTCAAATTTGAGTTTTAACAGGTTCACATGAACGAATAGCACATAGATGTAGCCATAAACATTTCCGTCTGAGCCAACTATGCTCAATCTGTGATGAAATCGATGTTTGTGTCTGCAATATAAAGGAAGCGAAGGGAACAAAGCCGGAATGATTTGGGTAATTCTTGTGTCGGCAAAAGCTCAAATTAAGAAGTCCAATAATGAAAACTTACGAATACCAACAAAATACCCAAACTAATCCGGAATTCTTCCCGGCCCTGCAGCTAAATTGAGTGTTCAGGTTCAAAATGATTTTGACCCAACTATTGTAGCGACAAATGGTGTCATTTCTATTTTCGCGAAAAAACAATTTGTGGTGAGTCTTGTATCAGCAGGACACTTGAGCGGTGACGCTGACTATTCGGAGAGTTTATATGTTTAAGTTAGACCAGGGCGCGATAGGGCACCACAGCAATGTTGTTTTTCAACAGGCCAACCCATTAGAGATTAGACTTTCCGAGCCAAGGCTGCTGCTGGCAGATGACGATAAGCAATTGCTGAATCTGGTTACAGATTGGTTGGAATATCAAAAATTCAATATTGTTACTGCACGGTACGGAACTCAGTGCCAGGAATTCTTGTTAACGACGAAATATGATCTTCTCATTCTAGATTGGCAAATGCCGGAATTAACAGGACTTGAAATTTGTCGCTGGTTTCGAGCCCGTGGTGGCACCACACCAGTCTTGATGGTGAGCGGTAAAATGGGCATCGACGACAAAGAGCACGCGTTCGCGGCTGGAATCGATGACTATCTAACAAAACCATTCGAGTTGCGTGAATTGACTATGCGTATTAATGCTCTTTTGCGCCGAACTGGAGCTGCGAACTCACGTATCCTCCAGATCGGTCCGCTTACTTTAGATCCCGATACGCACATCGCGAAAGTTGATGGCAATCAGTTGAACTTAACGGCAACCGAATTTGCCGTGCTGGAATACATGGGACGCCATCCGAACCAGGTGTTTAGCACACGGACATTGCTTGACAGGGTTTGGAAAAACGCAACAGATGTGTCACCTGATACCGTGCGCGTTTATATCAAACGCCTGCGAGAGAAATTGCATACACTCGGACACCGAGACTTGCTGCAAAACATTCATGGCGTTGGCTACAAGTTTGACACACCAGAAGACTGTGTCATCAAACTTGGGTGACATCAGCCCGTAATTGATCATGCAAGAAATATTCGGTACAGCAAGCGGACTTGGTTCAACCATGCATATTAAGTAACGGATCTGATATTGAACGCCAGACAAACATGACAGGTGCCGGATGCCGGATGTCACCTTCTCACCGGGAGCGGTGCATTCGTGAGCACGTTCGTTCATCACAATGAATTGAAAGTTGGAAACCACGAAGCAAGCAAGCAAGCAGCACCGGTTGTAACAAAAAATGCACAAATCATTCCGGCTTCATTACCACAAGATTCATCATTATAAGGCTCACGGTTGGTCGTTTTAGTGTTTTAGCTCATTAGACAAAGGGGTTACCAAAAATGTCGAATCCAAGCAAAATATTGGACTCAGTGGGGCACAACGTCAGCGATGGGTTGACTGATGCCAGTCAAGTGGGGACTACGCTATTTAATGCTGCTTATGACGTAGGAAAGACTTATCTCACAGGTGCAAGCCACGTAGGTAAGACTTATCTTGCAGGTGCAGGTGAGGTTGATAGAGACCTCCTGCAAACACAAGGAATTGCAATCAAGGATCTGGTGCACGGCAACATCACCGGCGCAGCCACAGATGTAGCGCACGGAGTGGTTGCTACTAGTAAGGCTTATTTAACAGATGCCCAAAGGGACGGCAGTGCATATTTACAAGGAGTTCAAAATCTTGGGACGAGCGTTGGCAAACTTTTTGGCGATGTGGAAGATTTGATTTAGCAACCAATTATGTGGGATCCAATAAAATCAGCTGAATCAGCGGTGAAAGACTTCAAAAGTGTGGCGACTGATGCCGTACATGCATCGAAGACACTGTTCGATGACGCATGTAACGTGGGAAAGACAGCTCTCAACGGAGCAAGCGAAGTTGAAAATGACGTCAAGCAAACGGCAGGAAATGCGATCAAAGATCTGTCGTCCGGCAACATCACCGGCGCAGTACGCTAGAAGGAAAGGCGAGGGATTTGATTGAGGTCCGCGGCCCTGTTTCAGATGAATTTTTTAAATAAAGTCGTTCAGTCCGTAGATATCATCCCAGCACCCATTCAGGACTTGCTGCAGATCAATGGTTGTAAGATCCTGGTCGGAAGGAAGCTGACAGATGCCGATCGAAAGCGCGCCCCCTTCTAATAAGTGGTGCAAAGAGATAACGTCCTCCATTAGCTCTGTTGCAAAAAGAATGGACATCGGCATGCACACACGCACAACGAAGTGATACACCGTTCCTGTTTACCCAAAAAATATACAAAACATTCCAGATATGTACTCTCCCACCTCGTTATATTGACTTCAGAAATTGGTTATAAGGCAGCGTTATCCACTATTCCGATGGGGGAATCAATATGAGACTAAAAGCAATCTGCCGCTTGTTGCGAGCACCGTTGAGAGATTCCTCAGATATTTCCTTTACCATCCGTAGATTGTAATTCAGCGTCGTCAGCAACGCTTTCAGGATAAACACAGAAGGAAGGGCACGCAATGAGTGGAAAAGTAGATGTAGATGCAATGGTCCAAGGGGATGTAGCTCACCTGAACAACCTTAACTCGGACCACCACGAGAGTGTCGCATCTGTCGCGCAACACGAGATCAATGACGCCCGCCATAGCCTTGATCCGTCACACTATGCCGACTATATAAGGGCAATGCAAGGACAGCTAACCGGCTATTCGCTAACCGAAGTAAACTTCTACAATTTTCAAAGTGCTGATCCGATCGCCCGTCCCCAGCATGGCGGAGATGAACATGACCTATATCCTAAGATTGACGATGCAACGCGGAAAAGCTGGAAGAGCCCGGATCATACTAGCGAAATAAAAACCTTTGATGATGGCTCTAGCAGGGGACTGCATTACGACAGCAGCGGCAAGGTTGACGCAATCAACGAAACCGATCCAAATGGATATAGTCAAAAACTTAGAATGGTGGACGGAGCCTGGGTCAAAGGCCCGGTCTCTGAGCAGTGGGGAGACGCAGTCGACCCGTTGACACTGGTCAAGCCGAAAGATTCAGTCGACCCGACACAGCCCGATGCGACAGGTGCAGCGACACGGCCCGATTCGACAGGTGCAGCGACACGGCCCGATGCGACAGGTGCAGCGACACGGCCCGATGCGACAGGTGCAGCGACACCGCCCGATGCGACAGGTGCAGCGACACGGCCCGATGCGACAGGTGCAGCGACACCGCCCGATGCGACAGGTGGAACCGACCCGAGAAAGCCCGACGCGACAGGTGTAGTGAGCATTGCTGCTCCAGATGAAAACTATGAAAATTCCGAAGTAGGAAACCTGGTACTAAATCCAGACCAAAAATTCCAGGGTGCCAGTGACACTGACAGTGACCGCTATCAGCGCGTAGTAAAAGGCACCACCGAAGTGGTGAATCCCGACAACCTTAACGACATAAAAACCTACAACGCCAATGGTTTCACATTGTCTAAGCATGACGACGGGAAATGGTACGTTCATAACGACAACGGTGGAAAGTTTGTGGAAGTGGATGGAGACTCAATTAAGCAAGACGAGAACGGAACAGTTAAATACACACAAGCTGGTCTTTTAGGGGGCACACATACCTTGGGAGTTACAGATAGCTCCTTATTTACATTGAATTAAATTGCCCTGTGATATATTTCTCAAGCGGGCAGATGAAGCCAGTCTTGCCACCCGGAAGGCACCACATGCGGTTACCGGCAATTTAGTGAGGGATCCAACCGCCATCGATGGGGACAGGTTTAGCGAGCGATCCAGCCGCCGTCGATCGGTAGGGCGATGCCGCTGATATTGCAAGCTGATTCGGTGCACATAAACACTGCCAGCGCCGCAATTTGGAATAACATTGATTTCTACTCCCGCTTCAAGAAGGTGCATTGCCAAGCGACAATATGCCGATTCCAGAAATATGCCGAAGCCGTGTGTGGCAATGGCTTAATACTGCAACATCGACAACGTGAAACATCTTTGGCCGTCAGGAACAAATCCACTTTCTGATGAAATGAAGGAAGCGCACAGAACAATGGCAGCAACGCAAACCGTTGCTAGCTTGCTGGCACGATAGCAAGCGAAGCAAGCTCGTAATATCGAGCCGCTTCCTGCAGTCTATTCATTGCTTGATAAAGAAGCGCCACATTGATTAGTGCTTTTCCTAGTTCGTTTGTACTGACTGTCTCTTCATTTTGATATTCAAAGACAGCCCGTAAAGCCAGCGGCTCTGCTTTTACATAATTTTTTTGCTCATAGTAAATTCCGGACATTTGCCCATGACTAAACGCGAGTTGGCGCGAGTTTGTCGCACATTTTGCAGCTGTGTTCCACAAGTCGAGGGCTCGTTGAGAATTGGAGAAACGGCTTGCTTGGGTGGCTTCAGCCGCAATCTTCAGCCACATTTGCTCCAAATCTCTTTTGCTAAATTTCATCGTCGGATGATCGACTGCGCCTGATTTGAGGCGAAATTGTCTAGCGTCGAAGATTCGTTTGTTGCGAGCCAATTCATTATCGAATTGTTCTGTAATTGGTGCAAATGCTGCCGGTGTCAGTTGTGCTGCTGATGCTGCTTGAAGTGCGTAATTCATGTGTTTAAGATGTCCGTTCATTGAAACTCCGAATGCATGTCATCACGCAAGGGAGGAAGAGTAATTGGTCTTCTTGTGTAAGCTAGACGACCCGAACATCGCCATCGAAGAGCGACAATCCGCCGATCCAGTCGTTTACAGTTTCAGTAGCGGTAGCATTGATGGTTGCTAACTTGTGTATTGCATTCTGCGGTCCAGTCATAATCGTATGAATGCTCTCTTCGGCACCCGACAGTAGCTGTTCCAGTGGTTGATGTAGATGATCGATGCTTTTACCTCTTGAACTTGGCTCGACGCTCATTGCTCTTTCTCCGAAAAGTTGACATGGCTAACCAGGCGCGGCTTGTGCGTGCTTTATCTGGATCGCTGAAAGGTTGGCTGATGTGAACAGCATAAAACTTGCTGCCGGAATTAAGCCGTAACAAATTGGGAATTTTTTTGGTAAGGTCGAAAATCATCCATTCCGGCACTTAAGCAAATGCCGATAATTTCTGCCGCTGGTGGCAGCCATGATGAGTCACCTCAAGGCTGGGGCGCGTCCTTCTTCTTCTTCTTATTCTCTTTCGCGAGTAACTGCGCGATACCCCTGAACTCGTCAACGTAGCCAATATCAACGGACCCATCAGCACGAACGATTAGTTCATCTTCGCGAAGACCTAGCTTCTTATATTCAAGAATCTGAGCGCTTGTGTCCTTCTTCGAGGACTCTGGGGTTTCGCCCGTAATTCCAGATGACTTCGTATCCATCTAGACCATCTCCTTCTTTGAAAAGTTCTCGGACCATTCGATCAAAGTTTTGGCGCGGAATGTCTCCGTGCGTCACCATAAATTCTGGCTGCACCAATCTTGCACCGGTTGGTGTTTCATGATTTAGTTCATACTTAAATCTGTTTGCCACGCGCTTGGCTGATTCCGCTGGCGGGATTTCTATGAAGTGCGCATGAACCTCTCTGCCACTGGCTTTGAGTTCGCGAATGAAGTTGATCATCCATTTAGGATCTCCAGCTCCCACTCCAGGCAGCACTACGTTATATCCTTCCTTGAGCGCTCTCATTAAGGCAAGGTCGTTTATGTCATTGCTTCGTGCCAATAATTTTCCGGCGCCCAGACCGTTTCTTGCTGCTAGCGTTGGACCAAATTCTTCTGCCGAAACGTCTTGATGAAAACCGACCAAACCAGATTTGTTATCGTCTGACTCGACTACCCGACTGCCGAATTCACTTCTCACTTTGTTGATATTTGTGGTCTTTCCAGAGCCAGGCAAGCCGTTGAAAATGTCGACTCTGTTGCCTTTTGTCGGTTCTACGAATTTGTAGCCACCATCAACGGCAACATAAGCTTGGTCAAAAAACTGGGGTTCGATAACTGTTGCTAACGAACCATCCGGCTCGGTGATCTTCCACTCGCCCTTATGTCCTTGGACTGTTTCACCGTCCTTATTTGTCCATGTAAATGGCTCTGTCGCTTGTTCTGCTTTTACTACCGTAGCGCCCTCATAAGGCGGATGAAACACTTGGTCGAAAACGCGGTCTGCTCGTTGCTGATTTGCTGCTTGGTCTACCGCGCTGTCGCGGCTGTATTCAGGGACCTTGGCATTTTTCGCAATTTCGCGCGCCTTTTGGTAGCCAACATCTTGATTGAGGTCATCGACAACTTTTTGCGTTGGCGGCAGATCTACCACTTCTTGCGCATGCTCATAGTTGTAGTTTTTTGTAAACTCTTTGTCGCCTTCTTTAGTTGTCTCTGACTGGAGTTTGTTCTCTGTGTAGATCTTGCTCCAACCGTGGGCATCGTCTGTTACAGTAACGGACGTGATCTCACCCGTTTCCGGATTGATCTCTCGGATGATAGTTCCGTACGCAGTTCCTTCTTGCCAGAATTGCTGCGTTTTGTTTTCGCCGATCGGCGTTTCCAAACTACTTGCGGTTGGCAACTGTAGTGCTTCGGCTGAAATACCATCAGTCGAATCAGTCGAGTGCACGGCATAGAGTGAGTCCCACTCAGCTTTTTTCACGAAGTAATTACTGCCTTTAGCGGGTGTGACCATCACATCGCCGACATTGAATTCTTCAACAGCCTTACCGGTTGACACGAAAATCTGGCGATCAATTATCTGCGCTTTCACTATTTCTTGTTTGTAGTACTCTCTATCCATGCCAGGAGCAGGCACGTGACTACTTGAAAAATTATCATTGATGTAGGAGGAGCCGTCGTTCTTGTAGACTTTGTATCCTTTGTAGTTTTTGTAACCCTCCGCAGCATCTTGCTCGGTGCCAATTGGCTTAAGTGCACCTGAGTCTGGATCCGTGAAATAGTATCTCCCCTTATTGTCTTTAATGAAATCCATCGACACCAAATTCAC
Source organism: Candidatus Melainabacteria bacterium (assembly GCA_003153555.1). Lineage (GTDB taxonomy): Bacteria > Cyanobacteriota > Vampirovibrionia > Obscuribacterales > Obscuribacteraceae > PALSA-1081. The sequence goes on along the minus strand of PLZS01000122.1, from coordinate 5,716 downwards.
AGGGTCAGCTTTTACAGGCGCAACTTTAACGTATTCCAGCACTGAACTTCCGACTGTAACCTGGTCTGGCATAAGAACGGTTGCGTCTGCAACAACGTCTTTTGGCAAACCGGTGGCCCTGCCCAGCGAGACTTCTGCGGATTGCTCGCCTCTGCGCACCATTACCGGTTGATAGTCGACGATAGAACCATTCGGATCTTTTCTGAGTTCGTTCACCATTCGTTCTTTAATTTGTTGAGCGAACTTGAACGCCGTGATTTCCTTTTGATTCAGATCGCCATATTGGTTGTCTTGCCAGAATTTTTGTTGTTCCGGCGAGCGCTTAGATTCGACAATTTCATTGATTTGGGACCATTCTGTCTCTTTTTCCCCGCGATTTGGGTACTTCAGTTTCGAATTCCAGAATGGTATCTCGGGTAGTGGCTCTTCAGGTTTGACCCCTGTTTGTATGCGTAGCCAACTTTGGACCTTTTGCTGAGCCTCCTTCACATTCAGGTCTGTGTGAAGTGTCGCCATCTGCCTCGTGCGGGTTTCGTTACTTAGCCTGATGGTGTATGCCGCATTCTCACCTAATTGTTCTTTTGTCGCTTCAAGTCGGGCGTCGGCCAGTGTCTTATCGTCTGCCCCGCTTGCTTTCACAGAAGCTATGGAGTCCGTTATTCTTTTATCCGCGACTGTAGTCTCTGGTCCACGCATTTCCAGATTTGCGGCGAAGCCCTGGGCGCTTCTGTAACTTTCGCTTCCATCTGCAAGCAGAATAGCTTCAGATATTCTACTGTGTCGTGTATTGACGTCATTAATATGCCAATCACTGAGTCCGGTATCACGCTGAAGGAGCGCTTTCTCTTCAGGCGAAAAATAGAGAACCCGACCATATGGGGTATCTTTGAACGGCGCATGTAACGGATCTGCTATGTATTTTTTGATGTTTTCTGCCGCAACTTTTTGCACTTCATTTACTGGTTTTAGCATCGCTCCGTAGAGTTCAGACATCACATGGGGAGGTGACGTTTGCGTTTCCAAGATTGCGCTGACAATGTCTTTTACTCGTTCAGGTGTGAAAGATGAATCGGCATATTTTGTAAGAGCATCGCCGACTTGTCCGATCGTCAACTCATGCGACGTTAAGACTTGGTTTGCGGCAATTGCACCATCTATATGGTGCCTGGCCAAATTGTTGGCATTTTTAACAGCGTCGGAGAACATCGAGGCAAGCAGGGCGTCTTCGGTTTGTTCTGGCGTTAAATGCAGTCGTTTGGCGGTTTCAACTAGATCTCCAAGCTCGCGTGCCGTGTGCTCCCAATTCAATCTTTGTTGTTTATCAATGACGTTAAAGCCATTTACTTCTGAACGCTGACTAACAAAATGTTCACGCACTTCGGCCAAGGCTCGCAGGACGCGCTCCTTTTGGTGAGGCTGTAGTGGTGCGCTCGCCAATATTTTCGCGACTGATTCACCCTTTTCATTTTTCAGTCTCGCCAGTTCTTGCGTAACTTGATATTGCCCTTGGGTTATGTTCTCGTATTCAGGAAACTGCTCAATAATCTTCGCCTGAGTTTGGAGTTCAAGGAACTCGCGCTGTGACGCAGCGGCCCTTGTTATTGATAGTTCAGGGTATTGTTCCTTTAAGGAGTTGACTGTGTCATCGAAGGCCTTTTGGGATGCTGCGTCTGTTGGTAGATATGTCTCTAGACCATCAGCGCTTGAGATGCGGCGGAAGGCTGGAACCTTTGTTCCATCAGGCAGCACCTTGTATTCACGGACAATCAAATCGCCCGGTTTGAATGGAGCTGTGCCCCCATAGCTGACGTCAAAAGTTCCCTGATAGTTTTCTGGAACTTTGATTACTTCAATTGGAGCAGCACCTTCAATCTTGGGAGAGAACATACCAGGCTTGCCTTCAACGGGCACCCATCGACTGATGTCTTTGTTTGTGTAGGTATCGATACGCGGCGCACCAGTTTCTAAATCAATTGATGGACGCGATACGACAAACTGTCCTGGCGCGGCTGCCTGTCCCTTGTCCACCACTACCGAACCTGTGATGTCCGCAGTCTTCAGCACCGTGCCATCTGGAGAAGTCGTAATTAGCTTGCCACCGGTGATGGTGCGGGTTTCCCCGTCAACAACCATCTCAGCCGGAGATATCTGCATGCCGTTTGGCAGTTTCGTGCCCGCTTTCAATGTCTCTAGCGAGCCATCGGCATTCCTCACAGTGACATCGCTTTTCAGCGTCATCGTGCTTTCTGTGCTCGATATGATCAAGCCTTGTGGATGCGCCAGCGCATCAACTTGAAGAACTCCTGCTTCGTAATAACCTTTGATTACACTGAGCGGCTTGCCCAGGTTGGCTGCCACTGTCTTATTCCACATCTCCAGCATCCAGGCAGTTGGTCGATGAAGTAGCGGCACTTCATCATGAGCGCTTCCGGACACTGTTTGCTGATTCTGAGCATCTGCTAGCCGGGACTCGGTGCGAGCGATTGGTCTCGCGGTGCGAGCCCCAACATCATCAACCTGTGTTGAATGTGGTGCTTCCTGGGGCGAGATTTGAAGATAACCGCCTTCGCCACGATAGTCGCGCGGCACGTCCAAGCAACTCCAACCAGCAGCGTCGAGCTCATTCAACACAGTGTTTTTTAGCACAGTCGGAATTGTATGACTGTAGTTGAATTTATTGCCGCCATGTTTTGCGATACCATCAACCAATAGCAATAGTTCAGCTTGGAGGCTGTCTTCTTGCGGGTTCACCTCGGCAAGCTGCGCAGGTGATGGCAGTCTCTTTTCGCTTAAAAGTTGAATCAGTGGTGTTTTCGGCGTGTCCAGCTCTGGCTTTTCGTAAAAATTGTCTCTGAGATAATTGAGTGCAGTCTTCGCCACTTGTGGTTGATCAAACTTACGTTCGTGGATGTGACGTACGAGTTGAGAAACCAGCTTTTCAACGGTGTCTTGATAAGATCTCAAATCACCCGAATGTGAAAGACCGTGCACCGCCAGGAGTCGATCGGAAGCATCATTGAACGTTGCCATCAAATAATTACGCGCTTGCTGCGCGTTGTGGTCTACAGAAGCGCTCATTGCCTCGACGATCGCATCCATATCCTGCTGGTATGCACTTCCTTGCGCTGGTGACAAAAGTTGGTAGCTATCGGCGAGGTTCTGAGTATCACCAGGCAATAAAGGATTTGGCGCGTCGATGGTTGCAAGCGCATCTTCACCGCGCTTTTCGAATGCCTGCTCTAGCGCGTCGACAATAACTTTCGACTCTGTTCGTTTGATTGCTGAGAAGTTTTTGTACTCTCCAAAAGTAATTGGTTTTTGAGATCGATCTTCAGATGCTGTCACCATCGCAATGAAAAATTCTCGCTGACCTTCGCTCAATTTGCTATCTGCCGCGGAAAGTATTGCATTGACAGTCGTGGCATCTGCATCGCTCCACGTTGCCATCTGTGCCGTGACTTTTGCCAGTAAGGCTTCCGGACCAGATCGTTTTAGTCCGATGAGCAATTCGGCTTCTGGCCTGGCAATTTTTCCATACGAAGTCGAGAGAATTTTGTTGAAGGTATCGGCATATTTTGAATCTAGTCCGAGTCTCATTGCTTCAAGCATGTCCGATGCAGTCTCACCTCGTTGCCTCAAGGTATTTACTACTAAAGCACCTAGATCAGTTTGTTTGGAATCGGTTAAGGCGCGCAATAACTCAACTTCTGCTGTCGTTACATCTTGTCTTATCGATGATTGTTTCGCTTCTTGCAATATGGACGCGAGCTCTTGGGCATGTTGAGGAGCAAGTGACTGCGTGAACGCCGAATGAACTGTAGCGGCGATGTCACCGCGGGCGCGAAGAGCCGATTCGACCTGTGCAACGAGGTCGGCAGGACCAATGTGTTTCAATCGTTCTAGCATCGCTAATTCGGAATTTAGAAGCTTGTCACCAATTTGCTGCTGCTTGGCAGTGTAGCCGCTCAAGACGCTCGCCAGTGCCTCTGCATCTGCTGGTTGGAGTTTTGTTATGTCAGTTGAATTGATATCATGCAAAAGTTGCTCGCGAAGAACCTGGCGTTCTTGTATTTTTGCGACCAGTCCTGTCGTGATTAGCTCCGGTCTTTGCAATTCGGAAATCAGAGCTTTTACCGACGCTGCAGACGGCGGACTGTCAATCTTCGAGACATCAGAGTCGCGATAGCGCAATGAGAACATCAAAGTTTCGATAAATCGATCATCCAGTCCGGCAGCAAGTGCCCGAATGGTATCACTGGTGATATCGCCGCGTCGGCTCAAGACCTCTTGTGCCTTTCCAAATAGCTGCAGCTGATCTGAGTCCTTGAGCAGTTTTAGTAGTTCGATTTGACTGGACGGAAGATCGTTAGTGGACAGTCGCGAATCAGCCGTACTGTCAGAAGTTAAAATGCCAACCAGTTCTTCGAAAGGACGATTGTAGTTCTGCGCCAAACCCTTGTCCATGCCGTTGAGAAGTGCGTTGGAAATTGGACCTCGATCGCGTAGAACTGTCTCCACTTTCGCTGCCAGTTCACCCTGATTTTCCCTCACTAGGCTCCTAAGGCTTAGAGCCTCATAAAGCCGCACAATGTCTTCCGATGTGTGAGACGAAATAATCGTTGCTGCGTTCATAGAGACTTGATAATCAGAGCTCAATGCTTCGACTAGCTGTTTCGCGGTAGTGCCGCGCTCTGCGAGCGCTAACATCATTCGATTGCTCAAGTCTTCCTGCTTCTGTGTTCGCAAATAACTGAGAGCGCTAAGCTCATCAGCGCTTACTACGTCTCCAACTTGAAGACCATTTTTTTGTCTACCGAGTATGGCGCTTCTAATCGAACTCTCGTAGCGATCTAGATCAAGTCCCTCGTCTCTAGCCTTTTTGATGAATGCCTCTGTATCTGCGATCGCCATGGCGTTGGGCTCGATTAAGCCGCCTGCTATTAGTTCTGCAGTTGGGTTTGAAACTGGCTCCGAAACCGACTCCGAAACTGGTTTTGGCGCCGCCGCTGAAAGTTGCTCGCTACCTGGTGGCTTCTCAGAAGGCGTAATGTTTGCGCGAACTTCATTGATTGGTGCAGTAGGTACTTGTGGTGCAGAGTCTTGCGGATTTGATTGGCGGTTGCGTCTAAAAAAGCCTGCTTGTTGTTGCTGTTGCTGCTGCGGTTGTGATTCTTGCGGTTTCCATGGATCCGGAGCATCCTCACCGAAGATGCTCGTGATCTCTGATGGATGCATCAAAAGATGTTCGGCAATCTTAGTTGCGTCAGCTTCGCCTAAGCCGGCTCGGGATGAAAGCCAATCGGCCAATTCTGGATTTTTGTCGATAAGCGCGACTAGAGATTTAACTTGTGACTGCGCCGGAGCCGCGCGATAGAGCTTATTGAAGGCTTCGCTGGCGATGATATATTTTTCGCCGTTGGGGCCGGTGACCATCCAGTCACCTCTTTTGCCGGTGCCAATGCCTTCAAGAGTGTTGACGACAGTGTCGCTAACAAGCTGTTGAGCGCGAACAATCGCAGACTTCTCGTATTCACCAGGGCTGACTTCTGAGTAGGTTTTTTCGAAGATGTCAGGCTTGATGGAAGAAGTGGTGCCATCAGGTTGGGTGACTTTAATATCGCCAGCTTCGCCGCGCATGGCGTTGCCTTGCCAATCGACCCAATCAAATGGTGCGTCAGCAACTACTGCTTCAACAGTGCCTTGTTTCTTGAACTCG
>PLZS01000092.1 GCA_003153555.1 Candidatus Melainabacteria bacterium | reverse complement strand
GTGGGTCCTTTCATCTCGGCAAAGCGCAGTTCTATGCCGACTTCGTGTAGCTGCGAACCCAGCTTCTCCAGCACTTCGGCGGCCGTGATGTCGATGTCGGTGACCGGCGCGGCGGCCACTACGACCCACCGCACGGGTGTTGGAGCGTCAGCTATTGATTTCAGAACGTGCTCTTGAAAGATCCTGGCATTGGCAAAAAAAAGTGGTGCGTCCCACCGGAACAGGACAAGACCCGGGATGCGCTTAGCATTCGGATGGCGACTGATATCGTGATAGCCTTTCAAGCCGTCAACACGTCCAAGTACAGCATCATGAGGACGCCAGGCACGCCAGATGAAGGCAAGCAAGGCAAGCCCGACTGAGATGAAGATACCCTGGATGACGCCAAACAGGGTGACGCCAAGCAAAGAGACGATTGAAAACCAGAACTCGATCTGTCGCAACTTATAAAGGCGCCACACTAGCCTGACCTCCACAAGTGAGACAGCGGCAGCAATAACGATTGCCGCCAGAGCAGCGTTGGGTAGATTGCGCAAGAGTGTTGGCGCAAAAACAAGCAATACGAGAAGGCCGACGGCACCGAATAGACAGGTTACTTGAGTCTTGCCGCCGGCTGATTCTGCCACGGGAGTGCGAGAAGCGCTGGCGCTAACTGAGAAGCCGCTAAAACAACCAGCAGCCAGGTTGGCTGCACCAAGAGCGATCAGCTCTTGATTGTCATCAACTTCATAGCCGCCGCGTGCTGCAAAGGCGCGAGAGAACACACTCATGTCAGCGAAGGAGACCAAGGTAATGGCAGCTGCACCGGCGAACAAGGTGTTGATTTCCTTCAAGGAAACAGTTGGCAGATGGAAAGCTGGAAAGCCAGGTGGAAGCGCTCCAACTACGGAAACCCCGCACTTTGCGGAAAGATCAAACATCGTCACTGCAAGTGTTGCAGCAATTACTGCCAACAGCACTGAGGGAATCTTCGGCGAAAGGCTTTTGCATAGCATTATCAGCATGAGACACGCTGACCCGATAGCAAACGCTGTCCAGTTGATCTGTTGATTGACGATCCCTTCTATGAGGTTTGCTGTCTTGTGAATGAATCCGACCCCGTTTGCGGAGAATCCTAGAAGGGTCGGTAGTTGGCTGACGATAAGAGTAAGGGCGATTCCATTCAAATAACCATAGCGGATGGGCTTGGAAAGGAGGTCTGTAACAAAGCCGAATTTGATCAGTCCAGTTAGAATGCAAAGGACTCCCGATAGTATGGCAAGTACGCTGGCAAGAGCCACAGCATGCTCACTGCTGTGAGCAGCTAGCGGCAAAATAGTGGCGGCGATGATGGCACATAATGATGAGTCAGGTCCCAGAACTAAAATTCGACTCTGTCCGAAAATGGCGTAAACAAATAGGGGGATGATCGTAGCGTAGATGCCACAAACGGCGGGCAGTCCCGATGCTTGAGCATATCCCATGCCGACGGGAATCAAAATGGCAGTCAACGCTATTCCCGCGCAGATGTCTTTGGGTAACCAGGCGCGTTCATAAGTTTGCAGCATTGCCAAACCTGGAAACCAGCGCCGAACTCCAAACGGTGGTGCCATGCGTGAGAACGGATTAGTTTGTAGTTTTTCACTGGCAAGCAACGGCACCGTCCCCTGCGGCGTAGGCAATAAGTTTGCTTTAGCGACCTGACCAATCTTCAGTGTCCACCTGCTCGCCACGGTGTCTATCTTAAATCTTCTGTGACGGTGCAGACATCGTTCCGTGTGCTGAATTAAATTAACCACGCGATTTAGAAAGCTTATAATGAGTCTCAACCACTTTCGACTCTTAGTTCTCGGCGACAAGCGTCTTGAAGAGAAGATCCAATCTAGCGCGACGAGTAGATGTAACCAATCGGTTATTGAAACTCATCATTTCGGCTGAGGATATGAATTGGCACAAATGCAACACTGCTGACAGGGACCTGCTCGTCCAATTTGGAGTATAGATTTAGCCGACTGTGTTGGCAAAGCCGATGCAAATCTCACTTTCTGCAAGGGCGATCTGCTCACTGATAGTCATAGAGGAGAAAATGGGAATGATAACTGAACCTGTGCTTACTGATGTCGAATGGATGCTTTTAGTCGAATTGCTCGAGCGTGAGCGTGGACAATTGCCGACAGAGATACACCACTGTGTGGTGCCTGATGCGAAGTCCCATCTCAAGCAGAGACTGCGGCTTGTCGAAGCCTTGTTGTTGAAGCTCCAAACCCCATCAGTGAAATAAACAGCGTGCCACAGAAGAGATTCTACTGGATCGCTCATCCGTCACTCGAGGCACTGCCTGTGGTGTCTTCGAAATCGAGAGCCTCCTGATCAGAGTCGGTTCTTTGCGCAATTTCGGAGACTCAGCGAGCCGCCACTTCATATCTCTCTTTGTCGGACTTAGGAGCCAGAGGATTGGCATCATTCTTGACGCCATTAATAGTGGTACCACCCATACCGAAGGGTCCAGCATTTTGGATAAATTGAGCCGGAAAATTCAGTTCTGGTTTTGACAGTTCATCGAGCTTTTCAACCTGCTCAGGCTGCAAGATGACATCCAGCGCTGCAATGTTGTCGTCCAATTGCTTGAGAGTGCGCGTCCCGATTATGCTCGAAGTGACGCCAGGTTTTTGCTGCAACCAAGCAAGCGCGACACGTGAGGGCGACGAGTTTATCTCTTTGCTGATTTTAACGAGTTCGTCGATGATTGTGTAAGCCTTGTCATTGAGAGCCGCTTCAACCCACTCGCCTCTTCCGGCTTCAGCCTTGCCGTGGTTCTCGCGTGTGTATTTGCCCGTCAGCACGCCTTGCTTCAGTGGTGACCATGGAGTAATCCCAAGTCCCAATTCTGATGCCATAGGAACCAGCTCGCCCTCGACGGTGCGTTCTAACAATGAGTATTCGATCTGTAAAGCAATTAACGGTGCCCACCCCCGGAATTTGGCAGTCATCTGAGCCTCAGCGCACTTCCAGGCGGGCGTATCGGAGAAGCCGATATATCGAATTTTTCCAGCGCTTACCAAGTCATTGAGGGCGCTCATGGTTTCCTCAATGGGAGTGTATCGGTCCCAGCAGTGCATCCAGTAGAGATCGATATAGTCTGTTTGCAGACGACGCAACGAGTTATCACAAGCGGCGATCATGGATTTTCTGTTAGCACCGCCGGCGTTAGGATCACCTGTGTAAAGAGAGCTAAAGAACTTAGTTGCTATAACCAGTTGATCTCGGCGTTTTACACTCTTTTTCAAATATTCGCCAATAATTTTTTCGGAGTGTCCGCGTGTATAGAAGTTGGCAGTATCGATAAAATTACCGCCAAGTTCTATAAAGCGGCTGAGAATTTTGTGTGAGTCTTCTACGGAAGAACCCCATCCCCAGTCTTCGCCGAATGTCATCGTGCCTAAGCAAAACGGGCTGACACGCAAACCGGAACGTCCAAGCGTTACAAAGTGATCAAGTGGCATTATTGCGTTACCCCTCTTATAGCGCTCTAGGAGCTTCAGCTCCTTCGCGCAGACCCGCGCAAGTGGCGCGTATAATTCGCGCTCATTTCGCTACCTGTTCGTCAACGGCGATGATCTTACCAATTTTGTTCAATTGAAAAATTAAGTCTGCTATGGCCATCCGGAATGAAAACGTCCGCACCATAGTGCGCTTGAGATTGTTCATCTGCACTGAAAGAGAAGTGGCATGACCATTAAGTCGGCGTGTGCCTGGTCGCAAACATAACGACCATGACGATGATCAAAATTACCGCTATCGCCACCATTATTGCCGCACTGATTAGCAGTTTACTTTTCCCGGCTTTTGTTTCTGCGTTCTTAAGATCACCAAGTTTGCTTTTGTTCAGTCTGGTTGGATCATTATTTCGATTATTGGACATGTACTGCGCTTTCATGCCAGTTTGGCTGACTCGAGAAATGCTGCCCATTGGCGTGCTGGTATTAGACGGTTGAACAGCCCGCTGCACAGCCTTGTCGACTTTTTGCGAATTAGAAATCGAAGGCTTTGGCAGACTGCCCGCGTTAGTGTTTCGTTGAGGACTCAAATTTTGTTTTGTCGAACGTGTTTCCAAAACTGACATATCGCGCACGGGCCGCGGATTAAACCGATCCATCTCAATTGTTCGAGCTACGTGAGCAAGAGCATCACGAAACTGTTCCATCGAGTCATAACGATCTTCTGGACGTTTTTCCAAAGATTTGAAAACGACGGCCTCGAATTGTGGATGGATCTGCAAATCATGACGCATATCGGCAAAACCAGCCGGCATAGTGGAAACATGCATTTGCATGGTATCGATAATGGTGTCACCCATCAACGGCGGCTGGCCCATCAATGATTCATAAAGCATTGCGCCCATAGAATAAATGTCAGAACGCTGATCTAGATGCGAACCAAGGCACTGCTCGGGACTCATGTATATAGGACTACCGAAAATCTCGCCTGTCTGAGTCAGGTTTTGAGATTGCTTGCCTGAGTTAGGCATCAACTTCGCGATGCCAAAATCCACGACTTTAACAACGTCAGTCCTGCCTTCAAAGTCCACAAGCATTATGTTGCTACTCTTCAAGTCTCTATGCAATACGCCTTTGGCATGAGCATGTTCCAAAGCATCGCAAGCTTGAATGAAAATATTGAGAGCACGTTCCTCAGACACTCCGTTTTCCCGCTTAATAATGTCGGCAAGGCTTTCACCTTCCAAGTAGTCCATCACCAAATATGGTTGTCCTGCCGGAGAGACATCGCAATCATAGACAGTGATTACGTTTGCATGTGTCAAACAGCTGGCTGCTTTTGCTTCCTGCTTGAAGCGTTTAATGCTTGTTTGATCGTTAACGAGTTGAGCCTGCAACATTTTTATTGCAACCATGCGGTCCATCAATTCATGGCGTCCCTTGTAGACCACGCTCATGCCGCCTCGACCGATTTCGGATTCGATTCGATACTTATCGGCAAGAGTGGTGCCAATCATCAAATCTTCTTTGATCGGAATCAAAAGAGTTCCGTCATGCTTGCAGACGACTAGAGTGCCAGTAAACTCTCGGCTACATGCCGGGCACTTCTTGCGTTTTTCAAAAGATTTTTGCGCTTCGGGGTTCACAATTGTTCTCTAAACCAGAGTCCACATGCTTCCAACTGACTTTTTCACTTTAGAAACATGCCATGCGTGTGCTCCACCAAATCATAGCAAGGAACATCCTGCTCTCATGGGTATGCCCAGTTCAGCCAAATTTCAAAATGTATTCAACCAACTTTGTCCTCAGTTTTAAATTCCTTTAGCACCGCTTCAGCGGTTCTCCTTCCTGATGCCATGGCACCGTTGATGGAAGCATTATCCCGATGGTCGCCACACAAGTAGATTCCAGGTTTCAGTTTGACAGGTCTTTGCGGAGTTGCAAGCTGCGGCGGGCTCTGGTCCGGCAAGGCGTACTTAATTTTGTAGGTCTTAAGATAGCGCCAAGACTCTACCTGAGCGCCAAACCACGGCTTCAGGTCTTTACGAATTTCCTCGTCAATCTCCCTGTCTTCATCTTCGTCCCGGTTGCCGAGCACTGACACGGAGACGAGGTGTTGACCTTCAGGAGCGTACGACCTGGAGACATTGCTAGGCACGCAAACGTTGTTCACACAGCCTGTTCCTTCGCCATTCAAGACCAAAATCGGCTCTTCGAACGGTGGTTTTTGAGCCGAGAAATAGGTGCAGACCACCGACCTGGCTGGTGTTAATTGAACCTCTTCGCCAAGCAGTCTGGCTGCCTCAGGTCCCTCAGTGGCAACGACAACGACAGGTGCAGCCATGGTATCGCCGTCGTCCAATATGACAAAACCTTCTTGAACATTGCGGACATGAGCCTTTGTGCGTACTGACGCAGCCGGCAGTCGTGACAACAATTGGTCGGGGATGGCGGCCATGCCACGGGCCGGCAGAGCCGTGTCGCCCTCGGCGAACATGCGAAATACAAAGTCGAACATCCGGCTAGACGTGGTCAGCTTACGATCAAGAAAGATTCCGCCCAGAAAAGGACGGAAGAAACAATCAATCATCAATGGTGAAAAACCATGGTCCAGAAGCGCTTTCTCGGTTGTCGTCTCTGGTTTCGCAAAAATTTGCTCAAGCGAGGTGCTGCTCAGAAGCTGTCTTAGCTTCCCCACTTGAATTTTGTCGGCGAAACTACCAATGGGCGAAAACGCACTGGAGATGGCGTCAATTGGGTGTCGAAATGGGTCGGCGAGCTTGTGAAGCTTTCCACCTTTGTAGACCAGGGCGCCCGGGTAGAAGCTGTGCAGGCCCAGTTTGCCGTAATCCAACATCTGTTTCGCTTCAGGATATGCAGTCAAAAGAACCTGAAAGCCACGGTCGAGGATGAAATTCTCATAGCGGTCCGAAGCCACGCGTCCGCCAACACGGTCTGAGGCTTCGAGGAGGAGGAAGGGGACTTCGGCTTCATGCAATTTGACTGCGCATGTCAAGCCTGCCAGTCCACCGCCGACTATGATCACCGCGGGAGTTTTTCTAGCCACTAGCCACCAGCTTTGGAAACAGAATCTTCTGCGACAATCTCAACGGCATTGCCGGCGGGATCTTTGATGTAAATCGATCGGCTGCCATCGCGGTGCGTTTTTAATTGACCGTAGCTCTCCGCGTTTGGGCTGACGAAGGCGACGTGAGGCGGATGCTGATGAGCAACGACCAGCGCCAGTTTAATATTGTCAAACTTCAAAAAGGCCCAAGTTTCATCTTGGTATTCAATAGTGCAATTAAATTGCGACGTATACCATTTGACCGAGGCTTCGACATCAATCACGGGTATGGCAATGTGATCAATGGCAGCCGGTTTCGACTTTGAAGTGGTATCAATCATGAAAATTCCTCATCATTTGAGGATTGTATCCTCTTTGATTGACTTCAAGGCAGCCAGCGCCCGAAGTCGAGCAGCTGAGTGATCAACAATGGGTGTCGGATAACTCTTACCGAGCACAATACCCGCTTGCTTCAATTCTTCGTCGGATAGGAGCCACGGTGTGTGAATTTTGTCGCCCTTAAGCGCCGCCAATTCCGGCACCCATTTGCGCACATAATCCCCGTCTGGGTCGAATTTTTTGCCTTGCAAGATCGGATTGAATACTCTGTAGTAGGGAGCTGCATCGGCTCCGCAACCGGCAACCCATTGCCAACCCATGGTATTGCTGGCCAGATCGGCGTCGACTAAGGTGTCCCAGAACCAGCGCGCACCATCTTGCCACGGCAAAAGCAGATCTTTCACCAAAAATGAGCCGACCACCATGCGAACACGATTATGCATCCAGCCCGTGTGCCACAGTTCTCGTATACCTGCATCGACCAAAGGAAATCCGGTCAGTCCCCTCTGCCACCGTTTTAGGGCGCGAGAATCTCGTCTCCAGGGGAAATCAGTAAATTGTTCGTAGAGAGGGCGATCCTGAGAATAGGGAAAGTGATAGAGCAAGTGATAAGCAAATTCTCGCCAAACTATTTCCTTGAGATAGACTTGCGCGCCCGTTTTTAAACGCGCACCATGCTTGGTGCCAACCTCATCTTTGACGCGATGCCAAATTTGACGCGGGCCGATCTCGCCGAAATGAAGATACGGTGAGAGGCGGGACACTCCTGCTTGATCAGGTCTGTTGCGGCTGTCGCTGTAGTCCTGCAATACATCCTCGATTAATTTATCCAACTGCACTTTGGCACCTGACTCACCTGGAATCCATGCTTGGCGAATACCTTCTGCCCATTTGATTTTGGGTTCAAGTTCAAGTTCGTCGAGAGCGAGACTCTGCGGAAATTTTGCCGGAGGATGAATATTAGCTGGGGCTGGAAGTGGCTCTGGCGGCTCGGCATAAGAGAGACAAGTTTTCCAAAATGGAGTAAAAACACGGAAGGGTTTTCCTGCTTTATTTTTTATCGTCCACGGTTCGAACAGAAGAGATGCGTTAAAGGATTTTACTTCTATTTGAGCATCGATCAATTGCTCTTTGATTTTGGTATCACGAGCGATCGCTGCCGGCTCATAACGACGATTCCAAAACACAGCGACAGCCTTCGTTTCAGCAATTAACTTTTGCAGCTCATCTAAAGAATCGCCTCTGCGGATGACCAGTCGTGATTTAAGAGCACCTAAATCCTTGTCGAGATTTTTCAGAGATTGATGAAGCCACCACCTGCTGGCAGCGCCAGAGGGCCAGGCACCCTCTTCGTCCGGTGCGTAGATATAGGCAGGGATCACAGAGTAGTCACTATTCAAGGACTCAACTAGGGCCGGATTGTCCTCCAGCCGCAGGTCTTGGCGTAGCCAGATGATGGCAGTAGCGCGCATGTCGTTCACCGATTGTTCACTGAGTACATCCAGAATGGTAGTATGAAATAAATGAATGTGCATTGTTTTTTTTGCCATTCGCAAGGTGTGTAAAGTCAGCCATTGAGCGGCTTTGCAATGGTTTGGAGTGATATGCGAACTGAGCCTGTGTTAGTGACCGGAGCAACTGGGTATGTAGGGAACCGTCTCGTACCTAGTTTGTTAGAAGCGGGATTCCGAGTGCGGGCCTGCGGACGTTCTTTCGAAAAATTGAGGAGCAAAGCCTGGGCTGAACACCCTAATGTAGAGCTTGTTACTGCTGATTTTTTCGACCTTCACTCTGTTATTGAAGCTGCCGAAGGTTGTTTTGCTGCATTTTATTTTGTACATTCAATGAACGGATCCTCTCGCGATTTCGCAGAACAAGACAAAGATGCAGCGATGAACATGGTATCGGCAGGAGAATTCTGCAAACTACAACAAATCATTTACTTAGGCGGCCTTGGTGAAGATAATGAACGCTTGAGCAAACATTTGAAATCAAGAGCCGAAGTCGCGACTTTGCTCCAGATCGGATCTGTGCCAGTAACTGTGCTCAGAGCGGCGATGATCATCGGATCGGGCAGCGTGTCGTTTGAGATTCTCCGTTATTTAGTCGAGCGTTTGCCAGTGATGATAACGCCGCGCTGGGTGACCACGCCTAACCAACCAATCGCTATCCGCAATGTCCTGACTTACTTAGTTGGATGTCTCGACAATTCGAAAACTTATGGACAAACATTCGACATTGGTGGCGAGGAGATTCTCACCTATAAAGAGTTGATGCAGACCTATGCAGCCGAGGCTGGATTGACTCCACGCAAAATAATCTCAGTGCCAGTATTCACTCCGCGCCTTAGTTCATACTGGATTCATCTCGTTACTCCGGTGCCTGCATACATCGCCAGACCTCTTGCTGAGGGATTGCGTACACCGGTTGTCTGCAAGGAAAATCGCATACGCGAAATCATCCCTCAAAAACTTTTAGATTCCAGAACAGCCATAAGGCTGGCTCTCGACAAGGTTCAGCATCATCAAGTTGAGAGTCATTGGACTGATGCCGGTCTTTTGCGACATCCTGAATGGGCTAGTCCAGAAGAACCTAATTGGGCTGGTGGCACTGTATATAGTGACTGCCGCTCGTTAATTGTAGAGGCACAACCAAGGGATGTTTGGAAACCACTAGTACGACTCGGTGGCGCGACAGGCTGGTATTATGGCAACTGGATGTGGCATTTGAGAGGCATACTTGATCGTCTTGTTGGCGGAGTCGGTCTAAAGAGAGGTAGGCGTCATCCCTACGAACTCTCACCGGGTGATGCGCTTGATTTTTGGCGGGTATCGAGCGTGATTCCAGACGAAAGACTTGTGCTTGTCGCAGAAATGAAATTGCCTGGACAAGCTGTGCTTGAGTTCAGGTTGAAGAAATTGGATTCAACGAGAACTGAAGTATTACAAATAGCTCGATTTCTGCCAAGAGGTCTGCTAGGCATCATTTACTGGTACGCAGTGACGCCACTGCATAGATTTGTTTTTAATGGAATGTTGTCTGGAATCGCCAAGGCTAGTGGTTTTAAAACGATTCAGGGTCCGTCCCATGCACCATTTCCATCGCCGCCGCCTAAGCTATCGCCCGCTGGCACCTGATTACAGCATAGGCCCGCAAGTGATTTGTGGCACTTCCAAAACGGATCTGACTTTCCACAAGTCTGCGAAGCAGCGTTTGTGCAATGTAGATCTAAGGTAACCAACCCCCTCACTACCGCCGGTGCCACGTTTAAATCCAATGACACGTTCTACTACGGTCACGTGGTTGGTTCTCCACAATGAGATCTGTTCGTCAATATCGATCAGCACTTCTGCAAGATCATTCAGGTCCGCATACTCCTCGGACTGCTCATAAAGCTTTCGCAGAGACTGGATTCGAGTCTCTTGCCGATCTATTGATTTTGGCTCTGCTTCATCGACATCATATGGTCCTGGCAGTACGAAACCTTGCTTTTTTAAGACTTCATAGTACGCGTCCTGCAGGGTGTGGGACTCATACCTTTTCATCAAGTCTGAAAAAGCAATTTCGTCATTTTTAAAATGCTCCAGCAACCTTTTATCTTTAAGACCGCAGGCAATTTCGATTTCACGAAATTGAGTTGATTGAAATCCGCTGGCAGGGTTGAGATTGTTTCTAAATCCAAGAAAGTCCTGAGGTGACATCGTTTCAAGGATGTGGATCTGATTGACAAGCACTTTCATTATCGCCACCACACGGCGCAAAAAATGCGTCGCGCGTTTGACACGATCGTCTGCCAGAAGCTTCATCACTTCATCAATCTCGTGCAATATCAATTTGAACCAGAGTTCGTACGTCTGATGGATAACGATGAAAAGTGGCTCGTCATGATGTGCTGGATTTGACTGACAGATCTGCAGATTTTTCAAATCCGGAACTTTCAGATAGCTGTTATAGCTTAAAGAGGAATGACCATACTGAGCGCCTTCCGCCTTTTTGTTTTCGTCTGTTTGACTGGTCATATCAACCCCATATGTAGTGGATTATTCTGTCTGAACAGGTGTGTCAACTTTTTTGGTGCCACCACTTTTTGCGGCAGGCTTTTCGTTCTGTGGTGCTCGGGCAGGAGTGTCAACATTCTCCATTCCATCGTTTTTCACGGAGGACTTTTCATCCTTAAGTGCATCAGTAGGAGTGTCAACTTTTTCCGCATCACTGGACTTCACGGCTGGCTTTTCGCCAGTGGACGCGCCGTTGTCAGGAATTTCGTCCTTAGAAGTTTTCTTTTCGCTATCTGCGTTTTTGCTCTTAGACTTCTTGGATGGCTTTTCAGCTTTTGTCGTTTTGGTATCAGTGGGGTTTTCTGATTCGGTAGTCGGCGCTTTGTCGGGATCGGCAGCTCGTGTTTTATCCGGATCGACTGCCGGTGCTTTGCCAGGATTGACGGAAGGCTCTTTATCCGGATTGACAGCTGGCACTTTGTCGGCATCTGCAGCTGGTACTTTGTCCGAATCCACAGGCGATTCTTTCTTCTTCTTATGGTCTTCCTGCTTATCCTCTTTTACTTTTTCTTCTTTCTGTTTCTTCTTTTTCTCTGCTTTTGGCTTCTTCTCTTCTTTTGCAGGCGCTTCAGTCTGTTCATTTTTCTTGCGTTCTTTTTCAGCCTGTTTCAGACGCTTCTCGTCGATCGGACGGGCCGGTTGTCCCGCCACCAAAGGTAGTATCGCGCTATTATCCAATCGAGAACCAAATGCCAATTCCGCGAACGCCTGAGGACGTGCTTCGTTGTATTTAAATGCCAGTGTGGACGAGTCTAGCTGCTGCTTCGCCTTCTTAACCAGGGCGGGATAAGTGATTTGATAGGTCTCAACCGTAATGCTTTCAGACGAAACGCGGAAAATTCTGTAGCAGCACGGATATACATCCAAACTACCAGTCGATACATACCAGATATCTCGTTCTTGCTGAATCTTGTTTACGTGTAAATGTCCGCTTATGGCAAGATGCACGTCCCTGGAACCACCAAGAATTTCCCTGGCTGAGGCACCTTGAGTCGTGATGTATTCATCCCAAGGTGGTCCAGTATCGAATGGTGGCGGCGCCAGTAATGGATGATGACTGAAGACAATTGTGAACTTGCCTGCATTGCCAGCAAGATCTTTCTTCAGCCACTCCAACTGCTCGTTTGAGATATCACCGGTGGTGCTCTCGGCTCGACTGGTATCCATACCTATTATATGGACTCCCGGCAAAGGCGTTTGCGACCAATACGGTTTGTCAGTTTGGATGCCTTTGGATTTCCAGTCAGGTCCATACAAACGCATTTTGTCTACCGGTGGATTACCCGACACGTCTTTTTCGCCTAGCACAAATGACCACGGGCAAGACAAGACTTGCACCACATCCACGAAAAGCTGCCAATTCGTCTCGTCCGGACCCGGAGTTTCGACCTGATCGCCGCCAAAGATAACGAAATCCAACTTTTCGTTGTTTAAAGACTTGATGCAATCCTGCAAGAATAATTGGCTTTCTTGAAGTAGTAAATAGGAGTCTGGTTTGCCATGTGTGACGTGAGTGTCTGTCACATAGCCAAAAGTAAATGGTGCAAAGCTGCTCGCAGCCCTCGTTTCGCTAGTCAGACCAAAACAAGTTAGCGCTGCGAGAGTGAATAGAAAGGATCTACGACTGACAAGGGTTTTTGTAAATTCGTCTGTCACTGGCGATTCCGTTCTATAACTGTCGGGCGTGAATAAATGCCATCACTTCGGCTCTGGCGCCCTTGTCCTCTTGCAAAATACCACGTGCCGATGTTGTTACCGTCCTTGTACCGGCCTTGCGCACACCACGGGTGCTCATACAAAAGTGTTCAGCTTCTAGAACGACAATTACACCAAGAGGGTCGAGCCGGCGCATGATCGCGTCTGCGATCTGAACGGTCATTCTTTCTTGCACTTGCAATTTGCGCGAGGCCAATTCCACCACTCGTGCCAGTTTGGACAATCCTGTGATCTTTCCTTGGTTGGGAATGTAACCGACGTGTGCGATGCCTATAAAAGGAACTAGATGGTGTTCACAAATGCTTGAAAACGGAATATCTTTGACCAGCACCAGCTCATCGTTTTCTTCGTTGAAAGTGCAAGTAATTTCAGCGCCGGCATCAACATCGGTGCCGTAAAGCAGTTCCTTGTACATGCGCGCTACACGTGCCGGGGTTTCGAGAAGCCCTGCCCGAGTCAGATCTTCCCCGGCTCCTTCGAGAATGAGTCGAACTCCGGCGGCAATTTTTTCCAAATCCATCCTGTTGGCTGCCTCTGTAGACTCGCCAACAGTGATTGTGCGCGTTGCGCTGGTCAGACTTGGTTTAAGCGCACTGATTTTCGGCAAAATGGATTCCATTACGAACAACCTCTGGATTCAAGCCTGGGCGCGAGCGAAACTAGATGATGCCAATCTTAACCGCTGCTATAAGGGGGTAGATTATGCATATTTTAGACGGCGGGGTCCCCGTATTCTATTAAGTTCATGAAATAGGAAGGAACTTGTCACAGGCGGTCAATAAATCGCCATGTATACTTAATCCTCGCCGGAAACGGCACGTAGAGCCTTTATTAAGTGCCTTTATATGGTTTTTAGACTTGCAAACAGGAGCAATCGATGAGCACCGCCACACAAATCACTTTGGATATTGTCCAGATCAAGGCACTTTTACCTCATCGATATCCATTTCTTCTTCTTGATCGTGTGACCGAAGTTGTGCCAGGCAAGAAAGCCTGTGGTTTTAAAAATCTCACAGCCAACGAAGAATTTTTCAACGGTCATTTCCCTTTCAAACCGATAATGCCAGGCGTTTTGATGATCGAAGCGCTGGCTCAATTGGGTTGCATCTGTGTTCTTATGGAAGAAGAGTTTCGCGGTCATCTCGCGGTATTCACCGGCATTGACGGCGTTAAGTTTCGCACAATGGTAGTTCCGGGCGACCGCCTGGACATGGAAGTTGAACTGACAAAGAGACGCGGACCATTAGGTAAGGCAAGGGTAATCGCCAGAGTGGGCGACAAAATTGCTTGCGAGGGAGAGATCACGTTTGCTGTGACAAAACCTGAGGGGCCAACGGTTCTATGATTTCAGCAATTCATCGCACTGCCGTGATTAGCGAAGGCGCCGAAATCCACGAAACCGCTGACATCGGACCCTACGTTGTAATCGGTGCCAATGTGAAAATCGGCAAGGGAACAAAGATCGGCCCGCACGTCGTTATAGATGGACACACCACCATCGGTGAAAATTGCCATATTTTTGCCGGCGCCAGTATCGGACTCGAGCCTCAAGATCTCGGCTACAAGGGGGAACCCACCGGAGTTCAAATTGGCAATAGGGTGACGATCCGCGAGTATGTCACTATTCATAGAGCTACCAAAGATGGAGTCACCGTAATTGGTGACGATTGTTTTTTCATGAACTACGCCCACGTCGCTCACGACTGCAAAGTGGGTCAGGGTGTCATTCTAGCCAATAACTCAATTTTGGCTGGGCATGTGCAAGTCGGTGACTATGTCGTCTTAGCTGGAGTTTGCGTCATACATCAGCATTGTCGCCTAGGACGAATGCTTTTAATGAGCGGTCTGAGTGCGACACGACAAGATCTACCGCCATTTGCTATGTGCGATGGGCGCCCAACCACCGTGCGTGGAGTGAACGCGATTGGGCTGAAGAGACGGCATATAGCACCAGCTACCAGAAAAGCGATCAAAGAAGCCTATCGCATCATTTATAGAACGAATGTGAATCTAACCACCGCTCTGGAGCAAATCGAAAAAGAGATCGAACCATATCCTGAAATAGCGGAAATCGTGGAGTTCTACAGATCTTCCAAACGCGGCGTTGTATCACGCCGTGGCGATAACGATAACGACGAGCCAGAAAGCGAATAGCGCATAGTTGATGACCTGTTTGACAACATAGGCGCTTGTAGGCGCCTAGTGGTAAAGTAGTCTTTTCTAATACTCCGTCGCCTTCAGTTCCTTGAACTCTTCGCGCCAACCGTCTCTCTTCGCGTTTCTTGCTGCGCCCCGCTCGCTACCACCGCTATTCTCCTTCAGCTGAATTCTGGTATCCACAGTGACATCTCAACTTACGGATCCTCCACGCTCTGATAAAACTAGTGGTTACGGGTCTTTATTTCGCAATCGCCAGTTCATGAAACTGTGGATTGCCCAGATATTTTCTCAATTCGCGGATCGGGCTGTTTTCGTTTTATTTGTGGCAGTTCTGACAGCTCGAAACATTACTTCTGTTGCAGGTCATCCGGTAGGCGCCGCGCAGATGACGAGCTTGCTCTATGTTGCCTTCACTATTCCTGCAGTGGTGTTAAGTCCGGTGGCAGGAGTTTATGTTGATCGCTGGTCAAATCGATCTGTACTTGTCTTTTCAAACATCGCCCGCGCTTTATTCGTCGCATTGGTGGCAGTTCCCTGGATTACTAAATCACCTATGGCGACATTCACGCTGGCATTTTTGATCTCGATTGGATCGCAATTCTTCGGACCAGCGGAAACTTCGTCAATACCGCGCATAGTCAAGCACGAAGATCTTTATGCCGCCAACTCCCTGTTCTTTACGACAATGATGATCGCTTTGGGCTTTGGTTTCGCCATTGGTGAACCGATCATCGAACAAACTGGAATCGATGGTGCTCCATGGGCAGTGGCAGCAGGCTTTTTGATCGCAGCGATCCTGGTGCTGGCAGTTGAAGACAATAAACGCTCCGCTGCTCCGCGCGAAGCCTGGTGGGAAGAGCTTCGCTTTGGCATCGCTTACATTGCCAACAATCCTCCTGTGTTTCGTGCAATTTTCAAAATCACGCTTTTATTTAGCACCATCATTACTTTGAATATCATCGCGGTTGGGTTGGCTGAACAAGTGATGCACATTCAGCCTTTCCAATTTGGTTACATAATTGCTGCCGCTGGCTTAGGCATGGGCATTGGCAATTTCTGGGTTGGGCACTCCGGAAGAGAAATCAATCCAACCTTACTAGCCTACGCAGGTTTCGCCGGATTAGGATTTTTCATGTGCATGTTGGCCAGCCTTGGCTATATGCAAGATTTTGTTTTCCCGGCGCTCGGTTGGAAAGACGTTTATTTCCGGGGCGGATTAATGACAATTCCTTTACTTTTTTCAGTGTTGATTGGAATTTCTTGCGCCTGCGTTGCGGTTCCCACCCAAGCTGCCTTGCAGGCAGCTGTGCCCGAGGCATTACGTGGAAAAGTGTTTGCCGCTCAAAATACCGCTATGTCTGCTGCCTCGACAATTCCTGTGATCCTGACCGGTGTTTCGGCAGACAATCTTCCAGGCGGAGTTTCCACCACTTTGTTTATTATCGGCATTCCAACGCTCATAGCCGGTTTGCACCACTTCAATAAAACAAGGCTCCACAAAGGTCAAGAAGGATAGTGGGGGCGCGGTTCAGCTCGCGCCGAAAAACCAACCGTTAACGGTTGGTTTTCGAGCAGCTTCAGAGAGTGGCAACTGTGGCGGAATAGACCGTGTTTTTAAGCGCAAAGCAAGAATCGAATTTTTCACTAACGTCAATGAAGATTCGAGGTTGTCATACCGGGGTAAGCTAGATATAAGTGTAGGTTTGTGCCAGAATTACCGGAAATGAGAAATCGGGTCATATTAGCTGCGTTAACTCTTGCTGTTTGGATCGGTCTGAAATCTATCGATGAGTTCGTCACCGGTCCAGAAGTACTGATCTTGCTCTCTATAGCTGTCGCGATCATGATTACGCACAGTGTCTGGCTGATGGCAGCTCAAGGCAGATGGCGGCGCAAAGCTCGCAAAGCCGGTTTGGTGAAACAGCCAGACGGCAGTTATGTAGCGGTCACAGAAGATAGCAGCCAGCCAGATGACGCTTGGAAGCCTTGGGTCGATATTTTCATAGCCGCGAAAAATGAGCAGCGTGTAATCGAATCCACAATTCGCAATTTTTTCAAAGTCGATTACGACAGTTTCTATTTGTGGGTGATCGACGATTGCTCCACTGATGAAACCCCTTTCATTCTGGAGCGATTGAAAGTCGAGTTTCCGCGACTTCGCGTATTAAGACGTGCATATGGGAGTTGTCCGGGCAAGTCGGCAGCACTCAATGAAGCGTTGCCTTTGTCCAAAGGCGAAGTAATTGCAGTTTTCGATGCGGATGCCTACATTGCACCAAATTTTTTCGCATTAACACTTCCTGTCCTTGACCAAGATGGTGTTGGTGCCGTGCAGGCACAAAAGAGAATTTTTGAGCACCAAATTGGTGTTCTCGTAGACTGTCAGGCCTCTGAATATGCGATGGACACTCACTTCCAAATGGGACGCGATCTGATCGGTGGTGCCGTTGAGTTAAGAGGCAACGGGCAGTTGATTAAACGAGCCGCTCTGGTCGATGTTGGCGGTTGGAACAACAAGGCGATTACTGACGATCTGGACTTGAGCATGAGACTTCTAATAAGTAATTGGGATGTTCGTTTCTGCCCACACGCTTATGTTTGGGAAGAAGGCGTGCCAACGATTAAGGGGTTGCTCAGACAACGCAGACGTTGGGCAGAGGGCAGCATTCGCCGCTATCTCGATTATATTTTTCCGCTCAATTCACCGACCCGTCTTTCTTTTGTGGAGCGATTAGACACGCTCGCTTTCACAGTTTATTTTGTGGTGCCAGCTTTGATGTTCCTCGAAGTTTCCTCTGAGATAATGCGTTTATCGATGGGCGTGCCAACATACGGCAAATTCTTCGCGTTGATTTCCTTGGCAGTATTTGTTGTCAGCCAATTGAATTTGTTCGTAGCAATTCGCATTTACCGCAATAAAATGTCTTTTTGGCAAACACTGATTCATAGCTTTCAAGTCAGCTCATACGTTTATGCACACTGGGTTCCAGTAATCTTCGTATCCTTCTGCCAGATCATTTTCGGCAAACAAACCTCCACCTGGCACCCAACTGAACACGTTGGTTCTGCGCAGTCGGTTTTTAGTGACGCCACTTAATTTTCGTTGCGCACCAGACGACTGATTCTCTTTTTAGCCCATTTTTCGACAAAAGCACCAGAGCCTCAGAAGATCACTTGGAATCACCCGTGGTGCCTGAATATGCTTGAAAAGGGCTTGGCGACGGGCGTTGATATTAGCGAGCAGCATATTTCGGATATATGACTTGCAAAGTGATGTCGATTTCAAACAAACATTTTACAAGGATATAAATGGCTCGAAAAAGCGTACTGTTATGCTTCTTCGGCAACCTACTATAAATTTCAACAGACGCAAATATAGACCTTCACAAGAAAATGGGTACAATGGTGCATGTCTTGTGGCCGAGTTGGTCCAGGATTGGTCGTAGTGATTGCTAAGAGATGGAGATTTGCATGCTTAAGAAGTTAGCGTCCTCTTTCATTCTAGCCTCGGCTTTAGTCGGCACGTTGGTAGCACCTTCGTTTGCTGATGATGACACCTTCAAGAACATTGTGATTTTTCCAGTGAGGGTGGTCGGGACTGGTGTAGGTATGGTTGTTGGAGTACCTCTGGGTGCTTTCAAAGATAGTGTTAAAGGCTCCATTAAAGCCTCCAAGGCTGTTTCTGGTAAGCTTGGCAACGAAGATAATGGCGGATGCCAATTCTTCGGGTCTATCTTGGGTGGACCTTTCGGTTTTGTTGGTGGTGGTGCTTATGGAATGTTCGATGGTGCCGTACACGGTGCTAAAGAAGGTTACTCAAAGCCTTTCAGCAAAGACACATTCACTTTCAAAGATGAATAGTCTGTAAATGAACGCCCACCAAAGTACTAAGTTGTGAGGATTGAAGAGGGTGGTTCGCTGAACCATCCTCCTTGTCAGGTGAATGTAAAAATGAAAAACAAAATGTTGATGTTGATGAGTGTGGCAATTGTTTCCTTGGGAACAGCTGCTCCCTCGCTAGCTGATGGTCCACTTAAGTCAGGTGCAAGCTTCCTGGGTTCCACTACAGCAGTCGTCATTGATACGCCGGAAGGCGCAATCATCGGCGGCGTCTATAGCGGTCCTAAGCATTGCTGGCACGGACTAGCCTCCGCTTTCGGCGATGAAAATGGCTGGAAGCAGAACATTGTTGGAGCAGTACTAGGCATTCCAATCGGAATGGTTTTTGGTGTTCCATATGGTGCCGTTCATGGTCTCTACCATGGAGCCAACACTGGTTGGGAAAAGCCTTTCAGCACCGATTCGTACATCGTTACTGAAGAGAAGTAGATACTGGCGGCCCGAGGTCGAGCCAAACCCTCGGGCCGTAATAACTGGAAAGACGGTGGTAAATGAAGATGAAATCTCTAGGTCGTATAGTTTGTTCGGCAATGATGATGGTCGGTGCAACGGCTCCAGCCCTTGCTCTCGATTATGAAGCGAAGCCAGTAATGTGGGTTTTGCAAGCGCCTTTTAGAACCGCAGGTGCCTTAAATGGTGCCGTAATGAGCGGATTAGTAAGTGGTCCGATCGAAGGTGGATACCATGGTTCACACAGAGGAATGCACCACGTTGCCGGCAAATTCGGCGATGAGAAAGGTGTTTCCCAGCAGATCGCAGCGTTCCCGCTCGGCGGCGGAACAGGCATGGTTCTCGGTGGAGCTGAAAGCGGCTTCAAGGGCGCCAAGCATGGCTGGAAACTCGGTTGGGAAAAACCGTTTAGCCGCTGGTCCTACATCACTATGGAAGAGAAATAAGGCTGGCGTTTAGAACTAGGAAGATTGGAGTTAAAAATGAAGAAAGTACTCTCCACGCTGCTTGCTGCTGTCGGCTTAACCGTCGGTTTATCAGCTCCGAGTTTTGCGTATCCAGAGCGCCCTGAATCAGCGCGTGTCTGGTATGAAATCGAATATTTTCCAATGCGCCTGATCAGCATGGCCGTCACAACAGCGTGGGATGTTCCTACTGCTATGTTCCAAGACGCCATCAAGGGCTCAATTGGTGGAACCAAAATGGTTGCACGTAACCTCGGTGACGAGGATGGCGTGTACGAACTAATTGCTGGCGGACTGACCGGCGGACCGGTTGGTTTTGTTGCAGGTGGCGCTTACGGCGCTCTTCATGGTGCTGCTTACGGCGTCCACCATGGCTTTGTCGGCTATCCAAGCCCACACAGCGGCAGCCACAGTATGATCTTCCAAGGCAAAGGCTTTGTTGTTCCCTACGACGACAACTACTAAAAAGTCTTGACCTAGGGAAATTAGTTTGGCTCTTGAGAGATATTGGATCAGCTTGCTGGTCCAATATCTCTCTGTTTCTATTTTTGGTATCGAAAGCGGTGCTGGCCGGTTATAACGCTCGCAGTTGGGCATAGAATTTGAGAGGGCTGAGTTTTAGCTCTTGTCTTGGCGGTAGTGGGAATCCATTAGCCCTGATAGACTAATGATCAGCAAAACGTTGCAGAGAGCCGCTGGGCGTGTAGATTGGCGTTGAATACAAAAGGGTCTTAAGAATTAAGGCATGGAGATTGCAAGGGAACGAAGAGCCGGACCAAAGAGAATTGGCGAATTGCTGGTTGCGGCGAATGTAATCAAACCAGAGGTCTTACTTGAAGCGCTCCAAGTCGCCAAGAAGTCCGCTACCCCCCTTGGTCGGGTTCTTATGGGCATCGGCGAGTTGACCGAGCGCGACTTGCAAACAGCTATTGAAGTTCAGTCATTGCTAAGGGAAGGCGTTATTTCAGCCGAATTCGGCATCCGCGCCTTGAACGTGGCCATCAAAGGCTGCATTCCTCTGGAGGAAGCCTTTATCCGACTTGGCTGGAAAGCGCCCCAACGAGAAAGCATGCCCGGCAGTGAGCTAGGAGAATTGCTTTTAGAAGCAGGCGTGGTTACTCGAGAAAATCTTGAAGAATCCATGACCCAAAGCCAGGAAAACAACCTTCCCCTTGGTCGTTGTCTGGTTTTGGCGCGCGCCATCCCATCTTCGCTACTGGCTTCAGCCCTGACGGCCCAGGTGCTGCTGCGCGATGGCAAGATCACGAAAGATCAAGCTGTGAATGGCATGAAAGCGGCGGCTCGTAAGCATCAAACAATTGAGGTCTCTTTGCAGGAAGTTGGAGCATATCGCCCGTCTCAGGCGAACATTCGAGTTGGCGATCTATTGTTGGCAGCCGGACTAGTCACTGAGGGCGACAAAATTTCCGCTATTGAAATGGGACTAGTTCAACAGCAGCCTGTCGGTCAAGTTCTCGTTCAAGCAGGGATGATTTCGGATTTGATGTTGAACGAGAGTCTTAAGCTGCAAGAGATGGTGGCAAAGGGAAATTTGACCGGTGTGCAAGCGGCAGACATCCTACGCCAGGCAAACACTCGCAACTGCTCCGTTGACACGATCATCTCCGAACGAAGTACAAAAGAAGACGAAATTGCTCGAGCCAATACCGTTCTGGATATCCTTCAGCAAGCCGGTGCACTCACTCCTCAAGATCTAGCCAAAGCTGAAGGCGTCAGCCGGCAGTTGAACGTCAGTTTGGGTGAAGTGTTGCTGTCCACAGGAGTAATCGATAAGAAACTTTTGCAGGCAGCTGTGCAAGCCCAGGGGTTTATCGATGACGACATCCTCACAATCGGACATGCGACTGCTGTGTTGCACTACTGCCAAAAGACAGGAGTCGATTTCCCTGCCGCATTGAAAGAAGTCGCCTACACAGCTCCGGCGGACACTATCGATCCACGCTTGCAACAAGGCTCAGGATGGCTCGGCAAGTTATGGTCTAAAGTTAAAAAGCCAGGCGAATGACGCACCATCGGTGGTGCAGGGCTGGAGACAGTTTTTGCTAACTTGTAGTGAAAACGCATCGCCTGAAGATATACTTTTGCCGCATGATCTACGCTTATTGTTTAGTGTATGTTTATCTGAAAGTTATCCAATTCCCACCCGTCAAGAGCTAAACTGTCAGTCTGTTCGTTCGAATGAAGCGAGCAATGCAAGAATTTTTGCCGCTTCCGCTTGATCGAGCTGAAGTGGATCGGAATTAAGTAGACATGGCTGATTCGTTGTTTTTTACCACTGTTTCAGCGCGTCTCGTGCTTTCCTTTCTTGCCATGGCAGTGCTGTCGTATCTGCCAATCGCTCCAACCTTGGCAAAAAACAACACCGACCGAAGTTCTGAGTTTACTTGGTGGACTGAAAAACAGCCGAACGGACATCGCTGGGTGAAGGCTAAATTGCACATCCAAGCATCACCAGAAATTGTCTGGCAGTCTATTCACAGCGAACAAAACGGCGACGCCGACCTGGTTTACAGGAAGGTGTTAAGCCATGGTTTGAACGATGTTGTATCAGAGCAGAAATTGGCTCACTTGCCAATTATCGGTACTGCGGTCAGCACGATGCATACAACAGAAGTGCCGTTGAAACGCATCGACTACAGCATGGTCAAATCTGATCGTTTCAAGGCCCTGGAAGGCAGCTGGGTGCTCACCCCAGCCTCCAACAAATGCACATATCTAGAGCTCTCGTCGTACTGTGACATCGGTATTCCGATTCCTCGCCCACTGCGCGAAGGTATTACCGTAAAAAAGCTTGAGAAACGACTGGTAAACGTAAAACACAACTCGGAATTGGCTCAGTTCCAAATCGCTGCTGAGAAAACTCCAGCCGAAAGACTGGACTGAGAATTATCCAAGTTGGAGAGGCAATAGCGACGCTTGAATATTTGGCAGGCGTATGCGTCCGCGAACGAACCGTTGACGGTTGGTTTTTTGGCTGGTAAGGGTGCTTACAAATGAACCGTTGACGGTTGGTTATTTAGGAACCTGGGAAAGCCCTAGCTTATTAGCTGATCTTCCAATTCTTTCAAGTCTTTTGGCTCCACATTCTTACTGTTCGCTGTGATCTTTGCGTAGAACTCCTCAGGATTGTCGCCAGAGTGTTCGCCAACACAGCTGGGATGAAGGTATCGAGGTCCCGTGCGAGGAAACGGACCGCCATCGTCTTCACTCTCTATTGCCAATCGCAAGTGTCCTTTTTCTATTTTTTCGGCGCAGCCGACGCACGACGCGCGTGCAGTAGGAGCGTACTCTGCATATGGCAGCACGGTTGGCTTCTCGTTCTTTGCGTTTGCGTCGATCGCTTGCACGAGTTCATCTTTGTTAGGAATTTCCAGCTCTGTTTCGTCAAGAGCCTGTTTAAGGGCAGAAGGTTTTTTCTTGGCTGCGCAGGCCAGGTGGTGCCAGTTATAAGTCATGTCACCAGCCGAAAATGCATTCGGCACCTCCTCACCGAAACGGAGGTCACCTTTGGCGATGGTTTGCTTACAGGTTCGACAACTTGCCCGCCCTGTTTTGGCTGTTTCAATCGTATTTGCCATGATATTCCCTCATGTCGGCGTTGGTGACACATGGTAATTCACCTAGATGGATTTTGGTCAACTTGAACGAACAATTTTGACAAAAGCTATTCACAATTAAGACTTTACTTGGGGCAGAGAATTTTCCGCGTACTCTGCGATGCGCTATTGTCAAGAAAACTACAGCGCAATGGCAATGTGTTTCCATCCCGTTTGCGTCAAGAGGCAAACAGGGAATCACCATATACGGTGCCAGTGCGTCATCTCCACCAGAAATTTGGCCGCATAAGTGTGGACATGCACAAACGAGCATTTAGTCCGAGAGGACTAGTAAATAATCGATTCAAGTATGCCCTTTTGAGAATGCCATTCGTGATCGAGCATGCGAAACCAGGCGGTGTCACGATTTCTTTCTTTGACAATAAAATGAAACTCTTGCACGCCTTCAAAGCGGAATCCCATGCGTAAGGCGGCTCGCCTTGAACGTTCGTTCGATGCGTCACACTTCCATTCAACACGACGATACCCAAGAGAGAACGCATGTTCGAGCATCAGATATGTAGCTTCCAGGTTCGCCCCCTTGCCTTGCACAACCGGGCTGTACCAAATGTTGCCGAGTTCCACTTTCAAATGTTCTGGGAAATTGTTCATGAAAGTTGCCACCCCAACCGGGCGTCCACTGCCAATATCATAAACGCACATGGCAAGCCCATTTGCATTGCTCACCAAAGCCTCGAGATACATTTCAAAGGCATTAATGTTTGCAAACGGTCCGGCGCCCATGAAGCGCCAAATCAGCGCATCGGAGTCATAGTCAGAGACTTTGGTGCCGGGCAAATCTAAGCTTGACCCATTAGAAACGGAGAAAAGTGCTTGACTGTCCCTGGCAACATCTAGAGGCACTAGCTTGACCCTTGAACCGGACAGCGTTGTCGGGGTCATCTTTGCAGGCAAGAGCAGCCGATTTGACAGAACCTGATCAGATAACACCTGGGCCACTGCTGAGTCGCTCATCATTCCTCCGGTTGGTAAATTTCAGCCTACTGCACGCCTTTCTAAATTACTAGGAATGTCCACCTTAGTAAAAACTGATCATTTGCTAACCTTCGCGCCTGGCCTGTTACTCTATGTGGTTAGCGTGAACGAGGACTCAATCAATCGTCTGACTCCTCGTCTTTAGATAAATTTGGGTGGGGCGACCCGATCTAAAAAGGTGAAAAACACATGGGACAAGTAATCGACAGAACTTTCAACGGGCTAAAGGTTCCTCAAGGGGAAAAAATCCAGTTCAAGGATGGTAAGCCTGTAACACCAACAAAACCGATCATTCCTTTCATCG
>PLZS01000058.1 GCA_003153555.1 Candidatus Melainabacteria bacterium | reverse complement strand
ACTAATGGTTACGCGCTTTCAGTAAACGGTGGAAGCAGCTCAACGCTGACGTATGATCTCAACGGAAATATGACCTCAGACGGCACGAACACCTATTCTTGGGACGCCGAAAATCGGATGATCAAGATCACTTATCCGGGGACGAATAATTTCTCTAGCTTTGTATATGACGGAAAGGGAAGGAATGTCTCGATTGTAGAGACGACGGCTGGATCTGTGACGAGCACTAAGCAATTTGTTTGGAGCCAAGACCGGATGCGTCGATATCAGGCTTGCGAAGAAAGAGATGCAACTGGAACGTTAACGAAGAAATTCTTCGACCGAGGGCAGATGAACAGCACGACGAAGTATTTCTATGATCTAGATCATCTAGGCTCTATAAGTGAGATGACAGACAACTCTGGTGTGATCCAGGCTCAGTACGCTTTTGATCCCTACGGTAAGGTCACAAAATTCTCGGAAAATATTGCTGCTGATTTCGGCTATTGCAACTATTATTTGCACGCTCGCAGTAGCTTGAATATGACGCGTACACGCGCATATCATGCGCAATTGGGCCGATGGATAAATCGAGACCCAATTGCAGAAAGGGGCGGACTTAATCTATTTGCATATGTTTTAAACGACCCAATTGACTCTTCTGACCCCTCAGGACTGGGGATGAGCCCACCTAAACCTCCCAACAGCAACAATGGTGGTTATGTCCCTCCAGACTTTTGTAATTGTTTTTCAGAGTGGTGCTGCAATATGAATGAAGACAAATGCATTAGCGAATGCATGAGGTTGCGTGACGAAAAAAGAATCACAACAGCTGAGGGTATAAAATGCTTTCTATGTTGTAGTAAGGCGGGTGAGAGCTGTAGAGACGAGGATGGTCCCAGAACACAAGGAGGTCATCCAGGATCCGATTTTAAAGATTGCTTGGAGCCCTACAGGGGCAGAAAGAAAGGACAAATAAAAGACTAGTGCCACTCTGTGGTTTGGTATGCTTGGAATCATTCGATCATGTTGGAAAAGGTTAGCGTGGATCGGAGTCGGGAGGCGAGATGTCAAAATGCTTCACAAGCAAGTGGCAGGAATTGATATGACACACACTATTGGCTTGGTTCATACGACCAAAGCCGGGCTTGCTGGTCAAAGCGACCTGTTAGCAAAACAGGAAGATATGCGATCTTCTTGTCGCGCACACGGCTTCGAGCTTGACGGAATGTACCATCAGGGACCATTCGATGCTGCTGTTTGGCCCTTTCTTCGGCTTTCCCAAGCATTTGAAGAAAAAATGGAAATTATAGTGGTTCATGATTTGAGTGTCGTGGCTACGCATCCATCTGCTCCTCTCTGCCTACCGATTGAACTCGCTAAACATAAGAAATCGCTTTATTCGATCAACGACAGACGGTTGTTTCTACCGGACGATGATGATTTCGAATCTCTTCTCAGAAAAGCATTTGACAGATATTCTGACAATTAATAGAACGTTTAATCAGATTTATTGCAACTGTCGCTGGCTGTTGCGCAGGCTGTATGGGTGATTCAGACTGAGCGAATAACGTACGAGGATGCCTATGGTGCCGCAGACAGGCTCGTGATACTACAATCGCCACTTGTGGTGCGTTTTCGGTCATGGGCAACTGTCGCTGGCTGGAATCCAAGTGTGGGCTATCCTGGCTTACAGGATATGCACCCCAATCCAGACGGGCTGACCTAAAAGCACTTGAAAAAACTCAACTTGTATGGTTGACCACTCACCAACTAGTTTATTAATACAGCAAGGCACTGCATGCTGTCCGAGTACCAAGTGAGTTAAATAAAGTGAAACGTTTTTGCACTGTGACAATTTGCTTTATTTTCTTGAGTTTGATTTCGATGATTGATGCTTTTGGGCAAATGCGCGGTCGAACCCTAATTTCAAGTGTGCGGTCGCTGCAAGGCTTTCTCTATTCTTGAGAGATTTTTTGCCTTTGTCTGTGCATTTCTACGGAGAAGGGTTAAAGTGTATGATCGCCAAATACTCTTCGCGGAGTTCAATAAACGTTATCGAACTAGATGATGTAGACTCGCTCGCTATCGTCAAGCGGGTCTAGACGAGTAATCTCCAACTTTCGTAGTCTATGTGTAAGGTTGTCGAATCTGAAATTGAATTCCAATCCTCCAACCTCAAAAATTTCAGTGTAACCCTTGGTTAATTGAGAATCAACTATGACTATGCCATTTAATGCTTTCGGTGTGTGTCCTATCTTGCTCGCGATTATATCTCTTTCATCGCTGATCGTAATTCCGAAAGGAAGTGCCTGCTCATAGCCTGCCACTGTGGATTCACTCGCCGGTAATCCATAAAAAGTGATTTGGGAGCAAATTCGATTGGTAACTAGCTCGTACCGGAACGTTATTGAAGCCCCCCAAGAATACAAGCATACTCTCATGCCAAGGAAATCTGTCTCGTGACAGGGATCGCCGACGTCGCAGGCGAGTTGAGTAAAGATTGGGTCGTCCTCAGCTCTGCCCAGAAGTCCGATGAGAAATTCGGAAAGATTTTCGATCATGACGATGTCCTTGTAAAAATCGGAAGCAAGATACTTGTTGAGACATACTCTCTGGCTCTTATTTACCTCACTCCCCCTCCGTATAAATATTCGGTAGGCAGTGGTGGAGCTGGTGGAGAACCCCAAAATCCTCTTTGTAGACTGTTAAACGCATCTGCCGCCTGTGCTCCAGTGAAGACCAATTGCCACGCGCCAGCGCCCTGTAAGCATTTAACCAATTGTCTTAGATTTTCATTGTGAAAGTTCTCGCGTGCTTCAGCTGGTGGATTTAATTGATTTAGCTGATTCTCCTTGTTGAGATATTCGCACGCACAGTTCTTTGCTTTTCCACCCATTGAGTTTGCCACGTTGAGGATGCTGGATACTGAGGCTCCACCCTGAACCCCTTGGCTCTGACCAACATTCGTACCATCGGATGGCCCCATTCCGCTCATGTCTGAACCGGCTACAGGTTGATCAGAAAGATAACAGTAAAGATTTACTCCGCCAGTTTCTTCGATGGGATCACGATTTATAAATCTTCCTTGAGCGCTGCTGTAAGCCCTCATGAGCGTTAGGTTTAACCCACTTCTGGAGTGCGAATAATACCCTGCATATCCAAAGTCAGATGGAACAGTTTCTAAAATCTTGGTGATTTGACCATACGGATCAAAACTATATTGAGCTTGAACAACACCTGTGTTGTCGGTCATCTCTCTTATGGAGCCAAGGTGATCCCTGTTATAGAAGTACTTGGTGGAACTATTCATTTGTCCTCTATCAAAAAACTTCTTCGTCAAAACTCCAGATCCGTCGCGTTCTTCACAAGCCTGATAAGGGCGCATCTTATCTCTGGCCCAAACAAACTGTTTAGTGCTCGTCACGCTTCCAGCCGTCGTCTCTACAATCGAAACGTTTCTGCCTAATCCGTCATAGGCAAAGCTAGAGAAGTTATTCGTCCCCGGATAAGTAATCTTGATCATCCTGTTCGCAGCGTCCCACAAATAGCTGTTCGTGCCGTCTGAGGTCATGTTTCCGTTGAGGTCATATGTAAGCGAAGTGCTGGATCCGCCGTTAACTGAAAGCGCGTAACCATTAGTTA
>PLZS01000005.1 GCA_003153555.1 Candidatus Melainabacteria bacterium | reverse complement strand
CGGCATTATCCCCCTGACTATTACGCCATTATGCCACATGAGTCGCCATATTCGCCAGTCGTCGCGCAGCGAGACGGCACGTCAAGCTGCGCTACCTAGCATTCTCCAGCTCTGAGCTACCCCACTTTATCCTGCCATACCCTGGAGCGATGATTATCGGAAAGCACACTTTGGTGTGCGGCTGCAGCTAGAAGCTTGCAGCTACTTCCGCTGTCGCTGCCCGCTCGGCGTTGGCTTCGCCTAATCTAAATCCTTCACGCTGATGTTCTATCTCGGCTGGACTTTGTCCAGGTAACTTGTCCCAATCTTTGTTTGCCTAACCGAGATCTCCAGTCGGACTTTCCCAACACTTTCACTCTCCTAGTTACAGCACATGATTTTCAGTCGTATGATTTGAAGCGTTAACTACAAGGTGCCGGCAAGTGAGCGGAATAGAAAAAGAACGAGAACAACAAGAAGAGCAACAAGCTAAGCAAGAACAGAAAGATTGCTACGCCGATCCAAAAGACAACTTTGAGGGAGTTCACTTCCTCTGGTTCGCCTGTTTGGAAGACAAGCTTTGTACACCGATTATCAACTGCCAGTTTCAGCACCCCTACGTAGACTTGGTCCTCGACATAACTGGCATCACCCAGGGTCCAAGAATCGACGGCGCCCACGCCACTGATAAAACACTATTTGGGCGCACCGATCACTTAAGAGAGCCAATCAACGAAGGCTTCGATCGTCAGAGCCTCTTACAGTTTCAAATTTGCACCGATGATGATTTTGAAAATCGAGACACCTGGCGCAGACTCCATTTCAAAGGCAGATATGCCACGCCCCCCTTCTTTCACTTCACGGTCGATCTGCCTGAGGATGTAAGACAACAGATGCAGAGCCAAGGTTCGATTGTGGGCCAGCAAACTGCCTCCTTCAAACTGCACATCGTAGATCAAGTTCTAATGACCGGTGATTGGGCGGGCGTACCAAGAGAGATCATCCACCCTTGTGTGCCCAGACCGCCCGCCAAAGACACCGCTCAAATAGCCGCCGACTTAGGCAAAAAGACCTGGTCCTTCACCAAGGCTGTAATCAATGGTCTGGGCGAATTGGCTACAAACGTAGCGGCTGAAAACAAGCGCGAAGCTGTCGATCGCAAACTGCTGAAAGCGGAAAAAGGCACCTGGCACTCGCACAAGGCTTATCCTCACCTTTACGAAGAGATCCAGAATTGGTTGTGCAGCCCTATTGCCAATGGCGAACAATTTCGCGTTGTCTCTAACATTCATAATCAGCAGCTACAAGCTAGCCTCAATTTCGTTGAATACGTCGCGCCGCAGTATCCACAATGCAGTCGCACCATCACCTTAATCCTCAATTTCGTGCCGCTAACAGAAGGCACCGATGTCAATTTCGAATGGGTGGTTGTACAGGATTTGCATGCCGGCAGCATCCATGGCCCGCAGATGATCCGGATCGTCAACAACGGCATCCGACATTGGTGTGAAGTTGACACCGATCCAGCTTTATAAGAGTCCCTGGTTCGAGTCCAGGACCTCTATTTGAACTAACCGTCCTAGCCTGACCTGTCTTAGGATGGTGGGTGGGTATCCACGCCCGAAAGCGCGCGTTTGCATCCACGCTTTGTAGCGAAATTATCCAGAAAATAAAAAAGTTCCGCAGGTACCATCATTACGAGATCTCGAACTCACCGGCGCTGAATGGATCTTCCTCCGGGACGATGTACAGCACCAAATGCGATATCAAAGGCAACGAAGCCGCGCTAAAAGCCCGAGGCGTGAAGCCCCGGGCTGCGCCCGACTTACCACTCGTCGAAGACAGAGCGGATATCGTATTCTTCTAGCAGCATCTCGTGGCAACATTGTTGGCATGACTGCAGATGCGTGTGACATGTGTGTCCCGCATCAGTCATGGCGAGGGCTTCAGCCTCGTCCATAAGCAGTTCTTCGTTCGCATCAATGAGACTGAGCTCGGCGATGTCGATGATGTACGTGACAGGGATGGATTTTGTATTCATAGCGAAATCCTCATAAATCCGGCTTCGGCACCGGCTACCAACGGGCCACCATCAATGTAATTTTTGTTGTCAACACTGGCGCAGCCACCCGTAGGGCTTGGTGTTTACTACAAAAATTTTGATGGTACCCTCAACAAAGCCGGTGGAGAGGACGACGAGATCCAGTGGAGAGCAGCATATAAAAATTAGGCTGGCGCAGTCAACCGGCTAAAAAAGCTGCTCGGAACGGTGTGGGCGGACAATAAAAAGATGCGCCGCGGCTCAAAAGAGCGACACCTCAAACTCACCGACAAGGAGTAAATAAAAATTTCTTCTTCCGCGCCTCCCAACCCATGCGGATGCAAGAAATTTTTATTTACTCCGCCCCTAGGACGCTCCCAATGTTCAGGCACCAGATGCGACACCATCAAAGCGGCAATAAACATTGAAACCGAGCCCACCCCACCCAAATTATTTAGGAACGACCAAATGAAAGGGGGCTAAGCCCCCTCCCTCAGGCACTCAATGCAAGGATTTGCGGCATTGCATGTTCTTGAAAGGTATTCGTACCAGCTCTTCAATGCTCGGTTCTGCTTTTCGACAGTATCCAGAGCGAAGATTGCTGCGTAAACTTCCTCGATTTCAATATCGAGTAGCTCGTACATAATGCTCTTCATTTCTGGATCGTGATCGTCTTCGATAATTTTGTACTCGTTCTCTTGATTGAAATTGTTCATCTTCGCGGTCCTCTTGTATCCGGCATCTCCGCCGGCTTCTTAAGGGATACCGCCCAAATTTTAGTTGTCAAAAAAATGGCGCAGCCACCCGCAGGGCTCGTTTATTTGACCACTCAAATTTTGGTGGTACCCTCGAAGAAGCCGGGGGAGAGGACGACGAAATCCAGTGGAGAGCAGCATAGAAACATAAGGCTGGCGCAGTCAGCCGACAAAAAGAGCTGCTCGGAACGGTGTGGGCGGACAGTAAAAAGATGCGCCGCGGCTCAAAATAGCGACACCTCAAACTCACCGACAAGGAGTAAATAAAAATTTCTTCTTCCGCGCCTCCCAAGTCATGCGGCTGTAAGAAATTTTTATTTACTCCGCCTCCTGGGCCGTTCGATTATGCGGATCTAGCTATTGCCGTACTGGATTCCTAAACAAGCCAGCGGGTAGCTATTCGCTTATAGTCAGCCGGTTTAAGGACAAATTCATCCATGCCTGCTGCTAATGCTTGCCGCTCAAGCTCTGGATCAGCGCTGACACCAACGATCGGCACATGCCGGCCGGTGCCTTTTTCACTTTCTCGAATCTGTTTTGTGGCTTCAATACCATTCATTTCTGGCATATGGATATCCATCAAAACGAGGGCAAAGCCTAGCTTTTGCATTTTCTCAAGCGCTTTCTTACCATGTGGAGCAGTCTCAACATGAACGTCAAAGCCTTGCAAATTCATTGCTGCGACCTTTTGCAGAATGTGATCGTCTTCCACCACCAGCACTCGTTTTTTGTCGCTCATGGCGTTTCGGACGCGTTTATTGCTGGGTTAGTGGCGACTCGCCCAGACAATTAATGGCGGACCTGGTCACGGTGATTTTCAGGATTTCCTCTTGCCGCTTTCAATCGCAGCCAATAACTGAGCATATTGGGCTTTCAGTGCCCCCGCCTGCCCATGAAGCTCCGCAGCTTCCTTAATCGCATCGTCTCGCTCAGCTCGATCTGCTTTGCTTGCTTCCTCCGCCTTCTCTAACGATTGCTGCTTTTGATCGGCTATTTTGCGTTGTTCTCGGACCTCGGCCTCAAACTTTGCCGCGCTGTCTTCTGCTTTTTTCAGCGAAGCTTTAATTTGTTCAATTGTGGCTTTCGCTAGGTTCTGAGCTTGCTTGTGCTGGTCGCGCTCTTCTTCTGCTTCTGCCCGCAATCGCTCAATGTCTCTTTCTAGCTTGCCGTTTTGTTTCTCAAGCTGCTCAGTCGTGGCTTTGTGTGCGGCGCTCTCTGCTTGTGCACCATGGGCGATGGCTTCCCATTCCGCCAGCTTCATTTTCAGATCTTCTATTTGCTGCGCCAACGCTTCGTTCTCAGCCTCAAGCTTATCTGAAGCGTCCAGGGCGACTTGAAACTTTTTCAATGCCTCTTCCACTTCTTCGCCTGCTTTTTCTCTGGCTGCCTGGATGTTTCTCTCTGCCGCCTGCGTCACCAGCCGCCATGAATTTGAGAAGCCGGCCATTACGTCTGCCGGGATTTCATTATTAACGGTGCTTATTACTGCCGGGTGCGATTCATCCCACTGCTCTAAAAGCTTATAAATGGTTCGCAAACTGCCACCGCCCAGCGCGTCCAGCAAAGCTGTCGCCGAAACCTCTTTCCCCTCAGCTTTTAGCCGATTTGCCGTCTCAAACAACTCTTCTGGCTCTATTGCCCGCCGTCTTGCCATATAAATTCACCTCCGAATCAACAGTTCCATTCTATCACATTTATTTTTATTTTTATTATTACCATTTTTACCAATTTATTATTACCATTATTATTTTTATTACTAATTTAACCACACTGTTTTAATGT
Source organism: Candidatus Melainabacteria bacterium (assembly GCA_003153555.1). Lineage (GTDB taxonomy): Bacteria > Cyanobacteriota > Vampirovibrionia > Obscuribacterales > Obscuribacteraceae > PALSA-1081. The sequence continues at coordinate 1,710 of PLZS01000005.1, read as the reverse complement.
GTTTCACATAGAAAGCATGTGGAATTAAGAGGAAGTGGGTAGAATGTTAGTGGGCAAACCAGCGAAGGAGAAAAACCAATGGCGGTGGCGAAGAAACCAGTAACTTTTTATGCAAGCGAAGACGTCGCCGCCTGGGTCGAAGCTCTCGACGCCGGCGACAAGTCACGCAAAATCAATGAGATCATCCGCGATGCGGTCATTAACCCGAAGCCTAAAGCAGCTCTTTTTGAGATACCGCTTGGCTTTTATCAAATGAGTTCTCTTCTAAAAGTGCTCAAAGAGCTCCACGAGCAAAGAGCTTATGACGCGGAAGAACGTGATCCCGATCCTGAAACTAGAGACGAGGACGATTCTGTCGGTGAAGTCGCCAGGCTAATTTCGCACTTCGAGAAATTCGTTAAATAAGAGCGCCAAACGTTAATGACCAGACACTCCTACATTGATGAAAGCGGCACAAAAGACGACCAGGAAGTAATGGCCCTTGCTTTGATTGTGCTGGAGGGCGGCTTTACAGCTGCCAAAATACACAAGCACCTGATCGGTTCGCTAAATCCCAAATATTTGGATAGTAAAAAAGTTGGTGGCAAAGCCAAACTAGCTTTGCATTATGCCGACATGTCAAAAGAACACAAACGAACTAGTGGACTGATTCTTGCTTCTTACTCTGTCGACTGTTTTGCCAGTTACTACTATCATGACGGTTCAGAAAAAACCCATGGAGAGCGTCATTTTATTTACTCAAATCTAGTCAAGAACTGCGTGTCACAAGCTCTTCAAGTTTATGACGAGCTTGAAGTAAGCATTGCCCAGCAAGGCGACTGGCAGAGTTATGCAATAGATCTAATTAACGAACTGCAAGGCGTAGTCTCCACTTTGAGCCGCCGTTATCAGTTCAAAAAAGCCAAATTCGATTTTCTATCAGCCGCAAAGCCCGGCATTCAATTGGCTGACTACTATGTGGGCGCCGTAAGAGGGCATTTACTGAAACACAGCGATGAGAGCCTGGGTACAGCCTTTGACCTCATACAACATCAAGTCAGAGAATTACAGATGGAAAGCGAAGATCTAGCCAGTAAAGCAAAAGAGCGAGACTAAAATCTCACTCTTTTATTTGTCCGCTTCAACTGGAGCTGAGTAACTTAATACTCCTTCGCCGCTATACCGCAGGGGACTCCAGAAAAGTCTTACGACATTTTCTTTGTACCACAGAATGGGGTAATAGATTGACAAAGATAGCTTTAAAAATTCACGCAAGAATTTTCATTTGTGCGACATACCCTGCTCAATCTGCAAAAGCATCAACAACCCTTTCGTGCCAATTGTCTACTTGCTCGCTGCCACAAGCCTTTTTAAGAGGAGCCCACTCACTATATTTTATTCTTTGATCCATCTAAAAAGGGCGTATCGTTTGCCATTTTGTGGCGCATAAGTGCAGGCAGGGTCACGCTTATAAGAGCCGCCGTCAACTTCTCTTTCTTCAATCGCTTTGATTGGCAGGATTTGACCATGCCACGGCCCTTCCTCTAAAAGTGCCTCCGCCAGCTCTTCTCTAACCCTTGCCGACAGCCCGAAGTCTTGATTTGGATAGTCAATTTCCATAGGCACCTCAAAAAAAATGCGACAAAAAAGCCACCCTAATCGCTTAGCGGTGGCTTAATTACTACTGCCTGACTGTCTCTTGCGAGGAGACTCAGTATTTCGATACGCTTC
>PLZS01000053.1 GCA_003153555.1 Candidatus Melainabacteria bacterium | reverse complement strand
GTGGCTGTTGAGGAAGTTGTTGCTGCGGTGGCTGTTGAGGAAGTTGTTGCCGCGGTGGCTGTTGAGGAAGTTGTTGCTGCGCTGGCTGTTGAGGAAGTTGTTGCTGCGCTGGCTGTTGAGGAAGCTGTTGCTGCGGCGGCTGCTGAGGAAGTTGTTGCTGCGCTGGCTGCGGCGGAATTTGTTGCGGCGACTGCTGCTGCGGCGGCTGCTGAGGAAGTTGTTGCTGCGCTGGCTGCGGCAGAATTTGTTGCGGCAACTGCTGTGAAACAAGTTGCTGCGGCAACGGCTGGTACGGAAGTTGATGTTGAGGCTGTGGCGGAGGTTGCTGCTCTTCAAATTGGCGCGAATCTTGGTCGGGAAGATACTGCTCGGGCTCGTCAAATTCGTCTTCTGGTATGTCGTCATACCGCTGTGGATCGAGTGCTGTAACTTGAGCCGGCGTCGCCGGTGGTGGTTGCTCCTGAATTGGCTGCGGTTGGATGGGGATTTGAGGAGCAGCTTGCTGCTGGGCTCCTTGACTATGCATAAGCAAACGCTGACGTGCGTTCATGACTGGCTCAGGAGCGGTTGGTGGTGCTGTAGGAGGAACGGCTGAGGAGGTTGCAGCCGACGTTGGAGCAGCCAGCATCGGCGTCGGAGCGGACAGGGGTGCCGAGCGAGGGTCATTTAAACTCGCCAAAACAGCAACAAAAATATCAACAAGGAAAGGGTCCCACTGAATTCCTGCACCATCCTTGAGTGTCTGAATCGCTTGTTCTTTAGTCATTGCGTCACGATAAGGCCGATCGGAAATCATCGCGTGATATGAATCGACAATCGAAACAATGCGCGCAGGTAGTGGAATTTCTTCACCTCGCAAGCCGCGTGGGTATCCAGTTCCGTCCCATCGCTCATGGTGATTTTCCAAGATTTCGCAAATGTCTTTAAGAGCACGAATTGGTCTAAGGAGCTGTGCTCCCAGAACAGCATGTTGATTTATAATTTCGCGTTCGCTTGCGCTGTATCGTCCCGGCTTGTTGAGTAAGTCAGATGGAATCGACAGCGTGCCAACGTCATGCAGCAATCCAGCCACGCGTATTTGTTCTACTTGCTGTTGGCTCAATCCCATAACTTTTGCAAGTAATTCACTGAGTCGTGCAGTTTCAAGATGATGTTGTTTGTTGTAGTCAGATTTCGAGTAAAGCGCAGTGGCGAGGGCTTTGACCATCTCGACGACTTCCGGCACTAACTCCTCTTTCTGCTCTGCAGCTGCAGAAACTGCTGTGGGCACGAAATCTGCGTAAGTGTTGACGGGCAGTGTCACGATCCGCGCAACTGGCGCCTGAGGTGGAGGAGGCTCTACTCTCTTGGTTGAGGGACGCGTCTCATCCTCTTCATTTTGCGATTCAGCACGCGCTGCTTCCGGTAGTTTGGTCGGACTGATTTCCTCGAACATCAGGTCACCGGCTGTGTGCACCTGATTCCTACCAAGCCGCTTCGAAAGATACAAAGCTTTGTCTGCCAGGTCTAGCAATTGCTGCTGGTTATGCGCGTCTTCTGGGAAGGCGGCAATACCGAAGCTAGCGGTCACTGATACCTGAATATCTTCGTGATGAATTATCTCTTGCGACAAGCTCTTGCGAATACGTTCGGCAACTACTGCTGCACCTTCCTGATTGACCTCAGGAAGAACAAGCAGGAATTCCTCGCCACCATACCGAACAGGTAAGTCAACATCCCGGCAATCGCTCTTTACTAATTTCGCCACTGCTTTCAAAACTGTGTCACCAGCAGGGTGTCCATAGTTGTCGTTGATCGATTTGAAATGGTCTACGTCGATCATTACGACCGCCAAATTTCTTTGGTATCGTTCAGCCAAGCGCAATTGTTCGGCGAGTTTCTCTTGACCGGTCCTGTGATTGTACAATCCAGTCAAACCATCCGTGGTGGCTTGGCGTTGAACACGGGCATAAAGTCTGGCGTTAGTCACGCCCGTCGCTACCTGGTCTGCGACGGATTTCAAGAAGGCTTCGTTGTCTCTATTCCAATTCGCTTGTGATTCGCATTTGTATCCGCCAAGCAGTCCAAGCAGTTTTTGTTCGTAAGTGATTGGTACGAAAAAGAGCGAAAAGAAGTGATAGTTAGGCAGGGCGTCTTTGCGGAATGGCTCCAGTCGCCTATCATGCGCAGCGTCATTAGCCATCAAAAGCTGCTCGCCCTGAAAATGTTGTTTGAATACTTCCAGGGTTCGCAAATCCGTATCCTGTTGCATGAGCTGATATTCTTCATCGCTAAAGCATTCAGATCTAATTGAATCCTCCGGCTCATCCTCGCTTGGCAACACTACAAAACAACAGTCAAGATTGAACCAGCCTGAAAAAGCTTCAAGCATCTCGTGTAAGTTTTCAGTGATATTGAAAGATTGCCGAATCGTATTGCTGATGCGATGTAAAAGTGTGTCTTGCGAACGCAGAATATCCGATTCCCAGCGAAGCAGCTCCAGCTCTCGATTACGCTTCAACTGTAGCTGCTTGTCTTGAGATAGATGTTCTGTTGCTTGCTCTAATCGTTGTGCATAATCTTCGAGCAACTGCAGTTGAATCGCCAGTTCTCGTTCTGTCTTGCGATGTCGCATTGACGATTTGACGCGAGCCAGCAGTTCCGAATCGAAACATGATTCTGACAAGCAATCGTCCGCGCCCACATTCAATCCGTCTACTCGAGCGGTGGGATTGGTATCCGACGTGACGAGAATAACCGGCACGTGTTTGTATTGAGTCGATTCTTTCAAAACCCGACAGAAGGCATAACCTGACTTGCCCTTTACTTCGGAATCCAGCACGATCAAGTCAACACGATTATTCTGCAAAGTTTCAAGCGCTCGTTCGGCGTTGTCTGCTTCTAACACCTGGTATTTTGCTGTAAGAATGCGCGAGTATCGTCGGCGAACCAACCTGTTCGTATGCACGATCAACACGTATTCGCTGTCGAACGAAACTCCTTGCTGCTCCGTAGGTTGCGTATCATCGGTGGTGGAAAATTGCGACATCTTGGTGCACAGATGTTCGCCCATCAATTTCAATGTCGCCAAATCTTGTTGAGTAATTTCTCTGGTTGGATCAAAGGAGAGGACGCGGATCAATCCGCGCACGCTGCCAGTGTTTCCGAGTGCAGTTTGTAAAATTGGAACGATGGAGTAGGGGTAGCCTTCTTTTTCCTTCGAAACGTCTTCATCTAAGTCATCATCCAAATCAACATCATCAGGCACTTTCCCTGATGACGTCATAAATACTTTTCCGATCCATGGTCGTTGTGTTTGTTTTACCTTTTGAGCAACGTGAGTGTTTGCCACCGTAAGTGGTTGTTGATTTTCGTCGCTCAATGTGTCGACGAACTCGCGCGCTTCCTTATCTTCGTCTTCAGCAGAAAACGAAATCAAATTGACAATTTCTGGATCACGAACTAGGTCTACAAAAACAAAATCAAAACCAAGTGCCTGGCAAATATGGCGTCTGACGGCGTCAAAAAATTCTTCCTTTTCAGGAAGTGCCTGCTCTTGAGAATTTTCAGTTGCGGTCACGGCTAAATTCAGTACTGAACCAACATTCGCTTCAGTTTTGAGTCTAACAGACAGACGGTCTTGTTCTCAACATTTCACCTACTTCACATCAAATCAGCATTCTCGCGCATATGCGATCACGCCTAGGTCTATATGCCTGGGAGCGCCGGCATCCTTGCCGGCATCGAGCAACGCTGGGAACACAACGTTTGTTAGAATTAGCCTTGGTGGACAATTTCGCGGTATTTAATAGAGATTTTTACCAGCAGTCGACAGTGTTGGTCGCCCGGCAGCTGCTTGGCACAGTTCTTTGCCGTCGTTTGCCGGATGGCGGTGTTTTAACTGCTCCGATTGTCGAAGTTGAGGCCTATACCGAAGACGACCCGGCCTGCCATGCTTTTAGGGGATTGACCGAGCGAACCAGGGTGATGTTTGGCCCGCCTGGACATGCGTATGTCTATTTTATATACGGCATGTACTACTGCTTGAACGTGGTCACGGAACCAGAAAAGACGCCCGGTGCAGTTCTGATTCGAGCAATTGGCGTCACCGGAGGCGAAGGTCCCGGCAAGCTTTGCCGGCTTTGGGGCATCAATAAAGACCAAAATGGCGTTGATTTATGCAACCCAGGATCCGATCTTTGGATAGTTCCCGGCCAGAAAGTGGGCAGATCGGAAATCCAGGCTTCCACTCGAATCGGGCTGAAAGTGGCAGAAGAGCGTCCCTGGCGGTTTTATTTGAAGGGCCATCCTCACGTTTCTGGTGGGCCGAAACGACGAGTGCCAGCCAAATTGCTAAAAAGGCTTGGTGATCAAGCATGACAATAGTGTTGAGCCGTCTTTATTTCAAACCGATGTTTCGTTGGTTGGTTGTGATTTTGTGGATGTCCGTTATATATGCTTTCTCGAACCAGGCTAATTCCGGCGAAATTACTGAACATGTCCTGGGCGATCTGAACGTTCCCATTCGCAAATGCGCCCACATGTTCGAGTACGCAATGTTGTTCTGGTTGACGCGTTGGGCTTCGGTCAGCATTAGCCGCCCACCGTCGATAATCGTGCCGGGCTTCCCTAGAGTAGCTTATGCAGTAAGCTGCTCGGCTTATCTCTCATTCTTTGTTTGTTTGCTTTACGCCATGAGCGATGAGTGGCATCAATCGTTCGTTCCAGGCAGAAGCGCGCAGCTGCAGGACGTCGCCGTCGACATGGCTGGCGTCTTGATAGCAGCATTTATACTGCCTTATTTTTTAGCGCTCAAATCTTTCTGCTCAAGAACGCGAAGTTGACCATCAATTGACGTTCCAACCTTCAACTGTAAATGAACAGGGTTGCTGATTTTGCTGTTAGGGCTAACTAGTTCAGCGTATATGTCGACTTTTCTTGCCTGCTCGTCTGTTCTTTGTTGATCGATTTTGGTGATCATTAGCGTCATACCTTGTGGCGACGACTTTAGTTGATCAATCGTAAGTGGAAAATGCGTTTCCTTCCAATAGCTTTCGAGCAGTTCTGGTGACATGTTCGCCATGGCATGAATTTGCGAAACCTTATAAGTTGCGGGGCTGAAATCGAGCATATCCGAAACAAAAACACGAGAGAATTTGTTGACTCTTTCGGCTTCGAGCGCTTCAACATCCATCGCTGCAGGCGCAGTTGCCATGGCTGCCGGTTTAGGGGCAGGGATTTTGCTGGTCAGTGTTTTGTACCCAGCAAAGGCCAGAAGCGGCACGAGCACAAGGCAACTTGCACTGACGATAATTTGTTTTTTTGAAATTTTGAACGGCGTTGCTGTGCGGCGGCGCGTGCTGCGTGGACGTCGGGCCGTATATGATCTCGAATGGGGATTGGAACGCTGCCCAGGCTCGACATCGTTTGACTCTTGAAATTGACCTGCTTCACGATCGAGGTCTTCGATACTGGCTAACCAACCATCAACATCTGGTGAAATCGGAGTGTTGATTCGAGTTGGAGGGTGCGAATCAGATCTTGAACCAGCCAGTATTCTAGATAGTTTTAGCGATTCGTCCGGCGTCAATAAAATGCTGCTAACCGGTGGCGTGCCCAGGCGGCGCTTCACGGAAAGGGAGAGGCGTGAGTCAACTCGTTTGATCACGACTAGAAATCCGGACTGTGTGTCGACGACGCGCTCACTTGTTGTGGGAGATTGGCGCACCACATCTGGTGCATCAAAAATGTCACCAGTGTCGTCACCTGAAAAAGTCGAGGCGTAATCGTCCGGAAAACTCACTCGTCAAGACCTCCATAAAAGAATAAACGGCCCGAGTTAATAGAACTCGGGCCGTCATTTATCAGTTCTTTAGAGATATTCTCTCAAGCGAGAAGATCTGCCTGGCTGTCTCAGTTTTCTGAGCGCCTTGAATTCGATTTGTCTTACACGTTCGCGAGTTACTGCAAACAATTGTCCGACTTCTTCGAGTGTTCTTTGACGTCCATCATCCAAGCCGAAGCGTAGACGAAGTACATCACGTTCACGAGGTGTTAGTTCATTGAGCATTTTAGCCAAATCTTGACGAAGCAACTCGTGAGTTACTGTCGTTTCAGGTCTGTCTGTTTCAGCATCTTCGATGAAATCGCCGAGACGAGAATCTTCTTCTTTACCGATCGGTGTTTCCAGTGAGATTGGCTCTTTAGCTGCTTTGATGATTTCGTGCAACTTAACCAGCGACACATCCATAGACTTGGCGAGTTCTTGCTCGGTCGGTTTACGGTTTAGTTCTTGTGCCAGTTGACGAGTTACTTTCTTCAGCTTGTTGATCGTTTCCACCATGTGCACAGGCACGCGGATGGTTCGTGATTTGTCTGCAAGAGCGCGTGTGATAGCTTGACGAATCCACCATGTTGCATAAGTTGAGAACTTATAGCCGCGTTCGTGGTCGAACTTTTCAGATGCGCGGATTAGACCGAGATTACCTTCCTGAATCAAATCGAGGAATGACAAACCTCTTCCAATATATTTTTTAGCGATGGAGACAACCAATCGAAGGTTTGCTTGAACTAGCTTTCTCTTAGCGATCATGTCGCCTTGAAGAATTTTGCGAGCTAACTCAATTTCTTCATCTGGTTTAAGGAGTTGAATACGACCGATTTCGCGAAGATACAACCGAACGGAATCTTCTGTGGCGATTTCTCTGCTCGAAGGCAGTTCAACTGGTTCATCGTCATCGTCGAGGTGATCTTCTTCGTCATCGATGATTGTGAATGCATCGGTTTCGTCAGTCAGATCGAGTTCTTCTAGTTCGTTGCGCTTTGCAATGTTCTCATCTTCAACGAGAACTCCGCCCATTCCTCTACCTTCATTGTCTCCGGTTTTTGCTTTAGCCATAGGTTCCTCGTTTTAGCTTTTAACAACTTTTTGACGACATGCGTCAGCGACTGCGCTGCTTATTAGAATCCTCTTAATTCATCCGATCTTTTTGCTTACTTGGCTGTCCGAACGAGGCGGACCTTTGTAATTGGATGATGAGTTTTCAGTAGCAAACTCCGCGGCAGTATCATATGTGCGTAAATCGGACTGAGGTGGTTTCTATATACTTCCTTCAGATTTGCCGAACGTGTTGTAACGGCATCTTATGTAAGTACTTGAAAACCTCCTCCATCTGTCAGATACACTCTTTGCGAACAGTTGCTTGGCAACGGCTGCTCAAAGAGTATAGGTGTGGTTTGGAGGTCGTGCTCGTCGTGTTAAGCTAGTTTAACAGCTGCGGTTATTACTAATGCAACTGTCGTATCGGACAGCCCGTGACTCTTTTGAAGGATTTGCAAAAACAATCCTGTGGAAGTTTTAACAACATCCACTTGATTTGATCCACCAATGAATGCAGTGGCAGTTCAATCTTCGTAATTACACGACGCCCAATTCATGCTCGTCTACATAGCATCGGAAACATATCTATTAATAGGTCGTTTGTTCTACTAAATAATGATTGTGCGCTTCATTGGCGTTCTTGTTGTCTATGGAGAACTAGTCTGCGTCCCGCTATTCGAGCCGGGTGTGGACACCCGCGCTTTCCATTCTCTTACTCTTCGAAATGGAGCGCGGCTATTCTAGCCGCCCATGATCTCTTCGATTCACCGAATATGGTGCTATTGCGACTGACGGCTCTTAGCCGCTTTCTCTTGCAAGATCCGCAACTGGTCCCGAATTTCGGCGGCGCGCTCGAAGTCGAGTGATTTAGCAGCTTGCTTCATTTCCTTTTCCAACTTGCGTATTACGTTTGCCACATTTGCCTTACGCGCTGATTTTTCTTCATCGCTTTCGTAAGTATTGGGGCGTTCGAGGAAATCATCACCGTCTGGATTGTAGAACGTGTCAGGCTTTCCACGCAGTTGTTCAAGCAAGGTGTTCGTATGTTCTTTCACGATAGTGGTTGGCGTAATGTTGTTTTCCACGTTGTAAGCCGTTTGTATTGTGCGACGACGTTCGGTTTCGCTCATTGCTTTGGCCATCGAATCTGTAGTGCGATCGGCATACAAAATTACCCTGCCATCAACGTTTCGGGCGGCCCTGCCAATGGTTTGAACCAGGGAGCGCTCGGTACGAAGGAAACCTTCCTTGTCTGCTTCCATAATTACGACCAAGCTTACTTCAGGTAGGTCTAATCCCTCTCTTAATAGATTGACGCCAACCAGGACGTCGAATGTACCCATGCGCAAGTCACGCAGAAGTTCGACACGTTCCAGAGCGATGATGTCACTGTGCAACCATTTGACGCGGATACCAATTTCTTGCAAGTAGTCAGTCAGATCTTCTGCCATGCGTTTGGTGAGCGTCGTAACGAGCACTCTTTCTTTCTTTGCGGCACGATCCTTTATCTCCCTAATAAGATCGTCGATTTGCCCTTTAATCGGTCGAACTTCAACGAGCGGATCGATAAGACCTGTGGGACGAATGATTTGTTCAGCCAATTGGTCACTGACTTCATATTCCCAGTTGCCTGGCGTGGCCGAGACAAATACGACTTTTCCGACTTTATCCCAGAACTCTTCATGGGTGAGTGGTCTGTTGTCTCTGGCACACGGCAGTCTGAAGCCAAAATCAATAAGAGTGTTTTTTCTAGAACGGTCGCCTGCATACATACCGTGCAGTTGCGGAACGGTCACGTGCGACTCATCTATAAACGTAATGAATCCATCCCGACCATACTTGCGCACAAAGTAGTCGATCAATGTCTGCGGAGGTTGTCCAGGCAATCGCCCTTCCAATACTCTTGAATAATTTTCGATGCCATGGCAGTAGCCAACTTCGTTCAACATTTCAATGTCGAAGCGAGTTCGTTGCTTCAGTCGTTGCGCTTCAACGAGCCTGCCTTGCCCGATCAGCTCTCCAATTCTCTCTTCTAATTCAATTTCAATCTGCGCTACTGCGGTTTGCACCTCAAGCTCATCTGCCACGTAGTGCTTAGCCGGATAGATGCGAATCATGTCAGGCAACTCTTCTATCTCACCTGTAACTGGATTGATTACGGCGATGCGTTCGATCTCATCACCGAAAAATTCAATTCGAATCACGCGCTCTTCATACGCTGGATAGACTTCGACGACGTCGCCTCGCGCCCTGAATCTGCCGCGTTCTACGACGATATCGTTTCGCTCATAATGGATGTGAACCATGGCGCGCAAAAAATCGTGACGGTCAAAGATTTGCCCTTTACGAATTTCAACTGCCGCAGAAAGGTATCGCTCTGGAACTCCCAGTCCGTAAATACAGCTCACTGAGGCGACGACGATTACATCGTCTCGTTCCCAAATTGATCTTGTCGTCGAATGTCGCAAGCGTTCAATTTCTTGATTGATGCTCGCTTCTTTTTCAATGAACGTATCGGTGCTCGGAATGTAGGATTCCGGCTGATAGTAGTCGTAATAACTGATGAAATATTCAACCGAATTATGCGGAAAGAAGTCTTTCATTTCATTGCATAGCTGAGCCGCCAACGTCTTGTTGTGAGCCAACACGAGCGCCGGCATTTGGCACTCCTGAATCAGGTGAGCCATGGTCATTGTTTTGCCGGAGCCTGTGACACCAAGCAAAGTCTGATAGCGGTGTCCCGCTTCAATTCCTTGCTTTAGTTGGGCGATCGCCTTTGGTTGATCACCGGCCGGCTGAAATTTAGAGACGACCTCAAATCGCGACATATTTGAACGATAAGAAAACGGGACTTAAGACGGGACTGCTTTCTCGTCTTGTGGAGCTGGAGCTACCGGCTGAGAGGGTGTTGGCTCTGGAACTGGCGCAGCGCTGATATCTTTTTTCGGATCGTTCTCGTGAATTCCAGCTTTTACGTCGTCTGTCACGTCAGAAAGCGCACGCTTGAAGTTACCGATACCCTGGCCCAATGCCTTTCCGAGTTCCGGAACTTTTTTCGGTCCGAAAACCAAAAGAACGACGACTCCGATGATAGCGATGTCTACTGGACTGCCGAGCATATTCCTTGCCTCTACTTGAACTCACTCACAATCGTAACACAATAAGCACTGGTGAGGCTTTCATTATTGCTCACCTTTGGGAGGCACGGGTGGAGGGGGCGGGTTTGCGCTGTTGAAATAAGGAGTCAAAACGGCTGGCAATGGGCTGCCAAGGTTTTTTGCACGCCTACGATCCGCTAACTCGGCGATTGCCGCATCCATCATCACGTAATCTTTGGTTGTGCCCTCCGCCTCTAGGTAGTTCGCGATTGTGGCTGCATCGATGGAAGCGTTTGGCTTATTGTTTGTAAAGTTTTCGATGTTCATTCCAGTTACGGCAGCCAGGTACGAACTCTCAGGGTTTATTCGAACCCAATGAACCTTATGGGCCAGCCAGGCGTTGTACTGCATCGCTATATGTGGATGGTCGGGTTGTCGCTGCAAATGGTCAATATATGTGGCTAAAACGATGATCAGCAAATTGGGATATTCGGCCGCTACCTTTCCGTAATATGTCGAGCCATCTCGCTCTTCGAAGTAAGCTTCACTTTCTCTCAGCGTCGCTAAATTCTTTGGCCACGCTACGATGTGCTTCATTTTGGGCTTAGCCGCTGCCGGCGCAGTTTCGCCCTTTTTCAGTGGTTTGGGCTTTGGCGGTGGCGGCGGCGGTCGATTTCCTTGTTCTGACGGATCTGGTACGTCAGGAACCCATTTTTCGAACATCGCCGATAGCTGAAGGGCGTGCAGCACTTCGGGCGGATATATTTGTTTGTCCAGTCCAACATCAAGTGCATACGTCAGTGCGTACTCGACTGATTCATCCCAAATGCCGTTTTTGTTTTCGTCGAAGTAGAGCACACCTGAAACTTCGGGTTCGCTGAGCTTCTTGTGTTCACCGGAATTGCGCATGGTGCTGCCAGCCCACTGCAACTTTTTCCAATCGACTACACAAGCTCCTGTCGCACCACTGCCCTGTCTGTAGTGCTTGTTTATAAGGAGGTCTTTACTGCCTCCGAGATTTGGCGGGAAAAATAATGGACCAATCGGACTTTCATAGAACGCTATCCACGAGACCACTGATTTCAGATCATCTGAATATTTGCCGAGCGTGATTAGGGCGATGTTTCCACCGTTAGACCAACCGACCAATCCGACATTGGTTTTAGCGATTTTTACAGGCACGATGTCGCTGATATATCGTCCTTGCGTGTCTGGTATCTTGCCGCCTGCAAAAAGCAAAACATCTTTCAATGCTAACTGCGATTCACTGCCTCGGTAGTCATATATACCTCCTGACTGAAATTTCGGTTTGCCACCACCGGGGAAAGCCATCCTCACTTCGACGAAACCAACTTGGGCAGCGTGCATCGTGAAGTTCAACCCGTCGGCGGCGTTGCCACCAGATGCCACTACTGCCACTGGTGCACCGTCTGCATATCGCGATTTTTCTGGATAAATCATGTTCACGGCCAGCCCAAGTCCAGGGGCTGCCTGAGAGGGAACATAAGTACTCACTGACTCTTCTGGCACCAGTGTTGGTGTCTTCAAAGTCGCTTCGGGGAGGTCGCTGACTGCGAACGCTGGTGAGCTTGCGAGGCTTGTTGACGCTAAGACGACCGCGACAATCCCGAGGATAATTATGACGAATTTTCTGATCATGCTTTTTCTGATCATGCTTTTATGGAATTAGAGATTGTAGTTTTGAGAAATCTGCCACCAATTTGTAATGGATATCTAGTTTGCGCAAAAGAGCGTGCCTATTATTGCGGATTTTCTCGTCTTTATCATTCACCATAACACCATCGAAGAAAGAGTGTACAGGCTGCGAGAACTTACCCAGCTCATTTGTCAGCAACGTGTAATCGTCTTCCGTATGGAATGTTTTGTGCTCTTTGATCCGTGGCTTCATAAAGTTTTCATCGAATGAGTTGTATGCTCCGATCAGTTGTTTTTCTGCATCGAGAGCAAGCAAAGCACTATCGAATTCGGCTTCGCATGGCTGGTCGCCCAATATCTTGCGAACCCGCAAGCCAGCTCGAGCCGTGTCCATGCCCTCTGCTGTGGTCAGCAATCTTTCAGTTGTGCGGCAGCGAGTCACTACATTCGGCAAGTTCCAGAATGGATCTCTGGCACTAAGAACAGCATCGCTCACTTCCCGTCCGAAGCCCAAATCAAGCAACTTTCCTCGTAACCGCTGGAGCAAAAAATCGTTTAACTCTGTTGTGATTTTTTCAGCATCATAACCACGTTTTGATGTTTTGAGGGTCGAGTGATTTTCAAACCAAAGAACTTGGGCTCTGATCAGTTCTGTGAGATTGACAGGAAATTCCGTCAGTCCATCCACCAATACATCGATGATGCCTTGCGCTTGACGGCGCAGGGCGTATGGATCGCTCGAACCGCTCGGTCTCTTGCCAAGGGCGAACAAACCGACTAAGTTGTCGACTTTGTCCAATACCGATGCAAATTGTCCAATGGTATCAACCGGAATTGAATCGTCGGTCGATCTCGGTGCGTAGTGCGATGCGATCCCATGCACCACCTCCGGTGGCTGCCCCTCTTGCTCGGCGTACCAGGCACCGACATGACCCTGTAGCTCAGGCAGTTCTCTAACCAGGTTGGTGACAAGATCTAGCTTGCATAGCTCCAGGACTTTCTTCAAGGGCTCGGCATATTTTTGATCCAGATGCAGATCTGTGGTCAGTAACTCCGCCAATTTTTCTAGTCTATCGATTTTGTCCATGTAGCTGCCCAAGCCTTCTTGAAAAGTCAGGTGGGAGAGCGCTTCTTTTCGTGCTGACAATTTCGTTTTTTGATCATCAAAATAGAAGAAACGACCATCGGCCAAACGCGCCTTCAGAACACGTTCGTTTCCTTGCTTGATTTCCTTTTGAGCTTCTTCCAAATCGTTATTGGCTATCGTTATGAAGTGCGGTAGAAGTGATTTTTTGAGGATTGAATTTTTGTCGCCATTCGAATCTGTTTGAATTTTCTCGACGGGAAAATACCGCTGATGGTGCACCATAATTGTCTCGATCAAAGTGTCCGGTAGGTCGAGATATTCGTGTGCGAAATCGCCAAGGACTGCTCTGGGCCACTCTGTTATGTGCACCACTTCTTCAAGCAATGGCCCACTTAGTTGGCGAGCTTTACCATTTAATTTTTCAGCCAATTGTGCTACTTGCTGCTCAATCAATGCTTGACGCGCAGCCGGTTCTACAAGAACTTTAGCTGCTTTCAGCTTGTCCACATATTCATCAGGTTTGCCAATTTCAACTGTGCCAGGCGCCAATATTCTATGACCCATTGAGAGCCGTCCTGCCGTCAATTTGTCGAGTTGGAAAGGCACCACTTTGTCGTCCAGAAGCGAGACGATCCAGCGAATTGGTCGTGAGAATTTAAGTTCAGACGATCCCCAGCGCATCAAGCGTTCGCCAGACAATTGCATAATGATCTTCGGCACTATTTCAGCCAATACTTCTTGCGCGGGTTTACCTTCAGAGGTCACATTAGCGATCACATAGGTGATACCGCCGATTTCTTCCCGGTCGAGTTGATCGACACTCAAATTATTCCTCTTTGCGAAACCGGATGCTGCCTGCGTCGCCGCACCGCTGCCATCGAAACATTTGTCTACCGGTGGACCTTTTACTTTTGTTTTGGTTGTTGTCTGGTTAAGTGCTAGATCGTTAACGAGAATCGTTAATCGGCGCGGTGTACTCATCGTCTTCATTGATTGGAAAGGAAGATTCTTGCTTTTCAATCCTTCAGACATGAGTTGTTCTAGCCGCGTCTGCGCTTCGGGAATAAATCCCGCCGGCAGTTCTTCAGTTCCGATTTCGAGTAAATAATTTGGCATATGCGAGAAGTAGTCCGGGGAAACGATATGACCCTTAATTATACGAGGAGCCGCCCGAATCCCGCTGTTTGCCGCAATTTCTTTACAGCCGAGTCGTCAAGTCCATAAATGAGTATACTGGTCATGGATTCCCGGCTTCACGAACTACAGGGATGGCGAATGTCTCGCTTTAAACCAGCATTTATGTGCGCGTCACTCGTTGGAGCGATGCTCATTGGCTCGGTCATTAATTTAGCTTGGCCTGTGATTATTTCACAAATGAATGATCGCTCGTTCCTTGAGAGATCGGAGCAAAATCCGAAGTTGAGCGATTACGAGCAAGAGAACGTGTTTAAAGCTTTACTCAAAGAAGTCGAAGAAAAACACTTACCAGACAACCTGGCGGTTGTTCCAATAACTAGTTATGCAGCTTGGTTGTTTTCACGCGGTAGATACGCTGAGTCGAAGCTATTTAGCTCCGACTGTGCGGCCCGATGTTCGAAGCTAGATTCTGGCTGGTCCCAATGGAAAGCCGCATCCATGCAAAGGTCCGCTTTGTGCCAGCATTTTCTTTTCCTACACGGCCATGGCAAGCCCCCATCTGTTCAAGACGTTAAAGATATCGAGACTGCTTTAGCCATTCAAAAAGGTTTTGCTAAGCCCGATGAAGAATTCATCTTAGACACAACGGAGGAGATAGCTGAAATTTATTGCGATAACAAGAACTATGGAAAGGCGCAGAATTATTTTAACGAGGGTACTGCTATGGCAAGGAGGCTAAAGGGGCGTCACTTGTCTTATTACCTTGCCGGGCAAGCACGCTTATTGGCTTGCGAAGGAAAAGAGAAGGATGCTGATAAATTGTTTGAGCAAGCAGTGCACATAAGTGATACTACCTATGGTGGTGGATCTGAGCAGAGCGAATCAGTAATTCGAAAGTTCGCTATAGCTTTAAAGAGCGCTGGTTTAGACAAATATGGCAATCAAATCGCGCAGAAGTTAGATGATGAGGCATCGATCGAGAAAGATGACTATTGACCTACTTATTTGCGTTGCTCATACCTGAATTGCTTAGGATTTCTGCTTTTGCTTGCAGGAAATTCGCTTTCTTCTTCCACACAGAAACGTCAACATCTGTGCCAATCTGTGTGATCAGATTCTTTGCTAGAGCTTTGCTACTGGCTTGATAGGCTAGCTTACAGTATTCATTCATAACAAAATTGTTATTTGGGTATTCTTTGATAATTGCTTCCATTCCCTTTTGAACTCTCGCCCATTTTAAGTTTGGAAAGTCTGTAAATATATTATCGTAAAAATGTAGATGATCGACGTACCATGCCAGGCGAGCGTACAGTTTGTCCCCATTTACGCCACCAACTTTATCAGCTGCCTTTCCGGCAAAATCGGCCCATTCAGTTTCGCCTCCGTCCCAGCGCGGCTGCAGATAATATATTTTGCGAAAATAGTTTTCGTAGTAGTCTGGAAATTTAGTAATCGCCTCTGTGTAAAGCTTGTCGTATTCTGGTCGCTCCCAACTTTCGCCCAGAGCGACGGTTTGTCCACCAACATATAGGTGTGGGCATACGCTTTTCATGGCTTTGCCTTGATCTAAAATTTGATGACCTTCCTTCAATCGAGCTGAAAAGTCCTGCCATTGATGTTGTTTAACGGAATCCGAATAACCGCCGCCTCTCGCCTTCCATGCGTAAGATGTCCAAGCGCTGACTAAGGCTGCTGGTGCGGTGATCGACTCTGGACTTTGCTTCATCCATTCTTTTAAATCAGTGAAGTAGTCGTTCCAGTCTGCTTCCGATGACTCCTTCGGAATTTCCAATCCGTCATAAAAAAGTTCAAGCTTATTGCGACCATTCGGGTAATAAATGTGGGCTGACCTTATAGATGCTCCTAATTTGTCTAACTCAGCATATTTATGTTGTTTGAGCAGGGGGGCAACTAACGATTTAAGGGCGGACTTATCCTTCACGCTCTGAGCATCACCGTGGGTGACGGCAAGATCAAGCGTAGAAGCGCCCATAACTCCATCCTTCTGTTGGTCATCGGCTAAGCAGCTCAATGTGAAAACTGTATTACAAGCGAAGCCAAGGAATATCAAATTACGCCACTTCAATGTGTCTTTTCCTTTGGACTTTTTCTGTTCGTGCACTACAATATTATGTCACGCTATCACCGGACTCGTTTGAAGGCGGAGACAAATGCCACTCGCAACGTTAGAAACTCCGAAGGGTACCATCCGGTTGCACGTTTGCAAGGATGGCACTTTCGAAAATGCCGAATGGATTGAACTTTACGAAGAAGCGTTCCCACCCTCTCAGCGGCAAGATCTCGATGATGTGCAAAAACAATTAGCTGAAGGCGTGATGGAACTCGATGAAACTCGGGATGATCAGGAAGATATTTTGTGCATGACATTGACCGAAGTATTTGGTGGTGACGAAAAAACTGAACCTAATCTTTTGCTTGCTTGTTACACGGCTGTGTCGCACCAAATGCGGGGACTCGGAATTGGCTCGGTTCATCGCCGAAAGCTTGGTGAACTTTTGAGTTCTGAATATCCTGATTACATGGGGATTTTCAGTGAAATCGAGTCAACCAAAGCGTCCGGTGTCGATGAGAAAGATATGCTTGTGCGCACGAAGCGGAAAGCATTTTTTATGCGGCTAGGTTTGATACCGATTGAAATTGATTACCTGTTCCCGAGTTATGTAGCCGGAGAGCCGCCTATTGAGGGCGAATTGCTCTGGGTTCCATTTGGGCCGCCCGAGATACAATTATCCGTACTCGAAAGGGTACTTCGGCGTATCTATGTCGAGGGCTATAGTTTGGATGAGAGTGATCCACTCATTGCGCAAGTTTTGAAGACAATTCGTTTGAGTTCTCCAGCATCGTCTATGGTGGCACTAGGTTGAAGTAGACTGCTCGTCCTTTGAGGTCTAAATTTGGCCGTTAAAGAATTGCACGTGCGCGGCTATCGCTCTGTCAGAGAGATTCGACTCAAGCTTAAGCGGATCAACGTTCTCGTGGGTCCAAATGGTTGTGGCAAGAGCAACCTTTATCGATCTATGTTTTTGATCTCAGCAGCTGCGAGCGGTGAATTCGCTAAAAGTCTTGCGCACGAGGGCGGAATCCCCTCTGTTCTATGGGCTGGTCAACGGACGAAGAATGAATCTGCTCATTTGGTTTTGAACGTCAAATTGGATGAACTGTCCTACAGTCTCGAATGCGGTCGCATTCCTCAAGGCGAGCGTCCTGAATTATTTGATCTCGAATGCTTTCAAAATGATCCTGACATAAAAAAGGAGGAAATCAACTTCAACCACCTCGGCAAAAATGTCACGCTTGTTAAGCGTTCAAAGGGGCTAATCATGGCTCGTAATATGGATGGTAGACCAGTGGAATATCCGCTCGCAGTCAATGGCACCGAGTCTGTTTTGTCAGGGTTGAGAGATCCTCAAAAGTTTCCTGAGCTATCTACTCTGAGGCAAGAATTTCTAAATTGGCGTTTCTATCATCAATTTCGAACCGATCTGGGTTCGCCGTTGCGTCAACCTCAGGTTGGTGTAATCACGCTTGTTACAATGTTGCAAA
>PLZS01000019.1 GCA_003153555.1 Candidatus Melainabacteria bacterium | reverse complement strand
CTCAATAAGCGAGTCGATGGACCCCTCAAAACTTGTGGTCCCTGCACGTCTAAGTGTCAATATCGTTGCGAGGCGACCGCATTCATAAAACATTCGATGATGCAGAATGATTTTGATATCGAGATCGCGAAACTAGAAAAACCAAAAGATGAGCTGATTGCTTCATTCTTGGCTTTGCAGACGTGGCGGCTGGCGGGTCAGTGGTCTTTGGACCTGTCATACTGCATTGGCGCCCATCTGCTGGAGCCTCAAGAGCTGACATCGGACGACAAGTTGACGTTGATGCACAAGGCTCGAGTGCGCCTCGATGAACGGAGCAAAGCCCCGTTTGAGCCCACCCCAGAGAATCGGAAACTAGTCTTGGACATTATTGTGAAGCAAGCATTAGCCGGTGTTGCGTGGCGTCAAGTTTGTGAAGGAGTGATGGAGGTGAATAAGATCACTCCAGAAGAAGTTGAAGCCGAAATTGCAACGCGCAAGATGCGTTAAGGGTGGGCTGGAAAGTTTGTAAATTCTTTCATCGTTTTGAGGTGCAGTTCAAATCCTTCAGGCTGAATAGCCCATTCGCTTGAGAATGGACGCGTCATCAAAAAGATGACACCAATATTGGTGCCTAATGTTATCGCTACTAGTGATACCAATACCGCATGTAACCGAAAACTTCCCTTTCCTGCATAAAGATATGAACATGCCAGAACTACAATCGCGCAGGTAAAAATCAAAGGCAGCATACGGTGAGTCCATGAGCTTCGACTGGCAACAATGCGCACTCCACGATCATTTCCTACTTCGGTTGCAGCGGTTATAATCGCCGACTGGATGTTCGATTCACCATCATTGCTCGGATGAAATTGCACAACTTCGTCACTTAGCCTGGCCAGAATTTTCGAGACCGGTTCACTCATCTCGCCGCGCTTCATGGCTGGCCATTCTTCGCCAAGAACCTTGTCGCAATATTCAATGCATTGATTTTGCACAATGGAAGCCGTCGGTTGAGGGAGACCTCGCGCCAGTCGAAAAACTTGATTTACGTTAGTTGATTCTCTGTTCACACATTCTTCCAACGACCGGTACTGGTCATTTGCACTTGAAACCAGCAATCCCAATAGAACAGAAACTAGAGTTCCTAAAATAGTCAGCATAGCGATAATCAATTCGCCGTTTTCCTTGAGATCTATTTTGATTGTCTTGGCCGATATAAACAGACCCAGCAGAGAAAATATGACGAAGGCGACGGCCCAGTAAACTAATGGAGACAGTGACATTTTTGCTACCTAACTGATGTGACAGGATCTAGCGGTGACGTAATTAAGCCTCGGACTGGGCATTACAAAGCAGAGACAAGTTTTTCCATTTCATCCAAGTGTGTCAGCCGCTCTTTGATTAGTTGTATGGGCAAACGTTTCTGTTTAGCAAGTTTGTGTTCGTAAGCTAAGGTTCCTAGTAACGAAGCCGCGTTGCCGACAACAGCCATACTGGTACCAACGGTGCCCACGATCGCACCGCAATAGAATTGATTGAGCTGTTTTCTTATTCGAATTGGATAATTATAGTAACCGTAGGTGCCGAGAATTCCCTGCGTCATCAATGTGCTACCAATTACCGGACCAAGGTACGAATTTTGCAGCGCCACTTTTTCAAGTTTCCGCATCGTTTTGGTTTCGCTGTCTAATTGCTTTGTGAAAAGTTCATTTGATTGAGTGTACAAAGCAAAACGTTGAGTCGCAGGCAGCGATGGCATGAGAGATCCTTCCACGCTAGTCCCGGCGCTATCTAGATTTTTGCAATCTTGTGCAAATCGATCCGGGTTGAAATCTGACGGACCCATCTCCTTTTTGACCGATGCGTATGCACGTTTTTGGGCGTAAAGTCCAGCTGCTTGACACAGCACCGGTGTGACCATGGCTAGACCGCCACTGACGATGAAAAGGATATTGGCAGTGCCGTTTAGATGAGGTCTAGCTACCGCTCTGTAGGCCACGTTGGCCGCCATTGCGCCAACCGAGTTGTAGGAAGCATTGAGGACGTAGAATAAATTTTGATATGTTCGGTATGCGCTCGTGTCCGCATTAAAGTGTGAATACTCATTGATGAATGAACTTCTCAATGCGTGGAGCACTTTGCCTTCGGCAACAGCCCTCTCATAGGATGGACTGTCGGCGTTTGCTGCTACAAGCGCCTCACGTTGGGCAAGTAGTTCATCAATATGCTTCAGTTTGGTAGACACATACTTGGTGGCAGAGTTCGGGTCATATCCATGGCGCTTATTTTTGATCATCTGCAGGACGTTTGAACTCAACTCGAAAAGAGAGCCGGAGCCGGCGATAATTGACGTCGTTGTCGTTGCGGCAAGAGCTCCACGCAAGGCCCTTTTGTCTATTTGCAGTGGATTTTTGCGCCCCTTACCCAACTGGTCGACCTCGGTGATTTCGAACGCCAGTCCCCCAGCTGAACCAGCTTCTTGAGAAACGAAATAGCGCAACTTTCTGAACTTCGGCTGTTTGGCGCTTTCCATTCGGAAATTCAAACTGAATCGCTCTACCTCAAATCCAGTCAGCAAAATGTTTTTAGTAAGTTGAGTGTATTGTTGACTGAAGCTACCTGTTGATGTCGGTGCGATTGTGTCAGCTGCGGCACTCGACGCGCACAAGGTTTGAATTGATGGTTGAAGCAGAATAACTAACAAAAAACAACGCAACAAAATTTTGTTGGTCATATTGTTTTTGGTTCGAAACATAGATCTTGGATGCCTTCGAATTGGAATGCCCGGCATGTGCGCTTGGCATCACTTGTCTTGACCGGCTCTAGTTTATCAGCTCAGCAGAAACAACCATTTGATGCCGTTAGTTTTCTAAATCTGTCGAGTCCATTCTGCGCCGCTTGAAAAAGGCACACTAACTGCATCCGCAGATGTGCGTGCGCTTAATGATGACTGCGTTCAATTGACCAATAGCGTGCCGCCGAGTCCAACGATGTTTTGTTCAAGATCGTTCAACTTTATTTTTTGCGCGGCGCTGTGGTCTTGCAGCCAATCACCCACAGCATCAACTGTAGGTGCACGCATAAACTCTGTTTCTAACTGCAAGTGTCCAAAATTCCCGCGCCAGGCTAAGCTTTGATCATCAGATGGCATGGCGTTCATCAAGTCAGTCACATGTTTTGCTGATACGCAACCGTCGACGCTTCCTTGCAAGATCAAGACCGACAATTTGGGGCTTGTCTGTTTTCCCCAGCGAACTGTTTTCCCGACAAATTCGTCTGTACTTAAAAGAGCATGAATCGTCAATTCTTTCCGAATGAGCGGATCATCTAACATCTCGTTGCGAACATCTGGTCGCTGCGATACAAGATCGGCGAAAAAGCTTTTCATGTTGACTTCATGACTCGGTTTAATTACAGCTTCCACACCTTTGATGATTTGTCCGTGGCCTGCGTACATATCTGGATTGACCTTCATGGCGGGAGCTGAAAGTAGAACTGCGTCGACAAGCTCGGGGTGTTCAGCTGCAAGTCTGACTGCAAAGGAGCAACCCAAACTTTCACCCAAGGCGATTATGCGCAGCCCTGGATATTTTTGTTTGACCATTTGCGCTAGTGCCAATATATCTGCATAGCTTTTTTCGTGGTCGACTTTGGTTCTGTCTTCAGTTGGTGTGCTGAAGGGTTTGGTATCGCCAAAATAGCAGCTCCCGAAGCCCCTCATATCCATCGATATAAAACCTAACCCATTGACCGCTAGGGTTCTGGCTATTATTCGGAAGCGTCGCCCGTGAAGAGTCAATCCGTGTATGCCCAGAACGATTGCTTTTGGATCGCCGGTAGTAGGCATCCACTCGTAAGTGGGAAATCCCAGCGCTTTGGTATAGGCACCATCCTCGGTGTATGCATATTTGGCCGCTAATTCGGGGCTAACGATGTCTGTGTATGGCGGGGGCATCGTGTCTTCGCCTGCAATTGCGGCTGTGCTCGACAAAATGCTTAGAAGTAACCCGAATAGCGCTTGACTTTTCAGCCTCATAAAATACTCCATACTTCGCCGATTACTTTGTGCCTATCTTCTGAAGCGACGCCTACCGCCGCCGCCGGCAGCACCGATGATCTCGCGGCTGCGACTGGTCGATGCGACTAAATGATTCAGCAAGCTTAACAGTTGTGCGGTTGCAATGTGCGTCATTTGTATATAAACAAAATCACTGATTTGATTCGAAGCAGCTTTGAACGTTGATCAATAGAAAGCCTCTGTTGGTAGCCTATTCAGGCTCGTTGTTAAAACCTGTCGTATCTATAAGACACGGATTCTGTTGCACATACTAGAGTTGATTCCTTGGCATTATGCGGGGCATTTGTAACCCGGATCAATTGAGTTGAGGCGTTGAATATTCGATAAAATAATGGAACTTCCAATCAATGCTCGCGTCTTGTTCAGAGCGACCACATCGCGTTAAGGAGGCTCTAATGAAGCGCAGTCAAGGAAAGGGCAAGGCTAACCACGTCAGCGGTATTCCGCTGCCAGGCACAATTGCACAGGTTGAGGGGCAATCAGCCGAACCCAATCGAGATGAGCCCCAGGGTGCTTTTAAAACCGAGAGCGGTGAGAATTATGCTCACGATTATTTTAACGATGAAGAGGAACGGCTGGGCAATTTAGAAGAACCATTTGTTGCAAACAAAAGCGATCAAGTCTGGTCAGACGGCATCGCGGATGAAGAAAATGAAGTGGATGAAGGCGATGATGAAGGGCTTTTGCCTGAAACTCAGCTATTGCATGTTGACCTCCAAACAGAGGTCGGTGACGACGATAACCAGAATTTGATGTTGCGACCAGACAATGTTGACGACGACGCTGCTTGAGCGAATCTATTTTTTTGAGGATTAGAATATGTCAGTTGATATGAGCGTGCACTCTTGCACAAATCTTCCGTGCAAATGCAAAGTTCAAGATGGAGAATGTTGTGGCGAATACTGCAAAGAGTTCGATCCATCAGGAGAAGATCCACACTGTGGCTGCGGTCACATGGCGTGCGATATAACCAAAGAATTGGGCAACGAAAATACGTTTGCTTCAACAGGGTCCTGATCGCTTTCTCAAGAGACGCCCACCCCGTTGGATCATAATTTGAA
This sequence comes from Candidatus Melainabacteria bacterium, assembly GCA_003153555.1. Classification (GTDB taxonomy): domain Bacteria; phylum Cyanobacteriota; class Vampirovibrionia; order Obscuribacterales; family Obscuribacteraceae; genus PALSA-1081. Next base: position 52,124 of record PLZS01000019.1, on the reverse strand, counting down.
CATCGAACCGAGTTCTGACTCCTTTTTGATAGTGATGTCAGGTCGAATTCTCTTGAATTCAGTGATACCACTTTCGGTTATCTGAGAGGCGACAGTGAGTCTTATGCCTTTCAATTGTTTTGCTGCAGCCAACATCATCAATCCACGATTTGATATTTTCTTCGCATTGGCGATATCAAGGTAATATATCCTGCTTCGAGCGATGGTTTTCATTCCTTCATCGCTGATGTTCGTATCTTGCAGGCTCAGATAGATCGGGTTTTTACAAGCAAATACGAAGGCGAGGTCGTGATCTGTTAGCTGTGTCATTCCGCGTAAATCCAGTGACCTCAATGGTGGCATCTTCGCAATCTGTTCGATGCCAACCGGAGACATGTGTTTGCATCGTTCTAGATGAATTTCCACCAAATTTGGTAAGTAGCTGATTTGTTTAAGCGCTGAATCGGTTAGATCCATGTTCACCAGGTATAAGCGGTTGATCGGTTTAAGTTGCGAAAGCATCTTGGTAAAGAGTGGAGTGATGGTAACGGAGTTAATGCTCCATCACTATCGCTGTTTAGCAATTTTGCGATGCCAAAGTCAATAATTTTCACGATCGGTTTTTGACCAGGAATTTCCTTGATCATGATATTGCTTGGCTTCAGGTCTCGGTGCAGCACGCCATGTTCATGAGCGTGGGAAAGTGCATCGGCACATTGAGCGAAGATGTTTATCACAGTTTCAAACTTCAGAACACCTTGCTGCTTGATCAACTCCGACAGCGACATTCCTTCGACGAAATCGAGCACCATATATGGTAGCCCTGTCTCAGTCAAGCCAAAGTCTTTCACTTGTATTATGTTGAAATGGTCCAACTCTGCGAGTGCTTTGGCTTCTCTTCTAAATCGTTCGATATGTTTCTCATCAATTTGCCCGGTTTGAATCATCTTGATTGCAACAATTTGATTCAAGGCCAAGTGTCGTGCTTTATAAACGACACCCATGCCGCCCGTTTCAACAATTGACAAAAATTCGTATTGGTCTGCCAATTTGCTGCCAACTTCATCCGCCTTGCCAAGCAACGAGTTACCATCGTTCGGACAAACGGCTACATGCTCGGAAACTACCAGCTGGCATACGCTACAAACTTTATTCAGTTTGATTTTGACTGGGTTTTACCGAATGCTCCACAAAGCCCCGTCTTTTAAGGGCGGGGATGTAAGGAGCGACCGCGCACGGAGACAGCCAACAATAAGTCGTCCTAGAGCGCTTCTTTTCCGACGACAGTGTGATCTGAATCAACCATGTCAAATAACTCGGATATCTGTAATCCGAGGCACTGAGCTAATCTCCTTAGCTTTAAACAATCAATATCGGTGGATTGCTGCCACTCAATTTGAGCAAGTTCTTTGGCAGTCATGCCGGCGTAATTTGCGACCTGTCTTGCCCGCATGTTGATGGAAATGCGACGCTGCCTTATTAGCCTTCCTATTTGGGGAATCATGGGATCAGTCATTTACTCAACGCCCAGTTTGGAAAGTATCCCAAATTATTGCTACGAAAATGCGGTAACCGCGCTGGGTAGCCACCTGCACATTCGGACTTTTGCCGTCTAAGTGCCCTTTCAGCATTAATACTAAGGTGGAAGACTGAATTTTTGCAAAGATACGTTCAGCCGCTAAGAAATCAGAAAGACACTTCAGTCGGGACGTAGTCCCCATAACTGTTTCAGTGGTGAAAACAATTTTTGCGATTATATGTTCAGCATTTAACAGATTAGTCATTTTGGCTTATTTCCTATGACTCCAAGAACTACGGTTACACCGACCATTCCTTCATTGCCTATATTTGCTATTTCAACAAGGCTACCATCCGCCATTGGCTGAAGGAGAGACATTACGCCGCTTTCGGGAAAATCCAAGAAGGTAATTGGCTTGTTTGGTTCAATCAGATTCTCGCGCAAATCCAAATGAACTAGTTCACTTGCGTTTAAGATTGCCTCTCTGATAGCCAGCGGCAAAGAGCGAAGCAAGAGATTTCGAGGTTCGTCGGCGTTCATAGCGTCACCGCGTGGTCCTAAAAAGGCGTCAGACGGTTAGCCAAGTTGATTAGGCTAAGGAAGAGCCGAATGTATATGTCTTCACTATGACAGGAATCCACAACACAGGCGGGCACTTTGATGTTGCAAAGAGTCCACAACCTTGGGTGGCGACCGATCGGCGATATAAATAAACTTTTAGAGACTCGCTTTGTCTAAGCGCTCGGCCGGGTGTATCCAGTCGATGAAAAATAAAAGAGCTGGTCACCGGGTGCCAGCTCTTGAAACTTTTAGTGCGTCTGCGGTTAAACAGAGGTCGGCTAAACAGATGCTCGACGACCAGTTACGAGGTCGAACACGAATACGATAAGTGCTAGAACCAGCAGTCCATGGATAAAGCCACCACCGACGTGGGCTACTAATCCAACCAGCCAGAACAGTACTAGCAAAGAAATCAATGTGTAAATCATTTTGTAATCCTCAAATTCAGTAATTCAGTGTGTGCGTTTGAAGACTCGGCCGTGGTCAATTTGTTCCAAACCGATATAGGTATAAATCAGCAGTCACGCGGTATGTTACTACTTATGTCTTGGTATCTGCTGGGGAATTAACAGGCACTAAGTGCGGTGCAAAATGAACCAATCACAAAAGCGCAATGGATGAGTTCCTCCTCTATATCTCTGATCCGGGAAATGAAAACCGAATCCATTTCAATCTCGTAAAGACACGGTCCGTCCAGGTTTCCGCTTTTTAGATAATTCACTAGCTCAATCCGGCACAGCGATGTAACATTGGTATCAAGACCCAAACAAGTCAACAATTTTAGGAGTAAAGCCAATGGCAGATAAATGTTGCGATGGATCCGGCTGCAAAAAGTGCAGCGAAAAGGATTGCTCCAAATGCGAAAAATGTGATTGTTGCTGCTCGTGCTGCCCGTGTGCAGCGGCAGATACATGCTCCTGCTCCAAGTAAAAAAGAAGCTTCTTACAAAATGCGTCTTCAGGCTGCAGTAATGCTGAGTTTATATTTTGATTGACGTGTTTAAATAAGAAGTCATGGCGAACCAACAAAACAAATCTGCAACTGCTATCGAAAAGCAAGCTCTTGAAGAGATTAGCGCCCGTCACGGCGTCAGTGCGGAGGCGGTAGCCTCGCTGCTAGCGGCACTCCGGACCGGTGGCGGCAGAATGGCTCAATTCAATCACCCCGAGCTAGGCGGCATGGGGCAGTGGTCAGCAGGCATGCTAATGATTGGCGAATTTTCAAACACCGTCCTCAAACAAAAGGTACAGGCGATTTGTGACGAACTCTCGAAATTCGTTAACGACAATCCCGAACATTTGGATACAGCAAAAAAAGAGAATAAGAAGCAGGGGAGTGGAGCTCGTGGTAACGAAAGACTGACTTGGAACAGTTTCAAGGCCCTTAAGCCTATTGGTAACGAGAAATGGTGGCCCGATTCTTTGGGTCTGCCAGGTTCAGTGGGCGCCCAAAATGAAATTCGTTATGCTTATTTCCCAGCAAGCAAGCGACTGGCGATAAAAGAGAATTCGCAGGTCACCATATTCGATACCGGTACTCACAAGATTTTTGGTGTTTCGCAAGAGCAAGGTGAAAATAATTCGCTGGTTTTTGAAAGCCAACTTGGTCGAGTTCGGACGTTAGAGTTAACAGTAGTCGAAAAGGCATAAACCATAGCCTAGTGCAGGCTAGCGGGAAACCTTCCCGATGTGGGATACTTTTACTCTAGTTCGCCCTTTTCAGGTATTCTGGTTAGGGGTGATGCCGTTCCCGATTTGGTAGCTTGTTTTACTATGACGACCACATGGATCCAGGCGAAAGACCAGGCCTTAAAAGCCGAATCCCTTGGCGATTTTACTGCCGCAGAGAATGATTGGCTAGAGGCCATTTCTCTACTCCGGGCTGACGGAACAGATCTTAAGGTTCTGTGCTCTGCGCTGGAGCGCCTCGCGGCGGTTTATATCAAGGATAAGAAACCAGCAATGGCCGTCGATCCTTTGCTAGAGTCCCTAAAGATAAAAAGCAAAGAGCTAGGACATCTTCACTTGGCTGTTGGTCACGTGCAGAACGAATTGGCTAAGGCCTACTTTCTTGCATCCAACCTGGAAGAGGCTGCTGTATTGGCAAGTGATTGCCTGAAGTGCTATGAGTCCGGTTATGGGGCTGATAGCCAAGAGGTGGCGACAATTGCCCTGAACCTGGCGGCAACCTATCACCTCGGTAAGTTGTACGCGGAAGCTGAACCTCACTACAAGCGATCACTGGCAATCAGAACTAAATGTTTGGGGGCGAGTGATCCTCAGACTGTGAAGGTGTTGCAGAACTACGCCAAGTTGTTGAGAGAAATGTATCGTGAGCAGGAAGCTGATCACTTAGATCGGTGCGCTTTCGGTTCAATCACTGGAAGCTGGAAGGCGTTGGTTATACCTGAAAACGAAGCCGTCACTCAGGGTGACGTGTGTGATTTTTGCGGACACGAGCTTGACGGCGCTATCAAATGTCCCAAATGTGGGACGGCAGCTTCGCACTAAATATGGTGGCATGCTCGAAATGGAGCGCGGCTATTCTAGCCGCCCATAAAAGTCGGTGAGACTTTAAGTGCGCAGCATTCGGATTCGGGGCGGGTTAAAAACCCGCCATTTCCTCTTACTTCGTTTGCAAAAACCTGTTATGCAATTGTCCACAAGCAGCGTCGATATCAGTGCCCCGCTCCAGCCTGATTGTGACTGTTTTGCCCGTGCGTTCTGCAAGTTGTTTAAAGCGCAATTGAGCTTCGCGTGTTGGGCGTTCATAGAGCATTTCGCCTAAATCATTCGCTGTTGGATTGAACGGAATCAAGTTGATCATGCAGTGTATGTCTCGTACCATTTCAGCCAGAGCTTTCGCTTGCTCAGGTTTGTCTGTGACGCCCGCCAGCAGTACATATTCAATGGTTACTCTTCGCCCGGTCGAGTCGGTATAGTTCTTGAGCGATTCCATCAAGGCGCCTAATGGATAGGTTTTGGTGATCGGCACAATCTCTTCGCGGGTTTTTGAATCTGGTGCGTGCAGGGATAGAGCGAGGCAGATAGGCAGGTCTTCTTCGCGCAATCTTTCAATGCCAGGAATAATTCCTGAAGTGGAAACTGTGATGTGACGAGCACCAATTCCGACTGATTCGATCATAGTATGGATAGACTTGATCACCTCTTCGGTGTTGAGAAGCGGCTCGCCTTGCCCCATATAAACGATGTTCGATATGCGTTTGCCCGATTCACGTTCGATAGCCATGATCTGATCGACAATTTCTTGTGCAGTTAAATTGCGTTTGAAGCCGAGATATCCAGTCGCGCAAAACGTACAGCCTACGGCGCAACCGACCTGACTTGATACGCATGCAGTTAAAGTGGTGCGGTCGTTAAACGACATCAAAACAGATTCGACGATTTTGCCGTCTGGTAATTTGAACAAATACTTCCGAGTCTCATCGCGACTCACCTGCAGATGGGCAATGTCGAGCAACCCGATTTTTGCTTCCTGCTTCAAACGATCTCTGAGCGCCGCGCCTAAATTTGTCATCTCATCAAAAGAAGTTACTAACTTAGCGTAAATCCAGGTGTGAATTTGAGCCGCCCTATATTTAGGCAGACCCATCTCCTCTATGAACTTTTCCAGCTCAGCCAATGACAAACCCGACAACGCTTTGAGGTTGGCGGACTCGTTTACGGTCTCATTACTGGTAGACAATCTAAATATTCTCTGTAGAGGTGTTTTCGCGAAGCAAGATGCTCGAGCCCGCAATCGCGCACTGGACTGATCATATCAATAAGCATCCATTTAACTTCGGAATCATTTTTGCGGCTTTGGCTGTACTTTAGCTCGGAAATCGGAAGGTGATGATATGTAAATTCGAACTGGAAAAGCACTGCTACGCCCAATTCTCCCGGCTGAACTGAATTTGCAGGGCTGTTTGGATGCGCTTTGCGACTCGCCAAGTGGCTATCAGTCTGGTTGTCAAACGGGTGCATGCTAAAATGAAGGGCTATCTGTAGAGTGAGTAAGAATCTAGGCAAGCTCAGGAAATCGGCATTCGGCGCCGAATTCAAAAGCAAGTTAGCCGTTGGAGAATGCAATTAAATGTCAGACTGGGAAGACCGCGCACGTGGATGGCTCAAGGGGATGCTCGGGGATACTAACGAGAGACGCGTTAAGTTTCTGCGTGGGTTCGTTGAGCACGCCAATACCTTTGAGCCGACGATGGAGAAGTTGAGCGACGATGATTTACGCGGCAAGACCGCTGAATTTAAGAACATCATTGAAAACGCTCTGAAAGAAGTTGAGAACGTAAAGCTCATCGCTGACGACGTTCCCAAAATGCCCGGGCAGGTTCGGACCACGCAAGACAAACAGCTTGGCATGATTCTTGAAAGGATTCTGCCGGAAGCTTTCGCTGTTTGCCGCGAAGCCGGCAAGCGCGTTTTGAACATGCGCCACTTCGACGTGCAACTTATGGGCGGCGCCGCTTTGCACTTCAATAAAATTGCTGAAATGAGAACTGGTGAAGGTAAGACACTTGTCGCAACTTTGCCTGCATACTTGAATGGACTTTCAGGACGCGGAGTTCACGTCGTCACAGTCAACGACTACCTGGCTCGTCGCGACGCGGAGTGGATGGGGCAGCTGTATCGCTTTCTCGGATTGTCGACAGGTTTGATTTATTCGCATCAACCCGAGCACGAAAAATATCAAGCTTATCGAGCTGATATCTCATATGGTACCAACCACGAATTTGGTTTTGACTACTTGCGCGATAACATGCGCACATCACTCGACGAGTTGGTTCAACGACCATACTATTATTCAATCGTTGACGAAGTCGATAACATCTTAATCGACGAAGCTAGAACACCGCTGATCATCTCCGGATTCCCAACCGAATCATTCACTGAAATCTATTTGAAGATGGCGCAGATTGCGCCAATGCTGCACAAAGGCAAAGACAAAGAAGACGAAGATTGTGATTACTGGGTCGACGAAAAAGGCAAAAATGTACTGCTCACCGAGCGCGGTATCATCAACGGTGAGAAGATTGTTGGCGTTCCTGATTTGTACGACGTTCAGTTCAACTTTGCGCACCACTTGGTGCAAGCGTTGCGTGCCAAAGAACTCTACAAGCTCGACACTGATTATGTGATCAAAGAGAACGAAGAAGGCAAACCAGAAATCACGATCGTCGATGAATTCACTGGACGTATGATGGTTGGACGCCGTTGGAGCGATGGCTTGCACCAGGCGATTGAAGCGAAAGAGCAAGTTCCGATTCAAGAAGAAACTTTGACTTACGCGTCGATCACATATCAGAATTTGTTCCGCCTTTATCCTAAGCTTTCCGGCATGACTGGTACAGCTATGACGGAAGCAGCTGAGTTCAGCAAGATCTACAACTTGGATGTGGTGGCTATCCCCACTAACAGGAATAACGTCAGAATCGATAATCCGGACGTCATCTATAAAACTGAATCACAGAAGTTCATATCTGTGGCTGAAGAAATCGTTGAGATGCATGAGCTAGGCAGACCCGTGTTGGTTGGCACTACGAGTATCGATAAGTCAGAAGTGCTCGATGAATTGCTTGGTAAACCGGCCGCAATGAATCAGTACCTTGTGAATAAGATGAACAAGGCTGTCGACTTGATCAAGAGACAAAACTTGGAAGGTCCAAGCATTCTCGCTCTTAATAAAGTGTTTGAGCGACCTGGCATGATCGATACGGCTAAGCTAGAAGAAATTTGCCGACAAGTTGAAACAGACTTTCCAAAGAAGGACGAATTGATTGAACGTTGCTGGTCAATTTTGAAGACTGCCAAAGTTGTGGCTGCGATTCGAAATGGACTAGGACACAACGTCTTGAATGCGAAACATCACGAGAAAGAAGCGATGATCGTCGCTCAAGCCGGACGAAAGGGTGCCATCACTGTTGCCACCAACATGGCCGGTCGCGGAACAGACATTCTGCTCGGCGGCAACGCGGAGTACATGGCTCGCGAAAAGTTGAAGAAAGAAGAGCTTGAACCTGAAACACCTGAGTTCGAAGCGCGTTTGAAGGAGCTAACAGCACAGATTAAGAAGGAAATCGACGTCGACCACGATGAAGTCGTTAATCTCGGCGGGCTGCATATTATAGGTACTGAGCGACACGAAGCACGGCGTATCGACAACCAATTGAGAGGTCGTGCCGCACGACAAGGTGACCCTGGCACAACGCGATTTTTCCTTTCATTAGAAGACACGCTGATGCGTATTTTTGGTGGAGAGAAGATATCGAAGCTTATGGACTTCATCAAAGCTGATGAGGAGATGCCAATCGAATCTGGCATGGTCTCTAAGTCTATCGAGAACGCACAAAAGAAAGTCGAAGCGCATCACTTTGATATGCGTAAACACGTTCTGCAATATGACGATGTGCTGAATACACAGCGTGAAGTGATTTATCGCGAACGCCGACGCATTCTCGAGCGTGCGGATTTGAAGCAAAACATGCTGGATATGCTGGAAGAGCACTTGGACATAGTGCTCGGAACGCACATCAATCCCGAGGCTCAACCTGAAACATGGGAAGAGAATTCTGTCGCAGATGCGATGTTGAAACTTGTCAACGATGTGCCGATGCTTGAAGACGTCAAGCCTGAGGAATTGGAAAGTCTGTCTTATGATGACCTGCGCGCCAAGCTTTGGGAGTCAATCAAGATCGCTTACGAAGTGCGCGAAGAACACATCGGCACAGAGACTATGCGCGAATTGGAACGCCAAATTTTGCTTAGAACAATAGATGGTAAGTGGATTGACTACTTGCACAACATTGACATTCTGCGCGAAGGCATTCATTTACGCGGATATGGTCAACGGGATCCACTGCAAGAGTACAAGCGCGAAGCGTTCGACATGTTCAATCAACTTCTGCGCAGCATTCAGGAAGAATCGATTCAACTTCTCTTCCGCGCTCAACCTATGCCGGCTGAGCCGAACTATGAAGAGATGCTGCCAGACGAATTTCTTGCCCATCTGAATCAAGAGATAGACGGCATGCATGCAGCCATTGCGGCATCCGAGAACTACAGTGACGAGGATGATGGGCCAGGTAATGTCCACATCACTCTCTCCAGTCCAATGATTCCACCTAAACCTGTTGACCAGAAGGAAGAATCGAAAGACTCAGAGCGCGACAGTTCGACTGAGGCGACCGCGGCCAAGGCGGATAAGACGGAAGCTAAAGCTGAGGGCAAGGTTGAGTCCAAGGCCGAAGCCAAGACGGATAAGAATTCGAAACCAGATGGTAAGAATGGTTCGAAAAAATCTGCTGCCACTGCCGATGGTGATTCAAAGCCGAAGGAAGGCAACGGTGCTCTTCCAACTCTAGACGAAACTCTAAAAAATCTAGGAAAAATCGACCAGGAGCAATCACCTGAACCGAAGCCGCCTACCACAGTGTAAGCGTGCGCATCCTTTCATTCGATACCAGCACTAACGAGATTCATCTCTCATTACTTGAGGATGGTCGCGCGGTGAAAGAATTGGTCGTGTCCGAAGTTGATTCGCAAACAAGGCAGGAGGCTGTTGCAGCTCTCATGCCATCGATCGTCGATTTGATGAAACAATCCGGCTGGAATAAAAGTGACTTGGATTGCGTTGTCGTGGGTGAAGGTCCAGGAAGCTTTACCGGTGTGCGGACCGGTATCGTTACGGGCAGAACAATTGCGCAGGGATTGCAATTACCTTTGCTTGCAGTCAGTTTGTTGGATTGTTATGCCAGCGTCGCCGAACTGCCGGCAGCGATTCTTCTTTCCGCAGGTCGAGGGCGATACTTCGTCGCCGGTTACGACTCCGCGATCCGCCAGTCCACCGACTCCACGAAGCGCGAGGCCGCCGACTCCGCGATCCCATCGAAGGATGTCCGCCCGATCGAAATGGAGCGCACGCATCCTGCGTGCTTCGATGCAAGCGAATTAGCAACCGGAACATTCAATACCTCCGTCCCGCCTACATCAGTATCTCTAGAAGAGCTTGGCGATCTATTCGCTGAATTTCCCGTTTGGTACCTCGATGGAAAGGCTCTCTCCGAGCTCAAAGAGGCGCCGGAGAAGCTGGTGAGCCAGCGCGAAGGGCGCTCTCTTGGTATTGGTGCCGGCAAGGATGCCGGCGCTCCCAGGTTAGAGTCATTGCCGATACTTGAAAATATTGCTACTAAACAAGCCCAAATCGCATGGGATAGGTTATCTTTGAAGTTGGTCGAGGCTAGCTTATCCGAAGAACGTCTGTCCGAGGAGTGCAGCAAGCTGCTCGACTGCGGCAAGCTGTCCGGCTCATCTGATAGTGCGGGTAAAAGCCAATTGCTTCGCGATTCGTTGTTACAAGCATTCCCATATCATTCAGTTAAGCCGTTGTATTTACGCAGTCCTTCTATCACTTTGAAAAAAAACGCGTCAGAAAAACCGCATGGTAGTTGAAATCCGATCACTGAATATAGGCGACCTGGAAGAGGTCATGGACATCGAACCGGTAGCGTTTGGCAGTCATCATTGGTCGTATCAGTCCTTCGTTAACGAACTGAGCAATTCGATGGGCAATTATTTTGCCGCTTACAATCGTGCAGCAAATCAACTTCTGGGATATTCCGGCTTTTGGCTGATTGGCGAAGAAGCTCATATCACCACCCTTGCAGTTCATCCCGATCATCGCCGCCGCTATATTGGTGAGAGGCTGCTTATAAATGACATTGTCGAAGCAAAAAAAGTTGGAGCGCATTGGATCACACTGGAGGTGCGCATGTCCAACGAAACAGCACAGCAGCTATATTACAAATACGGCTTCAAAAGTCTTGGTGTGCGCAAAAATTACTACCAAGACAATGACGAAGATGCGCTTGTTCTGTGGACCGAAAACATTGAGTCGCCTGAGTTCGTGGAACTGATGCATGCGCGAGTTTTGTTTTTGAAGCAAAGCGGCGAGTTCAATGAACTTGAAACCGCTGAATCTTTTCCTGAAGTCAAATCTAATGGAAAGCATCAGGACGCGCCAGACTCCAAACCCAGCCGCAAATCCGATCATCAGGCGGCTTCGCGTTCGAGCTTCAAGGGTGCTGATGAGTGCTAGCTACTTGACCTCAGATCATTAGCGTTCGACAATACACTTGGCCGGTCAGCCAAAGGTAACGCGTTCCATTGCAGCTAGTCGTCGCTAATAAGCCAAATATTCGCATTCCCAAGGTACGAAGAAAGTCTATCGCAGGGCAATGTGTGCTTGTTTTGCTAGGTCTCCAGGTCTTCTTTTTCAGCTCGTTTATCGCCCTAGATTTGCCGACCGCCACTGGTCAGAACTTGGCTAGATGGGCACAGCTGCAAGCTAAAGAGTCATTGGATCAGGTGCCTATTGGCTGGAAAGAAAAACTAGGCAAGTTCGTACGCATTCCGGATATATCAACTCCTTCAAAACCTATTCGCATGAGCCTTTACACTCCTCAAGCACCGATCGCTATCTTGCTTGGATATGCTTTGGGCTGGCCAATCGCCACGATTGCAGCTGGCATATTCATTTTAGTTGGAATAATCGGACCATACTTTGGACTGAACCCGCTCGCTGCGGGAGGCGGTTTGGATTACTATAGCCAGCCGGGATTCGGTTATTTGCTGGGAATTCTCGCCGCGACATTTGTGGTTGCGAAAATTACCGGGGACAAGCGAACATCATTCAGGCAGATAGCTGCGCTGATTGCAGGTCTAGTCACCGTGCATTCAATCGGATTATTGTATTTGATGGGCTCGGCGTTGATTTTTTCCGTGCTCGAAGGAGCCCGCCCTGAGTGGCTGCCATGGGTTTTTGACCAGGCTCGCAATTTGAGCTGGTGCGCACTGCCATATGACGCACTCTTTGCGCTTGTTTTTATCGGGCTAGGTTTTCCAATTCGTTACCTGGTGGAAATGCTGACAGCGCCTGACATTGGCTTGAAAACTCAAAACGACCGGATGGCGCAACAGCGAATCGAAGAACTGTTGCAGTAAACTGTATTTACGCTCGGCACGCCTACCAGGGAGCGCCGGCATCCCTGCCGGCACCTAAGCCTGGGAGCGACGGCATCCTTGCCGGCACATAACCAGGGACGCGCCGCCATTCTGCCTGGCCTATACTCAATAAATCCCCTCCCTCGCTCACAACCCGGAAACTACTGCCTTGAACAAAAAGACCCTCCCTATCCTCGCGGGCTCCTTCTTATTAACCGGTCTCGGCGTCTATCTATATGCCAGCAAGGTGGAAGCACGCAACTACAAATTGGAAACGGTGCGTATAACCACCTATGGTGGCGAACCTGAGACCATCGATTCCCACGCTAGCAGCGAAAGAGTGGACGCGAAAATTTATAGAATCCTGCATCTCTCTGACCTGCATCTGAGCGAACCAGAATCGCACAAGCTGAGATTTTTAGAGCAGATCACCGACGATGATTTTGATTTCGTTATTCTCACTGGTGACGTTTTCGAAAACTATACAGGTCTTAAATACGCCAACTCGCTTTTGTCCCGACGTCCAAGGTTGGGCGCTTATGCCGTTCTGGGTAATCACGACTATTACAATTACAACCTTTTCAATAAAATCGCTGGGCGCGTGAATCGACGTTTTAGACATCCGATGGTTTACCGAGATGTGCAGCCGATGATTAATGCTCTTCAAAACAATGGTTACGACGTGCTGCTCAATGAGTCAAGAACACACGACGGTGTGCACGTAGTCGGAGTTGATTATCCAGGAATCACGCAAGAAGAGCTTACGGAGCTGGTTGCCAAAGCTCCCGATGGTCACGTGAAGCTTGCGTTGTTCCATATGCCCAGACATCTTCACTACTTCGAGAATGCCGGAGTTGACTTCGCTCTTGGTGGTCACACTCACGGTGGACAAGTTCGTGTTCCCGGATTCGGAGCAATCATCACGGACTCTGAACTTGCCCGACACGAAGCCTCGGGAATTACTCACCGTGGTAAGACCGCGTTCCACATCTCCCGCGGTCTCAGCGCCGATCCTCGCACAAACTTCAGATTATTCTGCCCACCTGCCGCAACGATTATTGAAGTAACGCACAAACGAAGCTGTACAACGCTGAACTAGGCGCCTTGGACGAGCACCAACAGGAGAAAGTTATGGAAATAGTAGAACTCGTTTCAAAGGCATCGACTATAACTTCATATATCTGACCGACCGCCTTGAGAGGGAACTTTTCCGTGGTCGCTTGCTTCTCTACGTGCAGGTTTATAAGGGGTGAGTGATGGGAATTTTGAGCTTCATTTTGTTTCTGCTGGTAGCCGCAGCTTGTGCTTTTCTGGCTGAGCGTATGGTTCCGAACTCGATGCCGGGCGGACTAATAATATCGTCCATCGTCGGTATTATTGGTGCCTGGGTAGGCGGTAGTATGCTCGGACATATCGGACCTGACCTGGCTGGAGTTTCTCTAATTCCGTGCATTGTCGGTTCTGCACTGTTTGTATTTTTGTTTTCGCTTATTTCCGGTGGAATCCGCTCTAGAAGAGCTTAGTTGTAAAACTGACTGCTAAGATCCGGATCTAGGTTTACCTGATTATCAAGAAATGGCATTTTATTTGGTGCCATTTCTTTGTTGGTGCACTCCGATTTTTGATTGCTAAAGAATTGAGTATCAACCGCTGAAGGGTAGATGTGATTGAATCTGGCGGTATATGGAAGCTATTGAATTTTTTTCCAGTTTGACTGGAAATACGCCTGCACCATCTTGGATGACACCAGATGCGATGCCGTCCTTAATCGTGCCGTGAAATTGGACAGCACGATAAGTCTGTCCCTCGTCGACCCATCTTTGAGGCAGCTCAAAAGTTAGATCGATTTTGGCGTCGGGGTCCAGCTTTGAAGTATTCATTTCGAGCATCGCGCCGGAACCATAAGACAACTCGCCCTTGATATTGGCTGCCCTGCGAACAAGGGACATCCTGACTATCCCAAGACGAGGATCGGTCGCTGAGTACTCTCCGGTTACATCGCTGAGCATCCAGGTAAGTCCCCACCAGCTCATACATATTACAAAGAGAAACAAGCCCATGTTCATCAACAACAACTGCACGCGTTCGCTCGAACGCGCATTTTGAGCAGGATTCACCGCAGCCGAAGATCTTGGTGGTCTGTTCATGGTGCTCTCCGCTTACGGTATCAAATCTGGTGTCAGGTGGTAGAGATACCGGATCGTCGCTGCGTCGTTGGTCGAGATCGCGCCACGTCCATAGTACACGCTCATCAGGTCGCTTGGATAAGGGCTGTGTCCTTCAATTCCAAGCGCGTGACCAAACTCGTGCGCCGCGGATGCCTTCATTTTAACTGCAGGCATGGTGATACCGTTAGCTTCTGTCGTCCTCAACAGGGTTACAACTGGCTTGAATTGAGCCTGCTTGCCGGACATGATTGCTTTGTAGGGAAAGCTGCGTTTGGCGGTATAGCCGCGAATGTCGTTCTGGAACAATCCGAGCCCAAGCTTGTTCACGAAGTGATTTGTCCAAAAGACATAGATATCGGCGTCGCCAGGATCGTTGACCAATTGGAATTTAAAGAGTCCGTCCCGCTCAAAGGCTTTCCACGAGTTTATTCCTTGTAAGGCAGCCTGATAGTGTTCTGGAACGTAGCCCTGAGCGATAGGCAATGATTGGAATTGCTGAGGGTTAGAGACCACGTCGGCGACCAAATCTGGCCAGCGATCGCGACCATCCACGTTGGTCATGGGCGCGCCAAGCTGTGGGTCAATAATGCTGTCAAGCGTCAATCCTGGGGCGATATAGACTTTTATCGGCATTTGATCGGAAATCCAACGAATCGTTCCGAACGAGCTGCGAAATTCCGGATAGACCGTGGCGCTGCCGCTGGACCTTGCAGCAGCAGCTGGACGTCCTGGAGCTCTGTAAGCTTCTGCTGCTGTGCCTCCAAGCGCGACTAGTAAAATGAGAACGAGCGCTGGGAGCGCAATGCCTAGGAGCGCCATGCCTGGGAGCGCCGGCATCCTGCAGGCACCTAACCGTTTTAGTTGCGCCTTTATTTGAAACAACAACCGCCTACTCTCAGCTAATCCAAATTTCACTATATCGTTGTCCATGCTCCCGCGTGCGTCCAACCTATAAATGATAATACCCGCAATTCCATTGGTATATTAGGAAACAGGAATGGAGCGTGCTATGGCTGACATCAATAAAGTTGTACCAGACAATACGACAGGAAACTTTTTTGTCGACACGACCTGCATAAACTGCGACACGTGTAGGCAGCTGGCGCCTGATTCTTTTGCCGATCAGGGAGATTATTCATTCGTGTTCGCGCAGCCTCAAACATCAGAGGCTGTTCGGGCTGCTACGCGCGCGCTGCTTTGTTGCCCAACCGGATCGATTGGCACCAAGGAGTCAAATGATGCTAAAGCGATCATGCAAGACCTGCCTTTGCCAATTGAGGACGATGTCTTTTACTCTGGTTTTAATTCCCCGAAGTCTTATGGCGGCAACAGTTTCTTTGTGAAACATGCCGATGGAAACTGGCTAATCGACTCGCCGAAATATTTACCGCACCTCGTTAAGCAGTTTGAGAGCTTGGGCGGGATTAAATATTTGTTTCTGACACACCAAGATGATGTTGCTGATGCTGAACGCTATGCCACTGAGTTCGGTGCACAGCGCATCATTCATCGCAGCGAAATTAGCGCGCAGCCTGATTCTGAAATTATCATCGAAAACAACGATGCTATTAACATCTCGGACGATTTTACGATAATTCCGACTCCTGGGCATACTCGAGGGCACATGGTTTTGCTTTATCGATCAAAGTTTCTTTTTACCGGGGATCATCTTTCATACGATCCCGCTAGCTCGGAATTGGTTGCCTTCAGAAGGCATTGCTGGTATTCGTGGGAAGAACAAACTACGTCGATGACACGGTTACTCGATTTCGATTTTGAGTGGGTGTTAGCCGGTCACGGCGATCGTGCTAAACTTCCTCGCGAAGAAATGCACAAACAACTTGCTCAACTGGTGGAGCTCATGAAGCTGCCGGCAAAACAATGGTTTGCGCATTTCAATGATGCATAGTTGGGACCATCGCAGAGTGCATTGAATGAGTGAGTCTTCGGTAGGCAAGAACAGTGAACAACCCTCTCTTAAACAGATCATCGAGCAAGACGTCCGTTTTTCTCGTTCTATCCTTTGGGCTTTGCAGCGGCAATTCTACTTAGAGAACGGAATCAATTTCTGGCGAGAGAGAGCGTCGTTCACTTCTGCTAGCACGGTTGCCGTTTCAGCTTGCGTGGATTTGTTGCTGACTTGTTTGAATGAGCGTGTCGTACATATCAATTTGGATGCACCGGTCTATTTGTTGGAACTGGGCACTGGCTCTGGTTGTTTCGCCTATCGATTTCTTAAAGACTTCATGGTTCAGAAACAAACGATTTCCGAGTTGACGAACTTGGACATTCGCTATGTGATGACCGATTTCATTCCCGAGATCATTGAAATATGGCGATGTAACCCATATCTAAAAACGTTTGTGGAAAGCGGTGCACTGGATTTCGCTGTTTTCGATCCGGCTCACGATCAAACTTTTAGAACTTCATGCTTTGAGTGGGTTGTAGATTCTACTGCTTTCGTAAATCCTCCAATCATCGTTGCTAACGCCGTTTTTGACACGATTAGTGTAGATGGCTTTTGCTTCGAAAATGGAGTCGCTCGTGAAATAACAGTGTCAGTTGAAGCCGATCCGATTGCGCCACTTTCGTCTTTGGTGTCTAACACGTTGTCGCTGCATCAAAGAGTGGGAGCACCTATTCAACTGCCTTATTACGAAAATCAAGACTTCGATAGCCTGTTGAGTCAGTATGTTGATACTTTGAATAAAGGCACACTTTCTCTTCCTATTGGTGCGCTGGAGATTATAGACAACCTGCGCAAGATGACGAACAGCTCTTTTGCAATGCTTTGTTGTAGCCGAGGATTTACAGATCTTTCGTACGCCGAGAATTCGGAGAGTCTGCACTATGATGATCTTTCATTCCCACTTAATTTTGACGCACTAAAAAGATATTTTGCCAATTGCGGAGGCGAACTGCTTACGCCTAACGAAAGCACGATCGCGCGCTGCTTCTCTTTCGGATTGTTTTTACCTGAAGCACAGGGTGCTGAACTGAAGAAGACGCGCGAGCAATATTCAAAGAGTGCACGTCATCAAATGGATGTTTTTAAGTTGGTTAAAGCGAAGGAATTTTCGCTGAAGCAGCTGGTAGATAATCGCGCCGGAAGCACCTCTGCGATCGCTTTCCTGATTGATATGATGGCGATCGGCAACTATGATCCCCCACTCTTTTTGACATGCGCAACGCATTTGTTGGATGCGATTGAAAGTGAGCTTGCAAGCGCAGACAAGCAAAAAATCGATCAATTAACGAGTACGCTGCATTTAGTCGACTCGAACATTTACGCTTTTGATCGCGCCTTACCGACCGTCAAGGGTGATGAAGACGCATACACTTTATTGATTAGTGTTTGGCAGCGTGCCAATCAAGCGCATCACCAGCCAACTGGTCGGTCACTATTTCTCAACTCTGAAGATTGACAGCTGCTAAAGTTAGAACCGAAGTAGGAATAGTGGTGAAGTTCGTCAGTGCTTGTGAACGAAAAGAAGATCCTAATAATTGCAGGACCCAATGGAGCGGGGAAAACCACTTTTGCGCGTGAGTTTCTGCCTAACGAAGCGGGATGTCCAATATTCATTAACGCTGATCTGATCGCCGCAGGTTTGGCACCGTTTCAACCTGACGCAGTGGCGATAAAGGCTGGACGAGTGATGTTAGATGAAATAAAAACCCACGCGCAGCATGGACACAACTTTGCTTTTGAAACAACTCTCTCCAGCCGTGGTTATGTGCGGATGATTCGCCAGTGGCGAAAAGAGGAGTATCAGGTAAAGCTGCTCTTCCTTTCGTTGATTAATCCGGAAGAAGCGATTGCCAGAGTAGCTGCAAGAGTGGCTCAAGGTGGACACTACATTCCTGATGATGTTGTACGCCGTCGTTTTTTAGCCGGATTGCGTAACTTTCAAGAGGTCTATAGATTCGAAGTAGATTTTTGGACTTTGTATAACAACAGCGGTGAAGCGCTAGAATTGATTAGCGAAGGAACTAACCAATGAATATTCCCGTATCCAATTTGCCTGATGAAGACATGCAAAATGCACCAAAGGCATTAGTGCGAGCCTCTAAGCGCGCCTGGCTTTTGGCACAACAAACAGGCACTGAGTTTGTGATAGTTCGAAACGGGCAGTTGGTGAGAGAGATACCTAAGCCTGGAGAGATAAGGCAAATCCAATCATTGCCCGATAGTGAAAAGCGTAATGACGCGGATGCCTGATTGACGGGCTGAAACAGTCATCCTAAGCCCCCACTAATGCCGGGCGTGCGGGGCTTTGATATATTGACTTCTTCAATTCGGATTGGCACATGCAAGCAGCACAGCTGGCTACTCCCCGTTCAACGGAAGTCGAGACAAATACTCAATCAGAGAAAGCCTGGAGAGTGGCTTTGGTGGTTGTGTGCCTGGCGCTGTTGACGAATTTGATTGTGCTGTTCTGGGGGCTGAATAGAGGGCTCGATACCGATGTCGAGTCTTTTTACTTAGTGCAATATCAGAATCCTTCAATTTATCCAACTTTTTCTTCCTTTCACTTGTTGCTTTCGAAGATACCGAAATTGGTGTCGAGTGAAATTCTTCATTACAGGTTGCTCGAGATCGCGGCGAGGCTCATTCCTGCTCTGCTCTTGAGTCTTGGATTCGCCACCTGGGCAAATCGCTGGCTGCAATTAAGCAACGTGAAACGGGCACTCCTTGCAACCTCTGCGGTACTTGGAGCGACTATAGTTTTCTGCTGCTTTCCCCGCACAATTTCGTATAACGGGCTTTCATCCGCCTTGCTCACGCTGAGCGTTGCCTGCGCATTTTTCGCATCAAGTGGCGTCGGTTCGGCACGAGTGCAGCGGTTTGGCAAGCCACTCTTGCTTGCTTTGGCTGGGATCTGCATAGCCTTGAATTTCTTTGTCAAATTTACCAGTGCCGTTGTTCTGTTGCCGGTTCTGCTCGTATTTCTGCTAGTTCAACGCTGCACATGGCGCGATTGCAGCGCAGTGATCGTGGGTGGTGTTGGAGGACTGGTTTTCTTTTTCACTTTAGTTCAAGGGATGGGCGACTGGTGGACAGCCTTTTCAGAAGCAACCAAATTCGAGTTGCTAACCGATCATAGTCCCGCGGGTATGACTGCAGGAGCCCTCGAGTTCATCGGTAGACATTGGTGGCAGGGATTAGTTTTACTTGGAATAACATTTTGCTTGAATCGATCAATGGCGACTCTCAGCGGGGAAAAGCAGCGAACACTGGTTCGCTTGCTGTGTGGTGCTTTCTCGGCACTGTTGTTGTTGACTACTTGTGTTTTGTTGGCGAAATCAAACCTCGTGAAAGGTCGCGAGTCGGTTGTCACTATTGCGACACTCTCCTTCTTCGCGGTGCTGCTCTCGACCAGTCGCCCTAAAAATTGGCGATTTCTGATTGGAGCAGTGTTGTTACTGTTACTACCACTGATTGCAGCCTTAGGCACTAACTGCAATTTCCTCTCTCATGCTTCCAGCAACATGGCACCATGGTTCTTGCTCATCATGGTAGGGTCCTTCATCTGCGCCGATCGGTTTAAGGCACCATATGCGATGGCGGCGGTGCCTGCCGCATTTGCTCTGTTTTCTGTCACTCAATTTTACAGTCAATATGTTTACCAGCGAGATGATGGTCTCGTGCTGCCTCGACAATCCGCGGAGACGAGCAAAATCCCTTTGCTTTTAGGTATGAAACTTGAAGAAAAGGATATTCAATTTTATGAGCATGCTCATAAAATACTGTTCGGAAATGGCTTTCGTCCCGGCGACTATATTTTGAGTCTCTATGATTTCCCTGCAATCGTCTATCTGATGCAGGGAGTTTCTCCCGGGCAGTCCTGGTACATCAGCTGGCCTGAACGAGACGAGATCAATGCGCACTATATTCGGAAAGCCAAACTAGCAGAAGGGCAGCGTGTGTTCGTGGTGCTCTCAGGCGTAGATCCAAAGAAAATTGTTCTACCAAAGATGCAGGAGGCGCTGCACGATCCTAATGTTGCTCTCGCCAAGTCGTTCAAAAGAATTGGCGTTTTGCCCCATCCAAGGAATGCTGATTTCAAAGTTTATTTCTACGCCGCGAACACGGCTCAAAATTAGTCTTTCAACTTGCCTGATGCAGCTTTCGCATCCGCCTCATGAATCGGACTCCATAGCGTGAACGTTGTATCGTCGAAGAGAGTTTTAATTGGCTAAAATATTGATAGTTGAAGATGATGGAGATCTTGCTCACGTGCTGAATGTGACTCTTTCGAGCAAGGGGCACTCAGTGCAAACTGCAAGTGGTGGTGCCCCTGCAATCGACTTTTTGCGTTCTTTCAAATATGACTTGGTCATTTTGGATTGGATGATGCCTGAAGTGACAGGATTGGATGTGCTAAAGGCTTACCGCGACCATGGTGGCAAGGCTCCAGTTTTGATGTTGACTGCCAAGGCCGAAGTGGCGGACAAAGCATTGGGACTAGATTTGGGTGCCGATGATTACTTGACCAAGCCGTTCCATCCGCAAGAATTGTTGGCGCGTGTACGCGCACTGTTAAGACGGCCACATTCATTAGCCGCTGTGTTGTTGACGGCAGGAGCGATCACGCTTGATCCTGCAACATGCCAGGTCACCAGAAACGGTGAAGATGTGCATCTCCGCCCAAAAGTGTTCAGTCTTCTTGAGTTCTTTATGCGCCACCCGGATCAGGTTTTTAGTTCGGAGGCAATTCTGGAGCGTGTCTGGATGGACGATTCGCTTGCGTCACCAGATACGGTGCGTACACACATAAAACTATTGCGTAAATCTATCGGCGAAACCGGGGATAGCGGTTTGATCAAAAACGTTCGTAACCGAGGCTATATGCTGAGCAGCACTCAACCTCATTAATTCTTCGCTTGCCGCGAAAATCATCTCTACGCTTGTACTCTCCGCTTGTACAATAATTGAACTTTTTAGCCGTCGCTGACGTACTTGTATGTAGAAGGTATATGCGAGGTGCGGCGATATATGAAATTGACGATTCTACAACTCCAGCAGTCCAACGAGGAACAATTTTTAGCGATGTCAGCTCAAATACAACGCACAGAACGAAACTACGATGAACTACACAATCGCATTGACCGTTCGTTGATCAACAATGAGGACTTTCGCAAAGAGATGACCTTTGAGTTCGGCGAGATGCGTGCCGAAATCTCTGAGGTTCGCTCTGAGCTTACCGAGCTGCGCTCGGAGATGCGCGCCGAAATCTCGGGGCTGCGCTCGGAGATGCGCGCCGAATTCGCCGCACTCCGCACGGAGCTGTTAGTGCTGACAAAGGAAATTCAAAGTGCATTTACTCGAATCGAGCATCGGGTGGATAAACTAGAAAATCCAGGCTAAACTTTTTAGCCGTCGCCGACGTACTTGTATGTAGACGATATGTGCGAGGTGCGGCAATATATGAAATTGACGATTCTACAACTCCAGCAGTCCACCGAGGAACAATTTTTAGCGATGTCAGTTCAAATACAACGTACACAACGAAACTACGATGAACTATACGCTCGCATGGATCAAGAATTGATCGAGGAGGAGAATTTTCTTAAAGAGATGAAGATGAACTTCTCCGAAATGCGGCGCGACTTATCCGAAATGCGGCGCGACATCTCCGCAATGCGAGGCGAAAACTCCGAGATGCGTGGCGAAATCTCGGGGCTGCGCTCGGATATGCGCGCCGAATTCGCCGCACTGAATCAGAACATCAACAATAGATTTACTTGATTCGAGCATCAGGCATCAACTAATACATACCGAGATGTTCAGCTTGTTTGAATCCCATATGGTTTTGTTCTTTTAAAAAATCTCAAACCAAAAGGTGCTGCCTTTGCCGGGAGTACTTTCTACACCAATGTGGCCGCCATGAAGTTCCACAAGCGATTTGCTAATAAATAGGCCGAGCCCGGTGCCGCCTTTACTTCGCTTGTCTGATGAATCCAACTGCTGGAAACGTACAAACAGTTTTTCAATCTGATCCGCTGGTATGCCAGGTCCCTGGTCTATGACCGCAAATCTGGTGCTGTCTGGTGACGGATTATCGACCAGTAGCACCACATTCCCGTTTGGTGGCGAAAACTTGATCGCGTTAATAGTTAAGTTGCTCAATATCTGAACAACTCTATCTGGATCCAAAACCACGGAATGCTTTGCCGTTACTTGTTTGATGAGCTTGATTCCCTTTTCATCAGCAACAGGAGTGAGTGCTTCTATCACGGTATCTATCACCGAGACTGGTGGCACTTTCTGAAGACTGAGTTTGAATTTGCCTGACTCAATCTTTTTCAAATCCAGAATGTCACTGATCAGGCGCATCAAACGATCTGAATTGCCGAGGGCGATTTTGACAAGCTTCATGACACCTGCGTTGACCTTCCCAGCCGAACCGTCTTCAATGACTCGGAGGGCACCATTAATAGATGTAAGAGGTGTTCTCAACTCGTGCGAAATCACCGAGTAAAATTCTGAAACCCGACGCTCTGCCTCCTTGCGTGCGCTTACGTCATTTTGGACGCCAATGAAATTTATTAGCTTCCCTGATGCGTCGTGCACAGGTGACACAGTCAGCTCGTTCCAAAACAGCTCTCCGTTTTTGCGGTAGTTTCTAATAATTGTGGTGATCGTTTTGCCTGCAGCAATGGCTTCGCGAATCTCCTTAATGGCGGGCTGGTCGCGATCATCGCGCTGAAGGAATCTGCAGTTGCGTCCGATAATTTGGTCGATGCGAAATCCTGACATCTCTGCGAACGCCTGGTTGCAATAGATGATCGGGTTGTCGGTTCTGTTTGGGTCGGTTATGACAATACCATTGCGAGTGCACTCAACGGCTCGATAAAGGAGCAAGAGTTGGTCCGGTAGCTCCCGAACATGATTCTGAATTTGGCTCAAACTGATGGATTCAGTTAGGTCCGAATTCGTAAAACTGTCATCTTCGGGATCCACTCGACTCTCCTGGGAGCGCCGGCATCCTTGCCGGCTTCTAAACTTACTTCTCAATGCTCCCCGTCTCTTCTAGGACGTCTTCCCCAAAGCATGCAACAAGGCACCCGCAAGATTCGGATACTCGAATTCAAATTTATTACCAGTAAGTGCCAGTGGCTCGACATATGCACTTGCTAACAACAATTGGTCAGCCATCTCGCCCATGATCAATTGCGCCGCAAACGCCGGCAAAGGAAGCACCGCCGGTCTGTGCAGCGCATGACCCAGGGCTTCGGTGAACTCAGAGTTGCGCACCGAGTTTGGTGCAACAACGTTCATGGCTCCAGAAACTGATTTGTTGGTGACTGCGAAGATGAGCGCGTTGACTACATCGTCGAGGGCGATCCAACTCATGTACTGCTTGCCCGAACCGATCACTCCGCCGCCACCCAGCTTAAAGATAGGCAACATTTTTTGGAGCGCTCCGCCGTCTTTACTGAGAACAACGCCGAGTCGCGCTCTGACAACACGCACCCCGCTGGCCTCTGCCGCCTCTGAGGAACGCTCCCATTGTTGACAAACATCGGCAAGAAAACCTTTTCCGGGAGCGCTGTTTTCGGTCAGGACTTCGTCGCCTCTATCGCCATAGAACCCAATCGCTGACGCGCTAACCAGAACCTCTGGACGGGATTCTAGCTTCGCTATAGTCTGAGCAAGAAGTGTTGTTCCTTTTACCCGGCTGTCACGTATCTTTATCTTTTGTTCAGCAGTCCAACGCTTCGCGGCAATGCTTTCACCAGCGAGATTGATAACCGCATTAACGCCGGCAAACCCTGCTGTATCTATCGTTCCAGCTTCTGGATTCCATAAGAACTTTCCTGACTGACCTGATGCGTTGCTTCTTACAAAGGTGACGACTTCGTTACCTTGACTTCGCAATTTGTCTTTCAAGGCGGACCCGACGAGTCCCGATGAACCTGTTATAGCAACTTTCATAGAGTTCCTTATAGCCCGTGGGGCTTCGTTTTCCCATGATAACGAAAGCAGTGTGAACACAACGTGAACGAATATTACGACCCGGCTCCATATATGGTGCGGCGCCTAAACTATATCCGACGATGGGCAAAACGGCAGGCTCCTGACTTGTTTTGCCGCGCTTTCCATGCTCGTTTTCATCCTTTATGTTGAGCGGAAAATGAACAGATTGTTAAAGCTATGGCGGAGTAGGTCACTTATCGGGTACAACTTAGTTGTGGAACGACTTCGTTCGACACGCATCGCAGGAACTCCAGTACGAGGGAAGCTAGGGATAGAATCCGTTGGGGCGGCACCAACACTGCGAACAATTCAAAAGACCCGGCCAATCAGCCGGGTCTTTTCTTATTGAGTTTTTCTTTAGTGTGCAGACCTGATCCGAATAGCTATTCCGGGCCATATTCGGCTCGCGAGAGCGATCTGATTACTCGATTGACGCAGATATCCAAGCTCTTTGTCGGCACTGCATTTGGTGCGAGTATGTGTCGCTTTCTACGGCGTGACAATCTTACATGTGCGCGCTCTAATGCCATTTGCCGCGCTCATTACAATTCTGACTGCTGAGGGATTAAATGCAGAACAGTGATGTATGCTTACTTGTCGACCTGGTTGAGTAGGTATTCATTAGGTAACCAGGCATCAGGAAACCCTCTGTGAAGCGACGTTTACCATCAACACTACCTACTAAACTCTTCAGTCAACAGACTTCAAGTACCAGCAATCAGCTAAGTATTTACAGTGGTGGATGTCAACTACTTGCGGCCTTTTTAAGTTTGGCAATTGCCCTACCTGTGCTTGCTCAACCGCAGCCTGGTGGCTCGGGAACGGTCGGCACTAACGCCGCTGGACCTGCAGGTAACGCAGGGCTCAATCAGCCTGGCGCTATCAGTTCCCCTCCAAGCGTTGGGAGCGTTTCGCCCGGGGGGGTCTCACCTGCCAGCGGAAGCGGCGTCGCCACGCCAAATTTCCAGCAACCAGCTGGTTCCGCAACTCAAGGAACGTTCACGGCATCGCCGGTCCGTCGAGTTCCAGATCCTGTGTTGTATCCATCGACTGGCGAGTCCGGTCGTGCAACTAATTTGCCGGGGAAAGACGTCCTCATAGATAAGGAAGTTATCGATGCTGACAATAAAGCCTTCGATCAACAGTTTTTGCTTGGTGAGTCGATTGAACTAAAAATGCCCAAGGCCAGCGAACTGCTTCCTTTGGGTAACAAGCTTCCGCCAATTAGATTAGAAGCCAACTACACTGAGCCAATTTCTTTGAAGGATGCAGTTAGTTACGCTATTTCGAACAATCTGGCGATTCGAATCTCTTACGCGAACAAAGAACAGCAAAAATGGAACCTGGCTGGCACCATGTCTGGTTTTCTGCCGAACATCATTTTGAACGGACAAGACCAGTACTTGCAAGGTTCAACCTTAATTGGCGGCATTATTCCTACTACATTTAAAACGCCTAACGTATCCGCACAAGCAGGTGTTCAATGGTTCGGCTTTCAAGGTGGTTCAGTATTGTTTGGAACGTTGTCTTCGTTGCACAACTATCGCGCCGCAAAAGCGCAGGTCACCGGCACGATCAATGACACGCTCTTGGCCGTCGCGCGCGGTTACTACAACCTTGTGAACAACCAGGCTCTTCTTCAGATTCAAACCAAAGCTGTAGATGTTTCCAGAGCTCAAGTTACTTTGAACCAACAGTTAGAGAGCGCCGGCACCGGAACGAAGTTTCAAGTTTTGCAGTCCGAAACGCAACTTGCACGTGATGAGCAGAATTTGCTTATACAAGAGGTGGCACTGAGAACTTCGTCGATCGATTTGGCTACAGTGCTGAATTTGAACGCGGCAGTCAATTTTTTGTCTGTTGAATCTTCGGTCAAAAAAGTGCGCTTGATCGATCCTAGTGTCGACATCAATAGATTGATAGCGTTAGCTATTTTGAATCGGCCAGAATTGAAGCAATATGAGCAACTTCGAATTGCGGCTCGGAGACAAATTCAAATCGCAGCGGCACCACTTTATCCGCAGCTACAGTTTTATGGAAACATTTTAGGTAACGGCGCGACTTTCGGAAAGACTTATAATTTTGTGCCCGGCAGTTTTAGCGCCGTTCCATTGGACGCACCAGCAGCGGGGTCAGTTATTTCGACTAAGCCGTTCCTCGCTACTCCCACAGCTACCGCGGGAGTACCCACCAGCACTGCCGGTCCCGTCGTGGCCGCAGGTGAGCAATTCACTCCTTCTCAATACTCGAGCAGACAAATGAGAAAGAGCTACAGCATTGGTTACCGTATGGACTGGAACTTCCCGGGGCTCGGACTCGGCTCGCTAACTTCTATTGAGGCTGCTCGCCACAACGCGAGAATTGCCTTGCTGAACTCAAATCAATCATTGATCAACGTATTGCAACAAGTGCGTGAGTCATATTTGAATAGTCAAACTGCAGAGAGACAAATCGAAGTTGCGGATAAAGCGGTCATTTCCTCAACTGAAGAGTTGCGCCTGGCAAGGGTTCGGCTCGCTAATGGAGTTGGTACCAACATCGACGTGATCAATGCGCAGCGAGATTTCATCACTGCATTGGTGAATAAAGCGAACGCGATCATTACGTTCAACTTGGCACAAGTTCAGCTGTTACATGACACTGGATTGATCTCGGTGGAAACACTGACGTCTGGTCGTTTGGTTCGACAGTGAGGTCTTTGCTGTACGGATCCGTCAGCCGAGAAGAGGCACCGCAACGGATGTCCATCTCTATCGGCTGCTCACCGACATAGAGCGAGAGCTGGAGCGCGCTAGTAAGGCTGGTTAATGCAGAACTGGCTGAAGCAAGTCAAACTGTGACTTTGTATGCTGAGTCAAGTGTGGGTTAATTCGTTGGAACCCGATTTCTCTAAATTTTGGATTCGCGACTTGGGTATGTCCGTGCGTTGCAAACGGATCGGTCGCCTTCAGGCACTCTCCCCTGAGGAACGATTGTTTGCGGCAGTGCTGCGTTCAGATGCCGGTGAATCCAGTCGGCTAATGGAGCCAGATACTAACCGAAAGTTTTTGGAGCTTGTAAAACTTACGCGCTGTGCCAGATTCGTTTTAGATACGATGTGCCAAATCGACGTGGTTAAGCTGCTCCAAGAGGATTTACGCTCTCAGTTAAATCAAATGGCGGTGATGGAGACAGTTAATCAGAAACGTGTTGATAAAGACTTTGCTGACGTCCTGAAAATATTGCTTTCAATTAATTCCGATCTTGTCTGGATCAAAGGAGCGGCACTGTCTCGCAGTGTCTACGATGAGTCCTATCACAGACAGTTCGGAGATCTTGATGTTGTTGTGCGTCCCACTGCTTTCGACAAATTGATTGAACTATTGACTGAGTCCGGTTTTTTCAACGTACTTGATCCTGGCTTTTGTAACCAGGCTCTAGTCGGTCCTGTTGTGCCACCATCATCGCTCGTCCTTACTCCGGCACCGGAATTGGTACCGACATCCGTTGCGTCAATGCAAAGAATTGGCACGATGATAGACATCAAAATTTGTCCTTTGGACGCCGGGGTTCAGATTCGTGATATCAATCGTTTCTTTAGCGAGACAGAACAATTCAGTGTTCTTGGCGCGAATTTTCTTGCACCCTCCGTCGTTGATCATTTGATGATCTGTCTCTACACCTATTTCAAGGATAGATGTATTAGCTGGAAGACTTTGTTGGATATTCATCGCTTAACGCTAGAACTCAATAAGCACAGCTATCTTTGGGATGTGCTGGTCGAGCGGTGTAAGGAGGAATCGATCGGGCTAGTTGCTTGGCTGGGTTTATCAGTGTCAAGCGATAGGTTAGGATCGGTGATACCAATCAATGTGCTGAAGTCGCTCGCTCCGAGAACCGCGACCAGTAATTTGTTTGATTTCTGTTGCAGTCCGTATTTCGTTTGGAATGCCACCAGCTTTCCAATGATGTTGGCTAATTTGGTCGTTTCAGCTGATCGGAAAAGAAAATTGGAGCAGCTTCGCATTGCCGCAATGCCGTCAAATGATTTCTTGAGCAGCTATTATAATGAAGGCAGGCCTCTGTCGGCAATGCGTCATGCACTATGTCAGATGTTACACCTTTTGGTTTTAGTGCTTCCGGGGGGAGCTGTTCGCAGGAGTTTTGGCTGGTGGCTCTGGCCTGTGCCCGAGTTCACAATCGACGAAAAGAAAACGAACGCGGTAACATCGCCTCGCTGAGCAGTCACTCCAAAAGAAATCCGGATTCTTCTAATTCGGTGATCAGCTCTGTAATCTCTTGTTCTAGTGATTTCGTATGTGGTATCGAGTCAATAGCCGAAATTTGCGCAAATATATCTGCAGCCGTATTGTTGCCGTCGCAAAATTCCCACACTAACGCTGCTAGCGGATTCAATGTGTGCGCCCATTCAGTCTTTGGACTAACGAGAACCACGTGTCCATCAGGCAATATGTTGGTTTCAATCTCTGGGTCTCTTGTAGGCTTTCGGGTTGTCACCTGGAGTACTCCATCGCGTAGAAAACTAATTACACACTTCGCGGATAGCATCTATTCGCGCTTCGAGCGAACCGCCATCCAACATCAAGCATTGTCCATTGCTAATGTACTCGACGAACTTAGTAGCTGAATCTGGTATACGCAAAATGTTCGAACAATCCAGTACCTTTCTCAGGAACTCGGTCGGCGCCATCTCCGATACCGTGAGCAGCTCTGGACCTTGAAAAATTTGAGTGAAATAAAGCGCTAAATCAAAGTAAGCCGGACCATCGTTTTCGGTTGCTGCTAATTCATTCATGGGAGCCCATTCACTACGCAGAACTGGCTGAGGCGAGCGCCCGACTGTTTTCTCGAGTAGTTCTTTGGTGCCGGTCTTTAGTGAAAATGGCGATGCGAATTTCAATACTTTATCGGTTTTTAGATCAATAAGAACTAAATCCTCAGCCAGTACTTTCCAGCCATAACCCAATGCTAGAGCCATTGTAGTCGTGCTCTTTCCGGTGCTTGATCTGCCGGCGATTAATACTCTTTTTCCTGCAGGTGAGATCAGGCATGCGGCATCAATCCATAGGCATCCAGAATGGTAGCGCTTGAGAATGTGATTGAGCAGTCCTCTAACATCCTTCTCGCATCCTGTTCGAATTTCGAGAACATCTTCTTCGTTCAAATTTTGATCATGTGCATGAGGCAGCAATATGTCCAGATCTTGCTCGAATTCAGCATCACAGTTATGGACGCTGAAACAGACTTTGCCTAGAGCATAGGCGGTTTTCTTGGTGGCACTAGCGTGCATACATCAGATCCTTGATTTGCCACGGTTCTACTTTTGAGGATTTGGCTATTGCAGAAGGCATCAGGACAAACCCTTTTGAACAATGGGTGGTGCGAGGTAAATCATAATCTCGCATGCCATTCTCGTACATATTATCGAACTCAACGCCATCGATTCTTACTACAAACTCAGGCAGCGCAACATCGAACAAATCTGCAACAGGATTTTGTCTCACGGTAACTCGTGCTCCATAATGTCTAGTCAGTGTGTTGTTGAGGTACGAACTCACAACCGCTCTGGTTTCTTGATAGGCCGTTTTCTCCACCAGCCCATCGGCGAATTTCCCTTTACTATTTATGTAGACGCAGCCCGAAACAGGTGATGCAGCCACGGTCTGCACGGTAACTATCCTGCCCTCATAAGAGCTTGATAAATTTTTGCGGGAACCGACATTCCGCACCAAGCTGACGGCTGCTCTTCGATGAGTGTCTTCTTCTTCGGAAAATATAGAGGGTTTGGCACTGAGAAATTTAGCTTCCTGTAGAACTCTATTTAAGTTAAGAGTGGAACGGCAGGCTTGATGGGAAAAGGCGCTGAGTATAAAAATTTCAACATCGGCTAGGCTCAAGACGTATTGAAAAAACTCGTCAAGAGACTCCATTAGCGAATTGAGAAGCGGGAAAATTTCTAGATCATTAGTCTCCAGAAAATCTTTGCCAAGTATGTGGGCGAGATGATCGAATGCGGTGAATCGACAAATGAAAGTGGACCAATCGGTTTTGAGCAATGCTAATGCTGCCTCAATCCTCAACGCCTCTATGTTTATTATGTTTTCCAAGCTTTCCCGAGTCGATACTAATGCAGAGCCAATGTCGACATATGGTCGGGGTTTGTATTCACTAAATGGCTTGGTTTCAAGAAGAGTTCTCGGACTCACTAACTTGTTGAGCGGCAACGAGCCATCGGATAACCAAATGCGAGTGGCAGTATCTGGTACCAAGATTGGTGTGTTGATAATGATTGCTTTGGATCCTTCTTTTGGTCGGATCAGGGATGCCTCAACTGAAAGATTTTTCTCGCTGAAAGCTACTAATTTATTCAAAGATGTTTGGGGCTGCGCGTAACCAACACAACCGTTTTGATACCATGGCTTTCCGGTGAGTATTTCCGCCCACACCGGCTGCGCTGTTGTAAAACAATTGCTCTCGAAATCAATGTTTTCGAGAGCACGGAAATATTTTCGAGATTTCGGAAAGTGTGCAAGTAGAGATTGGAAATCAGCCCACGCTAATCCATCTAGGCCAAGCAGACACTGCCTCCTGTGTCTCACGCGGCACTAGCCGGCGCAGAAAGTATCTGCTGGAGCACTAGTGATGATGTCAGTTCCACCGTTGCTATCCACATCACCTTGCGAGACTGGAGTATCAGTAGAGTTGCAGCTTGAGAGCCCGGCGGCGACCGCTGGTAATATGAACTTATCTAGTACTTTCGGTGCAGCGATAACTGCGCCCGTCAATGCCGCACCTTTGACAACTTTCTGAATAAATTGCTTGCGGCTTAGACTAGGAGCACACGAGGTATTCTCCGCGTCCTTCACATCTGCCAATAGGCGATCGTCACTCATCGTTGTCTCCTAGTAAACTGGTAATTTGATTGAAACTCAATCTCTGAAACTCAATCTCTGTTGAAAGTTTTGAGTTTATTCTAGTTGTGATGACATAACTATGCAAGGCATGAGCAGTGTATGACAACAGTCCGGAATGTCAGTAATTATCGGTTAATGAGTCCGAGCAAAAGGCAGTAATGAGCACATCAGATACCTCGGAAGATGTTAATACCGCTCGATCAAGCTCGAAGCGCAGACTTGAGCTTGCAGATGCGGTGCCGTTTTTTTTACGAGCATGGTGGCTCAGAGATAGAGTTGAAAATTCGTCAATCAGTTTTGGTGCCTTTCCTTCTGCATCACTTCCGTTATGGTCTCTGCATTCGGATCCAATATGCGACGCTGCAAACTTAGATGCAATCAACCAGTAAATTAAATAAATTCTGAGTTGTTTGCTAATTTGTATGAATGAAGGTACAACTTTGATACTGCGAAAAACTAAGGCTTTGTTTCTGCGATTGTCTAATCTATGAGAATAATTCCAGCGCTGTTGTGCTGCGTGGTGCAGTTAGCATGGCCATGCCTCGTGTACTCGAGAGATCCACTTCCGCCTACTTCGGCCACGTGGTACCGGTACTACAGCGCTGGCGCAGATGCACTTGAGAAAAACGAGCCCGAGCTTGCCAAGCGGTATTTTTTTGAATCTCTAAACACAGTTGAAAAAGCGACAAAACCACAGACTGGAGACAACTTCTTTGTTGTTAGGCTGTCCGCTCTTGAACAAGGAATCACGAATTTATATCCAAAGGACTGGTCAAAAGAATCAAGTGACGAAGCAAAACGATTGAAACGTCAAACCGAGCAAGTTGAAGTTCTCCAGCGAATCGCCGCTTTAAATCAACGTTTGATACAACCAACAGATATCCTCGTCGGCAAGTCTAAGGAACGCTATCAGAAAGCTCGCGAGGCATTGGACAAAGCCCTTGCTGAGGCCGAGCGGAAGAAAGCTGCTCCATAAGCAAGTAAAGTTAGATGTCATAAGAATAGACAAGATTTTCAGAATTTGATGTGTAAAAGTGTCCAGCGACAAGCATAATGGGGCTGGTTCACTAGCGCCCCTGGGGGATGTATACTGCGTCCGTCGGATCCGCTTTTTTAGGAGGCATCTTGTATGAATTTGGGAAAGGCTTTGACTGCACTCGGCCTAGTAGCGTTTTCGTTAAATAGCTCACTGGCATTGGCGCAGGTTTCGACCATTAATGCGAACTATGTTAAATCAGTGAGGACCACAAGTCAGCCACCGACCCCAGTTCCAGCTAATTTGATTGATTTTTTCGCTTTAAAAACTTACTTTTTAACTGTGAATTCCACCGGTAAGAACAACGATGGAACAGTGGGGATAAATTATCCGAGTCAAGGCGCAGGTAAGTTTCCTGCAAACGCGTCGGCCACTTTTGTTGATAAATTCACAGACTTTCGTTTTTTCATGACTCAACCTACGAAACCATCTAGCGCAGCCTTTCCGTTTGCCGTTGTAGTGCAAGATCAAGTGGATGGTTTCTACCATGCCACCAACGGTACAATCATCTCGACAGGTAATCCTCTCTTTCAATACCGTTTCGACGCCCCAGTTGCTGGCTCTTGGTCTCCGGCTTTCGACAATTCCGTGGCGAATGGACCGAAAATTCGAAAGCTTGCGCTCGTGTTCTCAGGTGATTTTGTAACACCTGTCAAATCGGTATTTATTCCGATCACACTAAGCGGAGGAGGAGCACCTTTTAACCCAAGCATTAACAGTAGTGCCAGCGCCAATGTTATTCCCGGAGCTCATGCCACTGTTCGTTACAGTACCGGCACTGCTGACACGAAATTCAATTTTGATACGGCTAACAATTAATAGCGGTAGTAAAATTGCTCTACCCTTAATGAGTTAAAATTGTCGGCTTGCCAACTAAGGTTCTAATCCTGTCATCGGAAGATGATCTGCATGCGGAAACCGTAAAACGACATCTTGTAGAAATGAATGTCGAGGTGGATTATTTTCGCTATGAAGATTTCGTTGAGCATTCTAAAATTTCCTATCGTCCAGGCGGATTCGATGGAGATTGCCTTATCGAGCGTGCTAACGGTTCGTTGAATTTACATTCTTATTCAGCGATCTGGCATCGCCGTCCAGGAAAAATCGTGACGAGTAAGTTTCCTGAACGCTGGATTCAAAATATGGTTGAGCAAGAATCGCGTAACGCCCTGGATGGCATGTTGCACCACTTGCGGTGCCTTTGGGTTAATCATCCACGTCGCGATTATGAGTGTTTGCAGAAGCTATGGCAACTGCATGTGGCTGCTGAAATGGGTCTTGTTATTCCAAAAACCTTGGTGACGAATCAGCCTGAACTTGTCGAGCAGTTTTTTGAAGAATGTGATGGTCAAGTCGTTTACAAGCTGATTAGCGAACTCAGTAATTTTGCTATTCCCGCCTACGAAACTCCGCGAGGCATATCCACATTACCTTTGCGGCAAGAGGATCTGGCACACTTAAATCAAGTTATGCACGCTCCTCACTTCTTTCAACAGTGCATTCCCAAGGCTTATGATTTGCGCGTTACGATCGTGGGTCAAAAGGTTTTTTGCATCAAAATAGATTCGCAAGCGGGAGCGGGCAAGTTGGATTGGCGACATGACTATTCAGTTGCTATGGATGCATTTGATCTACCCTCTGAAATTGCTGAACAATGCCTGTCCTTAATGCGCAAGCTCGGGCTGAACTACGGTGCAATAGACTTTGTCTTGTCGCCTGACCACAAATACTATTTCTTGGAAATTAATTGTGCAGGACAGTACATGTGGATTGAACATCGCACTGAAATGCCTATTTCTCTGGAGTTAGCGAGGCTTTTGGCAGGAGTCGCCCCTCCGCTCGTCGGCAGTGTATGACGCTTGATCGCTCACAGTTAAGCGATGTATTCTTACTCAGAGCTTGGCAGAACACGACTATCTGTTTTTCCAAGACGCTTTGAGGAAGGTGAAATCTAATGTCTGCACGAAAGAATACTCAAGTTGTTTTACTTGCCGCTGGTCAAGGCAAGCGGATGAAATCATCCAAACCTAAGGTTTTGCACGAGGTGTTAGGCAAGACAGTTCTAGGACGCGTCCTGGACGCGGTCGATCAATTGGGGATTGAACATGTGCACGTCGTGGTCGGACACGAAGCCGAGCAAGTAAGAGCCTTTCTCCAAGCCAATCCGCCAAAGACTCCGTTGTCTGTCCATTTGCAGGAACCGCAACATGGAACTGGCCATGCCTTGAAGCAAGTGGTGCCCTCATTGGAAGGCTTTTCCGGAACCTTGTTGGTGTCCGTCGCTGATACTCCATTGTTGCAAGGTAATACGCTTGCAGCCCTCGTAGATGGGCATATCAAAGAGAAGTCGATCGTCACGTTATTAACCACAGAAGTAGAAGACGCTAAAAGCTATGGTCGCATCCTCCGTAACGCTGATGGTTCAGTTGTAGGCATTATCGAAGACAAAGATGCGTCAGATGAACAAAAGCAGATCCGCGAAATAAATCCGGCTATCTATTGTTTTGATTGGCCGACAGTGAAGCCTGGCTTGTTTGGGCTGACTAACGACAACAGGCAGAAAGAATACTATTTGACTGACATGGTGGCATGGGCCTATAAGGCCAATTTAAAGACTTCCGCAATACAAGCGGCCGACTGGCGAGAAGTCGCTGGGATCAATTCAAGATTGGAACTTGCGGAGGCTATTAGGTTACTGCGCGATATGAGCATTCAACGCTTGGCTCTTGAAAGTGGAGTAACTTTTGTAGACGCGTCATCGACATGGATCGCTCCGGAAGTTTCCATCGGACAGGACTCATCGGTGCTGCCTGGATGTTATTTAGTTGGGACTATAAACATCGGCCAGAATTGTTTGATTGGGCCGCACACGGTCATGACTGGTCCTGTAACCGTCGGCGATGGCACAAGTATTGTGCAGTCTAATGTGTCGAATTCAGCGATTGGCGCACAATGCAAGGTTGGCCCTTTTGCTCACCTGCGAGACGGTAATGAAATATCCGATAGTGTCAGAATCGGAAACTTTGTCGAGATCAAGAAGAGTGTTATCGGACGTAAGACAAATGTTTCGCACCTGTCCTATGTAGGTGATGCATCCATCGGTAGCAATGCAAATCTAGGCGCTGGCACAATCACGGCTAACTATAATCACGCCACTAAAGCAAAAAATCGCACCACAATTGGTGACGGAGCATCGACCGGCAGCAATTCAGTTTTGGTTGCGCCGATCACGCTGGGAGATAAAGCATCAGTAGCAGCGGGCACAGTGGCTACGCGAGATGTGCCCGCGGGGGCTCTTGCAGTAGGAAGGGCCAGGCAGGAAAACAAAGAAGGATGGGCGGACCGGGGGAAGTAATTTCTCGTCTAAGCCGAACCGTCTGATAAACCAGGCATCGCTGAGTGGACCCTACTTATGAGCACTGGCTATCCTCGGATCAGCCAGGCATCGCGGAGTTGAGCTGCTATGCTCCGGATAACGCCTGGTTCGATATTGCCACCATATACGAGGCGCTCCTGTATATATTTGATCTTTCTTTGATTCGATTTTGTTTAACGAGCGGTGCCAGTTTTACGGGTAGTCAAGTCTTGCTCTTTTCCTTGAAGCCTCTAAACTGGCTCCAGTGAAAGGTTTTCACTATACTGACAAGATGACCGATTCGCACGGAAGTATAACTTTTATATGACAGTAGTATCGATAACAGATGGCGCCAAACGGTCAATTAAGTCGTCTAATTTATATGACAAACTAGAAACGGAAAACAGAATGCACGAGGATAACTTGCCGGCAAACTTGATTAAGCGTCTCGAAGAGCTTAAGGGAAGAGAGCCTAGTTATTGGGAAGACGAGATGTACTCGGTCGAAGCAATGACAAATTTGCACTATCGCGAAGAGTTAGAAAGCGCTTTTAAGCTTGATCCACTTGGTCCATTGCAGCCTCGGCTATAAAATTGATTCCGTGAAGCGTTAGATTCGGATCAATGTGATCGAATGCTTTTGTAAGTGGAGCGATGACAGACGCATAGCCTCCGGTTGCTACAACCGTGGTCTTTGAGCCCAATTCGTGTCGAGCAAGTTTGATCCAGTGTTCGATTGTTCCCACTTGCGCGTGGATGCATCCACTAGTTATTGCATTGGTTGTGTCAAAAGCTAGTGGCATAGGCGGCTGACCGTTGTTATATGCTTCTAGTTCCGGCAATTGCTCTGTTGATTGATGTAATGCTCTAAAGGTATTTCCAAGCCCAAGTGTTATCAGACCGCCCAAGAATCTGCCGACATCTGATACCGCAGTTAGTGTCGTGGCCGTACCGCAGTCGATTACTATCGCCGACTCCTTCTTGAGATAAAGTGCGCGAGCAGCAACTATATTGGCGATGCGATCGGCACCGAGTGAATCATACGTACCGGTAATGACAGTTTGTGTTTCCTCTGTTATTTGAAAGATTTTCCGATGATGAACTTCTAGGAAATCTAGCAGCGAACGGCTGACAGACGGCACAACTGAGCATAGCGCAATCTCTGTAATGTGCATTGCGTCGGCATCCGCTGCAATATCGGTGGCGGCCTTCTGCGTATTGCTGAGGAGATGGTGCGAAAGATCTACTATTTTTCCGTCGAGAAATACACCGCAAGAAATTCTAGTGTTTCCGATATCAACTACAATCCGATTGTTCATGTTCTCCTTGGCGACCATCGCCACGGCGTTTTTAGCAGCCGTTTTCAATCGAGATACATTCTATCCCACGCATGTCGGCGCGGAGCCGCTGCGACGAGAGGGCTCTTTCCGATTCTCATCCGCAATCCTCAAGATCGTGTCGCTTGCTCGCGAGAATTGGCTATCGCCCGCGACCTTGAGTTACTCGAAAATCGGCGCGACCCTTGCCAGCACTTCAGCCAAGAGGTCTGCTGGTAGCGTATCCACCTTCCTGCCATTACGCGCATGAAGATCGAGCACACGGGGCTGATCGCAGCGCACAACCCCGGTTGTTTTGATTCCCGAAATAGGCACGGCGAAGCCAATGCGTTTGGCAAACTCGCCGCCATTTGTGATTGGCAAAATAACCGGCAATTTCGTCGCTTTATTGAATTCAGCAGTTGAGACAACCAGCACAGGACGACTGCCGCGTTGCTCGCGTCCTGTCGTGGGGTCGAGTGTTACCAGATAAATATCGCCGCGTTTCATATGATTTCGCGACCAACCGCAGGCGCATCGATCCATTCCCGTTCTTCGGGTGGTTGCTGCTGTGAGTAGTCAGACGCTGCTAGCAGTTCAGCGAGTGTATAGCGCGGGCGTGGATGCGGTTCGATCACCAGACGTCCGCCATCGACGCTGACGCCGACGGTGGTGCCCGCTTGCAGGTGAAGCAACTCGAGAATTGCGGGCGGTATGGACAACATTACCGAGCCGCCGACCTTGCGGAGATTGGTTGTATGCATGGGGACTCCTCTCTTGATTATATAAAAATATAACACGCTCGGGGCAGGTTGTCGAGATCTGCCTCATTCAATGGTGGGCGAGGATTAGGCTTGTCATAATCAAGAAGCTCGTTCAGGCAAGCACTAACAAACTCTCGTCTAATTAGTGCTTAGCCGGTGGATGCAGATAGGTGACTAAACCTTTTAGCAGACCTTCGGCTGCCCTCTGCTGCCCGTCGGGACTAATCAACACCGCATACTCTTCCGGGTTGATAACAAATCCAACCTCAGCCAACACCGCAAGCATTCCGCTTGGTCTTGTCAATGCCAGGTTTTGGAATCGCGAACCAAAGTCAGGAAAATCAACATCTTGAACCATTCCGGTGTTGAGTGTCCGGGCGAGTGAGATTGACTGAGGATGGTACCAGTAAGACGAGGTTCCATGCTCAGTGAGAGGGTCGCGACCGTCCGGCAGCGAGTTATTGTGGATGGAAAGAATTACATCCACATGGGCATTGTTTGCAATCTCGACACGTTCGTCTAGCGACACTTCGCGGTCAGTAACGCGAGTCATTATTACCTTAGCGCCGGCATTTTCTAGCAACGTTTTTAGCTTCAACGCGATGCCCAGGTTGATGTTGGCTTCTTTGATGCCTGAGCAGCCGATCGCTCCACTCTCCCTTCCTCCATGACCGGGATCGACACAAATCGTCAAGCCCTGCAGATTGTTCGTTGTCGCATTCAATTTTGGTGCTGCTTTGATGTGCAAGACGAGGTTTGTTTCATCGTAATCAGCTTTGAATCCCCATTGTCGTCCAGATTTGATTGGCACGTGCACTTCATAGACGCCGTCTGCGGACTGTTTGTATGTGACTCGGTCAACTAGTCCAGACTGCGAAGAGAGTGCTGGCGTGACCCAGTCCGTATCAGCGGTGACGCCAAAAATCCGCAGGATTAGGTCATTTGGTTTCAGCTGTTGCTCGATTTGATAGGGCAAGCGTTGACTGAGTGGAACTGTAACGGTACTTCCATAGTCGTCGATGCCGACATTGATTGTTCTTGCCACCGAATTCGGTGCCGCGCCAGAGTCAGGAGAATTAGGTTCAAAAATCAAATCGTCTTTCTTGATCCAAAAATGATGACTTGGTGCGAAGGTGCACCGGATTTGATCGCCTTGCCAGCCATCAACAAAAAAACGAACGCCGTTGCTCAATGGGGTTGTTCTGCCAGCGCCAGGACCAACGCGTACGATTGTGTCAGTGTGAATTGTCTCGGCTAAGATTGGCTGTGCAATTGTAGTTAGTCTAGCGGCGCCTAAAATCGACTTTGTTTTACCGGCATGGTTAAGAGTGAATTTTGGTTGCACATCTTTCCATTGATCATCCGGTTGAACTTTATAATAACCTACATATAAATCAGGTGGTGAAGCTGAGCGTCTTTGATAGACTTTCCCATAGGCAGCGTCCAAACCTTGATTCACACTTGATCCTGCTACTGTTGCCTTGACTGACTTCCGATGTTTCCGTACGGCTGCTGCTGCTCTTGAGACTGCTGCTGCTGGTCTCAAAATGATTTTGCGTTTGCCTAGACCAACAATAACTTCAGCTTCTGGAGTTGCCCTAGCACTGAATTCGATTAAGTCGCCAATCACGACACCGCGGTCGTTGTTAGGTTGTATGCGCTCTGGATCAATTTTGAATACGTCTGGACTTATGGCTGGTTGCGGTAGTTCTCTCTTTATGATCAGCTCGCGTTGTTTGCCAGAAGGCTGTTGAACTAAAAGGAATGAGTTTTCGCCAGGCTTCAGTTGCACCACATGTGCAAAAAATCCTTGCGGAGTGACATGCACGGCTGCTCCGTTACAAGTTATAGATGTTCCTGCTGCGGTGGCACCGGCAATGAATGTGGACGAGGCTGGAATGGCAGATCCGTTTGGATAGACCACTTTAATGGGCTCATCTACAACAACTTGTTGTGTGATGAAACGTCCAGGGGATTCAGGAGACGGCGCAATTTTGTCAGCAGAATTGGACTTGCAGGCGACAAACAAACAGCTCAATAATGAAATGCTGATCCTGTAAATTGATTTACTTATCACTTTGCTTGGGCGCTTCGGAATTTGTTTTTGATTCGGGTTCAACATGGTTCAAGCTCCAATCAAAGTTACGCGCAAACGTTTTTAAGACAGTGGCGCTTGCTACCGGTACGGACTTCTTCATATGCATAGCTGCCAGCATATGCATATGAAGAAGTATGCCACAATCTGAATTTTGGCTTCGGTACGGTGCTACGCTATGTCCCAAGCGTTGCAATACTTTTACAAGGGCTCACTGCCTTGCGAATCTCTTTTCCTGATTGATCTTCGATCATGGCTAAATCAAAGTCGCGTTGTAGGTTCATCCAGAATTCCGGAGTCATCTTAAAGAATCGCGCTAATCGCATGGCAGTATCGGCCGTAATTGATCTGCGTTCATTCGTTATCTCACTGATGCGAGTAGCAGGAACGCTCAGGCTAAGAGCTAATCCGTTTGCAGTCAGACCATATGGAATCAGGAACTCCTCACGCAGGATTTCACCTGGATGTATCGGTGCTAATTTTCTCATGATTGCTCCTTAGTGATAGTCGACAATCTCTACGTCAAAAACATCGCCATTGGTCCAAACAAAACATACTCGCCATTGATCGTTTATCCCACAAGGCGGATACCGGAACGGCTTGAAAATCTTTTTCAAAGGTGAGCATATCGGTCCCTAAATAAAGCACTATACCTCGATGAAACTTTTTGCCAGTCAGCTCTTTTAAGGCTCTGAGCCCTTTGAATGTATCAGAGTTAAGTCGAATTCCGCTCTTACATTCAATACCTACAATGCGTCCATCACCAGATTCCAGCACTATGTCAACTTCGTACCCGCTCTCAGTCCGGAAGTGATATAGCCGAGGACGAATTATGCTCCAAGTAATCTGCTTCATCAGCTCCATGACCAAAAAATTTTCAAATACCATTCCGAGTAAAGTCGCATCGCTTGCCAGCGCTGTCGAATCGCAGTCAAGAAGGTGACACAATAGCCCACTATCGTTCAGATGCATCTTTTTTATCACGGGCGTATTGGAAATCAATAAGTCAAATATTGATTTCCGGTCTATGGCGTCAAAAAATTGCTTCGTTGGGTCCGTTCTCTCTGGCGTAGCGTGTCAAAACCTGCCAGATGGATTCTTAGATGACAGCATCCTCTCAAAAGGATCTATCTCTTTCTATCAAGCCCATCCCATGGATTTATAGTGGACACCCCAAGAGCGATAAAAGGCCCAGTATCGCGGGTTGCAACGGTGAAGCCGTGCACGCTAGCAATAGCGCCAATTTGTCCGTCAGTGACAGATACAGCACGACCGA
The DNA here is from genome assembly GCA_003153555.1 of Candidatus Melainabacteria bacterium. Classification (GTDB taxonomy): domain Bacteria; phylum Cyanobacteriota; class Vampirovibrionia; order Obscuribacterales; family Obscuribacteraceae; genus PALSA-1081. The sequence goes on along the minus strand of PLZS01000019.1, from coordinate 11,147 downwards.
CAGCCCGAGCGGCTGCCACCAGCGCACCATAGGCTAGAGCCGCTTCCCTGTCAAAAGACAATATCCGCGAGGCAAAAAAGTTTGCTACCAGCGCGTTAACATCAACTCCAAGTGCTTCTTTCCGCTTGCCTGCGGGCAAAGTTTCGATGCCTAGTCTAAGTTCGGATAGGCTTGTTGCAGTGAAATAAAGAGTTTCGATTATTTGCGCATCAAGCCAGTTCATTCAATGATATCAGTAGTGAGCGACAATAATAGGGTGACAGCGCGATGTGCCGACTGATGCTCCGAATGCCAGAAACCGAGAAACCTAATCGCCGATTGCCATGTGCGGCGAATTGCCGTACGATGATAGAGAGGTACTTAAAATGCCATCTTCAAAGAAAAAGGAAACACAACCGGGCTATAAAGTCGAAAGACTCGAAGCTCGTATAAGTGCGCAAGAAAAGGCCATTTTTGCTAAGGCTGCGGCAATTCAAGGAAGAACTCTTACGGAATTCGTCGTCAGTAGTCTGCATGAGGCATCATCACGCGTGATCCAATCACACGAAATTATTCGCCTGGCTGAGCAAGATCGCGAGGCTTTCGTTCAAGCCTTACTGAATCCTCCAGAACCGAATTCAAACTTGAAAGCGGCGGCCAAACGATATTTGCAGCGAAAAAGCGGATAGAATGTCGGTTCAAGTTGAATCGCCGCTTATACAACCGCTATCTAAGAACCACGACCGAACTGGCTTTGCCTGCGGCAACGACGGCTTGGATAAATATCTTCAAGTTCAAGCTGGGCAAGACGCAAAACGAAATGTGTCAGCGTGTTTTGTACTCGTTTCCGCAGCTGATCCAGATTCCGTAGCCGGCTATTACACTCTCTCTGCGACCGCAATTGATCCAGGTGAGCTTGAGTCAAACGTTCGTAAACAATTACCCCCTTATCCGTTGATTCCTGCGACTTTGATAGGACGCCTTGCCCGGAATCTGAAATTCAAAGGTGGCGGTATCGGCGAATATTTGCTGATGGATGCTCTAAACAGAAGCCTGACGCACAGCAAAGAAATAGCGTCCTTTGCGGTCGTGGTAGATGCCATTGATCTCAGGATTTACAATTGGTATTCGAAAGAATGGGGATTCATTCCTTTGAAAGCTCGTTCCGACCGCTTATACCTTCCGATGAAGACAGTGCAAAAATTATTTGAAGGCTGAATTCGATAAGCCGTCTGTTTTTCAAGAAAGGCATGTGCCCGCAGAAACTTCGTTCGAAATCAGCCTCAGCATCCGAAGAAAAGACAAGTGTCACTGCTTTTCAGCCTTCATGCGCTCGTATTTTGCCTGTAGCCTGTCAAACACTTCATCAGCCGGAATGCCGCCGTGCTGCCTCAGCGAGTCTTCGCCTTCATCCAACGCACGCCGCAACCAGACAAGTTTAAGCTCGTCAAGCAATTCTTCTTGCTCTTCGGGTGTAAGCTGGACAGCCAGAGAAAATGCCTGCTGATTTTCTTTACGGTTAAACGTGACATTGTCCGTGCCTTCGGCCCACTGCCGTTTCATCTGTTCTACTAGCTCGTCATGTTCCTGCGGCGTTAACGGGTAGACGAGCTTAATGATCTCGTCTATTAATGTGCGCTCTGGTTTGCTTTGAGCCATGACAATAACCTCTCTGCCTCACACGTATAATCCCGTCTGCGTATTGCGGACAGTTTGTGTGCGCAATACGCGCCCAGGCAATCCTTGGGGTGTTCAGCCACTACATCGAGCAAACGGCAAGGCGCCTGCTCTGCGATTTCCGCTGCGTTTAGGGGGCGAAGTGTCAATGTCATCACTCGCCCAGCCAATGAATCACAGCCTTTCCTGCCATAAATTGTCCCGTCGGACTATCACAGCTGCTGCGAAAAGGCTATTAGCGAGTCGGTGAAAAGGCTATTAGTGAGTCGGCTAAAAGGCTATTAGTGAGTGTTTGTTGCTTGACGGTCAACATCGTTCAAGCTCCAATCAAACTGACGCGCAAATGTTTTTAAGACAGTGGCGTTCGCTACCGGTACGGGCTTCTTCATGTGCGTAGCTGCCAGCATATGAGGCGATTCGAAATATGCCACAAAATAATCATCATATCGTTGAAAATAGGACGAGATGTAAAAGACGTTGGCCACTTCGTCGTATCTTGTGTTCATTGGATTGTTGACGAATTGATCAAGTGCTTTCTCCGCGTCTGTGATCACGGTTGCGGGTTCGATTGCGTGATCTAGCAAGGCAGGCTCCCCTTTGGCGCCGCCGCAGACAAGAAATGTCAGCAATGGATTGCGCTTGAAATACGAGTTTAACTTGAGATCTGGAATATCGCGTACCGAATAAGTGTCACCACCGATGGTGAACTTTCGAAAACTGATCGAGTTACCTAAACGTCTAATGGAATTGATCGGATAGCGGTCGCTAATGGATTTTAGGATGAGGAGATTGTACGAATTGATCCAGAAACACAGCTTTTCTTTGTCGTTCTCAAGCTTGTCGGGGCTAACAACAGCCAATTCATCCACCGCTTTGTCTAATAGCGGCGATTTTTTCAAGGCTTTGTAGTCGACTGAATCACCTTTGACGACTTCGTGGAGCAATTTATCATAGGTTGCGAAACGGTAAGTAGATGGATGCGCAATTGGCGTAAAAGATGACTTGATCCATGCTGCGCCATTCACCAATATGTGAAACGTCACAAAGAGCACGCCAATGGCGAGCACAATTAGCGGAATTGTTTTTTTTCCAGAGGGTGGGTTCATCCTCAATTCCAACGCTGTAGTCGACTATCCTAGGATTATGGACTATCAATGGCGTTTTATGCTCGATGTTCGTTATGCAAAGTTTGGCAATGCTTTCCAGCCTGCGACCATCTAGGCTAAAACTCTCGGAAGAAATGCAGCCGGTGTCACTTTGAAGTGATTGCCGAGCTTGACGCATTGCTCCTTTGTTAGCTCCCTTTTGCCCTTCACTATTTCATTGATGACACCAGAAGACACGCCAAGCACGTTTGCTACCTCTACTTGCTTTAGTCCATGGTCTTTCATAAATGAGAGCAAGAGTTCAAGGGGCGTCATCTCATCACATTTAAGTGCATGATATTTCTTCTCATACTTGCCAATTTCATTCAACAAAACTTCCAAGTATTCACCTTCGTCAGCAGCAAGAGGTACTTCTCTAAGCATCAAACTTTGGGCAACTTCGTGTGCTTCGTCCAGGTGAGCATCGTTTTTGATTGGCACCAAGGCGAAGCGCTCGATAAGAGCTTTATATTTTTCCATTACCATCAGAACTTCTCCTTGTCGTATTCAGCATGAGTCATAAGCTTTAATACGTAAACTCTCTCACTCTCTATCCAGACCATTGCCGCCATGCGGAAGTTATTGCCGCCAATGTTGAAAATAAACTTCTGATCTCCTAGATGATCGGCACTATTGAATGTCTTTTGAACATCTGCATTGTTCTCCCATTTAGCGGCTCTCGTTTTTGTTACCCAATCTTTGAACGAGGCTTCCGCGTCGGCATGCTTTTCAATAAACTGGTCGATAACTCTTGAATTCAGAATCTCCACGTTTCGCACCATTCCTCATATTACTATCCTCTCAGCCTGAGAGGAATAAAGCAAGAAATTGTCCTCTCGATCTGAGAGGAATTAATCTTTGATTCATCCATTATTCCGGTCCACGAAACAAGCCGAAGGCTACTAATCTAATATTTAGTGTTAGAATTACATGGTTATGATCAATCGCGAACAAAAACAGCAGCTTGAAATGATGCTGAGTCTTCAGCCAGCTGTCGGGCTTCTTGGACCTAGACAGGTCGGTAAGACAACGTTGGCTCGCTCGATTGCCGATAGTCGACCCTCCTTGTACCTGGATCTGGAATCCCCGCTTGATCAGGCGAAGCTGGCTGATCCGCTGGCCTTTTTTGCTGCATACCAGGACACTTTCATCGTGTTGGACGAGATCCATCGTGCGCCAGGACTGTTTCAGCCGCTGCGTGGCATTATCGACGAAGGGCGAAGGCAAGGACGTGAAACCGGACGATTTCTGGTACTGGGTTCGGCATCTCTGGATTTGCTCCAACAATCTTCGGAAACCCTAGCCGGACGGATCGGTTACATGGAGCTTGGACCATTTTCGGCGACGGAGATCCAGGTGGAGATGGCAGAGCAGGAGCGGCTTTGGCTTAGAGGAGGTTTTCCGAAGAGCTACCTGGCTTCAAACGAGGCTGCCAGCGTCTCTTGGCGCCAGGATTTTATTCGCAGCTACTTAGAGCGGGACATAGCCCAGCTGGGCCCGCGGATACCGGCGGAGACCCTGCGACGATTCTGGACAATGCTCGCACACAACCAGGGACAGCCGTTCAATGCTGCCCAACTTGCAGGTTCTCTTGGCGTAAGCGGCGTGACGGTCGGCCGCTATTTGGACCTAATGGTCGATCTGCTGCTGGTGCGTCGTTTAAGCCCGTGGATGAGCAATGCTGGCAAGCGGCTGGTTCGTTCGCCTAAAACATATATTCGCGATTGTGGGCTGGCGCACGCGCTTCTCAACATTGGCACTATGGACGTGCTGTTGGGTCATCCTGTCGCCGGAGCAACTTGGGAGGGGTTGGTTATCGAAAACCTTCTCACACATCTTCCGTTCGGTGCGGATGCAGGTTTCTATCGCACGAGTGGAGGGGCTGAAGTCGATCTCGTACTATCACTGCCGCCACAGGATTTATGGGCGATCGAGATCAAGAGGAGCATGGCTCCCAAACCTGAGCGGGGATTTCATTTGGCATGCGAGGATTTGCAACCATCTGCGCGTTTCGTCGTCTATCCAGGACTGGAGCGATTTTCACTTGGAGCAAATCTCACGGCTATAAGTTTGCCGGACATCGTGAAGGAACTCAGGAGGGTGACATCGCGACCCTTGTGCTAATTGTGGGGCACCGTATACGGTGCCCAGCACTACAGAAATATGGCAATCCTGAGTTACTCGACAGCCTTTTTAATCCCTTGGACGATTGAAGTCAAAATTATTGATGGCATGACTCCAAGTTGCTCGACTAACTTGTTTTTATCGACACTAGCGATATGCTCACACATCGCGCGCGAGTCTTTAGTCAACCCACCTGTTCCTTTGCTTATAGAGACGTGCGTTGGCAAAAGTCTGGGTAATTCCTTGTCGTTAAAGACTGGAACCACGAGCACGCTGTCAGCGTACTGATTGTGCTTATCGTTAGAAATGACGATTGCTGGACGCGGCAAATGTGGATCATTCGGGCAGTTAGGAAAAGCAACTTTCCACACATCACCCCTGCGTGGATCTGCGCGATGCTTGTTTGTCGGCTGACTCATTTACGATTTAACCGGAATGCGGGAACCACTGAGACTTGGCAGAATCTTCAGAAGCTTCAGTCCACGCGGCGATTTCCGAACGCGACTTATCGCTCAATTCTGCGTAGTATGCTCGATAAAGCTCTTGTTCTTGCTGTTCTTCGTAGAGTTTCATAGCCGCTTGAAGTACCAGTTCTTTGTCTGTATAGCCCGATAAGCTCTCTGATAGCCAAACCTTAACCGCCTGTTCGACGACCTGGCTTCTATTCGTATCAGGGGTGTGGGCAACGTGTTCGTCCAAAACCTTTGCTACTTCAGGGTCAATACAAACCGAAAACCGCTTGTCAGGATTCTTTCTCATATCACACCTCTGTAGCCTTCTTATTACACTCTAGTTGCGTCACGATGTGCCGGATATGGGGCACATCCCATAATAGTAAGAAGGATTTGTGAACCCAAAGTTCCATTTCGTTAGTAATTGTGTAATACACATTATCATACTAATTGTAACAAGAAAAGTAACAACTTTACAATTGGATGGAGGTTGGATAAAAGGGTTTTTGCATGTGCTGAATCGGCATATCTGCGTCAATTTGGATGACTACTGATCATCGAAAATAGTTCTTGCCGGCACAAAAAGTAGTTGACGTCAGGTCGGCGCCGACGGGTGTGGCGACATGCTCTTACCTGTGACAAGCGGAAATAACCGTTTTCCACACTTGGGCTTATACTAAAGACACTAGAGGTACACCAGCATGGCTCAACCAAAACCAGAAAGGCTCTCAATGGATCAAGTCCTCAAGCTGGTCAACGATTTGCCACAAGAAGAGCAACAAGAACTGTTGCGACAAATGAAGCTGCAGGAACTCAGACGGGATCTTCAGTTAGGAATCGATCAGCTCGACAAAGGTGAAGGCATCCCCGGCAAGCAGGTTTTCGCTGAACTTCGAGAGCGTTTGCGCCAGGAAGGCAGCACGAAGTGAGATTGCCAATCTTCTCACCTCTTGCAGCTACAGACTTACAAACCATTGGTACACACATTGCTAAAGACAACCTGCAAGCTGCCTTCGCTGTAGTTGATCGCCTCGAAGAACGATGTAAGGATGCGGTAGCAAATCCGCGCATCGGACGCAATCGACCCGAATTTCAACGCGGGCTGAGAAGCTTAACCGAAAAAGACTATGTTATCTTCTACCGCACCTTGGATGGTGCTATCGAAATTGTCAGAATAGTCCACGGCAGACGGGACCTTGCGAAACTTTTCAAGCAAGGCGACTTGTGATTCCTTCTGTGTTTAAGTTTGTTTCCTGTGTTGCAATTTCAGTCTTGGTTAGCGCTTCTATGACCATCAATTCCGCGCACGCGATAGTTGATCCGTCAACGACGAGCAGCGCGGCTAGTAGCGAGCTGGCGAGCCGGCTTCTCAGTCAATCCTGTCAGTTCTACCGCGACTTAGACAGTTTTTCCGGGGAGATGGAAACTGATGTCGCGATCAAGCAAGTCGGATCGTGGCAACACAACAAGAACAGTTTGAAGTTTAAGTTCAAAAGACCGAAGTATCTGAGCGTTTTTTCAAAAGACAAGACGGATCGCGGTAGCGCCGGAAATGCTGTATTGAACGACAACATTGGCTATTTTCGTAAGCAAAACTGGCACATGTTTGTTGAAAGTTCAGACGGCTGGGNNTAATAACTTCAACAATCAAGATTTTAGCTTTGTCACCAAAGGAGCGGTAACCAATTCGTTGCTGAAGGCATTGCTTGGCGAAAATCCCTACTCAGTCATTACCAGTGGCGTGACGTCGTTTAAGTATGACGGCAAGGAAACAGTTGAAGGCGAGCTTTGCCATTCTCTGCTGTTAAGCAAGAAGACTGGTGACATGCAGATTTGGGTGAGTGCCGGAAAACAACCATGGATAAAGAAATACAAACCGTTTCCAGATCAAGATACGGGGGTGATTAAAGCTTCTACCACCATACTTTACTCGAACCTGCAAGCAAATCCGAGGTTGTCAATTCACCCTTTCAATGCGGGTGCAGATAGCCAGAAAGTAACTCATTTTGTGGTGCCACCAGGGCACGATAGTGAACATCCACTTGTTGGGTTCGCAGCGCCAAATTTTACGGTGCGTACAGCAAACGGTAAAACGTTTACGTTATCTAAACATCGTGACAAAGTCACAGTGATGGAATTTTGGGCTACATGGTGCGGTCCATGCTGTAGAGCTCTACCGGTGTTATCGGAAGTGACCGCGGAATATGCGTCACAAGGCGTAGAGTTTATCGCAATCAATCAGATGGAACATCCGCTAAAAGTCAAAAATTTCTTGCGCGAACATTCGCTGCATATTACAGCTGGACTGGATCCTGATGGCAAAGTGAGCAGGCTTTATCACGTAAGCGGCATTCCTCAGACTGTAATCGTCGGGAAAGATGGCTTGGTGCACTTTGTTCATATTGGCAATAGCAGCGAACTACAAGAGCAGATCAAGTCTGAGTTGAACTCGATAGTCCACTGATAGTGCTCGTCTTCAGCCTTTTGCTGCTGTCAAACAACTAGGAACTACCTTGCATTGTTTCACAACAATATCTTGCCAGACGTTTCCGAGCACGTAAGGCTCGCTCTCAAGCCATCGATCAAGTTCAGCCCTATTCGGAAAGTCGCAAAAGACGATAGATCCAACCATCTTTTCATGGTCGTCAAGGATTGCCGCCGCAAACAAAAACTTCTTTTCGGTCTTCATTTTTTCGAATTGCTCTAAGTGTGCGGTTCGAGAAGCCATGCGGCGCTCCAAAGCACCCTCATCGCTGCCGTCGAGACCAGTTACTATGAATTGCATTTTCGCTTCCTCTTCTCAGCTGAACTCGATAAATCTGTCATCATCTCAGGCGGTGAAAAAAGAAGGTTCTCGAATCAACTCGAAAACCTTCCCGTAAGTGGTGGAGCGTACCGGATTCGAACCGGTGACCTCTTCAATGCCATTGAAGCGCGCTACCAACTGCGCTAACGCCCCGTCAACGTTATATAGCATATAACATCTTTGAGAAGACTGGGTGCCTATAGAAAGTCTTCCTTTTCCCTTGTCATTTTTAGAAGACGACTTCAGTGGCTGGATTTGTTTGCAAAAAAAGACCGCGAGAATATCGACAACAAAGAGCAGTCCGCGCGCATTACAAACTCGACAAAGGTCGTAATCAATGCTACACTTGTTCAATGAAAGGACAAATCACGCCTCGGGCTTTCAAAACAGAATGGTTTGCCAAAGCTGCGAAAAAGCCGATATAAGCGATGCCGATTTGTGCAAAGCGATTGAGCAAGTGAGGCTAGGACAGTGCGACGACCTGGGCGGAGGTGTATTTAAGAAACGCCTGAACAAAAAATTGCAGAGCAAGATATTAGGGAGATTTGTCATGGCGAAGAAATTTAAAAGCGATGCTTTCGAAGCAATCCACAGTGCAGTTGCTGGCATGCATAAAACTGGCATTGTAAGTAAAGAAACCATGCGTCATTTCGACGAAAGCTGTCTTGCTGTGCCTGAAGTTCTAGAACCAAAACAAATCAAAGCATTGCGCGAAAGCTATCATGTGAGCCAGCCGGTTTTTGCCCGCTATTTAAATACCAGCGAGAGCACGGTAGAAAAATGGGAGTCGGGAGCAACACGTCCACAAGGCGCAGCCCTGAAGCTTCTATGCGTCGCTAAAAAACATGGGCTGGAAGTGCTCACCTAAAGCAGTTGCGGTTAGATTGGCGTTTTCAGGTCCAGACATTTTTTGGGGATTATCTCCAGTTTCAAGTTTACAGAGAATCGGGTAATTGACTGGAGCGATTTTCACTTGGAGCAAATCTCACGGCTATAAGTTTGCCGGACATCGTGAAGGAACTCAGGAGAGTGACGGCTTAGATTAGCTCGCTTGCTTCTTCTTGCCGCCAACGCGTTGCCTTGGATCATTCAGGTGCGCAGGGAAAGCCTGAAGCTTTACTCCTAGTGCTTGGAGCAGCTTCAGCACGGTGTCGTAGCGTGGTTTCGCTCCAGGCGTTAGCGCCTTATAGAGGCTCTCTCGGCCTAGTCCAGTATCCTTAGCAAGTTGAGCCATTCCATGTGCTTTGGCAACATCCCGTACTGCTACCAAAAACACATCGGGGTTCGGATCTTCGAGTGCAGCATTTAAATATTCAGCGATAACTTTTTCGTTATCGAGGTAATCTGCTGCATCAAAGGGGGCAAACTGAGTCATGATTCTTACTCCTTTCCAAATTTTTCTAGCATTGTTTTGGCGCGCTGAATATCTTGTTTTTGCGTCGACTTATCGCCTCCACATAACAGCAAGTACACCACCTTGTCCCGCCGTGCAAAATAAAGTCGATAACCAGGACCAACTTTGATCCGCATCTCTGAAATACCAGCGCCAACCGGTTTGCAATCACCCAGGTTGCCTTGTTCGGCAGATCGGATTCGCACTGCTATCCGCGCTTTTGCAACATGATCTCGCAAGCCGGTGAGCCACTTGTCGAATTCATCTGACCTTAGAAAAGTGTACATATCCTAAATTGTATCCGATTAGATACAACCGGTCAAGAGTCCCAGACTTTACTGGTTGGTAAAGTTGCCAAAAACAATAAACTTACTTCTTAGTCTCGATTGTGACAGGAGTGATTGTGTATTCGAGCTGTGCCGGTTCAGCGGCACACGCTCCTTCACGTGCAATACCAGCGGCTACTGGTGCGCTTGTGGCGCAAGAGCCAGGCGTGCTGCTTGTTAACACATCTTGACTGGTGATGGGGTTGGTGGAGACCCCGGTCAGTTGTTTGTCGGTGCTGCCAGGCATACGCCGGGTTAAATTGAGCTTGGTTCTACTTTCTACGTACTGCTTGATTTTTTCTTTGCCCCAGCGAGCCTTGCTTCTCATGTTTAAGAAGAAATATTTGTCAGGTGGCCAGAGAAACGATGTTTCGAAATAGCACCATATCGTGCATCCCTGACAGAAACCCCAGGCACCTTCCATTTTTTTCTTCTCTTGAACCGGGGGGCTGTGCCACATATCATCAAGATTGGACCTACCATTTTCGTGCTGAATTTTTAAGCGCTCGTCGTGCATGTGATAGCAAGGCAGCAGCAAGTGATCATCCGGTGAGATAACAACCACAGATGAAACGGCTTTGCATCGAGGTTTGGAGATTTGATTGCCACCATCGAGATAAAATTCCAGAAACGCCCAGTTGACACAAACATTGTCAAATTGAGCCAACCGACGAATTTCTTCAATACCTTCATTGTGCAATAAAGCGTTGTCGCAGAAATCGAAAACCGGTCCAAGGAGAACAACTACACCAAGTTCTTGGGCCAGCCTGATCACTTTTTCCATGCCCCAAATTGATTCGGGTGTCGCGGTTGCGATGATGGAAGGTTGCTCACCAAGCGACTTTGCGAGCTTGATACTCTCAATCACTTTTTCAAAGCCGTTGATACCGCGCTCAGCTTTATAGAAATCTGGATCAGTTGTAGACAAGGAGAACTTAAGATCGTCTACGAGTCCTTTGATATCCTCTGCCACGCGATTGTACAAAGTGCCTGTATTAGCCAAGCTAGTGAACAGACCCATATCTTTGGCTGCGCGCAATACCCGAGGCAAATGCGGATAGATCAATGGCTCTCCGCCAGTGAAATCGACGGCCTTCACACCCAATCTTTTCAATGCAGCCAAATTTTCAATGATGACTTCAGGTGACGTTTCTTTGATGCGAATATTTTCTGGCTTGATCGGAATATCGCAATAAGTACAGCGAGAATTGCATTTGTAGGTCAAATAGTAATTTGCGAGAACAG
>PLZS01000199.1 GCA_003153555.1 Candidatus Melainabacteria bacterium | reverse complement strand
TCTCCTTCTAGATAATTTTTTATGATGAATAAATCGTCCGAGATCATAAATCCGAGAAACGAAATATTGTTGACTTGTACTTTTCGCTGTGTCTGTTGGCTTAAGGCATCTTCGACATAATGCACATGAGTGTATTGTTCGAAGGCTGGCTGAGCACCGTAAGTCGACCAATCTAACTGGTAGAGAGGGTAAAGGACCGTGGATGAGCCAGAAAAAACAACGTTCGGTTTTGTCGTGGACTTTTGAATTGCTTCTGCGGCAAAGTCTTCGTGAACTCCCTCTTTATACTTTGCGAAAACAAATGAGGCGGCGCTGTTGATCAACAAAAACAGCACAATAGCGCCAGCAAACAAGCTGGGTTTAAAAATTCTAGATTTATTCGATGCGGACACGTGGCTTCCGTCTATTTTTGACAACTGTAGTTTAGCTGAATACACACCTTGGCAGGTTATAAAGGACTAAAGAGACCAAGGTCGTAAGCGGCATGAAATGTAGGAAGCCGGTCAAATATAAAGCAGCTACCGGTGCGACAATTCACAACCCGGCTTGTCAAGACCTTTAAAAACATCTTCATAGACTTTGACTATCTTTTCGGACATAGCCTCGCTGGTGAAGAGGCTGAGCGCCCTTTTCTTGCCGGCTGAGGCAAAGCGTTGGCGTAGATCGGGGTCTTCAATCAGTCTATCGAGTGCTTCAGCAAGTGCATCCGAATCATCCGGAGGCACGAGTATGCCAGTCACTTCCGGCTCGACAATCATTCTAGGTCCAGGCACCAGAGTGCTAATCACGGGCAGCTCGGCGATCATCGCTTCTACTGCTGCCATACCAAAGGCTTCTGCTTTCGAGGGCAACACAAAAATATCTGCTGAGGCAAGCAGATTTTGAACGTCCGTGCGGTAACCGAGAAGGGTTACGCTATTTTGCAAATTCAGTCGTTCCACTAGGTCCATGAGTGCTTGTCTTTGCGAACCCTCGCCGATTAGCCAGACTTTTACGTGAGGAGAGTTTTTGATTTTGGCTATGCTTTCAATTAGGCAGGATAAATTCTTTTCTTGTTCGAGCCTGCCCACCGCCACAACGACAAGGTCGCTCTCATCGCACCCAAGCTCAGTGCGCGTTCGCATCCTGCATGAGCGGTCAATTGTAGGTGTGGGGATTCCTGGATAAATGATAGTAATTTTTTCTCTGGGCACAGATTCTCGTTTCATCAATTCGGATGCGACATTTTCGGTAATTGGCAGAAAGTGCGCCACCAACGTGTTCTTGAATTTCTGAGCTGTGTTCCACAGTTGTCTCAGCAATGAGTTGTAGCTCATGTAGTTGGGCTGGTCGAAATGAACTGACACGATGATCGGCTTCTTCACTAGCTTTGCCGCAAACGCGCCCACAAATGAATCTAGTCCAAGATGAGCATGCACTAGATCAATGTCATTTGCCTGGAGGAGCTTTGAAAGTCTTGCGATCGAGACTAAATCAAAATAACCTTTAATTGGAAGAATGCGAACGTCAAATTTAGAGCTGATGAATTTCTGAGAAATAATGCCACTTTCAGTACAGATCACGGTCGTGTGGATTGCGTTCATATTCGTGGCCGTAACTAAGTTGTGAACGTAGTTTTCTACGCCTCCCCAAACTTTATCGTTCCCAGATAGAAGATGAGCAACACGAATCTTTTTAGAGCTTGCAGCAATGTCGGACAAATCTTGATTCCGCCTAATCTCAGGATTGTACAGAGCACTAAATCTCATTTGTATAAACGTACATGAATTTTTCAATGAAAATCTCTTGATGTTGTCAGTAATTTGGTTCTGCGCGTTTATACTTGGCGCTGATTAGCGATTGGTTCTATGAAAAATATTGTTCCGATAATTTTGACTGGCTCATTTGGGCTAACTCTCTTGGCCCAGGGAATCCCAACGCCAATTGGGTTCGCAACTATCAGCACCGTGGCTCTTGGTGCTGGTGTCTTGTACACCATCAAACGTCGCTCTGAAGCTGGTTTGCCTTTAATTCCTCGTTCTGTTTTAACTCTCCCAGTAGTGATTGCTTCGCTTTGCTATTTTGCTCTTGGAGTTCTGTCGATAACCGTTGCCGATGACAAATTTATGTGCGTCAAAGAAATGGTGCAGAGAATCTTAATCATTATGTTGCCGATGTTCGTCTTTTCCCTGGTTCCGAGAAAACCAGAAGATCTAAAGAAAGTGATTCTTCAGTATTTGCCAGTCTGCGGTCTAATCGCATTGGTTGCCGTTTATGATGCGCATCACAGTGGATTTGCAAAACCGGCCTACACTTTCGGCATGCACAAAAATCATATCGCGGGATCGTGTTCAGTTATGGCCACGATCGCCATCGCTGCGCTGTTGACGAGCCGCGACCTGAAGCGTCGATTGTTGATGCTTTGCTTTCTCGGACTAGGTGTAGTGGGCTGCGTCGCGTCTCAAGGAAAGGCTGGTCTGGTTTGTATAATCGTTGCAACAACCTTCATGCTGGTAGCCAATGGCGCTAAGCCTCGCAACATTTTTTATTTCGTGGCTGCCGTGCTTCTTATTGGTTCAATTCTCTGGAAAATTATGCCCCAAGAAGCCATTGAGCACGTTGTATCCACGAAGAAATTTTCGACCAATGAAATTCGAATGAGTCTGTGGACAGATGTATTGCCAGTGCTTACGAAAGATCCGTTTACCGCAGTAGGGTGGGGAAACTTCCTCGTTAAAAATGATAGATTCTTTGGTGACTGCGCATGCGTATTGCTTTACGATTGGTTCCAACTAACGATTCTTGGACCTATAGCCCTTCTGACAGTGATATTCTTTGCGATCAAGCAAGGGTTGGATAACGCGCGACGGACGCCGAAAACTTCTGTGCTCGCATTCATAAACCTTTGCGCCCTGGGAATAATTTGCGGACGCTTCACGCACGGGATGGTGGATACGTTCTGGATTGGAAGAGGTGTTACACTCGTGACATGGGCTGCTATTGGTATGACGATTTTCGTCAAGCTCTACCTGGATCAACTTGCCCTTCGTAAAGGTGCAATTGCGTTACAGCGTCCTTCAGATTCGAGATTGAGCTATGCAAAAAAACCTGCATTGCGCTGAAAAACCTAGAGAACTCGGCAGTGCCAAAAAGTTACTAAGAGTTCTGCGTATTTCGCACAGTGGGTCTGTTACTGCCTATCGAGAGCGTGAGCGTAAGCTGATTGAGAGTTTTGCCGTTGAAGTTAAGCTCATCATTCCGGAACGGTGGCAGCACCTTGGCGGTGATGAGAATTCAGTGTCCGAAGTGTTTGAGGTTGTAAAGGCCAAGACATATGGCACGGGCTCTATTCCACTGTTCGCTTACGATTACAGAACGATTGCTAGATATTTGAAAGAATTTCGCCCTGACTTGGTTGACATTCATGAAGAACCATATTCGGTGTCATGTTTTGAGATAGTTCAGTTGGTCGAGAGAATCCATCCCGAGGCCGCGTGCGTTTTTTACTCCGCTCAGAACATTCATAAGCGTTATCCGCCACCTTTTTGTTGGACTGAGCGATACGTTTACAGAACTTGCGTTGGTGCATATCCGTGCAGTTCTGGAGTGAAAGATGTCCTTGTGGCAAAGGGATACGATGTCAATTCACAAGTAATTCCACTTGGAGTAGACCCTGTAGCGTTTAGACCTATGCGCGTCGACAGATCCAACCATGCTCTTAGAGATGCCTCCTTCGTTGTAGGCTATTTGGGACGACTTGAGGAGTGTAAGGGACTTGAGTACGTTTTTCGTGCTCTACGTGACCTGCCTGACGGCATAGATTGGCAAATGCTGGTTGTCGGAAACGGAAGCTATAAATCGCAGCTGCAAAAACTTGCTGCGGAACTTTCGATTCAAGAAAGAATTGTTTGGGTTGGAGAGATCAGCGCAAACAATGTTTCTGAATACATCAATCTTTGCGACGTAACAGTAGTGCCAAGTGTCACGACTGCTACCTGGAAGGAACAATTCGGACGGGCAGTGATCGAATCGATGGCATGTGGGGTGCCGATCATAGCTTCGGACTCCGGCAGCTTGCCCGAGGTTGTAGGCGAGGCCGGCATTGTGGTGCCAGAGAAAAATTCGCAGGCGCTCTTTGAAAGTCTTTCAGCACTTGCAAACAACGTTGAGCTTCGACAGTCGCTTCGAGAACGTGGTTTGCAGAAAGTCGAACGTGAATACACTTGGGCACGCGTTGCCGAGCTTACCTATGATTTTTATCAAAATGCCTTAGAGCTTAAACATAGTCGTGCAAATTAAACTCGGATAGTATTGAACAATTAATTCTACGTGTTCAATTGTGCCCGATAAGCTGCGTATACATTTCCTATCTCAAAACCGAACTGCCAAGATGGGCATGGGCTGGTATGAACGATTGCTCCTTGAGCATCTTCTGAACGAGCAAGATAGTTTGGCAAGTGGCATCCAGGGGCGGATTACGTTTGATGGACGAGCACCGAAGAAGTCGTTAAGCGAGTCAGGCTCCGACTCCAAATTGGTAGAAATGAACTACTTGGGATTTTCTACAGCCAGACTAGCGCACGTTCCCTGGGCGCTCGTGAAGCCATTAATGACGTTGCTCTTGCCAAAAGATGCATCTCTCTACCATTCACTGGCGCTTAGCTTTCCTGCGCCCATGAGCGTGCCCGCTGTTTACACGATTCATGATTTGCCGCCCGCCCATTTCTCTGATGAAGGATACTTACCATCGTGGTCTAAGTCGGCCGCCAACCAGGCCGAGGCAATAGTCACGCCTTCAGAGTTCGGTAAGCGAGAAATAATCGAACATTTAAACGTAAATCCCGAACGGGTCCATGTCGTTCCCAATGGCTGCGAGCACGATTTGTTCAATACCAGTGTTGTGCCAATGACGGCAAAGGAACTTGATGCTCAGGGAGTTCCGGTGAACTTTATTTTTTACGCTGGAGGTTCTACCAGACGCAAGAATGTCTTAGCCTTGCTCGAAGCCTGGGCTTCCATCTCCAGTGATTATCCAGACCTGCATCTAGTCTTGGCAGGTCCTGCTGAAGGACTTAAAGCGTTGTCCGTCAAGTCTGGTGCACCACGGGTAGTGGTACTAGGTTATGTCGAACATCAATTGATGCCTAGGATTATGAAAGCCGCTAAGGCGTTCGTGTTTCCCTCTATCTATGAGGGTTTCGGTTTGCCGCCGATGGAGGCTATGGCTTTAGGTGTACCAACTATTGGCACGCTTGCTGGTGGTGCTGTACCAGAAGTGATAGGCGATGCTGGTATTTTGGCGGAAGACGGTTCAGCAAAGGCTTTAGCTGAGGCGATCAAGCGTTTATTAGACGACCCCCAATTATCTGAGCAATTGAGGCACTCTGGACCGCACAGAGTGCGCAACTTACCTTCATGGGCTGAGCATGCTAAAAATGTAGTTTCCGTTTACAAAAGTATTCTATCCTGACTCTCTGCTTCCCTGGAGAATCGCTATAACAGCTGTCAATGCTCTGGTTTCGGTAGCTTCGAAGCCTACATACATTAGTAATCACTACTGTAACGATTCATCCTACGGGTTAACATTCAAAGTCCGAATCGACGTCGACAAGAGGTGAGCGTAATGCTGGATACTTCGCCTGCAGAGCACAGTGGCTTGAGATCAAGCTCGAAGACCGAATTGAAGGGGCTATTGTCGAGACGCGACCCTCAATTCTGGCAAATGCTTGCGGATTCGACAAGAGCTGCTTCTTCCTTTGAAGAGATGTATTTTCTATCAACTATTCGACGTAAAGCGATTGTGCAGGGTTTTGTTCCGGTTAAACCGAAAACCAAGTTGCGAGTCGCACTGCTTGGCGGTTACACATTTTATCCCTTGACTGAAATTGTCGAGCATCTTCTTTTTGTCAACGATTTTAACGCTGAGATCTGGGCGGGCGATTACGACAACTACACTTGGGAAATTATGGAGGAGCATAGTGGACTGTACGGTTTTCAGTCGGATTTTATAGTATTTATGCCACCTTCTGCGCGTTACAGATATTCAGGCAAACTTTCTGATGAACCAGATATGGTGCGCCAGGAAATAATTCAAAATCGCGGCAACATTTTGGACATGTGCGAACGTATGCACAGTGGCACAGCCGCTGAGATTATTCTGTGTAACTTCATTCCGCCTTGCTCTCATGATCCGGGAGAAATGAGAACGCGGACGCTCGCCTCTGAGTGGAATTCACTCAAACAGTTAAACTTAGAACTGGGATTGCATGCTCCCAAATATGTGCACATCTGCGATCTTGAGTTTCTTGCAGCAAGAATGGGAGGCGTGAACGCTCGGGATGATCGTGCCTGGTTCGAAAGCAAGCAGCCATTTTCTGCGGACTTTGTTTGTCAAGTTTCAACTGAATTGACACACATTGCCTGCGCGGCAAGAACCTCAAGTAAGAAAGTTCTGGTTTTGGATTTGGATAATACACTTTGGGGCGGCACCATAGGCGATGATGGTATTAATGGCATTGAAATCGGCGATACCTCAGCCCGTGGACAGTGCTTTAAAGAGTTTCAAAAAGCGATCAAGCAACTGGCAGAGCGAGGAGTTCTGCTTGCCGCGTGCAGCAAAAATGATTTTGCCAATGCGATAGAACCATTTGAAAAACATCCAGACATGGTTTTAAGAAAAGATGATTTTGTATCATTCAAAGCAAATTGGAATCCAAAATCAGAGAACATCATTGAGATCGCTAAGGAATTAAACTTGTCGTTGGATAGCTTTGTTTTCGTTGACGACAACCCGGCGGAGATCGAGATTGTTCGCCAGTTTGCGCCTCAAGTTGAGACATTGCTTTTAGGTTCTGATCCAGCAACCTATACCCAAGCTTTGAAGGACTGCCGGTTCTTCGAGCCCCGCCAAATTACAAAGGAAGATCTAGAAAGAACGAGCCAGTACAAGACCGAAAAGCAGCGAAATGAGCTCCTGTCCAGCGCTACGAATATGGAGCAGTATCTCAATTCATTGAATATGACTGCAATCATTGATGACTTTCAGGAGATCGATGTTCCTCGATTGGCCCAGCTTATTAACAAGAGTAATCAATTTAACCTGACTACAAAACGCAGAACAGAGGCTGAACTCGTTGCCTTGATCGGATCTTCTGAGCATGACTGCTTTTCAGTCAGGCTCCAAGACAAATTTGGGGATCTGGGTCTTGTTTCTGTTGTTATTGCTCACACGATTGAAAACACTCAGAGCGTTGATACTTGGCTGATGAGTTGTCGCGTTCTGAAGCGCGGGGTAGAACAAGTTGTGCATAACGAGTTGATAACGCGAGCAAGAGCGAGAGGGTGTGAGCGAATAGTCGGCACTTATATACCTACCGCCAAGAATCAAATGGTGAGCAATCTCTATCCAGAAATGGGCTTTAAGACTTTAGCAAAGAAAGATGATCGCGAAGAATACGAAACGTTGCCTTCTCACCAACAGACATTCGATACATTTATAGAAGTTGTACGGAGGCGGAATGACAAAAGCTGAGGTTCTATCCGAGCTACAACAAATCTTTGACGATATTTTTATCGAGCCAGTTGTTGTTACGGAACAGTTGTCTGCAGAAGATGTTCCAGAGTGGGATTCCTTGTTGCATATCTCCCTCGTTGTAGCGGTCGAGCGCGCCTTCAAGATTCGATTTGGTATTGGTGCGGTCGAGTCAACTAACAATGTAGGTGAGTTTGCCGACTTAATCCTCAAGACGTTAGCCAAGGCATGAGACCTGATTTGTCACCTGTGACTCCCTCGTTTCAAACGAACAGGCAGGCATTGGCATATTGCGTGCTGATTTATCTGTTGCTTGCATCGCCCATTCTTTTAGCTGCTTCTGGCACCCTGTCAAAACGAGCTGTGTACAGCTCCCTGCCTGCCTTGTTCTGCGATTCTCAATCTTTATACAAGGAAATCTACGAAAAGAAGTCAGATGCCGATGTGGTTTTTGTCGGTTCGTCAATGGTCTGGAATGCGATTGACGTTGATACCATCCAGAGGAGATTGCGGGCTGCATGCGGTGATGACAAAAATGTAGTAATGCTCGCCCATAACTCGTATGGATTAGACGCCGACTACTTCCTATTGCACGATCTGCTTCAAAAAAGGCGAGTTCGCTTGGTTATGATCCAGATGCCTCTCGCAACTGGCTTTTCAGCGTGGCCTCATGTCTTGGCCGAAGCTTGGTTTACATTGGACAATTGGACAAACATTTGCGGTCCCGAATTGCCTTTGCCCGCCAAGATCTCCTTGTATAGTCAAGCCGTTTTAGGCGCTCCGCGCAAAATACTGAGCCTGTTGCGTCCAGACGCCTTCGGTCAGATTGTAAATAATTGCGAAGAACATTCCGGTTCACTCTTTCACAAGATTGGAATCGAATTTCATCCCGCGCCACCGAATTTGGTGCCTGATCAGCTCTTTTATTCTTCTGCACCGCAATCTTTCGATTTCGATCCGAAACCGATAAATCAATACCAGCTTTATTTCTTGAACAAGATTATGAGTTTGCTGAAGTCAAATGGAGTTACGGTCATTTGTCTCCATCCTCCATTACTAAAAGATGTAAAAATGACTAAGGTCGTGGAGCCAGGACGCTGGCCCGAGCTGCTCGAGATTCATCCAGACATCTTTGGTGTTCCCGGCAAAGATTTATTCAAAGGGTTGAGCGAGGAGGATGATAAGCGTTTATTCGAAGACGGCATGCACCTAGATGCGAATGGTTGTGTCTATTTTTCGGAAGCAATTAGTGGAGGAGTAATTAGTGCCTACCAACGCGCGACAACCTCTAAATAAGCTGACTGTAATTCTGGTGGCAGTCACTTCTATTTTGTCAATCGCGCTTGCATGCATGGCATTCTTCCTTGGGGTTGGAGTGGTTTATGCACGTTTCTGAGCTCCTTGCCAATGCACCGCCAGAAGTAATGCCAAATGGCCTTTGGCTGAAAGTTTTGGCCGTTTGTTGTTACGCATTCGTTTCTCACAGCCTAATGCGATATTCAGCGGAACGAATCAGGAAGATACTATTCGCGGCACTGAATGTCATTGTTATTGCCGGATACGAATTTGCGATCGGAATAAATAAAGGCGGTTCGTATTTCAATTCATTCATTTCGGTCTTCTTGTACATCCTCACAATCGCAGGATTCTACGTGCTTACTCGCTCTCTGGTCTTTAAAAAGGTGTGGTGGATGGCTGCTTTCGCCCCAATAATCGTTCTTGCTCTGAGCCGGTATGCTGGTTTCTTGTTTTTTGGACTATTGGATAGTTGGATCGGACTCTCATACATGGCATTTAGGCTTAGTCAACTGGTGGTTATCGTCCGCAATGAGGTGACGCCTATGCCGGATGTTTTTGAATATTTCGGTTTTGCCTTTTTTGCACCTACGGCATTTGTCGGTCCGATCAGTTCATACAGCACTTTCCATGCATGTTTTTCGCAAACAGACCGAACCGCTACGCCGTTTGGAGAATGCGCGCTGCGGATGCTTGTTGGAGCGTCCAAGATTTTATTTCTTAGTAGTGTACTCGCCCGACTTTCGTATGCTGGACTTCTCGAAGATGGCCACATGCATGCACCAATTGATTTAGCCGTAGCAGGGATCTGTTACTACTTCTATTTGTACTGCAATTTTTCTGGAATCTGTGACGTGGCAATCGGGACGGCGGGCTTATTTGGAATCAAGGTAAGCGAAAACTTCAACCAACCGGTCAAGGCTCGAAACATCAAAGATTTCTGGAATCGCTGGCATATGACACTCTCTGGTTTTATGCGTGACATGGTTTTTTCACCGATGTCCAAGGCTCTTGTGTCAAGGTTTCCCAGCATGGCTACTCATTGTGTAGCATTCACCATCTTTGTGATATTCCTACTGATTGGAATATGGCATGGACGGCAACTCAACTTCCTTGCCTTTGGTTTGATGCACTCGTTTGGCGTAGTTAGTAATTTCTATTACGATTTGACGCTCAAGAAATATCTGACACGAACACAATTAAAGGCTTACAACGAGAACCACTTTGTACATATGATCGCAGTATTGCTCACATTTTCATACGTCAGCCTAAGTTTTTTCATTTTTGCCAATTCACCACAAGAAATGCGAGAGATCTTGAATGCAATCAAGTGGTGATAGGGCCAATAATTAGTTGCGTCAATGAAAGGACCGATGCTAAGCTGTTTGCACTGAATTGATTATGAGATCAACTTGGAGCTTCGCAAATGATTGCTGAGGATAGACTTGCTGAACTGCGCACGATTGAATCCAAGTTCAATCACCTCGGCGTTGCGGTGCCGGATCTGCAACAGGCAGGCGAAGGTTTTGAGAGGCTGTTCGGATACAAGTTGATTCGGGGACCATATGCGGATCCAATTCAAAAGGTGCTGGTTTGCTTTATCGGCAAACCGGATACGGATCTGGTCATCGAGTTGGTAGCGCCCGGTGGGGAAAACTCTCCTATTTCTAATTATCTAAAGAAAAGCATTGGCGGTTACCACGCTTGCTACGAAGTGCCCGACTTGGAATGTGCAGTTAGAACGGCGCAATCACAAGGATGTTTGATGATTGGTGAGCCAGTACCAGCGATCGCGTTCGACAATAGGAGAATCTGCTGGTTGTTTACACCGATGCGTTTGCTTATTGAATTGGTTGAGCAATAGAAGTAAAGATAGTCTAGGCAGTCGCCAAAACCGCACTTCCCTCATAAGTCGACAATCCAAAGCTAAACTGCTAATAAGTACACGCTCAGGGTCGGCAGAGTAACAATGATAGGTTTAGACGGAAGGCGCATTCGATGTAAATATGAATTTGATCAAAGAACGAACGAGCGAAGTCGCGGAACCGTCCGCACTGTATCTCGATCTTCTGATGAAATCTCTTACACATACCTTGTTCGCCGCCTAGCCCAACCCGGACCAAAAAAGCCACGCTCAGATGCTCATCGCGTTTGAATAATTTGCAATTTTGAGTCGTTGACACAATTCAGAACGCAATTCATGGAGATCCCATTGAGACGGGTGTATGGCGCAGAGGTGCCACTATCCTGAATCCTATGGTGTAAGGGACAAAACTGTATGCGTGCGGATAGCTTCGAAGGGTTACCTGAACCTGACTCCAGGCGTACCCCCTCGAAGTCAAAGAACCGCTGGCCCCGTGATGAAAAATGTCTACAATATTTTGCAGTAGGCATGGAGGATGTGACGAGAAATTTCCAAGCACACGATACGTTTGATGAGCGCTTTATTTCCTAAAAGGATAGTTCAAGGATACGTTACCTAATGTTCCGATAGAGACGTTGTCCGTTATGCGACTTGACGGTGATTATTGGCGCAAAGCTTTTTGATGTCCGTTTTGGTGAGCTAATAAGAACTCCGCATCTATTGCAGGTGCCAAGTAATCGAAGAATTTATGAGTGGTGAACGTACTCCTCAATATTCTGTCGTCCGGCGACCATCAAATCCGGAGGTGCGGACGGGGCGATTGAGGTGGAGAAGTTCTTTGATGGCCGACTTTCCTAGCGTGAGCAACTCGACTCGCCTATCGAAGAGAGTGTAGGCGTGTTTCCCAAAATATTCTAGTTCGTCAAACCCAGTTGGGAAGTATGTTTCCCTGTTTGTCGTGAAATCACTGAGCGTCGATAGAAATTCGAAGTACATAGTAGAGCGCGGCTGAGTGAATAAGGCGTCATAAAAATCGCGAGGTCCGACACCGTAGACCAATACAAGAGGACGATGACTGTCACCCTTCAGCGCTGAATTAACCAAACGGTAAGCATCCGAAGCATTCATCAGAGGAACAGAGAGATCGAATAGCTTTTTTGCACTGTTGCATTTTGCTTCAAGTGCGTTCGAGCGAAAGTAATACGAAGATTCGACCGGGAGTGTGTCTCCGTGGTCCGCAAACCAGAGAGGCATATAGACAAGCGACGATCCAAGGAGAATAACATCGGGTTTATCAATCGCGCTTAGCTTTGAAACTCCGGAATCAAGAACTTTCTCTGCTGGCCCTAGTAGCCCCCACAAGAACATGGACCAGTTTTTAAAGCAACTTGTCGCAGCAAAATTTCCTGATTTTCTCGCAGCATTTATTTCGGCAGAATTCCAAAAATTTCGAGATTGATTGAAGGCTATTAAAAGCACAACATTGAGAGTCGCAAACAGTGCGCAGGCCCACAAGCCTGTGCTCAAGAGACGACCAGAGTTCGCCGATCTTCTAACAATAGATCGCTCAACTTCCGCTATTCGTGTTGTCTCTTTAGTTTGCGTAATAATAACGCCACCGATTGCGGTCTTGCCAAGCATCAATCATCGCGCTGATAGTGGGAAAAGTCATGAGTATAAAATCACAAGCTGGATCAGTTAAGAAAGGCGTCGTTCACAATTTGTGCTGTTTTAAGCCAAGTTGCTAGCTTTGCTCGTTCAAGCCCTCTTTTTTTTTGTTCATTCAGCCATGTTTTATCTGTATATAGTTTGCGCAGGGCTTGATTTACTTCTTCTTGAGTGTCGGGATCGACTAAAATTCCGGCGGACCCGCAAGCCTCTGGTAATCCGCCACGGTTTGAGGCAATCACCGCGCAGCCCGATGCCATCGCCTCTAGAGACACTAATCCGAATGGTTCGTTCAGGCGCGTTAGCACAAAAGCAACATCATGATCACGAAAGATCTCTGCAATTTTGGAATGTGGGACATGTCCCAGGAAACTGCTTTGCTCTAAATCCTTAAGACCATCTAGCAGTTTTGCGCGATAAGCGTTTCTCTCATCACCAGGATTCGCGTAGAACCATACATCTCCTGCGATTGTGAACGTCAGAGCGCAGCCCTCATCTTTGGTCAAGTGGAGCACCGCATTTAGTGCAATGTCCGGTCCTTTGTTTGGATCGATTCGGCCCACGTAAACGCATCGTACTGCGCCATGTTCGCTTGGCTCAAGCCAATCCTGGCGCGGAAAAAAAATGGACGTATCGACGCCGCTGGCCGCAGATACTATTTTCGCCGGAGGTATTTGATGAGTTTCTATTGCCCAATCTCTGATATGGCTGCTGCATGTCAAAAAACAATCAGTTGCGGCGATTGTTTTTCGCAGATCGGGATTTCTTGTGCGCTGATAATTTTGCAGCCAGACCCCTATCTTGACCTTTGGTATTAATCGACGAATAAATCTAGAAGAGACAAGGTCGTTAAAAACGATGACCACATCTGGCGTTTTCTTCAAGCTTTTCAGTGCATCAGAGAATGACTTTAAGTAGAGTCCGTAATATGGATAGTCCCAAGATTCCAACTTGCGAAGAACCTTACATTTTGCCCGTTCGAAGATGCTCAAATCCGTTTTGTCCGGAGCGTGTATCTCAACCACTTCGCAGATGTTATAGGTTTCAGCAGAGTTCTTTTTTGTTAAGACTGTTACTTCATGCCCTAGGTTTATCAACTCTTTCGACACCTGCATAATGATTGTCGAAATGGCGCCACCACTAACCGGAGAGTAGTATTCAATTGGCATGTTGACGAAACAAAAGTGCATTTTTATCCTTGATTTATTGCTGCTGATGGAGCAACTCGTTTTGGCTAATCACTGCGAGTTAATGTTAACAGCTGTTGCCTAACCAACATTAACGAGAGCAAGTTGAAGCCCATGCCAACTACCTGTAGGCTAAGTCTGCAATAGGTCCTGACGCTCTTTTTGTTCTGTATTATTCTGCGGAATCGATAAGATGGATCCTGAACAAAGCCTTAAAATGGCTTGATGCGGCAGTACCTGACTCGAAAGACTGGAGTTGATTACAAGATGCAGCTGAAAAATCTACAGCAGACATGGAATGACCTAGGGGCAAGCGACCCGATGTGGGCTGTCCTTGTGGAACCAGGGAAGGACGGCTGCAAGTGGGATGAAGAGGAATTTTTCGCGAGCGGACGCCGTGATATAGACGTTCTTGTTAAACATGCTGAAAGTCAGGAAATTTCTTTCGCACGTGGAAATGCGTTAGATTTTGGTTGTGGGCTGGGTCGGTTGACGCAAGCTCTGGCTGACCATTTCGATGCTGCAACCGGAGTCGATATCGCTTCTTCGATGATCACTCAGGCTAGATCTTTCAATAAACATTCAGATCGATGCAGTTATTTCCTAAACGAACAGCCAAACTTGGAGCAGTTCGCTAGCGAACATTTTGATTTTGTATTCACCACACTCGTCCTCCAACATATGCCGCAAAGGCTGCAACTAAGTTACATTAGCGAATTTTTAAGACTCCTCAAGCCTGGTGGGCTTTCTGTTTTTCAAGTAATCCTGCACAATCGCAATCCTGAAGGTGTACCTCCAGTTAAGCGAATGATTCGAAACATCATGCCCCGCGAGGTACGTCGTGTCTATTGGAACAGTAAATCAAAATTGAAGTCGGGTGGGTTCGCCGCGTTATTCTCTGACGGCATGGATATGTACACCTTGGAGCAGCGGGAAATTGAGCAGGTTTTGGCGGAGCGTGGCGGCAAAATTATTCATACCAGTTTAGAACCAAGATGCACTGGTGACTGGACCGGAATATTTTACTGGGTGCGAAAAGTTTAGGCGGTCCAGTGTTAGCTTTCCAAAAGGAATAATATGCCAAAGGTCAGCATCGTAATCCCCATCTACAATCCTGGTACCTATGTCCGTGAGGCTATCCAGTCCATTAACAATCAAACTTTCAAAGACTGGGAGTTGATTCTAATCGACGATGCGTCCAGCGAAGACATCTCCTGGATCGAGAAGGAATTCAGCAATGCTCGACTAATCCGTCAAGTTCATGGTGGCGTATCTGTGGCTCGCAACAACGGAATCTTGCAAAGCACAGGTGAATACATCGCTTTTATGGACCAAGATGACTTTTGGGCTCCCACCAAATTGGAACGCCAGGTCGATTGTTTGGAAAGCGATAAGAGCCTCGGTGTTTGCTACTGCGAACTGCAACTCGTTGATAAAAATGGCAGACCTTTCGACTCCAAGGCGGAAGGCCCCGAAGTCGCTCCGCAAGCAAAATTCGAAGTGGAGCTGGGTGGTGAAGATGCAGCCGCGAGCCAGTTCTCACGCCTCCATCAAGCAATCAGTTATTTTTCAAAGCGTTTTGTGGTGCCAAGCACTGTCATGATTCGCAAAAGTTGTTTCTCTGTTTCTGGGCTACTCGACCCCTTCATCCCTTTTTCGGGTGACTTCGATCTAATAATAAAACTGGGAGCAAACTTCAAAGTTGCGCGAATTCCTAGCCGCGAAGTTTACTATCGGCGCCACGACAATAACTTTTCTCTGCAGTATGAAGTTTGCCAGCAAGAAGTTGAACAGTTGATCAGCAAATACTCTAAATTCGCGAGTTCGAAGGGGGATACTGTTCTCGCCCGAGATGCCAGAAAACTTTTTACCGTCCCTTCTAAAATCTACGCAGCTCAAGCATTCGATCGTTGCCGAATTAGTGTTCGAGAAAAAGATGTGAGCTCTTCGTTGCGACACTTTCGGAAAGCATTCAGTTCAGATCCGTTGTATGTATCGAAATCTCTCGCGAAATGGATGTCGATGCGAATTCCGTTAAATCAGCCGCGCTAGCCTTTAGCAAGACGCTCATAAATTTCACAGTACTTTTGTGTGATTTTAGTCCACTCAAAATCTTGCACCAGACGTAAGCCTGTTGCGCCTAGTTTGTTGCTGAGCTTCTTATCAGAGCAGAGTTGATTCATGGCATCGAATAGCGCTTGATCGTCTTTCGGGGGCACAAGCAGACCGTTAAGACCGGGTTGAATAAACTCCGGTGGTCCGCCGGTGTTAGTGGCTATTACAGCTTTGCCTGCGCGCATTGCTTCGAGGCAGACGATTCCAAACGGCTCTACAGGTGATGGCAACACAAAGAACAAACATTTTTTAAACAGGTCTGCAACGGCTGGACGGTCCTGCCTGCCTACGAAATGAACTCGTTTTTCAATTGCCAATGCTAAACACAATTGCTCTAGTTCAGTCTGAGCATCTCCTGCCCCAGCTAGAACCAGATCGACATTAGGTTGAACAGAGCTAAGTTTCTTAAACGCCTTGATCAACCAGTCAAAACCCTTATTTTGCACTAATCGTCCGATTCCGAAGACGAAGCTGCTTGGTACGGCTGAGCCGTTTTGATTACTGGGTTGTTCGCCCAGGTCAACGCCGTTGAACAATACTTCTTCCAGAGGCGCATCGAATGCGAAGCGCTGTTTTGCGTCATCAAGTACATATTTGGAGCAAGCAGTGACACCGTCGGCGGCATGCAAGAGTTTCGATACAGCGTAGCGAGCGAAAGCGGAACGTTCATAGTCATTGTTGGCGTCCATAAAAAATTCACCTTGAAGGGTGACAAGCAATTTTTTCTGGAGCAAGATGCGAGCAACATAACAGTAAAGTGAGTTTGAACTAGGACAAATCACGTGGATCACATCAGGCGCAAACGATTGCACGAATTGCAAAAATTTGGCGATATTTCCTGGTATTCGAGCTCCCATAGCCAGCCCTGAAAGAGTGCGGCTGGGGGTCTTAAAAAAAAATCGATGAACCTGGATACCGTCCATCAATTCTGTTTCGGGGAGTGAATCAGGATATCGATTAACTGCGATAGCGACGGTGAAACCTTGTTGTTGCAATTCTTTTGCTAGATTGCGACAGATTTCTTCTACACCTCCAAGGCTCGGATAGAAGGCGCTCGGGCATAGTAAGATTCGCCTCATTCCAGTGCATGCCTTTTAGAATCGGAAGATGTGAAGTTAATGGCTGGTACCAGTTCCGGTATCGGATATCTTTTTGCCACCAGATATAAGAGTGTAGAGTTCCTCATGCATCTTTTTGACATTCTCATCGTTCGGATAAAGTTCTTCTGCCGCAGTTAATTCGATAAGAGCACCGGCAAGGTCATTTTGTGAGATTTTTCTGTTGACCGCTATAAGCTGAGCGTCGCCGTTCGATGTGCTGGAAGTCTTTGGATTGCTCAAGATTTCAGCATGAGTGTTCAGCTGGGTGACGGATGGCACAACTCGTTGACTCGATAGACTTCCAGAGAGCTCCTCTGACACTATGTTCTTATTCAAATTCGGCGTGTAAGGGGGAACTGACACAGCTTCTGATAATTGCAGTTGAATAGGAGTTCCTTGAGGTAAAACAACGGACTGTCCTTTACAAACCAACGGATCTAATATTGTTAATCCAGCCCCTTCCCATGCTCCCCGAACTGTTCCCTGAATATGCTTTCCTTTGTCAGCGAACGCGCATCCGATCACAGCGCCAGCTCCTGCTGATATTGCGATGGACATACCGCTTGTTCCGATCGCGGCGGGTATCGCAATTCTGGAAACAGTCATCAAGACGCCTCGGATCCGTTGTTTCTTCGTGGTGATTTTTTCATTTGACGGTCTGATCGCACCGTCACCAGTATCTGATGAGGTAAATAGTTCTATTTGATGCTCGCCCAACTTTGCTTTATAGAATCGAATTACTAGCGATCCGTCGGTCTGTCCAAAAGTGGCCTTGCTTGAGGCCTCGACGCAACCTTCAAGTATCGTGCCTTCCTCTAGCCAGGGTTTTCCTTTTTCGCTAACTGATCCCACGACGATGGCTCTAACGTCATCTCCATTTAGATTGAATGATGAGTTCAGCGGCGTCAGTAACTTGGCAAATATTTTTCCTTTTTCGACCACTACCTTTTTGGCAGGAATTTTGCTAGATTGTTTGCTGTGTGAAATAAAATCATTGACTGTATCAAGCTTGGTACCTTCTGGCTGAAGAGCATCCCGAATCATTCGGGCAGTGCTATTTTCGTTAGCAGTTGCAAACTGCGCAAATCCCATGGCAAGCGAAGCTGACATCAAGCCAGTGAAAATTCGCTTGCGCAATGATTGCATGGTATTACTTCGCTACAGTTGTTGCTTTTGAGGCCACCGATGCTGCGTTAATTCTGTACATCATCGTTTGCATTGCTGCGTTCATCAGAAGTTGAGGCATGGTCTTGCCTGCGAATTTCAGTGCTTTCTTGGTGTTCGAGTCTTTGACCACAATCACATCGCCGGCTCTCACTTTCACTCGTGCTTGAGATTCTGGGTTTTTTATCGCATGATTCAGTTTCATGTCTATTTTTTCTGTCTTAATACTGCCATCGCGGTTGGTGCGAGCTAAAATAACGAATCCGTCTTTGGCCGTATCAGTGAAACCGCCAGCTTTAGCAATTACCGACAATATGTCGTCATCTCCAGACATCACTAGCAGTCCCGGATTAGTCACAGCACCCAGAACTCTGACTTTGTGCGCATTTGCCACCACTTTACCAAAGTCATTGGTATTGAATTCAGAACCGCCCTTCGGCACATAAATAACGTCGCCAGGTTGAAGGACGAGGTCTTCGCTGACGTCTCCATCAAGCATAAGTTTCCATAAGTCCACGTCAATGACTTGTTTCGGATGGAGTCTAGTCACGTGTAAATGCCTAATATCCGCAGTTTCTTTTAAGCCGCCGGCCATTTCTAACGCCGAAGAAACCGTAAAAATTCCGCTTGGTGCTGGTGCCTGTGCTTGACTCTCGCCTCCTGCTTCTCCGCCTGCATCTCCGCCTGCCGAGGCTCCAGCGCTTGAGCCTGGCGAATATAGTCCCGGATGAGTTACCTCGCCAAGCATATAGACTTGCGTAGCTCGTTGTCTCGCTAAGTTGACGACGATTTCAGGGTTGACGAACCATTTCTTAGCCTTTTCGTTGATCAAGGTATTGAGTTCGCGAAGAGACAGCCCCGCAGCTTCGATGACGCCTGCATAATTGATTACCGCTGTGCCGTCCGGCAGTACCGGGGCCATCGTAGTTGAACCTTTGTCTTCGTCGGAAGACAAATCGGTGATCGACATTACGTCGCCAGGTCCGAGCACATATTCTTGTGTGATTCCGGCATTCAATTTAAACGCTTTCTGCGGCTTTGCTGCTAAAGCCATGGAGGGGCGTGGCGCAGGGGCAATTTGTCTGGTGTCTGCTGTCGGAGTCTCCGGCTTGAATGCAGGTTCTGCAGACAGGCACGCAGGGCTCACATTCGCCGCGACGAGGGCCAGGGCAATTGAACTTGTTATGAACTTAGTGACCAATCCGCGCATCTGGTTCTCCACGGAGTTACCTATCTTGAGAATGTCAATAAGAATACTACAGAGGCGGTCGAACCGGTCGATTGGGACTTTTGAATTGATTAACCCGATTGTCAAGCGGTCGTTGAAATCCTGAAACGTTCCCGAGCAGTGCTTTGAACCATTGGCAACACCAACTGTTGAGTCCAGCTTCTCTCGAAACACTCCATTACAGTGAGAAAATTTAGAGGAAGTGTAAGTTCTATAAGTGTATTCTTGGAATCCTTTATAGGGAATCTCAGGCAGTGCGTTCAGTAGTACAAATATCAACTTTTTATTCTGATCACGGTGGCGTGGAGAAATCAGTGTCTGACTTGGTGGCGGGGCTCAAGGTCGATCATAACGTCAGTGTCTTGTGCACACACAGTCATCCTCGAACCCGGCATGATGACGTAAACGGTGTGCCTGTGACTGCTGTCGGCAGAATTGTTGAAATACAAGGCAGACCATTGGCGGCGATGTTTCCGTGGGAGTTGCGCCGATACAACTGTGATGTAGCGCACTACCATTTGCCTTTTCCGTTGGCTATGGCGTCTCACCTGATTTCAGCGCCTAAATCAAAGTTGACCGTAGCGACCTGGCATCACGATCTGATCAAGCACCCTCGCTTTAAAAGATTCATTGAACCGCTTTTGGAATCATTTCTCGATCGTTTAGACATGATTATCGTCACTGCTCCAGCACTGGTAGAGCATACGCCAGTTCTGTACAAGCGCAAACATAAGTGCAGGGTGATTCCCTTAGGTATTGCCGAAGAGCTTTTTGTGCACGCGCAGCCAGATACCACCGATGGTGTCAATGAGACTCCTGAAGATCTGCTTATCCTGTATGTCGGTCGACTTG
Source organism: Candidatus Melainabacteria bacterium (assembly GCA_003153555.1). Lineage (GTDB taxonomy): Bacteria > Cyanobacteriota > Vampirovibrionia > Obscuribacterales > Obscuribacteraceae > PALSA-1081. The sequence continues at coordinate 30,472 of PLZS01000199.1, read as the reverse complement.
TGTACTACAAGGGTTGCGACGTCCTGATAAAGGCGATGAAAAATGTCAACGCAAAGCTGATCATGGTGGGCGATGGACCGCTTCGCGGAGACTTGGAAAGATTGGCCAATGACTTGCAAATTGCAGACAGAGTCCAATTCCTCGGTCGGATTTCAGATGAAGATTTGGCAAATGCCTATCGCCGAAGTTCGCTTTTTGTGCTGCCGTCCACCTTGCCGACCGAGTGTTTTGGTCTGGTGCAAGTGGAAGCAATGTTGTCAGGCAAACCAGTGATTAATACCAACTTACCGACCGGAGTTCCTTGGGTCAGCGTGCACAATGAAACTGGTATGACTGTACCACCCAATGATCCGACCGCTCTGGCGGCAGCCATCAACCAGTTGTTGAATGATTCCGCCCTCAGACACAAGCTCGGGCGTCAAGCAAAAGAGCGCGCTCAAAGCATGTTTACGCTCACCCGCCACGTCGCTGCAGTGGCTGATTTATATAACGAATTGCTTGGTTAAAATGCCGATTCGTTTCGCCGTCTTTGATTTAGCCAAACTCGTTTTGACTTAGCTAAACTAGATACCTGTCAAGCACGCTTTGATTATGCCGAGCAGCTAGCTGCATAGGCTATCCTCGGATTAATCAAACACATGCATAAGCTGTAGTGAAGCAATTATGAGCATTAGCAGACCGACACCACCTGCGATGCTAACGTGCTTGCACATGAATAGCGATCGAGCGAATATCTGCACATCGAGCAGGGCACTCCAGCTCGCCTCATATTCGTGATTGTATTCGAACCGCTCAAAGTAAGTGAGTTCTCGATTGCGATTGATTTGTTCCAGTCCGACAAGACCTGGTCGGCTGTGCGGGGAAAATCCTGCATACGAAGGACTTACCCGGAGAGTTCCTTTGATGTATTCAGTTTCGTCTACAGAAAGGGGGCGCGGTCCAATCAGACTCATGTCTCCCATCAACATGTTGATCAGCTGTGGAAGCTCATCAATGTTTGTAATTCGCAAAAATGAACCAACTGACGTTAAGCGCTGATCGTCTTTTACCGTTTTGAATCCTGTTGTGCGCGAGTTGCAACGCATGGTGCGCAACTTATAAATATTGAACACTTTGCCTTTTCGACCAACGCGCTTTTGCACAAAGATGGGACTACCTGAAGACTCAAGCACGATCGCTAAGCAAGCCGCTAAGAGCATCGGTCCGGTAACGATTAGTCCAAACAAGGCAAAGACAATGTCGAATATACGCTTGGCGGTAGACTCAGCCGCACGACCGTTGTCTAGCGTACTGATCGATCTTAATGAACCTTGCTGCTCGAAGGTTTCAGTGCGAGGAGTGAAAGACTCCAGAGTCGATGGCATTGCTAAGGTTCCAAACGTATAGTTGAGTTGGTAATTAAGGCTCTTCGCAACTGAGTATACCTTGTGCCCCCCTTAACCAACTTCATGACATCAACGAATTTAAATACTTATCTTATTGATAAGCACCAGTTAACTGCACGAAAATTATTTTCTCTCGTGATTGCCCGCACTTGGCCGATTGAAACTGTGAAAATGAACAAATAAGGAGCCCAAGTGATTTTATGGACCTGACGCGCTACAGACTTAGATGTGGAGGAAAGTCTCAACGATTTTTCTCTCTGTCTGATTTGTCTAACATCAGCGCGCCCGAGGCGATTCTGGCAGCATTGCTTAGTCGAAATGCCGCGATTGAAAACACTCTGGTTCAAGATGTCGAAATCTTGAATAAGTTTCTTGATCTAGTCAGTCAAAATGAACTATGTGGGTTCGTTTTGGAATCGATTCATTTATTAGGATTGGAAGCGAAATTCCGTGGACTAACGATAAGTCACCACGGGGTTACTGTAGATCTATTAACGCTCATCACCAGGCAGTCAGCACTAGAAGCAATTAAATTTGAGAAGTTTGAATCCAAATTCGCTAGTTTCCTGGAGCTTACGTCCAGTCTTGGCCCTTCTATTATCTGGTTAAAGGGAATTGTGACTAGCCGAACCTGTTATACAAATCCCTCATTTCGCCTCTCTGGCGATTTTGATTGCTTCGTCGCTCCGAAAAATTTTTCTCATCTGTACAACATCCTCAGATTGCATGATTTCCGTGTCATCGCCGGCGATACCGGATTTTGCAATCAGCTCGGAGTGGGTCCTGTGGGTTCAATAGAGGAGTTGTTCCTGGTGCCGGCTGATGACCTGGTGCCATCGGCCGTTTTCGGTTTTTATAGAAACCGCTGGCCACTTTTGGATATCAAATTCAATCCGCTTGATCGCGGATTGAAAATGATCGAATTGGAACGATTCGAAAGGAACGCTACCGTAGTGCCTTGGCGAGGTCAAAAATTCAGCGCTCCGGATTTGCTGGACCAATTGATGATTTCCCTCACCCACTTTGAGAAGGATAGATTTACGGGCTGGAAACAACTTTTGGACATTAAACTGCTGGCCGAAAAGATCGATAGTACGCCTGAGTTGTGGGATGAATTCATCAGGCGTTGTGCAGTCGAAGGAGTAAGCACTGCCTGCTGTGCCGGGCTTAGTCTTGCCCAAGAGCGGCTGGGTCTGAGTAATGCCGACCAGGTGATTCAAGCCTTATCCCCGAAAGCTCAAGGGGTGTTGCAGCGCCTTTTGACCTTCTCAGTTACACCACTTTTCTATTGGAACACCAGCAGTGTTCCAATGCTAATTGCCAATGCGAAATTCTCTGATGATTCATCAAGAAAGATGAGGGTTTTGAAAGAATCTTTCTGGCCCAGTAAACAATTCCTCTCTAAGTATTACTGCGGAGGAAATAAGTTAGGAGTCATGTCCACGGCTTTCGCTCTAGTTTTGCACTGGCTAATCTTGTGGTTGCCAGGCGGCATCGTCCGAAGAACTTTTGGGAAGCTGATTTGGCGACAGAATCAAATTGGAACCAGTGAATAGATTTTTGAGAGTTTAAATTAATCTTGAGAGTTTCGAAATCAATTTTGGTTTCCTGTGCCTGTTATTTCAAACACAGTTAGTTCCGGTTTTGAGCAAAATCTAAGCCTTGGGAAGTGACCTTCCATACCGATACCGCGATTCGTGTATATCCACATGTTTTCTAATTTATGAAGTCCTGATTCGTATTTCTTTCCTTGTATCGATTGAGTGATCAATGCTCCATAGATTGGCAACGCGATTTGACCGCCATGAGTATGTCCGCATAAGTACAGATCGACACCCTCTGTTCGATTTTTTAAAATCACATCGCCATCTGGATTGTGAAACATGACGATAGTGGGCAGTCCCTTTGGTGCCTTTTGCAGAGCATCGATGCACGATGCACCAGAATCGGTGCCGACAATACAGAACTTAACGCCGTTGAGTTCAACGATTTTGAATCCACTAACAACTTCCAACTTGCTCTTAACGAGCACGTCGAGGGGGTGAAAGGCGAAATCCCAATCGCCCTTGACAGCCAAAGTGCGGGCAACCTTGCTGATTCTGGCGGCGAACGTGTTGAATGTCGCAACGCCATCGAGAGAATTTACGGCATCACCTGTAAATAGAATCAGCGAGGGCTTTATGTTTTCTATAGTCTCGGCGACTTTGTCTTCTAGCCTCACTGGTCCATCACAGTGGAGATCAGAAATTTGAACAATGGTTATCGGCTTAGTGGTCGAAGGGATGTCGCTTAAAGCAATTTTGACGGTTTTAATCTCGAGTTGATTTGGTTCGATGAAATACGCATAAGCCAGACACCCGATACTGAATGCGGTGGCAGCAAGTATTAGCGCGCCCATCAATCCGAGCTTTGGACGAATTTCGGCGGGCACTATGAAAGGACGCACTAATATGAATATGGCGGATATATATAGCGCTGCGACGATGCCCATCACCGACAAAATGACGACCCAATCCTGCAGACGCGCTACGTGCATGTTATTTTCGCCGTGCCGTATTCTGCACTGGAGTTGGTTCTCCAGCCTGAGCCCTAATAAATTGCAGTCGTTCGGCGAGGCTGCCGCCCTTAACGCGAAAACACAGAGAGTTCTTCAGAGACTCATCCAAAAGTTCTATACCTTGGTCTATATGAAGAGCATTACATAAAGGAAGCAATGGATGAATAAATGCTTGCGCGGAGACGGCATCAGTTGTCAAAGGCTCGTCAGTGTTTGAGTCTGTGACTGAAAGAGCTATCGCTAAATCGATTCGGAAATCAATTGAGTTCTCGGCCAGATGATCGCTAATAGAAATCCATTCTGAGCCAACTATTGGTCCCGGCAAAACGCCAGTTGCGACTCTAATTCGTTCCAAGCTACCGGCGCGAAGGGAAAGTGGTGAAGCAAAAGTTTTTAGTTGCTTCGATTTGGGCTCGACGAGCGACACGTCCTCAGCCAGGATCTTCCATCCAAAAGCGAAGGCCAATGCAGTAGCTGCAGTGCTCTTTCCGGAGTGAGAAGGTCCAGCAATCAACACTGTTTTGCCCGAAGGTGAAACCAGTGTTGCGGCGTCTAACCAGAGGTAGTCATGATGTCGATTCAGTGCCCGCCGCACAATTAGCCGGATTATCTCCAGCCCCTCGGCCTCAGAAACTACTTCTTCCCAATCAGAAACGATCGCTAAAGGTGCATCGATGTCGATAACAGAAAGTGGATCATCATCGCCATCAACTTTGTCACGCTCCAGGAGTGAACCTATGCGGTCGCAAAGCTGTCGATTTGAACTTTTCAGCTGGAAACAAAAATCGCCAAGCCGATAAGACTTCGTCACTTTTCAAAAACCAATTGTCGGTAAATTGGTTATTAAAAAGCACAACACGTTATGCTGCATTTAGAAGTCTTTTCCCAGCGAGTTTGTTAACCCCAGCCGCTATCCGGATCGAATCCTGGATCTTTAGGAGTCTTGTTTGAAGGACTACCTTGTACGCCGTTTCCGCCACTAGGAGAGCCTGACGGACCACTGCCACCATTTCGTAAGGGAGCGTGACTGTCATGGAAGTGTTGGGTCGCGTCATGAGGACCGGCAGTATCGTGAACAGTTGTTGTGCTGTTAAGCGCTTGAGCTGGAGGCACAAGGAACTTATCGATGATCTTCGGGGCGGCTATTAGAGAACCTGCAACTGCAGCTCTCTGCACTAATTTTGTGAGGAAGTCTTTGCGACTTAAAGTCGCATCACAAGCTGGCTTGTTGACGTCCGTTTCTTGTCTTGATTTGTCAAGCATCTGTTTTATCCACTTTCAAATAGGAAGGTTTTTGAACAATTTAACTATAGTACCTGGGCAATTATCGTGCAACAAATGGGAAGGGAAATTAAACGCATGACAATTGAAATGACGGCAAACCACGTTGTGGAAACGTTTGCGAATGTTCTACTTCGTTAAGCGGTGGCGTCAGCGACTAAACCAGACTGCGCAAAATCGTTTAGTAGTTCGTTAATTTCCGGCTGAAGGTTTGCAGAATCTCCGTTGGCATACTCGAGAACTCGCTCAACAATTTGTTCTACGGAGTGCTCACCATCGCAGTACTCCCACGCAATCGCGGCCAGGGGGGTAATTGTATGAGCCCAATCGCTAGTCTTGCTGAAGATCACGACGTGACCGTCTGGGAGCATTTTTGTTTCAATATCAGGAGTTCGTTTTGGTTTCATTGTATAAATTCCAAATTAGTCATCGTCAGCCGGTTGGAAGCCGGCGCTCCCAGGTTAGTTTACGATGTCTGCTTGACTTTAGGATGAGATATACAGAATCTTGCATTACTACATGACATTTACAAGATCGACAGATCGAATTTGTTCGTCTTTTATCTTCGGCGACCAGATGAAACCCTTTGAACAATGCGTCGAGTGTGGGAGATCGTCGAATCTCGATATCGTTTCTAAAGATTCGACCAACTCGATTCCGTAGATCTGAAAGATGAAATTCGGGCCACCAGATTTCAAATCGGGATTTTTGTAAAGGTCAATAGTTTGTCCGATACGCCTCATTTCGGTTTTGACGAATTCCGAGATACGAGCCTCTTCCCTGGCGATACCAGCATCGTCGATAGTACCGCCATCATCGAAACGGTCGGCAGAGTTTATGTATATAGTGCCTCGAACGGGAGACGCGCACAGCGTTTTTTGGGGAAGAAATTGCTGCGTTTTGTTTATATTGATGGGAGTTGTTTCGTCATGGCCAGCTTGTGCTGCAGCGTATGCAGCTAACCTCAGCTGAGCCGCTTTTGATAAGTCAGAGGATCTTGCCAACAGGCGAGCTCGCTCAAGTAAGTCATTCAAGCTGAACAGCCCTTTGCAAGCTACGTGTGAGAAGGATGAGAACAGAAGTCGTTCGTTTGCTTGTTCAAGTATTGACGTGATCACACTATCCATCTGTGTCAACAACTTCCTGAACTGTGCAGTGAAGGCTAGATTCTTCTGTTGCAGAAAGTTCGGACCGAGCAAATGAGAAAGTTGATCAAAAATGTTTGTGCGGTACAGAAAAAATTTCCAGTTCGATTGAAGAGCCAGTGTGGCTGCGCATTGCAATCTGTTCAACTCGGCATTGGTAAAGAGAAGCAACGCTTCGTCGCAGTCAGCCATCGCATCTCCCATGCTGACAACTGGTCTGGCTTTGTAATTTTGGAAAGGAGGATTTTTAGATAATGAAACTGGGGATACCGTCTGCATCGACGGCGAGCCTCCATCACCCAACCATAAGCGCTTTTGCTCGAGTGGTTGGACTATGGGTGCGTTTATCAAGACATTTTGTCGCCCATCATTGCCGTCTTTAAATAAGCGAATTGGAACAGAGAGATCACGCTCTGTAAAAATTTGTAGTTGATTTAGGGATCGCAGTGGTTTTGCATAGCCAACGCAGCCGTTGCGATACCAGGGTTCTCCAGTTAAAATTTCCGCCCAGATTGGCTGTGCATCTATAAACGGTGCTGAATCAAGCTCCGCGATCATGGCGTCACTGAGCAAAGAAAACAGCGCGGGCATGTCTTCTTTCAGAAGTTGAAACTGATTCGCATTCAAACCGTCAAAGCAAACAACTGCCCTTTTGCTATTAAGTTGAGACACGTCGACCTCTTCTGATGGACTTCATTCGACTGCGGGTAGTTTAGACTAAAGTGAGTTAGCGCTCGTAGGTGCCCAATGGTTATTCTAGGATCGGCGGGTCAGAAAGGTGATGAAGCTGCTTTGCGCGAAAAACAAGCCGACGAGATGCCGTTTATCTTGCGAGCCTGGTGGTTACGAAATTTTTTAGAGACGGAAAATTTAGTGTGGGCGCCGGATCTCGGTGTGACATCGCCTTTGTGGTCGTTGTATTCCGATCCTATGTGCGATGTTGGTTCAGTAGATCAACATCTTTGATTGGTACAGATTTATTGCATGTCTATTAAAGTCCTAATCCTATCTTCGCGAGAAGACGTTCACGCTACCCGCGTCGAACACTGCTTGCAAGAATTGGGAGTAAGGACACAATATTGGCGTTTCGATCCATTTGTTCACGATTGTCAGTTGAATTTTTCCATTTCGAATAGTCAAAATCTCTTTCAATTCAATCTGGAAGACGTTCCAATGGACATGTCGTCCTTTAGTTCGATATGGTTTCGCAGACCAGGGCCGTTGAAATCGAAAGCTTTTTTTCAACCTTGGATCGAACAGATGATGATGGTTGAGGCGCGCCAGGCTCTAATGGGCATGCTCTATGCATTGCCTTGTCTGTGGGTGAATTATCCTGCTCGTGATACCAGTGCGACGTTGAAACTTTTTCAATTGCAAGTTGCGAAAAACGTGGGAATGACCTTGCCGGAGACCATTGTCACCAATGAACCGGGAATAGCACGCGCATTTTATGAGAAATTTGGTGGCAATGTAATTTACAAATTGGTTGCTGAGACTAGTAATTTCTCATTGCCGAGCTTTGAGTTTCCACATGGCATTCCTACTCTGCCCTTGCGAGAAGTTGATTTAAAACATCTGGAGCAAGTTAGACATGCACCGCATTTATTTCAAGAAAGAGTAGACAAACAAAGCGATGTTAGAGTCACCGTTATTGGCAAAAAGGTTTTCGCCACACACATTGAAAGCCAGAAAGGAACAGGTAAGTTAGATTGGCGTAATGACTACTCAGTGCCAATGACTGAGTGGCAGTTACCAGATGAGCTATCGGAACAGTGCATCGCCATGCTAAAGGCCCTAGGTTTGAATTATGGTGCCTTTGACTTTTGTCTCGATAAGAATGGACGTTATGTTTTTTTAGAAGTGAATCCGGCCGGTCAATATTTATGGGTCGAGGAGCGCACCGAGCAGCCTTTATCCAAGGAGATGGCCTTATTGCTGGCCGGCCAAAGTGCCCCATTGGTCGATTATTGCGCTGCGGCATTTTGAAGGCAGACCAAGTTTAACCGTAAATCACTAATCTTCCGTTTTGCATGAGACCGTGTCCCTGCAAGGTAATTCTTTCGTCCGTGGGCAGCCAATTTTCTGCCACAGCCATCTGATGGTAATGTCTACCATCGTGTACGGTTGCGATACCAACTTCATAACGTTGGTACTTTGCTTTTTGAACACTGAGCAGCTCGGTGCCTTCGAGTTCTTGCTCGGATATGTCCGACTGCGTAACTTCCCAGATATTTAAACCGGCCCCATGAACTGGTGAAGCGATCGGCAACGTGAATGACATTGTCGTGCTGAAGTCGGCGGAACCTTCTGGTTCCCAGTTGAGTTCCATGAATTGCAGATCTACATGAATGTTGTAGCGGATAGTTGAAAAATCATTGGGTCCACAATAAATGTTGAATCCTGGTAAGGCTAGATCGTCTCTAAAGCCCACTTCAACGCTGTAAGAAGTGGCAATTGCATCTTGCAATTTGTCATACATCCAGCCGAAGTGCTTTCTCAAAATCGGATTCATTTGCTTGCTAGTAGCATAGTAAAGTGCGCCCGGTCGGTAGTATGAGATGCCCGCGCCAAGACGATAGCGTTCGTCGTCCCAGAGGTGTCTGAGTGAGTGAACTTCGCTGCTCACTCTCAATGACTCTTCGGGTGTCAAAACTTTAATACCGTCAATTAAGTTTTTCGTTTGCATAGCGGTTCCGTAAATAAGTGTCAATGTAGGCCTATAGACGGCAATAACGTTGACTTTAAGCCATACCAATAGCAGGCGAGCTGTTAGTCAGCGAAGTAAGTTGAATTTCAATAATGCAAGGTATTCCATAAACCGTCAATATTTACCAGAAAGGATTTGCTTTCCTGAGCTGGCGAATGTTGCAAGGACTGGAAAGACAGTTGATTTCGAGAGTTGAGTAAAGATTCGGTGTTGCTTTCCTACGTTAAGTCACCATTAAGGTTCGCTTATATTGTCTATCGAAGCGCCTACTATCGTTGGCGCAAAATTCGTGGCGCGCCACAGAATTTCTTATTCCTGCTCAGTCATATGCGTTCTGGATCCAGTCTGCTAGTGCACATTCTTAACTCCAACGACGAGATTATCGGGTTTGGAGAGGCGCATCATGAATACCAGTCATCCAGTGATCTTGATTGGTTAGTGGTCGATCAAATGCGTTTTTGGAGACGCTTCAAGTTGCCGGAGCGGTACGTGATGGACAAAATTGTCCATGATAAATATGGAGTATCAGACAGCCTTCTCAAATCAAACGATATAAAAAAGCTTTTTCTGATTCGAGAACCTCAACGCGGCTTGTCAAGCATTCTTATGGCTGCAAAAGCGCAGGGCTTGACCGATTGGACGGAACAAATGGCGGCAGACTATTACAGAACTCGACTTGCGAGCCTTGAAAGATACGCCGAAATCATTGGCAATAAGGAAGGCGCTTTCTTCCTGACACACGATCAGTTAATAAACGACTCCACGAGAACTCTTGCTGCCGTTGGTTCCTGGCTTAATCTGAAAGAACCCTTAGGCGAGCGCTACAAAGTGCATAAGGCCACCGGTCGTTGGGGAGTAGGCGATGGCAGCGACAACATCAAGATCGGAAGGATCATCAAACCTGAAAGTGAGGTTATCGAAATCTCACCTGGATTGCTGGCAGAGGCATCTCTTGCCTACGAACAGTGTTACAAAACCCTTTCCGGATTATGCTCTACAGTCGACGAGATTACCGTTGCAGCTGTAACCGACTCAACGAAAGAAGTGGCTCGCTAGATCGACTGTCATTTATTTCTTGCTCGCCATCTTGTTCGTCAATGCAATCAGAGTTCTTTCATAGAACCTCCGCTGGATCTGGCTAGTATCCCAGCTCTGCCAGGTTTCGGAAATCAGCCCGAACCATGGAAATGGATGCAGGCATACCCGTCATATACATGAGCAGCTAAAGCGAGGGACGTCCCATTGCTCCAGGAGGCTCATTGTTGAGCCCTTTTTCAATGAAAGCCATGTTGTGATAAAAATGCACCCCAACTACATGAGTGTCGAAATAACTGGGCGAATGATCGGCCGTTATAAAGTCCTGATGATTTAGCCCATCGGTCAGCGCCTTAAGGGTGCACATAGCAGTTTTAGGATCGTTGAAATCGATGCTGTTGCCGCCGTAATTGCTCCAATAGGACGTTTGCAAGTCCTCTATAACGTAAAGTCCATTCGGTTGCAGCAACGGAAACAGCACATCAAAAGATGTGACTATATGCTCGTTGATGTGGCTGCCGTCATCGATCACGACATCCAATTTGCCAATTTGATTCACGACCCAGGCCAGGAACTCGGGATCGTTTTGAGATCCTCGAAAGGTTTTGATTCGCTTTTCATTGACGCCTGATTTGTCAAAGATATCGACACCGTAGATGCAAGCATGTGGAAAATACTTCTTCCACATACGCAGGGATTCACCGCCCGAATTGGGTTTCTCGTAGCCACCAATGCCGATTTCTAAAAGATTTATCCGCGCATTGCGAAGAGCTCTGAAGTGCCTTTGGTACTGATCGATGTAATTGTGGTAGCCCCATTTATCAGTACCATATAAGTATGCAATCAAATGCAGGTCGTTGATGGGCATAAGGGCAGCAAAAGCTTTCTTGCACGCCTCAATCTGCGCGACATTAAGAAGATGGTTGAGAAGGGATCTTACAGGTCCCTTCCTCTCTCTTGTTAGGCGTTCTGTCATGGCTAGTATTTCAGTTCTCCCATTTTCAGGTCGGTTGAATTTAAACTTTTTGCAGGCGAGCAAGCAGTGCTGGTCGAGGGGAATCTAAAGTTGGACGGAGAATTTCAGGCGGCTTGGTAAATTAGGGTGTGTGATTGGACAGGCATTGCCAACCCCAGCCTTTGAAGCGTGCTTCGACCGCATCACGATCCAGCGTAGCTAGATAATTGGGCGATTCACCCCAGTGCAATCCTTCTGGGTTTGATGGCAAACAGAGCTTGGGCCCGACAAACGTGCGACCGAGCATAAATATTTGATAGCCACGATCTTCAAGAAACTTCAATCGTTCGCTTGGGTAAGGTTCAAAGTCTTCAATGATGACATTTCGAATTCGATGCTCAGTCAACAATTGATCAGCACCGGAAAGCACCAAAAGCTCTGCGCCTTCCACATCTATTTTCACCAAGTCGATGCGATCGTATTTCTCCCGGCACACGGAGTCCAGGGTCACTGTTTTCACATCGTAATAAGAACCCGCTTCTTCGTCTTTGTCTTCGTCGAGGTTCGTCAATTTGCAAATTGCTTTGTTGCCACGGAATCCTGTCGGTTGAAGCAAGCTACCCTCGCCGATTGCGTTAGATACCGCCGCTTGATACACAGTGGTGTTGGTTATGCCGGCTTCCTGTAGCCACAACTTAACGTGATCTTCCAATTGCTTACACAAGGTCGGATGTGGTTCGAATGCTAGAACACTGCCAGATGGTCCTGCTTGAGCGGCCATTATGCTTGTCATGTAGCCAAGGTTTGCACCAACGTCAATGGCGACAGACCCTTTTGATACCAGCCGCCAAATTGCCTCGCATACAATTAAGTCGTAGAGACCTTTTCTCCTAACGATCTCGCCGATTTGATCGTCTGGGTAGACTGTTGCGCTAAGTCCCCATGGTAACTTGACTGAAATTCCGTTGGCTGGTTGAGGCGCAAACAGGAATGTCGCTATCTGCTGAGGTCGCCAAACCAATTCGGGTTTATCCAATCGATCCACTATTTGGCGAACCGCACTCAAAAAAGTCACTGGACCGGATCCTCGCTACGTTGAGTTCTATGCATGTCGCACGCTGTGTGCCTCTCATGGATACCTCTAAGCAGGATACTTCATCGCCGCAGGAGGCACATGAACAGGAGCTTCAACTTGAATAGGCTTGGTCGCACGTGCGCCTAAAAGTGCACAATTTCTGCACAAATTTTGCACAACTCTCCCGGAATGCGATCTCCCAGCTGCCAGTCAGGAACTCAGGCATTCTGAGCTTTCTCTTATCGACGATCTTGTCGAAGATCAAAGTGCAAGAAGGTGCGGCTCAGACAAAGCTTGCGAATTTTGTGAAATGACTTTCTTTTTAACTCCAGTTTTGTCACCTTGAATTCTAAAATGAGTGAAAAGAAGCTACCATTGTCCTCTTGATTAGCTGGAGCAAATCGATGACTAGGCTTCCGACATTGTGGGTCATATGTCCATGCTATTACGACTTTGCGTCTGTAATAGAGTTGACGAAACGCGCCCAGAGAGCACTTGAACTATCGTTGCCGAATTCTTTTCAAATTCGTTTTGTGCCAATTGATGATTCTGGTGGGCAGGATCGAGAGTTCCGAACTCAGGTCACATTTCCTATGTCCATGACCGTTCCCTATAACTTGGGGCATCAGGGGGCGCTTGTTTATGCGCTTCGCCAGATGTCAGGAGTCATTAAGGATGAGGATTTTATTGTGACGATGGACGCTGATGGCGAAGATCGTCCTGAAGATTTGCCCAGTCTATTAGCACCTTTGCTAAAAGAGCCTGGCGAGCTGTCCTTGGTAAGTCTTGCGGAGCGAACAAAGCGTCAAGAATCTCCAGTCTTTAAAATTTGCTATTTAATTTTTAAATCTATTTTTCACTTACTAACTGGAAGCACGGTCAAAAATGGAAACTTCGCAGCCTACAGGGGCTGGACCGTCCGGCATCTTTTCTTTCACCCATTTTTTGACTACTGTTACTCCTCATCTTTGCTCGCTCTTGCTCCTAACCGACACCATGTTCCATTGCCCCGCGGCAGTCGTTACTTTGGAAAAACCAAGATGACGTGGACTAGCCTAATTGCGCACGGATTCAGAATGATGCTTCCGTTCTCAGAACGCATTGCGGTTCGTGGAATTATTCTTTCCCCATTTCTATTCCTATCTGGTGCAGTTCTGTCTCTATGCACTGCTTTCCTGCCCCCACATTTGAGCGCTTTTGGGCTGGCATTGGCTTTTGTATTCTTCTCGGCCGGATTGCTAGGACTGGCTACTGCGGGAATATTTTTTCAAGTCGTTAATCAAACAAAGGCTTTGACAATCAGGAATGTTAGTGTGTCAGGCATCACAAGCAATCCATTCTGCGAATCGAGCGTTCGCGCTCAAGTGACTAATTTAGCTTATTCGCCCGATTGAGAGGTCGATTTTGTGCCACTAGTCGACTTGTTTAAAGCCGCTCCTGAAATTGCAAAATCGGATCTGGAGCAGACCAGCCCAAAACCTTGGCAGGCATGGCTTCTTGTAGGTTTACTGACTTATATTCTTGTTGGTCAGGCTTATAACTGGATGCAAGGATTTGTGCCTTTTGGTTTCGACTTTAGTGAGCTCTACGCCGCCGGAGAACGGCTAAATCATGGCGCCTTGCTCTATTCAAACATCGACATTCATGGTCATGAATGTCAACCATATGTGCTGCCACCGCTTTTAGGAATACTGTCGCGACCTTTGGCGCTGCTGTCCTTTAAGCAGGCAACCACTCTTTGGTTTCTCATCATAACCAGCGCTTTAATTTCAGGAATAGTGATCTACGCGAAGAGCTTGTCGAAACGAATCGATCCCATTCTGGTTTGCCTAATGTTGATTACCGGATTCCGCTCGTGGCCGGCAACCATGGAGTTCAGTTTGGCTAATTGCACGTTCTTAGTTTTATTTTTTGTGTGCTGCATCTATTTTTCTTCTACTGCTGGACGATTTAGAACCACCGCGATGCTCATTGTCGCTGCCGCATTGATCAAGACATGGGCGATTGGCTTGGTTGGTTGTCTCGTGATCAAACGAAGATGGAAAGAGGTTGCCCTCTGCCTTAGCGCCTGGGGTCTAGCTCTTGTTGCGCTTTTCGGAACAATCGGGTGGCATGAGTTCAACGGATTTCTTAAAATGACTTCGATTTTTGCTGGCAGTGTAGATCAAATAAAACCTCCGCAGTCAATTGTAGGCTTTGCGAAACTACATTTCAGTCCTAATAGGTATGTGGTGCCGCTGATTGATAGTCAATTGGTAATGGGTCTTTTCATAGTGGGCGGTGCAATTGTCATCGCGGCCGGCTTACTCTACATCTACTTTCACCCCGCTAAGAGCGCGCACGAAGACCGGTTGCAACTCGGGCTCGTCATAACCTCGATGTTGCTGAGCATGCCGTTTTGTGATGTTGAATATTTATTGATCTGCATCCCTTCATTGTGGACTTTATTGACGCCTCCCAAGGGGTTCAATAAGCATGCTTCGCTTTTCTCTTGTACTGCAGCCATTCTTCTTTATCTGGCGGCGCTTCGAATCACCTTCTCGACGGCTGGGATAGCAGCGGGCGCTTTGCGAAGCAGTGGTGTCAAGTCATTGCTAATCTCTGACGGATTCTTTTGGCTGACGGCATTGTGGCTGACGTTGATGTTCACTGTATTGCAAATGAACTCCAATCGATCGCAGGTAGTTGTTGATACCGTCAAAGAGCCCGAGCTTTTAGTAACTAGTGCTTAGAATTGGAATTTCAAGTTTCAGAGCGCTGCTTGAAAAACTAGTTGGTCTGCGGACTATCGGTAGATTGAAGGGCTTCTCTTTATTTGATGAAGTACATCTTGTTCGGAAGTTTTTCGCAATCTAACGAATAGCCACCAGCTAGATCGGAAAATTGATCGCCGATGTTGACAATGATTTTAAATCCCATCGTCTCAATGTCTTTTCGCACTGCGGATTTGAATTCTTCAGCGGGGGGGCCGCCATGGTGCGGTCTCAAATAGAGCGCATCGTAGCTAACATTGTCTTTGACTAAATTGATGATTGTTGGTTTGCGATCAGATTCCGGCCGACCGGTAATCAGGAAAATTGCGAACCCGTTCTTGCGCGCCCAAGTCAAAAATTCGTAAGTGGGCTTTAGCACTGGTGCTTTCGATTCGTTTACCCACTGATCAAACAATTCCCAATTGCGTTCAGGATGAAGTCGGAACTGTTCACGGTTGTCTACGATCGTCTCGTCGATGTCCGACACGATTGCTAGATTGGTCTCGCCGGGGTGTTCCTTTATGTAATCGGTGCAGAATTTTTTTGCCGAGCTTGTCGCGCTAGCAAACTGCTTTTTGTACTGGCTGGTCTTCGAAAACTTTAGCCCCTCCTCATAACTTGTGGCAGGAGGTGGATTTGGCACCGTAACATCTGAACAGGGGCAAGCAAAAGCTGTTGCGCTGCAGAGCGCCAAAATTAAGATAACTAGGATTGGAAATTTCATCGCCTAATCCTACCAACTCAGCTAAGTCAGTAACAGCGATGTAACTTGATTTATAAACTACTTGCCGGACATGTTCACGCCACGGCCAGCCTCGTAAGTGGTACTGCCGGCGATATTTTTCTCTTTTCGCGTGGGTTTTCTGATTTCGATAGTTCGTTGTTCTATTGGTGACTCAACAGGACAGCCTTCATAGATTCCCCAATAGGTTGAACCAACTTTCTTTTTGACTCCGCTGGATTCGGGCATAAAGCGGTGTGGCTCCGCAACGACCATCAGCAGCGTAAATGCCACCGCACCGACAAACAAAAAGAGGAATATATCCATAAATCACCCCGGCTAAATCCACTATTGGTTGCCACCACTGATGACTCCAGTGGGACAGGAATCAAAGCGTCGACCTTATTGTCGAAGTCCCGTCTTAGGGGATAGCGCTTGATTAGCTGAGAAATCAAGTGATCACAGATTAATCTATAACTCTCGGACTGTCCATGGTGATTACCTCACCTGAGCCAGAATTCACAAAAGAAAAGGCACGGTCTAGACCGTGCCTTTTTCCAGTAGCTTCGTTTTGGTTTTATCGTCTCATTACTTCAACAAGATCCGCGTATAGTCCGGCTATTTCGGCGGTAACCTTGGAAGTAGTTGGGTTTTCCTGCGAGTGTTTCGTAAATTCTTCTGCTTTTATTTCGAAGATGCCAATAAGGCGTGCGTTGAAGTTCTTGACGTGTTCGTTCATGGGTTGCTTTCTAGGCTAGGCTTGGGGGGCGGGGGTGAACCCGCCGAGGTGGGGATTGGTTTCGAGAAGGTGAATTAATTCTGTCTCAAACGGTTGCCAAGCTCAATAGGGAATTTAAAAAAAGTGGCTGCTCAGCTCACATTTTAATAAAGCGTATATCAGACGTATACACAAAGGGCTCCTTGTGGAGCCCTTTGCGCAATTTCGACTGTTGAGGGTTATTAGCGTTTCTTGGCTTTAGAAGCCTTTGTAGCGCTCTTCTTTGCAGACGATTTCGTGCCTGGAGCTTGGTAGCTCTTTAGTTTGGAACGACCGTCAACAACGTCTTTCAGTTCTTGTCCGGCGCGGAATGCGGGGACGCGGCTTGAAGGAATACGTAATGGTGCCAATGTTCTGGGATTCCGGCCAGTTCTGGCTTGACGGTTACGCCGTTCAAATGTGCCAAAACCAACTAAGGTGATTTTCTCACCCTTGCTCAGAGAGCCTGTTATTGAATGCAGGATACCGGTCAAGGTTGTTCCTACTTCTGTTTTGGGCTGTCCTGTGAGTTCCGCGATTTCGCTGATTAGCTCAGCTCGGTTCATCTTGTTTCCTCCTTTGGAGACGAAAAACCAGTCAGAGGGCTTCCAAACGCGAGATGTTATCACTGCATAATGTCTTCTTTCAAGAGCTGCTCAGCCAAAAACTGCATAATTTAGCCAGAAGTGCGGATGCTGCGACAGCGATTTGCTCTGGCATGGCGGATAATAGTAGGGCAGATGGCGAGATGGACATGCTCGACGTTCAGTTATTTCACCAACCTACTCTCAGGCAACTCCTCAATTCAGAGGCGCTGGCGGAAGCTCAAGTTATTTACGGAGATGATCTGATTGATCGCCCTGTTGTGCAAGTCGTCGCCAGTTTGTCACCGCCGCCACGCGCAGGCAGCTTAGCGGTCTGCAGGATGGAGTCTGTACTAGGAGTGGAAGCAACATCCTTGAAGGGGTTGTCCGCCTTGGCTGTGATCAAGCAAACCAATTCCGAAAGTCTTCCCGCAATTAACCCGGCTTCAACCGCGGTGCCCAACCCGTCACCTCTCACCCTCGGCGTTGACGTCGCCTTGAAACGGATTACCAAGCTGTGCAAGGACGAAGAAGTACCTCTCGTTTTGATTCCAGGTTTTGGTGACCCCAGTCAAGTAGCAGAGGACGTTCGTATAGCCTTTTTACGAGAGCTCAAATTAAGTAGTGCTCGATTGCACTCTGCATTGCTTTCGCTGCTGTTGGACGAGGGGCTGGAAGGTTTAGTTGAGGAAGTAAGCAATCGCCTAAACCGGCCAGTTGTAGTTGAAACAGTGGATTTTAAAGTTCTCGCTTCCAGGAACATGGGTTCAACTCCGGCGAGTCAGCAACGCTTTCTAGCCGAAGAGGCCTCAAAAGCTGTTCGTCGTCGATTCTCTAGTCACGAAAAATTGCACAATCAGGACATCTGTTTGTCTCCCCTGAAAGTGGGCAGGCGACTGGTCTTACCTATTCTGCTCAGCGATTCACTGGTGGGATTCATTGCCGTAATGGTTCGACCCAATGATGATCTGGAAATGGTTGGAGAATATTTGCAAGCTGCTGCATTGGCGGCCATGGTTGAGTTTAGCCAACGTCGACGCGACGGTTCCGTTTTTACGGTTACACAACAGAGTCTTCTCAAGGATCTTCTATCTGGAAACAGCTTATCTGCCTCCGATCAAGAAAGACTAGAGCGCCACTATGGATTTGACTTGTGCGATGGACTACTGATGTTTGCCGTCGAATCAACCGTTACCGGAAGTGGATCGACAAAGAATTTTCCCGAAGACGGTTTTGCTTCTACCGAGATAGAAGGTACGCGGGTTTTTGTGGTGCCCTTTCTTGAAAAGACAGGAACCACCTGGCAAAAAGAAGCACAGTTGTTGATTGACAAGATTAAAGCTTCGATCGGCGGATCCGAAAACTTCAGAATTCAGCTTGGAGCGGCAAGAACGGCGCAAACTATTTTAGATCTTCCGGAAGCATATAGAGAAGCTCGACAAGCGCTGATCATCGGTTCGATGGTACATGGAGACAATGATTTCGTGATCGGCTACGGTGAGCTCGGAATCAAACGACTGCTTTATTTGATGATTGACCACCCAGAACTGGAGAGGTTTTACGAAGAGAATTTAGCACCACTTGAAGCTTATGATACTGAGTGGGAAAGTGAGCTTGTTCCAAGTCTTCGCGTCTATTTAGAACAAGGTGCAAATCTGAATTCAGCTGCTAGGGCTCTCTTTATTCACAGGCATACTTTGCGTTATCGATTGGAACAGATTGCAGATATTTTGAAAGTTGATATTGATTCGCAGGAAGTATTGCTCAATTTGCAGATTGCGTATTTGATTCGAGATATGAAAAACAACATTCGAGGCAAGGGAAGATCTTGAAAGTTGTTGTTTTCAGGTTTAGACTTTCTTCCCTTTCTTTCTATGTCTGGGGGCTGTTGATATGAGTGTTGATACCGGTGATTACGTCGGTTCTGAACTCGATTTGTTTTCCAAAGCAATTCGTTGGAAGCACTACTTCCGTTCGATGTTCAAAGAGTATTTGAAGGGAGATGTTTTAGAGGTTGGAGCGGGTCTAGGTGGTACCACCGAAATATTGTGCGACGGAAATCAAAACAGTTGGCTTTGCCTTGAGCCTGACACAGCGATGACAGATTCCATTGTCGATAAAATTCGTGCCAAAACACTTCCAGTTTGCTGCCGTGCCCGCGCTGGTACAGTCAAAGAGCTGCATGTATCGGATATGTTTGATGCGATTATGTACATCGACGTCCTGGAGCATATCGAAGACGACAAGGCCGAAGCTCTAGAGGCGGCTAATCATCTGAAGCCTGGTGGCTTTTTAATCGTCTTGTCCCCAGCCCATCAATTTTTGTATTCACCATTTGATAAAGCAATCGGCCATTTCAGGCGTTACTCATTGGAAGAACTAAAATTGGCAATTCCAGGCGAGCTTGAGCAGATATCGCTTCGTTATCTTGATTCCATTGGATACTTCGCTTCACTTGCTAATCGTTTGCTCTTGCGCCAAGCCATGTCCACTGAGAAGCAAATTCTGTTTTGGGATGGTGCTTTGATTCCGATCTCTCAGATTGCAGATCCACTCCTCGGTTTCCGTTTCGGCAAGACTGTCCTAGGCGTATGGAAAAAGCAGGCGTGATTGATAGTCAAGAATTTGTTAAAGGACATGAGAAGAGCTCGACGAGTTCTGCTGTTCAAGTCGTAAATGTTTCGAAAAAATTTAGCAACAATTTGGCTGCTAACAATATCAATTTGACTATCGAAGAAGGAGAATTCTTCAGTTTTCTGGGACCTTCCGGCTGCGGCAAAACCACCTTGCTGCGCATGATCGCTGGTTTCGAAAATCCGACGACCGGAAAAATTCTGATTGCCGGAACCGATATGGATGGAGTGCCACCACACAAGCGTCCAGTCAATATGGTATTCCAAAATTATGCTTTATTCCCGCATCTGACTATTGGTGAGAACGTAGCCTTCGGCTTGAAGTCAGCGCGCCGCTACAATCAGGCAGAAATTAGCCAACGGGTAAAAGATTCTCTTGAGTTGGTACGTTTGAGTCAACTTGCTGATCGACTCCCCAGTCAAATCTCGGGAGGGCAGCAACAGCGTGCCGCCCTCGCTAGAGCGGTCGTCAACAGCCCTGCGGTGTTGTTGTTGGATGAACCTTTATCTGCCCTCGATCCCCAAATTCGAGAAGAAATGCAAGTCGAACTGGCCAGGTTGCAAAAGAGACTGGGTATGACTTTCATCATGGTTACTCATGACCAAAATGAAGCTTTAGCCTTATCTACAAGAATTGCAGTGTTTCGCCAGGGCAATTTGGAGCAGGTGGCATCTCCAGAAAGCATCTACAAGTCTCCGAAAACACTGTTCGTGGCAAAGTTTATTGGGCAGACAAATGTGATCGAAGGGGAAATAGTCGATTACCAGGAGCGTGATTACAAAGTATTTATTCCAGGTGGACTAGAGGTTCTTGCCCTAATTAAAGATGCCCGATTACCAAAAGGTTCAAGGGCCGCAGTTCTTATAAAACCTCATGCCATTCGATTCGTCGAATCAGGTGATCAAAGCGAGTTGAATGGCAAAATATTCGATGCAATTATTTTGAATAAGAGCTTTCAAGGAACTAATACTGAGTATTTAGTCAGCCTTGAAGGCAAGCTTGAGCTGCGTGTTTCCATGATAAATGAGTTATTTAGTTCTGATCGTCAAATTTGTTTGGAGAGCAACGCCAAAGTTTGCATTTCTTCCGAAGCTTGCGAGATCCTGCCATTAGAGACGTGAAATACAAAACTTAAGTAGTTAACTGATTGTTTCGAGCTTTCGACTTCTGTGGCCCACAGGGCGCCGGACCACTCAGTGTGTAAATTATGTTATTCGCAAATCGCGTGCCGATAGAACTGACCCAGTTATCATGATGACGTCTAGAGAGTCGTGTACGTCTGTGGGAACTACGATCGCTACCGAGTTAAAAGCCCGCGCCTTTAAGGGTGGAGCTATGCTTCTGGGACGTCAGGTCGTGACTAAGGTAGTCGGACTGGTAGCCAACATTCTTTTGGCGCGGCTTCTCATACCTGAGCAGTTTGGTATTTACAGTATTGTTAGTTCCGCCGTTGCCCTCTTCAGCTTAATGGGAGACGTAGGTCTCGGCGCCTCTCTGGTCCAACAGCATTCCGAGCCCACGGCCGATGATGAGGCAACTATCTTTACGGTCCAACAGATATGCGTAGCCGTGCCCGCTGCGCTTATCATTCTTGCTGCTCCACTGATTGCCCAATATTACAAATTTTCGTCCGACATCGTTTGGCTGATCAGATTTATCGCTCTCTCTGGAATGGTAAGTTCATTTGGCTCCATCTCTCGCATCCGACTAGAAAGAGGGATGTTATTTGGACCACTTGCAATAATAGAGACGGCCCGTTCAATAGTGTTTCAGGTTGTAGCTGTTGCTATGGCGTTTGGAGGAGCTGGGGTCTGGAGTTTTGCAGTTGCGTCATTGAGCTCACAGATAATAGCCGTCGTTCTATCCGAGCGATTTTCTCCATGGAAAATGAGCTGGAAAATAAAACGGCATGTTCTGGATAAACGTATTTCCTTTGGGCTCTCATATCAGGGACTCAATTTGTTTGGATTCTTGAAAGAATGCGTTAACCCAATCTTCATTGGCACCATATATGGTGCAGCATCTGTTGGTATCATAAGTTTTTCAGTTACGACTGCAGCATATCCAACAATCTTTGCTAGTGTTTTCCACAGGCTCTATTTCCCTGCTTTCTCACGCTGCCAACACGATCGTACCGCTCTGAAGGATCTGATACAGACAGTTCTTTGGTGGAACAATATGATTGTCATCGGTCTCACTGCAATACTATTCCCGTTGATTCCCATTTTGGTGCCAGCCGTATTTGGGCACAAATGGGACGCAGCAATTCCACTCGTTTATATGCTTGCCCTATCGAATCTGACCTTGGGCACTAGCATTACACTTGTGGCGCTTGCGAACGCACTCGGAAAACCAGACATTACGCTACGCTATTATGCCTTTTGGGCAGTCGCGAACTGGTTGTTAATAGTGCCGTTGGTGCTTTGGTTGGGGATTAATGGTTACGGTGTTGCGCAAGTGATTTTGGCTATCACCAACGTCTTCTTTTTTCGGAGAATGCAAGAAATTGCCGACTTTGAGCTAATGGAGCCGCTTCGCCCGTTTGTAATCGCTTTCGCTATTAACTCAGCTCTCGTAAGTGGAATTCTCAAGGTGACTGGCGCTCATGGCATTCCTGCAATTGCTTTGTTCGTGATTGTTGGACTCTTCAACTTTTTGACCCTTTCAGATCTGCTCAGTAAAGGCAAGTTGAGATTGAGGGCCAAGGAAATGATTTCGCTTTATCGATCCTAGTTCTGCTTTAGTCGGTTGTCGCAACGGTTCTGAATTTCCGGCGATCGGCAGTTGAGTATCGCAAACAACAGCACCGCCCAAAATGCCACTAACCAAAAAAACGGCATCGAGGCGAGTAACCCCGCTACCGGATTGGTGAGTCCCTTGGCTAAACCATAGTCTGCGAGAACTTGGATTCGAGTCAGGACTAAATAAAGAAGGAAGCCGCTCACTTTGCACAGAGGGGTAATCTGTTGGTTCGTAAAAATGAGCCATGCTAATCCTGGAAGGAGCACGACAACATAGGACAGGTGAAAAACCGGCATGACAAGAAACATGCTGCTGATGAAGAAACATAATTTTAGAATGTCTTCAGTTGTGTTTGGGCTCTCTCTCTTGCGCACCATCACCCAAAGTAAGGTCAGCAGAATCGCACCATCACTGAAATAAACGAATATATTTCGGATCGATTCATTGTCTACAAGGGGTTTCATAAAGGTGTTCGCTTTGAGATGGACGTCTCCAAATGCACTGATAGAGTGCATCAAGATGTTTCCTCCAAGTTTCCTTTCGCCGTAGAGTTTGTTTAGTTTCGCGAATGCATCAAATTGATCCCAGCCGATGATTTGGAACATCAAGCCAAATGAGCAAGCGAAGATGGCTAGGCAAACGATCACTTCTTTAAACTTACGTTTCAATGCCAAATAGCCGATTATGCCGACCATCCATAGTTTGAAACAAGCTCCTATGGCTACACCCGCGGCAAAAACGTTGTGCTTGCCAAATCTGACAGCAACGAGCATGACCGAAAAAATTAGAGCTAAGAGCATCTGACAATTTGCACCAAATGCTTCATTAGTGAAAGCCCAGTTGTGGAAAAACATCGCCAATATTGCACAGTAAACGACAAATGCTCTCTTGGTGCAACCGACACTT
This sequence comes from Candidatus Melainabacteria bacterium, assembly GCA_003153555.1. Classification (GTDB taxonomy): domain Bacteria; phylum Cyanobacteriota; class Vampirovibrionia; order Obscuribacterales; family Obscuribacteraceae; genus PALSA-1081. Next base: position 7,235 of record PLZS01000199.1, on the reverse strand, counting down.
AGAAGTGCGGCTATGCCTCCAGAGATGCTCAATGCGACTATGTTCAGCCCAAACCAAACCTGTAGTGTCCCAGGATCGCCCCACCTCAAAAGCGGCCTCATGAGCATTGGTATGGCTGGGCTGTACAAGAAGTATCCAGTGTCTGCGGAAGGTGGCCACATGTAGATCGACAAGCCAGACGCATACCGCACTGCTACCATGTAGAACACTTTGGCATCCATCATGACGTTATTGCAATTCAAGTGGTAGACGTTCGTTAAAACAAGCCAAGTCACTAAAATCGCCGCTAATATCTCTCGATAATTTTCTTGCGCTAACGAAACCAGACAACTATAGTCAGTGAGACGGCTATGACGGCTCACTAACCCAGGTTCAGTTGATCCAAGAATTTTGTCGTTTGTCGGCACGTTGTGTCTATTGCTTTGCGGAAAGGACCTTCGAATTCAAGAAATTCTTGTAGTCAAAAGTATCCAAATACTGCCAGGTGTACTGACGAATTTGGTCTTTCTCGTCTTGCGATAGTTCGTTGGCTGTTGCAAGATTGGCTTCTGGATTGGCTTTGCGAATTGTGCCCCAAGGATAAACTTCAGTCAGCTCTTTACCGTTCCAGCTTGGTGTCTTGAGTGATTCTGCTCTTTCCAAGCCGAGCTTTTCGCAAAGATCGCCAAGGGTCTTGTATGAATCAGCCATTACATCTTCAGCACGCACGATGTGCATGCGATCTGGGAATTGCTCTTTGAAGAGCAGAGCGTGATATTGATTCATCGTCCAACCAAGCATGTAATTCTTCAATGACAGTGGCACTGGACGCTTTTTGGTGTCAGCGTAGGCTGACCATGGATTGCGTACAACGTGGAGAACGTGAGAGTCCGGAAGGTCTGTGAGAATCTTGTCTGCATCAACACCGATGATCGGGCTGTAGCCGACATGGAACAGCTCTCTGCCCGTGCGGTTGTAGTCTTTCCAGGCATCGAATGTGGCTTGGAAGAATGCAGCCATATTGTTGGCGCGTGATCTGCCGGTTTTGGCAACATACTTTACGTAGAAATCACGACGCTCATCGTCATTGAATTCCATCGGCTCATGGCGGAATTTGCTCACGTTCGGAGTACGAGCGCGCACTTTGCCTTCTTCGTCGATGATCGCTTTGTAATCTTGCTCTGGTGTCGCATCTAGCGTGAACTCAGGCCAGCGATACTTGACTGGGAACATTGATGAAAGATTGTCATTAATCAGTCTGGTGCCTGGTTGCGACTCGAAAGGATAAACAAACATTTGAGGATGACCATCGAGAAAACGATGGGTTGTATTGCCGCCATTTTCATACATGGCGCCAATCATCAGTAACTTAAACTTACCACTCATGAACTATCTCCTTATCTCAATCTCTTTGAACTAATGGCTCACTTGGTTGTCGCATGCTTCGCCAAAGCTCGTAAGCTCCCCAGTACATTTTGAATGCTGAATTGTAGTTGGTAGTAGATTTACCACTGTGCCTTTTCGTTGATAGAACCGGTACTTCAAGCATCGGATAATTTTCGCGACGACAGATCGCATTGAATTCAGCATCGATCAAATCGTCATCCCGAGTCAGTTCTAGAAGCTTGCTGAATTTGCGTGGGAATATTTTTGGTGTGCCGTTGATGTCCCATGTTGCCAAATCAAAAAATGCTCTGCACTCTAAGTTGTAGAGAAGAGAACCCAGTCTGCGTCTCAGACTCTCACGGATCTTTCTATTTGCTTTGATCACCACTTCAGGATAAGCGACAGCGTAAAGCAACGACAAGGTAAGAATTTCAGCACTGGTTCGGGCTGAATTGGTATAGCAAAGAACGTCTCCAGTTGCCTCTTTTAGACCAAGCTTGACCGAGAGTCCCCAACCACCGTTTTTGATGTCCAGAGTTTTGACGTTTGGATGCTGCTCAGATAAGGTCTGGCAGATTTCAGGAGACTTGTCTCGGCAAGCGTTTGTGACGAGGATAAGCTCGTGCTCGCCTGGAATTTTAGAGAGAACTTCTAAATATGATGAGACGATTTCGTGGATGTGGTCTTCCTGATTGTGGACTGGAAGTACTACGGAAATAGACTTCTCCGTCACACGCCCACCCCGCAAAGCATACTCTTTGCCTTGGCCGCAACTGATTCAGCTGACAGTCCGAACTTGTTGTATAGGTAACTCTGGCTGCCTGTTTCTCCATCTGGAGATGCTTCAATTGCACATCGTGAGATGCGGCAGTTGATACCAGATTGAGCGACCACTTCGGATACGAGGGATGCCAATCCACCCGAGGCATAATGAGCTTCGACGGTGATTGCTTGTCTGAATTGTCCCAGCTCGCGCTGTAAATCTTCGACAGGAGCCGGGTTGATGCTGGCGACTACAAGAACTCTGGCCTCAATACCTTCCTTGCTCAAAATTTCTGCAGCCTTAGCTACTTCAAAACCAATACCACCCATGGAGATGAGGAGCAGGTCTTTGCCTTCGCGAATAACTTGAACTTTGCCTAAATCGAATCTTCCGTCCAAGCCAGGCACAACGATCCGATCGTCCTTACCAAGTCGGTAGTAGACGGGACCTGGCAGATCGTAGGTTTTTTCGAGAGCTGTCTTGGTTTGTTGTGCATCGGCAGGCGCAACTACTGTGATGCCAGGCTGGACTCGCATCACGCCAACATCTTCAAGACCGTAATGTGTTGCTCCGTTGTGACCGTACTCCACACCGCCGCCAACTCCGGCGATCCGCACGGGCAGTTGATGAAGAATCGGACCATTGCGAATGAACTCGTAAGGACGCAGTGAAGCAAAAGTGACGATTGAATAAACGACAGGAATGAAACCCGCCTCAGCCAGCCCTGTGGCAATGCCAACCATGTTTTGTTCGGCGACGCCAACATTGATAAATCGTTCCGGGAATTTCTCCGCAAATGGCTCCAGCGCCATATAGCCAAGATCGCCTGTGAGCAAATAAATTCGCGAATCTTTTGCGGCAAGTTCGGTTAGTGTTTTGGCAAATGCGCCTCTCATGATTGCCTCTCTAATTCAGACATTGCTTGGGCATATTCAGCATCGTTCATTGGGCTATAGTGCCACTTGATTTGGTGCTCCATGTAAGAGACACCTTTTCCAAAAGTTGTGTGAGCAATTAGCACATGAGGCTTATCGCCGACCCCGGAATGGTTTTTGATTACCTCGGCCATCGCGTCTTCATCATGCCCATCGACATTGTGAACGTCCCAACCAAAAATTTTCCATCGCTCATCCATCGGTGAAAGGTTGAGTACATCTTTCGTATATCCAAACGCTTGCTGACCGTTCAAATCGACAATGGCAAATAAGTTATTGAGCTTGTGCTGAGCCGCGAACATAATCGCTTCCCAGACAGAACCTTCATTACACTCAGCATCGCTAAGAAGAACAAAAACGCGACGGTCGGTTTTCTGTCTTTTCGCCGCCAGTGCTGCGCCCACACCGAACGACAGACCTTGTCCTAATGATCCCGTCGCGAAGTCGACTCCCGGTAAAGCGTGCTCAGGATGAACTCCTAAGTGGCTGCCATCACCACAATAGGTGTTGAGTTGCTTAGTTGTAATCCAACCGCGTTCTGCAAAGGCTGCGTATAGTGCCAGCGCCGCATGACCTTTGGAGAGAACAAAACGATCACGATCCGGATCTCGCGGTGTCTTCGCTTTGATGACTCTTCCGTAAAGGCAGGCAACTATATCAGCTACAGAGAGAGCTGAGCCGATGTGTCCCACGCCGGCACGTTTCGACTGCTCAATGATTGTTTTGCGCAAGCGCAGTCCCATTGTCTGAGTCGATTCTTGTTTTGATAAAGTGTGCAATAGATCCATGACACTGATGTCCGTACCAGATTCCACGTAATTTTTACAAGCTGGCAGTGTACCTTACCAGCCTCAGAATGTGATTGGACCAGCCTAATTTTGGAGCGTTTCATTAATTGTATTAAACCAAGTGTTCCTTTTGTCCGGTTCTTGGCTGCAAGTGCACTTCACGAGTTCGGGTTGCAAAAGTTTGTTCACGGATCGGGTCCTAGTCATTCTCGAGCACTACAGACGGTGGCGTTTTTCTGGCACTTACACACACGCACAGACCCGCGCGCGCTCTCTCTCAATTCGAATGCTCCAGTCACACGGTTCTACAAACCAGCCACGATAGATAATGTCAAAACGAGGAAGCCCATTTTGGGCTTCCTCAGTTGCGTTAGCTGCTAGGTCGTTAACTGTTGCTATTTTTTCCACCAGCTTCGCCGCCTTTGCGGCCGATTGTCGACATATGCTCGCGGTTTTGACTAACGGCTTCGCCACCCTTGCGTCCTATCTCTGACATGTGTTCACGGTTTTGGCTAACGGCTTGCCCACCTTTACTAGCGATCGACTTTTGTTGAGCTGGGTCCATGGCTGCGAATCCGCGCTCGCCGCGCTTTCCGCTATTTTGCTTGCCCGACCTTGCGGCAAATTTTTGTTGGGCAGCATCCGCTGTGGGCTCGAACTCTTGTTCAGTATTCTGTTGCATTATTTAGTCCTCCTCGAACAGGCCCTTAGACGCAGTGTCTAACATGTCGGTTCCTGAGAATTAATAAGTCTTTGCCTCCTTGTGTCCTTGCGATCTTCTCCAAAGGCTATCCTGCTGGCGGTTTGGTCAAGTTGACACCAAGACAATTGATCCGACAACCATATAAATTGCCAGTATATTCATTTTGATCTTTTTTCGAGGTTTGGTGATTAGAATATTAAATTTGGGTGAGAAGCATGAATCGACGGCACTTCTTGAGGATGTCGCTTGGCACTATATTCGGTGCTGCTCTTACCTCATGTACGCAGAATAGTAGTAAATCATTACACGAAAATCAACTAAACATATATAGCTGGGCCGATTATTTGCATCCATCGACAATCCCTGAATTTGAGCGCAGATACGGAATTCGGGTTGTTTACGATACTTTTGCTTCCAACGAGTCGCTTCTGGCAAAACTTCAAGCTGGCGCTACGGATTATGACATCATCGTTCCTAGCAGTTACTTGATCAAACAATTGATGAAGCTCGACAAGCTGTCTGTTCTCGACCATTCCAGAATAACCAACCTCAAGAATATTATGGAGCGATTTAGGAATCCTAAATTTGATCCAAAGTTGGTCCACTCAGTTCCGTACACTTGGGGAACTACAGGTATTGGCTTCAATAGCGCGGCCATCGAGAAAGCTCAGTGGCCAACTAACACAGAGATTTTCTGGAATCAAAACTATGCTGAGCGCATGACACTTCTGGACGACGCAAGAGAGACGATTGGAATGTCCTTGAAAAAGCGAGGCTCTTCTTTCAACTCTACAGATCAAGCGCAAATAAGTGCTGCGGTGAGAGACCTCGTGGTTCAAAAGCCTTTGACCATGTGCTACACGTCCGATCAAGTAATTGTTCAATTAGCTTCGGGCGACAGCTGGCTCTCGTTAGTTTATAGCGGCGACGCCTATCAAGCTCAGCGTGATAATCATGACGTTAGGTATGTAATTCCGGAAAATGGAACCTCGATTTGGCTTGATAATCTGTGCATTCCGCGCGGCGCCCCGCACGAGGCTAACGCCTACAAATGGATCAACTTTATGCTGGAACCTGAAATTGCTGCTGCAACCGCGTCATACACAAGATATGCGACACCAAACGAGGTGGCCTTCAAATTGCTTCCTTCAAGCGTGACCCAGGATAGAAATCTTTATCCGCGGCCAGATGTGATGGCAAAATGCGAGGAACTCGCAGACATTGGCTCTGCTATCTTTACGTACGATCGAATGTGGACAGAGTTGAAGTGTTCTTGACGCAGAAAAGTGATTAGAGCGTTGCGGCATCGCGTTCCATAACCCTGAAATGTCACTCGGTCTAGCACCTGTTAACTTTAATTAGAGCGAAACATAGTTGTAACTGCGGTTTTGCACTTGCACTCTATATGAGGCTCACAATATTCTATTTGCTTCGGGAGACTTGATCGGCAGGTAATCATGGACCAGGATCCGAATGAATTACGTCTCATGTGGCGCGGTTCTACTGCCAAGCAGGCGGCTGTTGTAGCAAGTGTGTTTCTAACTTTAATAGGTTTGGAACTTGTCGCACGGCTCGTTGTTTCGATTGGGTGCCCACCTGGGTTCTACTCTGCAGATTTCGATAAGAAGTACGCCTTAGCCAAAAATTTATCGCCTAAAGCAGGGACCAGCGTACTGCTGCTCGGTACATCTAGAACCCAGAGAGGAATTTACCCTGAACTGGTGGCAAGCGAACTGAACCGTCTTGGTTGCGCATCGAGTGTCATTAATCTTGCCACTTATGGGTCGATGCCTGAAGATGAGAAATTCCTTTGCGAAACTGCATTAGAGTCAGGTTTTATACCTTCAATGATCATTTATGACGTAGGTCCGGAGGATGTGCTTTACCGTGCCGGTAAGGTTGGTTTCTCTGCTGAGTTTGCTAATTCACCTTCTGGAAGCGCTTTCCTTTGTGAAAAGACAAGTCTGCTAGGACAGCTCAGGCGGTTGATTGATCAGAACTTATACTTGATCTCACATCGACAATTTTTTAAAAGTATTGTCACCACTATCCCTGAGCGCCTTCTTAAACCGCTGGAGGCTTATGCGACTGGACCCGTGGGTGTCGGTGCGGAAGGTTCGCCTCTCGGTTGGGCTCCAGGCTATCGCACGCTAACTACAGCGCAATGTAACGAGCAAATTGATGAGTACTGTAGCTCCATCCCGCCGCCCGCATTTGATTTTGCATCGCCAGTGATTGCTCACCAAAAGTATCTTTCGCCAATCAGCGATCTTTGCCGCGAAAGAAAAATTCCGCTCGTATTGCTCTGGCTTCCTAGACCAGGGCATTCTCTTGATTTATGTGATAAATTTCTGGCCAAATTCTCAATCAAATCTTCTGAACTAGTACACGAGACGGCGAATGGCAGCAAAGCGCTTTTAATTGATTTGCATACCGATGACGAAAATGGACACTATTCAGATGTTAGTCACTTGAGCGTCGTTGGCTCAGTGAGAGCGAGTTACGAGCTCGCCAGGCAACTCGCCGTAAAACCGTTTCGAGACATTTTGGCCAGGTGTGAGGCAAAATGACTCTACTATCGATTCAATTCATGGCTTTTGTCCTCGCCTGGGGCTTATTGTTTTTTGTCAGCCCGGCGAAATTTAGACCATTTGTGCTTCTGCTCTCGAACTTTGTATTTT
>PLZS01000101.1 GCA_003153555.1 Candidatus Melainabacteria bacterium | reverse complement strand
TTACCAACTTCGGCTTTGGGTCCATTTGCCTGGCCCACGGCGGCTTGTTTTGCTTGCAAGCTGTCTTTGCTCACTATCACGTTATCGTCAACCACAGTTTTCTTATTGTAGGGGTATAAGCCAGATTGTAAAACAAAAAGAACGAATACAGACAATCATTATGCCGTAACCGCCTCAATTAAGCTAATTGAGTTCCTATTGAGTTCCAATCTAAGCTGTTTATAAGACTGTCTTGCAAAATCACCCTTGAATTTTTACCGATATCGGTAAAAATTCTTGGGACTGAGCCGGGAGTTTGCTCAATGCAGCTGGTTTATCACCGTAAAAATCGGCAGATACATTCCGATTACAACCGATCCGACGATGCCGCCTATGCCCACGACCATGACTGGTTCGAGTAGTGAAGTGAGGGCTTCGACCGCGTTTTCGACTTCCATGTCATAGAAATCCGCCACTTTTGACAACATCTCGTCCAATTTACCGGTCTCTTCGCCTACCGCCACCATTTGGGTGACCATGGGCGGAAAGACGGATGTCTTCGACATCGGTTTGGCAATACTGCCGCCTTGTCTGACCTCGTTGTAAACCCGCTCCACAGCTTTGGCGACCACAGCGTTCCCTGCGGTGTCTTTGACCACGTCCAGAGCCGACAGCATCGGCACACCGGCACGTATTAGGGTTCCGAAGGTTCTGCTGAAGCGAGCCACCGCCACTTTTTTGATCAAATCTCCGAAACCGGGCAAGCTGAGCATGATTCCGTCAATGTGCAATTGTCCTAGCTCGGTTTTGTAATACCTTTTCAGCATGTAGACGCCGGCGATACAACAGATGATAAACACGCCCATGTAGATTGAGCGCATCGCCTCGGAGAGCAAAATCAAAAATTGGGTGTAAGCAGGCAACTCTCCACCGACGTTCTTGAAAAGCCCCTGGAAAATTGGCAATATGAATGTCAGCATCGCCCAAAACACTAACACCGCTACAGCCAATACCACTGTCGGGTAAACCATGGCCGAACGCACCTTCGTGTTCAACTTTTGTCTAGCTTCCAGAAAATCGGCCAGCCGCTTTAGAACCTCAGCGAGAATGCCGCCTGCCTCTCCAGCTCGCACCATCGAGACGTAGAGCTTGTCAAATACGGCTGGATGCTTGGCCATGGCGTCTGAAAGCGACAACCCCGCTTCGACTGATTTCCTTACTTCGTCTAGTGTGTGTTTCATCTTCTTGTTTTGACACTGGTCAACGATAATTGTCAAAGTGCGTAGCATGGCAACTCCAGCAGAGACCATAGCGGCGAACTGCCTTGAGAAAACGACCATGTCCTTGAGGGCTACGGTTTCGAAAAGTCCATTTGCTTTGTCCCAAAGTTCTCGGAAGTTTAAGCCTGGAGCTTTAGCTGATATTTCAATGACGTCTAATCCACGTGATGTCAACCGTGCTCTCAAGATAGCCGATGAATCAGCTTGGGCTAAAGATTCTTGGATGCGCCCTTGTGAGTCGCGTACTTTGTAAGTAAAATCCACCATCGCTTAGAACCTGCCGCCATAGTTTCGATTTGGAGTGGCTTGAGTTTTTGGTCCGGGGCTGAACAATCGCTCTAAATCCTCAGGGCGAGTAGTTTTCGCCATAGCCTCGGACATACTAATCAATCCATTTTTGACGAGTCCGGCAAGCGATGCTTCCAGAGTCTGCATTCCAAGTGCTCCGCCCATTTGCATTGTCGAGTAAATTTGCGGCGTCTTTGATTCTCTGATCAAGTTAGCGATGGCAGGTGTGTTCAGCAAAATCTCGGCGGCCAGAATTCGTCCTTTCGTGACCGGATTGCCACCAGCTGACTCCTGCAGTCGCGGTAGCAGTGTCTGACTGACGATGGCCACAAGCCCGTTGGAGAGCATGATCCGGATTTGTTGCTGCTGATCGGGTGGAAAAACGTCAATTACCCGATCGATGCTTTGAGCGGCTGACGATGTGTGCACGGTGCCAAAGACAAGGTGACCGGTTTCTGCTGCAGTCAAAGCGAGGTGAATGGTATCAAGATCTCGCATCTCGCCAACCAAAATTACGTCAGGATCCTCACGTAGTGCGGCTTTAAGCGCGTTGGCAAAGCTCTTGGTATCTTGTCCCAGCTCTCTTTGACTGAGAATGGAGCGTTTGTTTTGATGGATAAATTCAATCGGATCTTCAATTGTAAGAATATGTTCGGAACGATTTTCGTTAATCCAATCAATCATCGAAGCCAGCGTTGTTGACTTGCCTTGCCCAGTCGCACCGGTGATCAAAATTAAGCCACGGGGCTTCTGCGTGATTTCCTTGCAAATCGGCGGCAGACCCAATTCGTCCAAAGACGGGATTCTTGTTGCCACTACGCGTAGTGCGGCTGCATACGAGCCTCGATCTTTATATACGTTGACACGGAAGCGACCGATGCCATCCAATCCAAAACTGCAATCTAATTCGTAATTCTGTTCCAGACTCTTTCGTTGCTCTGTTGTAATTATCGAAAAAATCAAGCGCTGCACTTCATCTTTGCTGAGCGGGTTGAGGGTGGATTTGATCAATTTGCCGGCGACGCGGATAATCGGGGGTTGCCCCGCCTTTAGGTGAAGGTCGGAAGCGGCTCTGTCAAAAACGAGCTGAAGCAGTTCTTGAATTTCTAGCATTGCGCTCCAATTGTTCTTAAGTCGGGTAGCTTGATGCAGCGACTATCTTAGGATAACTAACTGACGCGTTCGAGCGGATGCCGCGGTGTCTGGCAGTATGGGCACATGTGCCAATCACCGGAAATTTCAGCCTCACAGCCGTGACAGCACATTTCTTGATTTGCTTCTTCTTTCGTTAATCCGCACTTGGGACAACTCGCCCATCCCTCTTGTTGCATGGTGCCGCATCTGGTGCAGGACGTTTTAAGTTCATGCTGGCAGAATGGGCACTTAATGAAATCGTCGCCGACCGGATTGCGACACTTAGTGCAGAGAGTATCTTCACCTGTGGTGTCAGCCAAGGTGACTCGAATCACCTCTTCTGCCGTCGTTAGTCCTTGCCCGACTAACCTTAGGCTATAGTCTTTCAAAGGTACCATCCCTGATTGCTTGGCGGCAAATCGGATCATCGATGTCGTCGAACCCTTTGCGGCGAGTTCTCGAATTTCATCGTTTAGTCTCATCACTTCAAAAACGCCGACCCGGTCTTTGTAACCGGTATTATTGCAGGCATCGCATCCGGTGCCGTGGGCGAAAATTGGCAATCCATCCTCATTCAGATTAAGTTGATAGTACTGAGCAATCGGTTCAGACACACGTTCTTGAGTCTTTTCTATTAGACCTAAATACTCCAGTGTAGTGCGCTCTGCAACGCATTCGACTCTGCACTCGCTACATATGCGACGCACCAATCTTTGAGCAATCACGCCAATCGTCGCAGATGCCACCAAATACGGGTCCACTTCCATTTCGGCTAATCTGGTGATGCAACCAGGTGCGTCATTTGTGTGCAATGTTGTGAAGACAAGGTGACCAGTGAGAGCCGCTTCCACGGCTATTTTGGCAGTTTCTCGATCCCGGGTTTCACCAACAAGCATAATGTCTGGATCTTGCCGCAAGAATGAACGAAGTATGCGAGCGAAATCTAAACCTTTCTCTCGAAGCACCTGAACTTGGGTGATACCGTGCATATCATATTCTATTGGGTCTTCGGCTGTGACGATATTCACTTCTGGTGTATTTCGTTCAGCCAGTGCCGAGTATAGCGTTGTTGTTTTTCCGGAACCTGTTGGTCCGGTGACGAAAATGATGCCGTATGGCTTGCTGACCATGTCGCGCACCAACTCTAAGGTGGCGGGGTCGGTAACTAGACTCTCGAGGCCGAGGGTGGTTGTGCTTTTATCGAGAATACGCATAACTACTTTTTCGCCATGTTTGCTCGGAATCGATGAAACGCGGAAATCAATATCTTTTCCTGAAAAGCGCACTCGAATGCGACCATCCTGTGGCAGCCGTCTTTCGGCAATGTCCAAATCGGCCATGATTTTGTATCTGGAAACGAGCGCCGCCATGACGGCTTTTGGTAGCTTTCGGTCGACGAACAGAACGCCATCAAGGCGATAACGCACGGTGACATGTTTGTCTTGAGGTTCGATGTGAATGTCTGAGCATCTTTTCTTGATTGCTTTGGCCAGAATCTGATTGGCAAGATGCACTATTGGAGCATCCTGAGCTTGTTTCGCAAGGTCAAGGTCGTTGATCTCATCATCATTTTCGAACATCACATCGAGCGTACTCAAATCAACTTCTGATTCGATGAATGTCTGGTCTGCCAGAGCCTCGCCGGCTTGATGTAACTCCTCTTGTTTGTGAGCATAGACTGTTTCCATAAAGTGCTGGAAATCGTCTTCGGTGCAAACCATAGGTTTGATGCGAATACCTTTCAATCTGTATTTGATGTCGTCGAGAGCGATCAAATTGTTTGGATTGACCATGGCAATGACGAGTTCAGTGCCATCTTGAGATAAAGGCACCACTTGATGCTGGCGGATCAATTTTTCTGGCAGTAGGTCCATCGCGGCATAGTCGGGTTTGTTTTTAGCAAGGCTGATGTAATTGCAATTGAACTGTAGTTCAAGAGCATTTTTCAAGTGAGTTTCGTTTGCGAGCCCAAGTCTGGAAAGAATTAAACTGATCGGTTCACCGGTCTTCCTTCTTTCTTGCTGAACAATCTTTAGCTCATCTGCAGTGATGAGACCGTTGTCTACAAGTAACTCGCCGATTTCCTTTTTGATTAGAGCCATGAGTTTTACATCCTTGCTTCCATGCGGAGTTGGCACTCTATTGGAAGATGCCCATATGAAGGACGCCACTATCGTTTAGAGACCCGCATAGATTTAGTGCCCCAGCGTCGTCTGGCTTAAACGGGAAGTGGCTGCAGCTCTTAAGTTGAGCTAATCGGAAAGCTAACCTAAACAGCTTCTCGGATAATCTACCTTGCCAGTTGACAAAGACCCTGTGAAGGTGAGCTGTCAAGCACTTGACTGAGCAACACTCGACTGAGCAACAGTCAGTCAGAATTCGGGGTATCACCCCCGCTGGCAACAGGGCACAACACCCTACGAATTTTTACCGATATCGGTAAAAATTTCTGCCATCTGAAAATTTTGCCGTGCGCGTCGTTAAACGATCCAGATCACTACGTTTTCACCGTGGTCCGTTGGCACCACTGAAATCAGGCACACAATCTCTTTGGAGGCTGACTTAACCTTGATGTGACCGTCTTGAGGTTCTTTGCGTTCAGCGAGATTGAGTCTTGCCATCATCTTGTATCTTGCCACTAACGCAGTAACAACGGTATTAGGCAGTTTTCTATCTACGATTAGCCGACCGTTCAATCGGTAGTGGACCACGGACTCGCGATTACCCATTTGAATGTGGATATTTGAGCAGTGCCGTTTAATGGCACTACCTAAAATCTGGTTGGCAAGCAGAACAATAGCTTCCTCTTGGGCCCTTTTGGCAAGATCGACTTCGTTGAAGACTTCGAGCTTACTTTCTGATTTAGCTGAGTGCTGAAGATCCTCTTCCTGACTGTCCGCGCTTTCTAATGAGGGCAATTCAACCGATCTGGTGGAAGCGCTCTCCATTTGCATAGTCTGAGCCTCTGGTGTAGGTCTAGCCCTCATTTCTTGGGTGTCAAACTCTTTCATCTCCGAATAATCGGCAGCGCCGCTTTCCTTAGCTTCGCCGGAGCCCTCAAGAGTCTTGCCAACCTCTCGGTTGCTTTCTTCCTGGATATCCGATTTGTCTAGGTTAGCTTCGGGACTGTGGGCAGTTGTTGTGGGCTCCTTCTGCTCCTGCTGCTCTTCGTCGACGGTCTCGACCAACAAATCTTCTTCCGAAGCGCCATTTTCTAAGCGTTCTTGGACGCCAAAAGCTTTGTCAACGAACTTGAAAAATTCCTCTTCCAGGCAAACAACCGTCTTCAGTTGTCTGTCACCCAACTTGCTCTTCACTTCATCCAGAGCGGCCGGATCGCTCGGGTCGACCATGGCGATGGTTAGTCGCTCACCCTGTTGAGAAACGGGCACAGCTAACTGTTCTCGAATTAAGTGTTCGGGCAGCAAGGCAATGAGATCGTCTTCAGGCTCTCGTTTGGCCAGGTTGATGTAGTTGACGCCGTACTGCAGTTCCAGCGCATTTTTCAGGTTGCTTTCGGTGGCTAACCCCAATTTTGACAAGACTAAGCCAATTGGTTCACCGGTTTTCTCTCGTTCTGCTTGAGCCTGCTCGAGTTCTTCAGGCGTGATCAGACCATTGTCGACAAGTAAATCGCCAATCGCCTTTCGAATGGATGCCATTTAATTCACCTTGAAAACAACATGAAAGTACTTGTCAAACCTCATTGCGTCTGATAATGACCTGGTTGCTTTCAACATTACCTATTTACGTTCTAGTACGCGATATTTGTGCCCGAGCGCCAGGCTTGCTAAACGCGACAAACCCCCACAACATACCAAATAGTATAAGCGGCTTGCCGCGCAAATAACTAGACGTTATTTGGAAAACTGGCTTGCCATCGCTCATGGTGCTGCTCAGCTCTTTCCCGGTGTTGTCTGTTGGCTACCAAGCGACTGTCCGAATCAGAATGAACTGTCCGTATTTTGGCTTTTGACGCTGCATGTGGTGGCACATTGAGTATCGCGCTTTCCTCAATTGAGCTATTTGTGGCTTGGGGTTGATTAGCTCAGGGTTTTTCCTGGTTTCAGCTAGCTTTTAAGCGGGCATGGTCTGGATGAACGAAAAGCGATTATGATTGGGTTCGACCATTCTGTGGGATTTTTGGATGAGTGTCGCTTCAACCGCAAATGAGTCGGAAGGCAATATTGAAAGTTCTGCACCGTTGGATCCTGTTTCAGTGTCCAATTTGTATCTGCGCACAACCATTGCTCACCAAGGCTACACACTGATCGGAATTTCGTTCATCGTTTTTGAATGCGGTTTTTTGATTCTCTATTCAAACCAATTCTGGTTCAATGCCGATCTTGTCTGGTTGGGCGTTCCGGCGGCGATCATGGCCATGGCTATCGCTCACCTATTGTTGACTTGGGCTGAAAGTGAGTCTGGATGCAATTTTTTCGCTCCTATTTGGAGGCGCCGACCACCCTTTGTTTATCGTCAGTGGCTGCGTTTGAACGAAGCAGATCTTGAGCCCGGCTTGAGTTTCGGACAGAGGCATGTAGTTTGGCAGGCAATTGATCAAGTAGAGTTGACCTTATGGGGCAATCTCCGCATACTTTCACGCGCTCTGTGTGGTGCAGACAGCACCAAAGCTTATGAGAAGCCGAAATTCTTTTCATTTAGTCGCGCAACTAGCGCTGAGGAAATTCTTAAATTTCCATTTGCCGTGGGCATGTTGGCTGACCAAAAGCTGGTTGTAGATACCATGCGCCACTACAATCCTGCCCTCAAGCTAAACGACCGTTTGACTAAAAGAATTGATGCAAAAGAAGTCAAAGGCACGGTCTATGTGCAGCAATTGGGGGTGATCTTTCTTTTTGTCGTTCTTATGGATGTTGGCCTGAGCATGTTCAGCTATTTAGAGATGCTCAAAAATTACTACCTCTGCGAGTCAGCTTCTATCTCAGATCAGGCCGCAGAACAAAACAAGGCACCACGATATTTTGAACGGGCAGAATCGCTTCGAGAGCATCCGTTGCCCGTTTCGTGGGTGAGCACGAAAATTATGCGTGAAGGTAAAGTTGCTTCCGGACTGTTTCAAACGAGGGCAGAAGCATTATGGGCAATTGGTCGAAAGGACGAAGCGATCAGTTCAATGCGAAAATCGCTCGAACTTTCACCAAACAGTTTTAGGCTTAACTTGAGATTGGCTCGACTGCTGGCTTTAAGCGGTCACAAGAAAGAAGCGATTTCTCAATTGAACGAAGCAATGAAAAATCACGAGAGTGCCCTTTTACCTAGGCTCTACATGTTGGCTTTGCATCCAGTTGAGGCCAGACCGAGATTCTACAAAATGTATCTACGCGATCTGGATGATGAATTGTTCGGGAACG
Source organism: Candidatus Melainabacteria bacterium (assembly GCA_003153555.1). GTDB lineage: Bacteria > Cyanobacteriota > Vampirovibrionia > Obscuribacterales > Obscuribacteraceae > PALSA-1081. The sequence continues at coordinate 123,990 of PLZS01000101.1, read as the reverse complement.
ATTTGATGTGGCCACCAGGTAGTCACGTATTTTTACAGGATGTCTTTTATCGAGATGATTTGACTTTTATTCTTGATCGGTTGCTCCACTCTGATGGTCTCGACTCTGACGCGATCTCTCGTTGATCCCGGAATTGCCCTCGCTAGGACTGGGACCAGCGTGTTTCTTTCTCATTAAGGACTGGAGAGTTTGATAGGGCTTTTCCTCAGTGCTGTCTTGGGCGATTGAGCGATGTCACGTGCAGCGGTGAGAAGTCTCCTTATGTACGGAATCGCCTTAATCAAGCTGCTCGGGGAACGGGGAGTCGTCCTGGTCAAAGCCGCGCCGGGAACCGAGGAGTCGATTGTCCTTAATCCAGGACCTCTGATGCCGCATTCCCCGAATTCAAGGACTAGCTGGCCATATCCAAAAATTTGAGCCTGTCTAACACCTGATTTGGGCGCGTCAAGTTACTGCCGGCAAGAAATCCCAGAGACAGCGAAGCAGTCCTTGGCTCGATTTCCCATGACTCGAAAATAGAGCAACTATTTGCTCGCCTCGGCGTCATACGTGGCGGAGGGCTGGAACATGGAAGACGATGTTAACAGGGCAATAAAGCAGTTGGAAACGATTGCGATCAAAGCAATGAATAGCGGATATTTAGATGATGCCGCCAAAGTCATGCATATTGCTGAAGAGATTGAGCGAGTAGATAGAGCCGGTCTGCCCACTGATGCGGAGAGCGTGCCGGAACATAAATTAGATGACCAGACGGACGAAACAGCTGCCGAAATTCCGGACAAACTGCCAGACCACGTTCACCTTGACTTGGCCGATGAACAAGCTGAAAATGTTGTGATCCTGGACCGGTTTAGAAAACCTCGCCAAGCCGTGGGTCAGCATCCTGAAGAACCACCAGTAAGTTGATGCGGATATTGATCCTGGTTTCGGTGCATCGCTCTTGCAACGAACCTTGCCGTCATTCGCTTGATGAAACTCCGGAACCGCTGGTTCGCCAGCTTCGTTTGGTTGAGCGACCCCATGATAACGCGAACTGATGAACTCTTCGTTTCAATTGTGTGGTTGTTTGCGTAGTAAACTTTCTGATCGCCTCCAGGTGATTTATGATGATTATTCACTGGAGGCTCGGATTTGCACATTCACCTTGACCCGCTCGGTGGAATTGCTGGCGATATGTTTATCGCCGCGATGTCAGATGCATTTCCAGAGCTGAAGCTACGCATAGAGCGCGTCATCGCTGAGGCCAATTTCCCGAACCTTTCAATTGAAAGCTCTGCGAAAAACGACGGTGTTCTGGTAGGAACCACCTTTCAAGTTAGGTGTTCGGACGCTGAGCAGCCGGAGCACGAGCATGCGCGCGAGCACGAGCAGGCTCATGCGCACAGTCATGAGCAGGGATACGAAAATTTATATGCGCAAGCGCGTGGTCATGGGCATATGCATAGAACATACAAAGAGATTCGGCAGATTCTCGAACAGGCGAAACTTCCAGCCCGTGTGCGTGAGCATAGTCTGGAGATCTTTAGAATCATTGGTGAAGCAGAGGCTGAAGTGCACGGCGTTTCTGTCGATGTCGTCTGCTTTCACGAAGTGGGCGGTTGGGATTCGGTCGTCGATGTCATAGGAGCCGCTTGTGCTCTAGATTATCTCGAAGGTTCTACTTGGTCATGCTCCTCAATACCGAAGGGCGGCGGCTATATAAAAACGGCTCACGGAAAATTACCGGTGCCTCCACCAGCGGTGGCGCTAATTTTGCGTGGATTTGTTTTTCATGACGATGGCGTTTTAGGCGAGCGCGTTACGCCGACTGGCGCAGCGATTTTGAAGTATCTGCAGCCCACTATGAGATTGCCTTCAGCGCTTGAGTTGAAAGGTGTGGGGCACGGATTTGGAACGAAAAAATTTCCTGGATTTAGCAATGTTCTCCGCGTTCTGTCGTTTGATTCCTTGCCAGTCGAAGAGCAACCTGTTGCCGTTTTGAATTTCGAGATTGATGACATGACTGGTGAAGAGTTATCCATCAGTCTAGATAGTCTGCGCGAAGCAGAAGGCGTCTTAGACGTTATCCAAACTTCAGCTTATGCTAAGAAGAACCGAGTCATAATGAGCATTCAAGTCCTGGCGCGCGCTGAATTCTACGAGCAAGTAATCAAAAGAATCCTAACAAGCACCACAACCTTAGGTGTAAGGCACCAAATCATTTCACGCACGATCTTGCCGCGTGTCATCAGACCAATAAAAATTGGCGATAGTAAAGTTCGGGTGAAAGTGGCCGACAGACCGGATGGAACAAAGACTGCTAAAGTTGATATCGACGACCTTCGCTCAGCGTCGTCCAATTGCTATGACATGCGCAAACTTGCAAATGCAGCTGAGAAAAATGTCTTAAAGGAAACCGATGAACAGCATAACTGAAACTGCTCAACGCCTGGAGGCGATAATTAGTGTCGTGGATGACGTGGCAATCGCTTTGAGCGGCGGCATTGACAGTCTTGTGTTATCCGCAGTCTGTTTTTCTGTTTCTCAAAAACATTCAGTGAAGTGCACGATGTTTCACGCTGTCTCTGCTGCGGTTCCCGAACAAGCGACGGCAAGAGTTAATGACTGTGCGAATCGATTCGGCTGGAATTTAAAATTAGTTGACGCGAACGAATTCTCCGATTCAAACTATCGCGAAAATCCCGTGGACCGCTGCTTCTACTGCAAGTCAGCTCTGTATGGAACCATTCGTTCTGCGACTTCTGCGGTGATCGTATCCGGCACCAATCAGGATGACTTGTTGGAATTTCGTCCCGGTCTAAAAGCTGCTGAAAATTTCGGAGTGAGACATCCATTTGTCGAAGCTGGAATCAATAAAAATATGATTCGAGAACTCGCACCGCTTTATGGCATCGCTCAGTATGCCGATTTGCCTGGGGCGCCATGTCTGGCAAGCCGTGTGGAGACTGGTATTTCGATTGAACCAGAAGAGCTGAAAAGCATTAACGCCATCGAGTTACTTATCGCAGAAAAATATTCTTGCAAAACTGTGCGGTGTCGACTGCGAAATGGGAAAGTGGAAATTGAGATCGATGAGAAATCTCTACCTGAGATCTCTTCAAACATTGAAAAAAGCGAATCGATTCAGGAAGAGATCCGTTCGCTGCTGGCCACTCGATTCAAAGGGCATCCTCTAGACGTCACTGCCTATCGCACTGGAAGCGCATTCCTTCAGACCGCTAAATGACACTTACCGACGATTTTATGGAAGACAGAGACCGGCGCGATCGCACCGGTTTAGATGAATGTATCCTGTGCGCTTTCAAAAGCGTTGACCAGATTACTCGGATCGTGTCCCAGATATCGGATGAGCGCCGGCGCGTGCTGTTGACCAGATTAAGTGCTGAACAGCATTCTGGGTTGCCTGGCACCACAAGGGTTGTAATGTCATATGACGCTTTATCTTGTACGGGAGTTGTTGGTGGTCCAATAGAGCTGAATCGCAGTTTGTTGGTGGCAATCGTATCCGGTGGCACGTCTGATGTCAGCGTCGTTGCAGAAGCTGCGAAAACTCTGGAGTATTACGGATACGTCGCCTCGGTATTCCAAGACATAGGTGTGGCAGGACTTTGGCGAGTCGTTGATGCAGCACCTGCGCTGCAGAATTTCCCAATCATCATTGCTGTTGCGGGTATGGATGCCGCACTGCCAACGGTGCTGGCGGGACTCGTTCCATCGGCGGTGATTGCGGTGCCAACAAGTGTTGGTTACGGGGTTACCGCGGGGGGGCATGCAGCCTTAAACAGCTTGTTGTCTAGCTGCGTTCCTGGCATAACAGTCGTCAATATTGATAATGGATTTGGTGCCGCCTGCGCCGCCGTAAGAATTCTGAACGTGCGCACAGTGTGACACTGAGCTGCTTTATTGTTCGAGAGCCGCAGTGGCTTTTCAAAGAATGTGATGATACCGGAGCGAGTCGAGTGTTGAGTGGCAATTCTGGCTCCGCTTCATGACCGCAGAGCATATGCATGTGCATCGGACTTTAGTTCACAGGCGACCCTTAGAGCACGGGACATAAAAGCACAGCAGGTGGTGAGACATACGACCTCAGCTCGGCGTCTGTGATCGGTCCGAATTTTGCGCATGCCTTCACCAGAGCTTTCACGCTCCAGCGTGCTCGATCCTTTATCGACCAGCAAAACGCTAAGTGGTTCTGCAAATATTTCCTGCTCACGCCTTGGTATGTACTTCGTATCAGCTCGACATTTGACTCCACAAAATTCTTTGTCTTCTTACTAAGCTTCGACGGAGGCGGTGCGGGCGGCTGGCATTTTATGTAAGTACCCGTGAAGCACATTTTTGTGAGCTGCTCAAGTTCGAGTATGGTCAGAATTGCGTTCACCGTGCCAACTGGAAGACCGCTTTGTTGGCACAACATATCGCTGGACACTGGTTGCTCTGTTAACAAGTTGTACACTAATTCTTCTTGTGTAGAGAGCTTTGCCAGTGATTTAGCGTTCGATGTACTTCCAGAATTGGACAAATTTTGGGGAGCACTAATCCCATTTAGTTCGGCAATGGGACGTTCTTTTGTTGGTGTGTGCGTGCTTCGCTTGGAGATGCAATCTGCGAAGTGTCGACAGTCAATCAGAATTCCTATATTCGGCATATCGGCTTGAACGACGGCATCCATTTTTTTTACGATAGAGAGCGCTGAAGAAGTTGCAATCCCGGAGATTCGAGCCAACTCTGCGGCGCTTATGGCAATGCCGTTACCTCTTAAAATTACATAGATCAAATAAGGTCTTGGTTTTTTTATTCCACTCAGAAACGTCCTTGCCGTGAGCCAAGTAATTTTGTGGCACTTGATGCACCGAGCATACCTTGCATCGTTTGTTCGCTCGAGGTCTGTGCTGCCGCATTCGTTGCATTTCAAGTCCCCCAAAAAAAGTCTTATCAACTCGTCCAGGCACTCCTTGTCCGACGGAAATCGTTTGAGAAGGACCTCTTTTAATCGATGAATTAATTTGTGCTTGTCTATTGATTCGAACACTTTAGTCCCTCCTTCTTTACTCAGTAATACGAGTAAACTCCGGAAAAAGTTCAAATCTAAGTTCCAAAATTAAAGTGAAAACGGACGACTTCGCCTTAAATTTTTACCGATATCGGTAAAAATTTAGCGTGGTAGCCTTAGTTCTCTGAGTGGCGGCAGCATTGAGTTCAGCTTGCAGTCAAGGTAATCCATTCAAGCACATTTATTATCGACTTATCCGCCAGCGCGTTTGGGTTTATAACCAAGTTTTTGCAATTCAGCGATTAGTTTGTCGCGGTGATCGCCTTGAATTTCGATCTGCCCGTCTTTGAGTGTTCCGCCTGTGCCGCATGTGCGTTTCAATTTTGTCGTTAGATCTTCCAAGGCTGATGCGGATAAAGGTATTCCGGAGACTACGCTTACTTTCTTGCCGGCTCGGCCTTTTGATTCTAGCGAGACACGCACTGCCGCTGCTTTTGCCGCAGCTTGCTGCAATGGTGTGGATTGTTGCTGCGGCGCGGTTGGTTGGCGCTTTCCGCCTTTCAAGATCAGGCGGACTATTAGGTTGGCGATGTTTTGTTGAATGAGTTTGGAAAGTTCTGGCGGTGCTGAAGCTGATATTCTCCAATGCTCTACTGCGGTGGCAATGTTTACTGGTATCGCCAGCGGTTCGTCTACTTTTTCTAGGATGACGATTAGGCTTGCTTGGCTTTGCATGCTTAGCAGATCCGAGAGCAGTCCAGAGTTAGCTGTCCATCCAAGTTCTGCTTTCTGCGCTTCCTTGCTGAAAAGTGTTTCGGCTTGTTGTCCGTCGTCTGCACTTTGGCTTACAAATAGAATGGTTAAGTGTGTCTGATTCATAAACCAACCATCACTTGTGTGACGTACCCGGGAGTTCCTTATTCAGCAATGGACGCAGTTGGTTCGATGGCGCCATCTTCCTTCCTTTCAGTGCTACGGTGCGTTTTCTCGTGGCCGACTGTATTTGTAGCCTCACCTTCGTACCGACATCTCCACGCATAAGCTCCACGACTTCGATTATGTGAAGTCCATCGTTTATCCGTAGAATGCGGTCTCCAATCGAAATCTTCGACGATTCAGCGGGTCCATGCGGCTCTAGGCGCTGCACTATAAAGTGACCCGCCCGGTCCTGGTTTATTTCCATTCCGACACCGCCTGGTCCTTCGCCTTCAATAACTCCTTCAAACGGGATGTATCCGTTGTTCATCTGCCAAGAATGAAGTCTATCTAGTTGTCGTTGTTCCGGGTGAGCTTGAGCCGATCCTGATAGCAGCGCAAGGGTGACTGCGCAGGCGGAAACTAGTCTTTGTTTGTTCAACATTTCGTGCACCAAATTTAGTGCGTTTTACTTGTGTCTGGGGATGTTCGAAGTTTCTGAGCAGACTGGACGGCTGGGTCATCCGGTCTTGCCCTGTGAGCAGGGACGGCATCCTTTGGAGTGTCCAGTTTTTCAGAAAGCTGGGTGCCATCGGCGTTTCTGGTTGGTTTGGATTGGACTACTGCTACCAGCTCGGGATTTGCTGATATTGCTTTTGCTATTTCGCTGAAGATTTTCTTGCCACCACTCGCATTCAAATGAACGGTGTCTAGATAGTCGGTTAGGACGAAGTTTGGATTGTCTGTTACGTCAACCCATTTTGCGTGGTGCTCCTGGCACATGCTCGCTATGTTGCCTCGGAATTCTGTCCAGAAGTCATTTGGCAAGATCGTGCGATTGGCATTCAGGCTTGGCATTCCGACTACCAAAACCGGAATATGTTCGGCGTCCATATCAGCTAAGAACGAATTGAAAAATGCTTTTTGAGCTTTATAGATTGGTGGTCTGCAATTTCTGAATCGATTCAGGTATTCTTTCGTGTTGTCTTCAAAAATCCAGGCTGGTATCGTCGCTGGTATCAGCCATTCGTTCAGGCGAACTTCGTCAACAGAACCTAAGACAGCGCGTAAGAGCTGTTTGTGTTCAGAAGCTCTGGGAAGAACTGCCATCTTTTGTGGCGCTTCTTGTTGATAGTTTTTTGCGGCAATTTCAAGAGCGTCGTGGATTCTTTGCAGTGGCAAATTTTGTTTGATCAGGAAGTTCATTTGCGCCAGAACATCCGGAAAAGCGACATTTGCAAGGTCGCCCAGCTCTACGAATGGAGCGAAGAAGTTGAATGGTTCCGTCGAGCTTACGGATGGCAGCGTGTTGTCGATAAAGTCGCGCGGGCTGACTCCAACAACTACCATACGAGGCTTCTTGTCGCCTTTGAACAAGGCTTTGGAAATCATGTAAGCATCAGACGCCATCGATCCGCCCATGGCGAAGTTAAAGGTGTCTACGCGTTTACCGGTGCGGTCGAATATTTCTTTCTCTAGAGTCGAACCACGACGGTGGACGACGCAATCCAAAACTTTGTTTAGTGTGTGTGCGTCGGAAGAGAAAACAGCCGAGCCCATTTGCGAACTGCCTAACATCGCAATGTCCGGAGCTTGACGTCTACTCAGATAGTTACGAGTCACCCACCACGTCCACTTGCCCTGCTGGCGAGCTTCCGAGCCGCTTGATTGAATGAAGTTATCATCGATAACTTTTGCTGGATGCGGCACTATATACGATATCGCCACGTTAACGACGATAAAAAGCAAGAACGCAGCTAACGTTCGGCACTGCACTACAGATTGTTTCTTGGTGCCTCCGCTTTTGGACGCTACGGTTTTGGCTGGATCGATGTTCGTCGACGCACCTAGTGTTGCAACACCATCCTTCAAATCCGTTGCTGTGGAGCTCGTCATAGCGGTCGAAGCCCCGACTGATTTGGGTTGTTTTTGTTGTATTCAGCAACGGCACGATGGCGTTCCAGTTCTTTGCCGGCCATTTCCATCGCTGACGAAGTTCTCAAATTTGAACCAAGAATATCAACGATGTTATCGAACAGTTTCTTGCCACCAAATGCATTCAAGTGAACGGAATCGTGGAAATCTGATCGCTCGTACTTTTCGAAATTCGACAAGTCATAGGCAAGGAAGTTGTGATAGAACGACCATTCCCGCAAGGCCTGGATGTAGTTCAAATACACTTGTGGCTTGAGAATGCTGACGTTGTACCGAGTGATCGGCATGTTCACGATCACCAGTTCGATTTTTTCTCTCTGGCAAAACTCAGCCAGTTTATTCAAGAAAATGAACTGTGTTTTGTAGATATGACGGTCTGGTTTTTTGTAGCGTTGAATGTATTCTTTGGTGTTGTCCGCGAAATTCTCTCTTGCTGTTTTAAGGTCCATAGGAGCGCTGATCATTGCATCAGGCTTGATCTCGCCTGGTAAATAGTTAGGTAAAAGGCGAGTGCGGTCCCACCAAGTGAAAGGGTGATTCTTGTCCGGTGGCAGCAGAACAGCTAATCTTTGAGTGACGAACTCATCCACAGCCATCTCACAGTCCAGCGAATATTGATAGAAATAGAGACTTTTCTGAAGCCAGAAGTCGAGTTTCGATTGGGGGCTTCTGAACAACGCACTCGACACATCGTCTAAATTGACGATGCGTTTCAGATAGTGGAACGGTTCTGTGTCCACGGGGCTGGATAGCGTGCTATCGATAAAGTCTCTGGGGGCAACACCATAGATCACGACTTCCGGTCGGTCGGCGGTGTTCATCATGCCCTTGAGCATCATGAAGGCATCAGAAGGCATTTGTCCTGGCGCAGACAAATTGAAGGTATTGAACTTACCACCAAACTTGGACTGCAAGCGATCATCGAGATAGGCGGCTTTGTGGTATTTGGTAAGGTCGATTTTTTGATTGAGGAAATTGGCATCGGTCCCAGCAACAGCACTGACCATGAGCGAGGAGCCCAGCAGGGCAACGTTGTGGGGTTGAGGATGTTCTCTCAAATCATTGAAAATCCACCAGGACCAGCCACGATAAATGTACTTGTAAGGATCGAAGTCTATTGGCGCAGAAAATGACATGTACAAATTAATTGCCGCATACGCAATAAAGGCGATGATGAAGACGCTGTTGAAGCCACGTTTAAGCCGAGGACCGTTTTTCCGTCGGTCCACAAAAGGAACAGGAGCATCGCCTGCAATTATTGAAGGCGCTTGGTTCACTACAGGTGGTGCAACTAGACCGGTCATTGAATGGTTCCTTTCAAGCCGGCAAGAGTGGTGGAATGATCGTCGGTTCGAGCGGGTTTATTCAGAGCAGTCATGACAGCGCGATCTGCAACTAGACGCTCAGACAGTAAATCTAGCAACTTGGCACCACCACCAGAGTGCAGATGAACCGTGTCACCGAAATCAGATGTCTGGAATTTCCCTGAACCTTCCATGTCTATAAAAGATGCGCCCTTAGCCAAGGCGACGACTTTGATACCTTTCTTGTATACGTCCCAGGCTAAATCGCTGAGCAAGGAGCGATTGATCTGAGTGATTGGCATGGCAACGATTACCACGTGCGTCTTGCGCTCGCGGGCAATGTTTAGAATGTCAGTCATAAAGCGCATCTGGGTCAGATAAGTGTCCCACTTCAAATTCTTATAGCGTTTGCGGTACTCAGCGATATTGTCAGAAAAGGCCGGTCGATTTGCCGCGGTCGTTGGTGTGAATAAGCACTCATCTTTGGCCACTTCAAAGTTTCGATATTCAGGCAGGATAATGCGACGAAGACTCATTGGCGACCCACCGTTTGTGGGCGGAATTACTTTGGCTAGGGTTGCGGTAACAGCACGAGTAAAGGATGTCGACAGATCTACTTTTTGTCCGTATGGATACAACAATTTGCCCAACTCGTAATTCATTCGTTGCTGCCAGTCCGGAGAAATTAAGGCGATTCGATCGCTCACATCACCGAATCGGCTGAGCAAGGAATATGGATCAGTTGCAGATGGGCTCGGCAATAAATTGTCTAGAAAGTCTCTTGGACCGACGCCATAAACAATCACATCTGGACGCTTCTCGCCTTTCATCAAAAATTTGGTCATCAAGTAAGCGTCGGATGGCATTTCTCCGGGCAGAGCAAAGTTGAAGGTTTTGACATTTTCACCGGTCAATTTCCTGAAAGCACTTTCGAAATACAAACTGCGATGATGGTGCGGGGCGTCGACTGGTGCATTCAAGAAATCCGCATCAACGCCACCTAAAGGCGCTAGAACCAACGATGAGCCGACAAAGTCGATTTGGGGTCGACCCTGCTCGTTGCTAAGAAAATCTTCTATCGCACAGGCCGTCCAGGTGTAGAACGGGAAATCGGATGGACTCAGGGCGCCAAAGCGCAATGAGCCCCACAAGGCACTGACTGAGATAAACAAGACGATGGCAGCAAAGAAGCGGCTTTTCACAAGGTTACTCGCGAAAGAATGCCTTTTTGTCGATGTTGATTGTGCTATTGCCAAAGGAGATGCCTGAATCGTTCGACTCGCAGAGCTTGCTTGCACAAGCCTGGACTCTACCGCCGACGTCGCAGTGACCATTAGAACTGGAAGTAAATGAACTTCGGAGAACTATCTGGACTGAAGATTGTGAGCACGCACATGAGGATAACCATGACTGCCACTTGTACTGCCCAAGGAGGACTCTGATAGAACTTCTTGTCATTCAGCCAATTGACGACTACTTGAGAGAGCATCAGGATTGGCACGATCAGAACTAACGACGGGAAGATAATAGGATCTCGAATCTGTAGCACTGCCAATTGAGCAGAGCTGAAGTGGGTCAGGGCTGAGGGAGCTTGGGCGAGTTTCAAAAGGATCTTGCCGGCAATGTTCAGATCGTCGGCGCGGAAGAGCACCCAGCCGAGACAGACAATGTGGAACGTCACGACAATTGAAACAATGTGATAGAGCTTGGAGCTGAGCAGTTTGGATGCCACTCCAACTTTTTCTAGACCCTTTGAGTATTCTTTGTGCATAATCAACAATGCACCCTGATATGCGCCCCAAGCGAGGTAGTGTATAGCAGCGCCATGCCACAAGCCGCCCAGTGCCATGGTCAGAAACAAGTTACGGTAGTTCAACCATTTGCCGCAACGTGAGCCGCCCATGGGAATGAAGAGGTAATCTCTCAACCAGGTGGACAAACTGATGTGCCAACGATTCCAGAAGTCTGAAACGTTTGCCGCCAGGTAAGGCAAGTTGAAGTTGATCGGCACCTTGTAGCCAAAAAGCATGGCCGAACCACGAGCGATGTCGGTATAGCCAGCAAAGTCAAAAAAGATCTGGAAAGCGAATGCGTATGTGATCAACCATAGATCTAGGGATGAGAAATTCTCCGGATGTGAGAATCCTGCTTGAACGACCAGGGCCAGGTTGTCGGCAATCAATACTTTTTTGCCGAGACCCATCAGAATCATCTGCATGCCTTCATCAACATATTCCCACTTGAATTTTGCGGGGATGCTCAGTTGTGGAATGAAGTCTTGGTACCGTTTGATCGGACCAGCAATCTGAGTTGGGAAAAAGGAAGCGAAAAGAGCGAAGTCAAAAATCGATTTGACGACTGGTTTGCCGCGATAGACCTCAACTGCGTAGTGGATGAACTCGAAGACGAAGAACGAAATACCGAGCGGCAGAAGTATATGAAGATGAGGTTCGTGCCAATTGACGCCAGCCAGAGCTAAACCATCTTTGATGGTATCGAGACCGAAATTCAAATACTTAAAGACGCCGAGGGTAACGAGGTTAACCGCTACAGTGACACCCACCCATACTTTTTTCTTGTCTTGCGATTTTTCGATTCGATTAACAAGGAAATAGTTGGCGACCGTTAAACCAAGGATTAGCAATCCGTATATCGGGCGCCAAGTCATGTAGAAAACATAACTCGCCACCAAAAGTAGTGGCACCCGAGCGCGATGCGGAAGCAGCCAGAACAGCAAAAATACTGTGGGCAAGAACACCAAGTACTGCAAACTGTTGAATAGCAAGTTACTTCTCCTTAGACACCGATGGCGGTACAACAAGCCTTTGATTAGTTATCAATGGCTCGCTGCACATCATATCGGGTGGATTTCAAGAATGTCTACCGAAGCGCCCCTGTCTTAACTTAAAATGTCTATAGTTTGTTTCTGCATCTTTTCTATAGAATTTGAATACGTGGCGGTCTCGAGCGCTTGACTACGGCTATTTGAAGTCTTCTCTCATCTGAGAAAATCGATCGAAATAATTGATATGCGACCGATATATGTCAAGCGGTGTTGGCGAATTTGTAATATTGCCGGACATGTTTTTTTATCAGTCGGCAAATCAATGTCACTACATATAGTGGCGCTCAGTTGCTAAAAAGACAAGCGAACAACCAGACGTAAGCGGATGCTTACATCATGTCCATCTACAAAGCAAAGGAGACAAGCTTACGACTCGCCTGCGGCCCGTTCGAATCCATCAGCAATAAGCTGATATCCGCCACCGTATACGGTTTTGATGTATTTTCGATCGGCCGTTTCTAATCTCGTCCGCAAATGGCGAATGTGGACGCGAATTGTGTCCACATCATCGTCTGGAGAGTAGCCCCATACTTCTTCGAGAAGCTTTCCTGTAGAGACAGTTTGACCGTGATGCTGCATTAAGCAATGCAGAATTTCGAATTCGGTGGGCGTTAACTTAACGATGCGCTCTTTGACTTTGGCTTGTAAATTCTCCGGGATTAGCGTTATTTCACCAGCGTGAAGAATCTCAGGCAAGGTTGAGGATTGTGGCACTGAACCCGATCTACGCAATAGTGCCCGGATTCGCACTTGTAATTCTGGAATTTCAAATGGCTTGACAAGGTAGTCGTCGGCTCCAGAATCGAAACCCGTGACTTTATCCTTGGTCATGCCCAAAGCAGTTAGCATCAAGACTGGGATTGGATGCGTATTAGGATTCTGCCTCAATCGCTGGCATACGGTAAACCCGTCCAGGTCAGGCATCATCACATCGAGGACTACTAAATCCGGTCGATTCTGTTGGGCCAGAGCCAGTCCTTTTATGCCGTCATTAGCGGTTGTGACCTGGTGCCCGAGCAGTTCGAGATTGATCTTTACCAGCTCAGCGATCGCCTGGTCATCGTCTATTACGAGAATCCTTGACAATTTCCTCTCCGTGGCCTCAGCCTATGCAGAACTTACAAGTGACAATTTTACTGGAATTTTGACCGAGCGCCCTGAGCGCAATACAGTCAGTGTAACCACTTGACCAGCTTTCTTTTGCTCCACGTATGACAACAATTCATCTTGAGACTTGACTGGAGTGCCGTCAACACCGGTGATAATGTCAGCCAGGCTTCGATCCACGTTTTGAAAAAGAAAGTCGCCGTCCCTATAAATAACTAACTTTGGTCCACTTAAGCCAGCAATAGCCGCCGGCCCTTTTGGGTCCAAGCGAAGAATTCTCAGCCCTTTCTCTGTGCGCTCAAAGGCCTCTATGCCTAAATCTGGTCGACTGACGCCATGATGCGCGATTAGCTCAGGCACAATTCGTTTGGCAATATTTATAGGAATGGCTAATCCGATTCCGGCTGATTGACCGCTGCGGCTCAAAATCGCTGTCGTGATACCAATCATGTGTCCTGAGGAATCGAGGAGCGGTCCACCAGAGTTGCCTGGATTTATGGCTGCATCAGTCTGAATGATTCCTTTGATCAATCTATCTTTGTCAGTGCGCAAGGTCCGACCAAGGCTTGAGACTATGCCTTGGGACATGGTTCGGTCCAGCCCAAATGGATTGCCAATCGCCAGGACGCGGCGACCGACCTCGAGGTTGGAGGAATCGCCTAGTGGCAACATCGTCAGTTTTTGCGTCGCTGGCACAGTTATTTTGATCACGGCTAAGTCATTCGTTGGATCCTCACCGACGAGCACGGCCGGGAAGCTGGAGCCGTCATATAAGGTGACACGAACACTGCTCGCTCCGTTGATGACATGATTGTTTGTCAGGATATAACCATCCGGCGAGATGATCGTGCCGGACCCGTATCCTTCTGTAGGAATGAGATTGAGGTAAACGTCTTCAGAAGAGGTCTGGCTGGAGATATTTACCACAGCTCGATTGACAGCTTTGTAGATGCGAATATTTTCGGTCTCTTCCGGAGTTAAGTGCGATTGCGCTGAGACGGCGGTTTTTGCTGCAGCGACCGCCGTTTTTGCGGCTGACACTGCCGTTCTAGCCGCGGAGTTGGCAGTTTTTGCTGCCGCTGCGGCACGTAGTGGCTGAGCGCGACCGTTTAGAGCCATCGTTAGCGACAAAACTAGTGCTGTTAGGAGGATTAGAAATAGTGAACTTTTCATATTAAGTCGATTCTGTGGTGTTAGATGTGGTGTCAGTAATAATTTTTGCTTCCAATAGGCTGGATGTGGTGCCAGCTGACAACGATGTCCCGAATGTCGGAGGATCGGATGAAGGAGGATCGGATGAAGGAGGTTTTTTCTTGTCTCCAACTTTAGGTTCTGTTCCTTTAAGCATACGTTCTATGTTCGCTTTGTGTCTGTAGGTGACGTAGATGAATCCAAAGACGCAATAACCAATCGCCGCCCAGGGCGCTCCAAATAGATAAAACCAAAAGGGGCATGAGCCGACCCCGAGGATTGAAGCCAAAGATATATATCCGCTAGTTTTGACTATTAACATCCAGGTTATAAAAGTGCAGAGCCCACCGAGCGGGCTTAAGGCGAGCAGCGTTCCCAACCCTGTTGCAGCGCTTTTGCCACCTTGAAATTTAAGAAAGATTGAACGACTATGCCCGACCAGGGCCGATGCCGCCACTACAGACGGTATCAAGTGGGGATAAGCAAAGCTCCATTCGGGGGCTAGTCCGTGGTTGTCGAAATACACGGCAGCGGTCACCGGTATATATCCCTTCAACGTGTCGAAGCAGAAAACGAAGATGCCCGCAGCTGGTCCGGCGCAGCGCCACACATTTGTGGCTCCTGTTGAACCACTACCAAAAGTACGCACGTCGGTTCCTTTTAATGCCTTAACCAACCAGTATCCAGTTGGAATAGACGTCATGACGTACGCACAAATTATCAATAGCAGTGCGCTTATCACCAGAACGACTCCTCAGCGATTATCCTTTTTAGCCCTGGTCACTATTCTAATCGGCGTTCCTTCGAATCCAAATGCCTCGCGTAATTTTCTTTCCAAATATGCCTCATAATTTTTCGTCATCAATTTATCGTCGTTGGCAAACAATATGAACGTAGGCGGGGCGGTAGAAACTTGGGTAGTGTAATAAACCTTAAGACGTTTGCCACGTTTTGAGGAAGGCGGTGGCACCAGGGCAACGGACTCGTTAACGATTTGGTTAAGAAGTCCAGTGCCAATGCGCTTTTTGGTTTGTGCATGGGCGCGTTCAACTGCCTCAATGATCTTGGTGACGCGCTGTTTGGAGATAGCGCTCGTAAAGATCACTTCAGCAAATGCCAGGCTGCGAAGCTCGGTTTTGACATTCTCGGTATATTGCTTCATTAGCTTCGAGGATTTGTCTTCGATCAAGTCCCACTTGTTGACGACAATAACTGCGCCCCGACCAGCTTCGTCGATTTTGCCGGCGATTTTTTGATCTTGGTCGGAAATCTCCTGGCTCGCATCTAAAATGAGAACCACGACATCAGCGCGTTCCAGTGCTCGCAGGGAGCGAACCACTGCAAATGCTTCAACGCCATAGTCGACCCTGGACTTTCTTCGGATTCCCGCGGTATCAACCAGAATCAGTTCCCGTCCTTGGTATTTTATTTTCGTATCGATGGCATCGCGGGTGGTGCCTGGAACCGAAGAGACAATACTTCGATTTGTTCCAACCAGAACATTTACTATCGAGGATTTGCCGACGTTTGGGCGTCCGACAATTGCTACGGAAAGCGGTCCAGTCTCCTCCTCTTCTACAAGCTCCGTCCCGTCGAACGGCACAAGGTCGAGATCGATTTTCTTGCGAGTGTCTGCTGGGAAATACGAGACAATTTTATCTAAGAGGTCACCAACGCCACCGCTGCCCCGCATTGCCGAGAGCGTGTGTGGTTCGCCTAAACCTAATCCGTAAAATTCCATAGCATTGGGCTGTTCTCTCGGTTCATCGATTTTGTTGACTGCCACCACAATTGGTTTCTTGCTGCGGCGTAATAAGTTGGCGACCTCTTCATCCGCACCAGAGATGCCTGCTTTGCCGTCAACCATAAATATGATTACGTCAGCTTCATCGACGGCAAGATTGACTTGGTCAAAGACTTCATTTGCAATGGATTCCGGGCTGTTTGGAATGACGCCGCCCGTGTCTACCAGCAAGAATTGCCGACCAGCCCAATCTGTTTCGCGATAAATTCTGTCGCGTGTAACGCCCGGGCTATCGTCAACAATGGCGTGACGTGCGCCCACGCAGCGGTTAAAGAACGTGGATTTGCCAACGTTCGGGCGGCCAACAATTGCGACCACTGGTTTGGCCATTTTTAGTATCCTTTTGTAAGCGCTCCGTCGCGTACATGCCGCGCTTCACTCGCTAATCTCTCGTTTTCTGCACTCTTGCTTACAGCCTTCGGTTCCTCGCGCTAGAAATTTTTACCGATATCGGTAAAAATTTCTAGTTCAACTATCTAAGCTCAACTCAGCGATGTTCGCATCCATTATTACTTGTCTTTAGGCGCATCGGACCGTCGCACCGGCCCTTGACTACCCGGTTTCGTTACATCTTAGGCGTCTTTGTCTTTCGGTGGATCTTTGTGTCCAAACTTCTTGCCTAGTTTCGGTGCTTGAGCGTCGAGCCAACGCACTAGTGTGTCTTTAGCCGTATTGAGGAAAACTGCTGCTTCCGTATCCCCACCCAGGTCAGGATGAACACCCGGTGAGGCAATTTGTTTTTTCCATGCCTCGATTACCGATCGCTGGGTCGCTTCTTCAGGCTTTAGTCCAAGGATCATGAAGGCTTTGCGAATCTCAGGTGGAATGCTTTTGACTACGAAGTTCGCCACAGGCGGATCTTGCGCAGGTTTTGCACCGCCAACAAACTTGTTCCTGGCTCCGCCCCCTTTGGCTCCTGCCTCATCTTTCGCTGCTGCCCCAGCCGCTGCCGGGGGGGTAGTGGTCCGTGGGGCAGCTGGCTCATGGGGTATGTCGGCGGCTTGTTTAATTCGACCCTTGATCAACTCACGCAGTTCATCCCCACCCATTGATGGCTCTTCATTTTTGGGTGTGGTGATTACATCGCTGACGATCTCGACTTTGTCTAGATCAACATAGTCGTCGAGGTCGTCAAAAATGTCCAGGGAATCCAGATCAACAATTGGTTCTGAATCAAGCAAATTGCGGGGATCCGACAGTGCTTGCAAGCGATCTCCGGTTCTTCTAGGGTCAGGTCCTGTCGGTGGTTCTAGCTGAGCCAACTGATCCGATGTGACTTCTGGATCAGGCACAAGAGTAGGTGTTCTTTGCTGCGTCGATTTGTCTGCGAAATTTACCCCTCCCATGGGCCCTGGATCGTATCCAAAACCCGGCTTGGCATAGTCTTTGAGGGATGCAACACTGAAATTGTAGACAGTTTGTAAATCTTTCCAAGATAACTCGACCAGCGGATTGTAGGCACTGCTGCTAATCGTCGGTCCTGACCGGGCAATGTTGTAAATCGCATCGGGGTCTCGCAACGCCTGGTTCGTCAATACAGACTCGTGTTCCGCCTCTATGTGCTCTTTCGTTGCGGTTGCATGCTGCATTTCGACCGCTGCCGCTTGGGTTCCTTCCTCGCTCGTTCCCCTGCCTGCGATCTCCCGGGAGCTGTACGCAGGAGCCATGTCATGAGATTCAATCATCTGTTCAGAAAGCGCGGCAGCAACATCTTCAGAGGAAATTTGTGGAGAATGAGCGGGAGCGGCATGGTGAGACTCATTCGGGTCAGAATGGGTCGGATTCGTTTCTTGGACTACCATGGACAATTCGCTCAAATCCGGTTCTTCTGCAGTCAACGATCCGTCGCTAAACTGAAATTCTTCGGCGAAATGGCTATCTTTAGGTGAGCGTTCTAAATCATAGACGGAAGTCAAGGGCTCGAAGTCACCAGTAGCTGTCCCGCCAACCTGAGACCTTGAACTGCCTTTCCCTTCACCGTTTGAGGGTGGTTCTGAGTAATTGTAGTTAATCACTCCCAGATCCAGAGCGGCTACAGTTGTTATGGGCGGTTCGTAGCTGGCTTGAGTCTCTAAACTAGGCCCAGCGATGCTCGCTTCAGCAGTTTCCGTTGCCGGCTGGAAACTTGTGTTGCTGGAGTTTGCTTCGCCTGCGGTGACTGCATAACGTTTAGCGGCCTCTTCAATTCCTGCCTGGAATCCCTGAACATAAGCATCTTGCTTAAGTTTCGTCAGAGATTCTATCTGTTTCTCCAAATCCCAAATCGTCTCGTTGAGAGCTTGATTGTTCTCCTCAAGTTCAGCGATCTTGTTGGTGATTTCATCGCTTGAAAGTCTGTCAGTCGACTCCCCACTTCTCTCCCGATTGATCAAATCCATCAATTCCGGATCTCTGTAGAGCGTAGAACGTGGCACCTGCGCTTCACCCGATACAGTGTAAGGGTTGATGTCAGAGCCCTGTGCTTTGAGAGCGCTTATAGCCGCGACAACGCGGTCTTTGTCCTGGTTCTTAGCCTGTGTGCCGTCGTCGTTGTGCATCGGTCGCGCGTTGATGTTCCGAGTAAATTCCCATATCGGCAACAAGTGCCCGATACAGTGAGATCCAGCCTGTTTCCCTCATGGAAAAGTATAGCCTTCTCCATATCTTATCTGTTTCATGCCACAGAATGAATTGTTTGCACCAACGATCTATTGCTGAATTTGTTCCAAAGCAGTTCAATATTCAGGATATGAGCAAGGCAAAGCTATTGATAAAAGGACGCGTTCAAGGCGTCTTTTACCGACACAGTACCCGTGAAAAGGCTGATGCCTTGGGGCTTGGCGGGTGGGTGCGCAATCTTTCGGATGGCACTGTTGAGGCTTGCGCACTTGGCGACCGTTGCGAAATTGAGGCGCTGATTGAGTGGTGCAAAGTTGGTCCACCTTCGGCTTATGTTCAGTCGGTCGATGTGGAATGGCAAGAAGATGATGAGCCCCAGATGCGCCCCTTTGAGATTCGTTAACCAATTATCTTGGAGCCTTGACCTTCGAAGAGTTTGTAAACCTCATTAATTGAGAGTGCGCCCGTTCTAGACTCTACTTCCATTAAATGGGTCGTGCGGACGGGGGAGGCGTCGTTCAAGCCCTGTTCTTGAGGCGTGGCAGGGGCGACAGGTCTCGGTTGCGAGGGCGCCAATGCGGGTCTGGGTGGGGGAGTTGAGGGAAGCTGTTGGTCCCTACTCTCTCCTTCCTCTGAATCTGCAGGAGCTGACTTTGTTTCTTTCGGACGGGCTGAACCTTGACCGGTTTTCGCGGCGCCGACTGGTTTGGGTGAAGAATCAGCAATCACTTTCACTCGCACAAAAACTGCGCGACCAGTGACGGCAGCCGCGGCTGCTTTCAGATGCTCAAGTTTATTTTCAAGAGTCTTTTGGAAAGTCTCATTGCGCACGCCGATCAAGAAATCGTCATTGTCGAAACTGATTGGGAAAGCGTGTGTGCTGACAATGCTGAATGTTGGAATGTGGCGCTTTTGCAGAGCTTCTTTCACATCCGACCAAAATTCGTCAATGTCGGGAGCGCTTGAGTGCCCAGGCTTAGGTGCCGATGACTCAACTCCTGGCGTTATTGCTGCTCCAAGCGTTGGTGCAACTGCCGATACAAGCGTTGGTGCAACTGCCGATACAAGCGTTGGTGCGACAGATGATCCAATTGCCGAGGCTCCTTGAATTACAGGAGCGACGGCATTTGCCTCTTCCTCAGGCTGATCGGAGTCGTCATCATCCTCTTCTAATGCAATCGGCGGTTCTGGGTGCTTATCTTCGTCGTCGTCTTCTCCATCAGCATCAGCGGAGCTTCCTGAAGATGGAGTCGCTGAATAGGCTAGATCATCGGTTAGTGAGGGTTCAGTCGAACGAGGCAAGATATCATATTCATCGATTTCCTCAACAACATCGGGCTGTGCTTCGAGAGCTTCAAGGGTCGGTTCGACAGCCGGCGGACGCACCACTGGTGATGCAATCCTTCCAGAAGGCTCAGGCTCAACATCATCATACGAGATGTCCTCTGGGGGTGCAGTCGGTGGAACTTTGGGAGTTTGTCCGGAAATTGCCGTGGTTGTAGTGACCGTGGCTAGGTCTCCCTTGCCATTGGCGATCTTTGCGGCAGTCGACGATGTACCTAACCCGGCTGCTGCCATGGCTTCGTTCATTTTAGAGGCAAAGGTGGACGAAGGCGAAGGCGCTTTTGGCGTGGTTTTAGGTGGTACTTGAATTGGTGTGTGGGAAGTCTCTTGCCGTTCAGGCTGCACCGATGGCACTCGAATTGGTGGCGCTAAATCGTCTGCCGTGGGTCTGGGAGCTGGCGTTGAACCGCTAGGAAGAGCGGGTTGCGTGGCCACGACCGAAGCGGCCGGCGCAGGTGATGCGATCGAAGCAGTTGGCGCATGGGAGGCAACCAGAGCCGCTGGAACTTGTGGGGTAACCGAGGGCGGAGAAAGTTGTGAAGCTGGCTTAGGCGCATAAGATGGACTCGGTGATGCTTGCTGAGCAAGCTTGGTCTGAGGCGCTAAAGTCGTCGGTCTTGCAGCGGAAGGGACTGCGGGGCCCCTGGCAATCTCATCTCCCAAAACATTTTCAATAAGCTTAACGCGAGCATCAAGGTCTCGCACGAATGTCATATCATGGCGATGGCACAAAGCAAGCAGTCCCATCTCAACGCTGAGCACAGGCTGACTTGATCTTCTGCAACTTTGCTCAAGCTTGTCTAAATACTCAACCATCAATGCCAGTTCGGCTCGGTCGAATGTTTTAGCCTGAGCCACTATCGCTTGTAAGTAAGATGGAGAGCCAAGTACCAACGAGGTCAGCGATTCAGCGGTGACTCCGCCTGTTTCGTTGATATACGATGCTTTCGTCAGGTTGAGAAAATGTTTGGCTAATTCGAGCACCAAAACTGCTGGTTCCCTGCCTTCCATCAATAAAGTATTCGCGGCAGTTAAAACTGCGTGCCCATCACGGTTTTGGATAGCACCGCTTATCTGTAGAAGTACGTCCTCGTGTACAGCGCCGAGTAAAATGAGCAGATCATTTACGCCAACCGCTTTCTCTTTGGTTGAAAGCAGGCTTGCTTGATCGAGCAGTCCGAGAGCGTCTCGAAGACCTCCACCGGATCGCCTCGCTATTAATTCGAGGGCGTCGTCTTGAATGTTTATCTCTTCAAGGTTGGAAATGTTTCGCAAGTGCGCTGTCAACTCTTTCTGGTTGACCAGTTTAAACATCAACCTCTGGCAGCGGCTGATGATAGTCGGAGGAACTTTGTGTTCTTCCGTTGTCGCTAAAATGAAGACCACCATTGGTGGTGGCTCTTCAATTGTCTTGAGCAGGGCGTTGAATGCCTCTTTGGTGAGCATGTGACATTCGTCGATGATGTAGAGCTTGTATCGTCCACCCTGGGCAACTAGCGGTGCGCGCTCGATTAATGAGCGTGCGTCATCAACGCTATTGTTTGACGCCGCGTCGATCTCAAAAACTGAAGGCGAGTTGCCGGCCTTAACTTCAAGGCACGATGCGCAGACTAAGCAGGGAGATGCGGTCGGCCCCGTCTCGCAGTTCAGTGACTTGGCAAGTATTCTGGCTGAAGATGTTTTTCCTGTGCCTCGTGGACCAGTGAAAAGATATGCATGAGAAATACGATCGTGTTCAATCGCGTTTGTCAAAGTCTGGTCCACTGATTTCTGACCAACGAGATCGGCCAGCGATTGAGGCCGATACTTCAGATAAAGTGGCTGGTATGTGTGTACCACGGGCTATAAAGTGCTCGAGAGTGACTATCTATGATGAGATCCTAACCGATTTCTGATTTCGATTCCACGGGCTGGTTAAGGCGCGCCTAGATAAATTCTTTTCGTAAGACCCCCACTGAGCCTCGATTGCAGTCGCAAGGCTTTCACACCTGCTCATGTAAGATTGAATAATTCATCATAATGAAGGGAGATGTTAGTGAGCCCAACTATCCGACTGGCGCCAAAGCCAGACGTTCAACTTTCTTCTGCAAAAATGCCGATATGCATTGGCGCAAGCATGAAGACGGGCATAAGCGCTTTTGGCTCCTGGATGCTTGGTATTGGTTCTATTATTGGTTCCATGGCCTGGCTGATTCATGCCCCCATGCTCGCTCGATCAGGAGCAGTAGGGTCCATGGCTGCTTGGGCGATCGCGGGAGTGCTTGTCATTCCTCTCGCTTTAATTTTGATGGAATTGTCGTCAATGTTTCCATCAGCTGGCGGTCCGTATCTATATAAGTACTACGCACTCAAACGGCTGATGCCGAAGATGGGCGAGCTGCTTGGCTTTTTGACCGGTTGGCTCTTTTGGGCGGCTCTTATTGTCGGACTGGCGTGTATGGCCAATGGGCTTGTTAATTTGCTCACCACGAGCGTTTGGGGCAGTTCTGGAAACAGTCCAATTTGGTTTGGTTCAGCTGTCATCTTTGCTTTGTTTGGCGCGACAACTTTTTTGAACTGCCTTTCGGTTGAGAGAGTTTCCAAAATAGCCAATCTATTCACAATTATGAAAATAGGCATGGTTGTGACATTTGTTGGGCTGGTATTTTCTACGAAACACTGGTCGATCTCGAATGCTTTGCAATTTAATCACACCGTAGGTGGTGCCAATATTTTCCAGAGTGTGTCATCCGTTTTGATGCTTGCGCTGGCAGGATTCGCTTTTCTCGAATGCACCGCTTGTACCTCTTCTGAGACCGTTAATCCACAGAAGTCGGTGCCGAGAGCCGTGTTGCTGACTTTGTTTTCAGTAACGTTCATCTATTTGATCATGTGCTTCGCGGTTAGCATCTCTTCACCGTTTTCACTGAGCGTTGATGGAACCAGCCTGGTTGTGGCCGGTACATCTATCCAAGCTAATTGTCCAGCCCTAGCTGGTTATCTTGGTGGTTCAGGATGGGGTATTGGTTTCACCGCTTGTGTGATCGCTTCGATTGTTGGATGCAGCTTCAGCGCCTTGATGGCATTAGCGCGAGTAGGCTATTCGATGGCTGAGACAAAACTATTTCCGCACCAATTCGCACATTTGCATCCAGTGACAAAAGTGCCTGTCTATGCACTTGCCTTTCAATTCTGGTGCGTTTGCATTATCGGATGTGCGGCAAACTTGCTTTCGCGAAGTGGTGCATTCGTTGATGCCTACACTTTTCTTGGCGAAACATTCGGCTTCATGTACGCTTTTGTAGCGATGTTGTACGGCTTCTGCGCCGTCAGCTTGCGATATACCGATCCCGAATTACCGCGTCTCTTCCGCATAGGCACTCACGGCAACTGGCTTGTTTGGCTGATGGCTGCTGTCACGGCTGGGATTTGGGGCTATGCGGCATTTGGTTGCGTCAATTGGACACATCAAGTGGCTGGTTCATTGATACTGTTGCTCGGCGTACCAATATTTTTCTATTATCGGCGCGCGAACCGAAGTCAAGAGCGGCAGGTGTTGTCTTCGAACCAGGGGTGATTAGCTGAGCTTTTCCCTTAGTCCGTTGTTCAGCAAGAGACCCACTGAATAAGCGCCCTGGCGAATTTAAACCGATGACTCCCAGTCGTTCTACTTCACCGTGAAGATGAGGACGCTCACCACTTTTGGTGAACTGGCGTTTGTAGGTTTGGCTAATTCAAAACTGACTTGGCTGATCGGATAAACGTAATTTTGTGCCGTCGGGCAATCCAGTTCGCGCAGCATGAAGGCTGGTTCGCCGAATTTTGCTTTTACTGTTTGAACATCGTCGTTAAGTTGCACTCCGAAATCTGGTGCAATGAACGAACTGTCGAAAATTCTCAACGCTTCCACGAGTCCATGACGCATGTAGACATGCATTGCAGGTTCGCTTGAGTTGGCTTTGTACAGAACAAGCACAGTCCAACCACTTAAATATTGTTGTTTTAGCTTGTTGCCTTTGACAGAAGTTAAGGCTCGATTGGCGTCAAGAGCGGAGCTGCCAAGACGAACCAGCGGAATTCCTGTAATCACATTTGGTGGCAACATAGCAATTTCAGTTTTCTTTTTGGAGAAAGTACTAAAGTTTGCACCAGAGAGCTGACCAGAGAGCTGATCAGAGGCGCCACCACCCGCGCCACCGAATGTTGCAGCAACAGGCAACATGGCTATTGTCTGGCTTGGGGCGGCTGGCCCTGAGGCCGCAGGTGCAGCAGCACTAGCCGATTGTGTCGCGATCTGTTTACCCCGGTAGTCACGGATTATTGGACTGTTGTTTGCATTTTGAGTGTATTGATTATCGCCGGGCGCTCCAACGTATTTGCCCATGTTTGTTGGGGGCATGCGGTTGTATTTATACGAACTGGATGTTAACGGTGGAGATTGTGCTTGCTGTTCCTGTACTCCGTCGTCAACAGCCATACCTGCTGATCCAGCTGCAGAACTGATTCGAGCGTCTTTGACGTTGGCGGCATTAGAATAGCCCGGTTGCGGATAAGTTTGCCCTCGTTCCCAAAAGCTCTTGCTCGCAATTTTCAAGCTTGCTTCAGTGCGCGCTGCTTTAGGTTTAGCAACCGTTGCGTCCGCTTTGCCAGCTTCGGCAGCCCTTTGTAAGTTCTCTGCATGTTGTAGTGCGCCGCCAAATTTAGAGACAGCGACTCCGAGCGGCCCGTTAGCCATCCGTGCCAGAGAATCATTAGCCGTTCTGCCGTAAGAAGTAGGCTCGGGTCTAGAGGCTAAAACCGGCGCCTCCTTTTTCCAATTATTCGGTGCAAAGTCCCATCGTGATGATGATTGGCGACGACCAGCGGAGGCTAGCTCATCTCCTGAATATGAGGACCCTTTGTCCCTGTCTTTTCCCTCCTCGCCCTGCGCCACAAGCTGTGCCTTTCTTCTGGTTTTGGATTCTTCATTAGTTTTTTTGTCCATAGCCACTTCACGGTCAGCTTCGCGCGGCATATATCCGTATCCGTATGCGACTACGGGTGGTTTGATTGTCAGCGTGGGGATTGTCGGTCCCGGAGATTTTTCTTGCGGTGGTGGCGCATAGAGCTGCTTCGCCCCCGTCATTGCTATGACAGGACCCTTGATCGAGTGCATCTTTTGAGAAATATCTTCGATCAGTTTTATGCCTGATTGAGGTGCCGGGATGATGCTCGGCACCTTATGTGGTGCCATCGATTTCATCATCATTTTGGCTTCCGGTTGAGCCTGTGCACTACAGGTAATGGCAACGGTATATGCTGCTATCGAAAGCAGTGTGCAAGTGATCGGTGTCCATTTCCTTAGTCTCTTCATCTGTTAGACCTGAGCAGGCCCCCCCTTGTTCTTTTCTTCAAGCTTGGATTCCCAATCGTCTAACTCGGATTGGTTGATAAGTCCGCGTCTGGTGGCAACATAGCAGGCTCTGCAACGTTGATTGAATTCACTTTCATGCGATTCGCCTCTGCCTGGAATTCCTAATTTCGCGTAGAGAGATTTGAGTCTTGATTGAACAGCTTTTTCTGTTAAATAGAGTCTTTTGGCGATAGCGTGGTCCGTCATTCCAAGCGCGATACATACAAGCGCTTCATATTCTGCGCTAGTTAAACTCGTGGCTCTATTTTGAGTTCGCTGAATTACTCTGGCAATACCTGGGTGAATCCAACAATCGCCAGATATCACGGCTCTTGCCGCCTCTACGACTTGCTCGTTGGAGGCATTTTTTAGCACATAGCCAAATACTCCGTTTGGAGGAACAATCTTCCACAACTGGCGAACGTAGACTTCGTCAGAAAAATTGGAAAGCATGACCACTCCTGTTTCCGGGAGCTTTTGCAGAATCATTTCTGCCGCTTTAATGCCCGATAATTGAGGCATTTTGATATCGAGAAAAACCAGATTCGGCTTGAGCTTCAATGCCATGTCTACAGCCTGTTGACCGTCATGCGCTTCGTGGATCGGTTGGCGTTCTGGAAAGTTCTGAACCAAAAGGTTCTTGAGCCACATCCGGTCGCGTTCTTCATCATCAACGATCAAAATCGTCATCAAGCTTCACCTGTTGTTGGAGTTTCTACGACTGGTATCTTAAGCCTCAGTTCTGTTCCCGTGGGATACTTTTCCGGTTTTTTCCATTCGACCAGAGCACCTATTAGTTGTGCCCGTTGGCGCACGTTGAGCAAACCATGTGCATCCTTCCTGATCGCTTTAAAGTTGATCCCTTTCCCATTGTCCGTCACGACGATGAAAAGGTAACCCTCATGTTCTCGAATATTTAGTTCGACTATCGATGCGGCAGAGTGTTTTTGTACGTTGTTGAGGCTTTCTTGGACGATTCTGTACAGCTGAAGCTTGGTGAAATTGGTCATGTTGTAGTCTGATCTCCCGTCTCCATCTTCGAAATTACTTTCGATTCCAGTTTCGCGGGCACAGATCGCCACCAAATTTTCTATCGCCGGTTTGAAACCCATGGTCTCCAACACAGATGGGTGGAGGTCGTTAATGACGCGGCGCATTTCAACGACGGCATGATCAAGCTTTTCGCGCATCAGAGTGGGCACTGGGTTGTCTTCCAACTCGTGGGCAAGTCGGTCAGCCATGCGCGCCACAGAAGAGAGCGCGGGCAAAGTTTCATCGTGAAGATCCTCAGCAATTCGCTGTCGTTCTTCCTCGGCTCTGACTTGCATTGACTCCCGAGCTTGGGCCAATTCTCTATTTCGTTGCCGCAGGTCAGTGTCTAGATAGATGAAGGTACCGAGACTAAAACCCAAAGTAAGCACCGCAAGTGGTGAGGCGGTTGGCAGGGCAAGATGGAAAACTTGAAAGGCTAGTTGAGCCACCACTACCAAAGTCATTGAAGTGAACAGATAGGCGGCCGTTCTCATCCCGAGCGGCAAAATTGAGGCAACCGCACCGAATGCGGCACCAATCAAAAGCAGAAGATGGTGAGAGATGTTTTTCGGAAAACTGTAAATCACGTCGTCGTTGAGCAACGTGGAGATCGCGTCGGCATGCAGGTCTATATCCGGAATTGATTCTTGAAATGGACTTTTCTTTTTGACATCGTTGTGCCGTTGCGTGAAGGTCGATCCGATAATAACTATGCGGTCGCGAAACTGCGCCGGGTCAAAATCTGGCTGCATTGTGTCTCGTAATGAAATTGTCGGATAATCAATACGTCGGTAACTCATATATAAAGGTTGGTCAGATGGCACCGAAAAAAATTGGCTGGGCGGACCCACTCCTTTGACTCGTCGGTAGTAATTGATCACTGCCTCAGTTAAGGACGGCACTGGCGCTAAGCCTTCGGCGCTGAAGTTTCCTTCGTTTGAGCTGTCGATGCCTCTATAATTGATCGGTAATCTGCACACCAAGCCATTTGGCTCGTGGATCAGTTCATCGTAGCCGTATGAGGCGGCGTGTGACAAAAAGTCTGCCGCAGGCAATTCAGTGCTGCCTTCAAGACTTCCAAACAGGGCAACTATCACGTTTCTATATTTTTTGATGACGTTGATCAGCTCTAGATTGGTGGCGCCTCGTAAATCGAGATCGATTACAACCATTGTCGGCTGTCCGCTTTCGATGACTTCGAGGGCATTCGCTAGCTTTTGTTGGGAGGCTTGATCATTGAACCGAGCGATTCCGAGGTCAAACTGTGACAGGTCATCGAAATTGACAAGACTGATATCTTGCGACTTTTTCGGTTTGGGAAATATTGATGCGATCCGGTCTGCCACTTTGTACCGCCACTCGAGCATGTTCAATTCCATCGATTCTAAAATCGGCGACTCCGCTAAAAGAAGCGTCGCCAAGCATCCTGCCATTGCTCCCCAAAACAGGCGTTGAAACAAAAGTCCATCGCGTCCATGTACTTTTAGTCCAGCGGGTAGCAGGCGTTTAACGGGCGCCAGCGATAGCCTCATGGTTATCCTCGGAGCATCTCTCTGCTCCAAGAGTAGTCTAGCTTAGCTTTTTCGGCAAATGGCTGGGGTAAACCCCGAAGATGCAGCTGTGTTCTCCCTGCGTAAAGCGCGGGTATTCCGCCCGTGCTTGGGGATATGCGGTCAAGTTATCGACGCTCGACGTGCTTCTATCCTTACCTGACTGGCGCCTTACACCATGAACCTAGGCATTTAGTATGACTCGGCACAGGTAACAGCTTTAGAAATTAGCAGAAATTAGCAGCTCTTATTGGAACATTTCGAACCGATTGTGCGCCCTGAGAGTGGCTGGATATTGGAATCACAGAGTGATTTTAGGGATGCGGCTCGACCCTCACCAGGGCCGGAACCCCGAATCTAAGCCGATGCATACACTTGGAGGTAATCGAAATGTTTAGATCGTTTTGTCTAGGAGCACTGTTTGGCTTCCTCTTCGGTTCATCAAAAAAAGGCCATGACGTGCGTGAGGGAATTGACGGCTTTCTTACTGAACTGACCTCGAGCGATGCTATGAAGAGGCTCGACGAAAAGAAAGGCGAATTCACAAAGATGGCAAGCCCGTCCATTGCGAAATTCTCCACAGAGTCGCAGGAACTTGGCACTGCAAAAGGGCTTGATGCTGATAAAGCGCAGGAACTTGCTGATAAATTGGGCGCTAAACCTTCCGCACCCGAAGACGAGAACTTGACTGCTTTCACACATCCTGACGAGGACTTGAAATCAGCCTGACGTAAAGAACGTGTTATCTCATAGACGCTGATCACGCTGGCGGAAACACTTAGGATTCCCCAGCGTCGAACTGATACATGTACTGAAACGAGGACAATCTCATGACCTTTTCCCAACTTGACCGTTCTAGAAGAATCTTGCTGGCAACTATAATGACTAGCCAGATTGCTGCAGGTGCAATACTACCGGCGATGGCTGACTCGTCAGTGCGCATTGCTGGATCGCCTGCTTTCAGCGTTCCGTTGGGTGCCGGCGGACAGACCGCAAGCCAACGTGCCAGCGCAATGCAGAAAAATATTGACAATGCACTGGTTGCATCTACTGACAAATCACCCAATGCTGTCAAAGTTACTTTCGTCAACGGACAGCCTGTGCTGACCCTTGGTGGCTTCTATGTAGCCACAGCAGACGCCGCTAGCGCCAAGCATCAGGGGATAACTTCAACGGCTCTGGCAAACAAGTGGGCAACTGGTTTAAAAGCGTCACTTCGTAATTCAAGTTCGATTAATACATATATTGCCAATTTGACTGGCTCTAATAAGCCGAGCATCGGACAAGCCGGTACCACCACAACGTCATCTGGATCCTATCCTTATTATCGCCAAGGTCGCGTTGCTTACATTCCAGCTGGCATGATGATGCCAGTGACGGTAAATACTTCAATTTCAAGTCAATCGGCTCGGGTCGGAGACAAAATAGAAGCGAGCTTGGCTCAACCCATCAACCTTGGTGATACCGAGATTCCGGCTGGTTCGCTGCTTCTAGGTCAAGTTACGGATGCAGTTCCCGGTGCCAGGATGTCGCATTCAGGCAATCTTGGACTTAAGTTCACAAAACTGAGAACGCCCGATGGTGTTGAAACGCCAATCACAGCTCACATCGTTGGCACACTCGGTAAATTTCAGCTTGCATCTGGCGCTCAAAGCGACGTCTTTAGAGGCGAAACCACGAAACAAAAAGTCGAAAAGGCTGCTATCCATGGTGCAATTGGCGCCGGATCGGGCGCTCTGTTGGGCACCGTGATTGGTGCGATTGCAGGACACGGTAGGGGTGCAGGACGAGGAGCGATTGCTGGCCTTGGTTTAGGCGCCGGACTTGGTGTGGCAGAAAGCTTAATGCTCCGAAAAGGAGATAATGTAAATTTGGGCTCTGGCGATGCATTTAATCTTCAATTGGATGCTCCAGCAACTGTTGCAACTAGCTCCACGGCCATGTAGTAAACGCGGGAAGTTTTACCGATATCGGTAAAAATCCGACCCAATGGCCTGTTTTCTACCGATATCGGCAGAAATTTCGCAGCTTGTGAAAAAACCTCATCCTTGAGAGTGATTTGAACTCGTTCTGATGGGCGTTACCCAGGTGAGTGATTGTCACTATCCTGGTTGTGTTAGCAACTAAACTCATTGGAGACAGTCATGCATGGCGAAAAGAGCCAGCCCCTGTTCTTATAAGGCATCGACACTGGTGATCCAGTCGGTCAGCGTGCTGCTGCTGTCGATTTTCTGAAACAGAATAAGGACGGGTTTAATACCGAAGAGCTAACTTGTGTGGAGAGGATCCAGACATCTGGCGATAGTATCGCCCGTAGTATCGATTGAAGCTGGATGCATCTGCTAAGGGTAACAATGAACGTGATTGACCAGGTAATAGATGATGAACTGTCGATCGAGAAGCAACGCATTCCTGAAGAGTGCATGAAGATATTGCTGGTCGAGAGAAATAAAAATGATGCAGAAGTAATCCAAGAGCATTTGCGGCAGATGGATATGCCCGTTGATGTTCAATGTGTCAGTGAGTTAGAGACGGCTTTTAAAATTCTAAGTGACAATCGGGCCGACTTGATAGTGATTGATCTCGTTGAGGAACCTCGCCCGACCATAGAAACAATAAGGCGGGTGACAACCGAAGCCCCAACCGTGCCCTGTGTAGCGCTAGCTAATTCTTGCGACGATGCGCTCGAGTCTAAAAAAGCCATTAAGAGTGAGCCGTTTGATATCCTCGTCAAAAGTCAGATCACGGCTGAGCATATATCACGGTCTATAAAATATGTTGTTGCCCTCAGCAATCTTAGAAAGTATGAGCAGATCATCAACAACACAGTCTGTGCGTGTCAGGATTCTAAAATGCTGTTCGAATCAAGCGCTGATGCCATCACGGTGTTCAACTGCGAAGGCGTGATCACCGCAGCAAATTTAGCCGCGGAGAAGCTCTATGGTGCGCCCCGCACTCAGCTGATTGGCATACATCTAAGTGCTTTAGAAAAAAAGCCGGAGCAATTGCGAGAATTAACTGACGCGTTCAATAAGACACTTTCGGATGGCTCTATCAGTGATTTTAGAGTCAGCTGGCCAGGCCGATCTGGTGAGGCAATCACATGTTCCTTTAACGCAAGTTCTTACCGAGATCAAAATGGCGAAGTTGCTGGCTTGATCGCCTCTGGGCGTGATATTACGCAGCAGTTGCGACAGGAAGAGGAGCTAAGGCTGATGGCGTCCATCGTTGAACATTCAAACGATGCCATAATTTCCGAATCACTCGATGGTATTGTCACCAACTGGAATAAGGCGGCAGAGACAATATACGGCTATTCGACAGAGGAGATGCTGGGAAACTCTGTGTCGTGCGTCATCCCTACTGATCGTTTAGATGAGATTCCTGAGTTGATGAAGAGGTTGGCGGCAGGTGAGTGTATCGATCATTTCGAAACGAAGCGCCTGAAAAAAGATGGACAATGCATTGATGTTTCGCTCAGTCTCTCTCCAGTCAAAGACTCATCTGGCAATGTTGTCGGTGCGTCAATCATCAGTCGAGATTTTACGGAAGCTAAAAGAAGCGCAGAAAAGGTCGAATACAGTGAAAAGCTCTTTAGACTGATTTGTGAAGGAGCACTTGATGCCATCGTATGCATGGAGCAGGACGGCAATATCACTGTCTGGAATGATGCAGCAGAGAAAATATTCGGCTACAAGTCTGACGATGTAATTGGCAAAAGTGTGCATTCGATACTCGCTCCAGCTCGCTATTATGAGGCTTTTAGTGCAGGGCTAGCTAACTTCAAGATGACAGGACAGGGTCCCATTCTTGGAAAGATGCTTGAGTTAGAGGCAATAAGAGCGGATGGCAGTGAGATTCCGATTGAGCTCGCGGTGTCATCCATCCAAATTGACGATACCTGGTATGCCGTCGGTGTCATCCGAGACATTTCTGAACGTCGACACGCAGAGAGGCTCTTTCGAGACAACGAAGAAGCTCTGCTGGAAGAGCGCAACAGCATTAAGAAGGTTAACGAGTTATTGTCCATTCAGGCTAATGATCTTAGGCGTTATGCAACTCAAATGGAGCTTTTGACACAACTAGGGGAGTACCTGCAAATTTGTGACACTGACCAGGAGGCAAATGCAATAGTTGCTCAGTTTGGCGCTAAGTTGTGTCCTGACACATCAGGTGAATTGTTTGTTTTCGATGAATCCAAAAACTGGTTGGAGAGAGTGGCAAGCTGGGGCGACGCAATAACCGAAAGGAAAGGATTTGCCATTAGTGACTGTTGGTCGATAAGACGTGGTCAGCCTCACTCATTTAACAGCTCAAAACCAGGTCCACGTTGTCTACATGTTTCAGCGCTGGTAAAAAACGGTCTGTGCGTGCCTCTGGTACTGCTTGGCGAGATATTCGGATTAATGTGCGTTCAGTGGAATACGGAGATAGCCAATCCTGAGGATGAGAATCTAGTGACAAGATTGACAGGAGATGCGGCTTTAGCCCTGGCCAACTTGAAACTCAGAAAGCAGTTGCAAGATTTATCTATCCGCGATTCGTCTGACGGGATTATTCAACCGATGCTACATGGAAAAATTCTTTAGTCAGGAGTAAATTCGCTCGCGATGAAAGTCTAGTCCGTTTAGCGTTTTTTGATGATCGATCTAGATCACTTTAAGAATATAAGGCTAAGGAGGAAGGGCGAGATCGCGTCTGCGTCACTTCTCCACCATTTCAGTCGGATGGATGATCAACTCATGGTCAATCACACTTTTAGTTTTGGTATCTAGTCCGATTGAACGATATGGATTTGGCCCGGTTGGGGTTAACTGTAACCAGAGAGCGAACTGGTAATAAACCATCTTTGCAAATTGAATTGGCTCGGGAATCATGGCATGAGGAAGCCCGGCAACCCATCGGTCTATAAGTCCATTTAGATGGAAGCTATGAATATGGAAAAAGTTGTCACAGAATCAGTCAAACCGAGTGATCGCTCACACTCATCAGATGGTCGCTCGAAGTCGAAGCGTCTGCTGTTAGCTCAACAAGACCAGCAAATTTACGTGTGCGATCAGATAGAAGAACTCTGTATGGTTTTCTCTTCACAGATCGAGTCCTGCAGGCAGATAGACGTACCTGTTGCTGTGATCTTGATTGAGGTCGCAAATTTCGAAGAACTGAAGACCATCGATCAAGAAAGTGCCGCTGTTCTGGTAAACGAGACTGCCCACCATCTGATCTCTGTGATCAGAGCTCAGGACATTCTGGCGCAGTACAGTGGCAAATATATTGCAGTTCTTTTAGTCGATGCCAATCAGGATATCGGTGCAAAAGTTTGCCAGAGGATCAAAGAGTCTATACATAAGTTCTCGTACTTTCATGCTGGAGCCGCTGTACTCAAACTTGATTTCGGAGTATCGGACGATAGCGACAACAAATACGAAGAGCTTGAGCATTTAATTCTGTCAGCAGCAAAAGCCTTGAAAATTGCTCATGATCGAGGTGAAGGCGCAATAGTGAGAACATCCGAACTTGATCCATCAAAAGACAGCTCTGAAAGAGAACACTTTTTTCCAGGTGATCGATTGACTTCAAAAAGTGATTGAGAATTTTGGTCATGGTCGGGGGCATTATCCCTATCAATCTCTGAGTTGGGAGCGTGGTTTTATGGCGATCTAATCGTTCGAATTAGCGAAGTCGATGGAACTGAAAGAGTGTAAGTAGAAATGAACAAGTGGACAACGGCAGAAAATTTTGTCTGCGTGACCTCCAATTCGGAGCAGCGGCGGTCGGCTAAAGGTAGTCAGATAGCCGAATTTGGACCAACGCTATGGATATTATTTTTGCTGTTGCTTTTTCCAATGATCACATTTGGAACGTTAGGACTTCGTTATGTCTTCTTAGTGAACGCAGCAAGGCTAGCCGCTTCGGCGGGAGCAAAGTGTTCAACGTTTCAGGTAGACGCTAATCCACCTAAAGATTGTTCAGCCGTCAACATCGCCAACCAGATCGCCAATCAAACTGCTAACGCCTTCTCTCACATCAACATCACCAAAGTTAGCTGTTTCATTGTCTCCAGCCCATTTGCCGGTGGTGCAATCAGTAGGCAAAGTACGCCCTTAGCGAAGTCTGCAGATCCGAATACAAATTCATATAATTTTGAAGTTGTAATTGATGGGCAGTTGTCACCTTTGGTTTCAAATCCTAGCAACTGGTTCGTTCAGATACCAGGGTTAGGCTCTCCAATAACGACTTCTGCTAGGGCTAGCGTTGTTTTCGAGAACACTCAGGGATTGACTCAGTAGCACACTCGGGTAGCTAATATGCACTCTATTTCAAGAAATCAGTTGCACAGAAGACCTCGGGGAGTTGCGATTCTCGAGATTTGCCTGTCGGCGTTTCTTTTGGCTTTGCTTGCAGCATTTGGTCTTGACTTAACCCTAATCATGCTTGGCATGATGATGGTTGATTCCGCCTGCCGCGATGCTGCGCGTGGTGCTGCTCAGCAAAATTCGCTGGCCAAAGCAATTCAGGCTGCTCAATCGCAATTGAATGTTCACAGTACCGATGGTTATTGGATTACGCAGCCGGTTCTCAAATCCACATCAGCGCCAGACTTTGTTTACAACGACTTTAATGGCAGTCCGCCAGCGAACGTCTCGTCTTACGTCACAGTTACAACTCTTACCAATATCAGGTGCCCAGCGCCGATCTTCTTTTTTGGAGCTAATTTCATTAAGGGCGGGGTGATTCAATTCAACCGCAGGTATACCTTCCCAATAATGAAACAGAAATACTACGGATAGGGAGCAGTTCGCATGTCGAAAAACACAAAAACTTTGGCTCATCACCGCACTTGCCGCGGCCAAGCTGTTGCGATTTTAATTGCGTTTTTGGCGACGTTTGTAATTGCCCCGCTCTCACTATTTGCCTTTGAGGTAGCTCGTTATTCATTGGCGAAACAGCAATTGAAGGCTTGCGTGGAGAGCTGCGCGCTTGCTGCCGGAGCGACAAACGCCATTGGCAATGATACTGATCCCGCTATAACCCAGCGGTCAGCGATAGCGACTGCAACAGACATGTTCCAACGCAACACTATTCTCGATCAATCTCTAGCCTCTGCTACTGGAGCATCATCCCTTCCACTAATTCCTGGTGCCAATCATTCTCAATTGTTCTTTCAATTTCTTGATCCGATCACCCGACAGCCAGTGCCAATTGGTAGCACTACCGGAAAGGTAATACAGGTCACCGCAGCATTCGGAGTAGTTCCACTTTTTGCGGCTTTTCTGAATTGGCCGGGTGTTTATCCGGCGGTTGAGACAGCTAATGGCGGATTACCCATGTTGGATGTCGTACTTTGTTTCGACATTTCAGCGTCAATGGATGATTTCACTCCAATATCGATCGTTGACAGGTATAAGAATGGATCGTACAACGGCTACAAGATAATAGGGCAAGGCAATCTGTATCCGGCCTTCCACTGCACCGGACCAACAGGAACAGCTTTGAATGCCACTTTCCCGCAGAGTCTTGATGCTGGCGACGGTGGCTACAGCTTCGGGGGCACTTCAAATCGCGGCACTAATAATGGTGCAGCGGCTTCAAGCTCGATGTCCAGTATGGTTACTGATGTGGTAGTAAATATCGATGGAACCAATTTGTTCAGTACAGGTCTCACAGTCACCGCCAATGGTACCACATACTATTTCCCCGCCAATAATGTTGGTTGCCTGGTAGAGGCTGCACGCGGAAATCTTGAATCAGTTGCAGTAGCGAAAAACGCTGCCGTTCCATATGTGACCTGGGGCATTACTCCAAAAGCAGGATATTATCAAGCATATTTACTTGCAGCGTTTGCTCTCCGGCATCCGATTGGCGACGCTATCGCTGCTGCGCAGAACTTTTTCTCAGTGATGAACAATGACTGTGATGCTCATTTTGGATTAGTCACCTTCGGTAGCAACGTTGGTACCTTACCGACTTCGACATGTTCATCTGACATTGGTTATGGAAGTATTGGCAATATCACAGACAATCCTGCGACTTACCAATCCAACCTGTTTCCAAGCGATCCGCTATCGCCAAAGCCTCCTAATCCAGAGATAGATCTAAACCCTCAGCAGGGACCAGCCTATAGCAATTACAGCCAGGTATCTTCGAGCATAACCCCTCTCTTGGCCTATGGTGGCACCAATATCTCGGGTGCGCTAGATTGCGCGATTCAACAATTGCGCACTGTTTCGCAAGGCGGAAGAGGATTGGCGAGGAAAGGTGCGATTAAGGCAATCGTTCTCTTCACCGATGGTCTGCCTACAGTGTCGAGCCTGGGTGGTGATCCTACACAAGACGCCAGAACAGAAGCAAACGTAGCTAATCAAGCTGGCATACCGATCTACTGCATTGGCTTATGCATGGTGCCTAGCTTGCAGGCTACCCAAACGGCGGTTTTGACAGACGAGAATGCTGACAAGTCAGTTGGTGGCATTGCGGGCATTTCTGGAAACGGTGCTCAATTTTATCAAGCGACAGAGCTGTCGCAACTCAATGCGGTTTTTGAAAATGTTGCAAGAGCGCTGGTGCAGCTCGTTCGCTAGTACCTGGAGCGGGATATCGCAGCGGCTGATCACAGGAGAAGGGGACGACAATGGCAGAAGATTCATCAGAATCGAAGATTGATTGGAAAGATATGGATAGTCACTTGGGGGCGCAGCAGTGGCGCTCTCGTTGGCTAGGCTCCTGGCATGCAATCAATTATTTGAGCAGGCTGCCGCGGAAGCAGCTCAGCAATCCACACAAAGGAACGGAACGTTTTCTTGTCGCGGCTCTAGTGGTAGTGGCACTTCTGATGTACACGCCGGCTCAATATGTAACGTGGACGATTGTGTTTTGCGATCTGTTGTTCGGTTCAATGCTCCTGATGTTTATCGCCCATCGCTTTGGCATTCTAAACACTCTCAGTCCTGAACAAGCGGCGATTGTCTGGGATTTAATTGTCAGCATTTCGCTTTTTGTAGTCTTTGTTGTTGTGCATCTGACAGCGGCTTATTTCATGCTGCGATATTTTGTAGGACATTAGCAGGCAGGGGGCTCGCACTGCAATCTAGGTCGCTCACGCATACAAGGAGATAACAATTTACAATGGCAATGATTAGGGGCAGTGATTGCAAGAACAGTCGTTAGTCAGTGGTGGGAACTTTTAGCGGTCAGCAGTCATCTAGTTGGACACTTACAGGAGGCGAAGATGCTGTTGCCAGAAGACGATATAGGTTACAAACAAGATGATCTGAAGCTAGACGCAGTTCGAGCGCAGCGCAGCGGTCTAATCAGACCAGGCGACTACCTTTGTCAGAAATGTCAGACACAGTTTCCATGCGCCGGTGATCAAGCTGCCAAGTTGCAATGCCCAAAATGCAAGAACACTTCGGCTGAGACCTTGACGCCCATCTATACGGAAGAAGATCCCAAGCGCGACGAAATGCTCGGAAAAGACGAGTTCAGCGCCGGAG
Organism: Candidatus Melainabacteria bacterium; assembly: GCA_003153555.1. Classification (GTDB taxonomy): domain Bacteria; phylum Cyanobacteriota; class Vampirovibrionia; order Obscuribacterales; family Obscuribacteraceae; genus PALSA-1081. Next base: position 86,507 of record PLZS01000101.1, on the reverse strand, counting down.
ATTAATTTAGGCCGGTCTAGAAAGCCCGAGAACTCTGGGGTATACCCCAGAGTTCTTCCTACGTTTTGACGGCAGTTTGTTGTCGTCCACCCAAGTAACCTTACAGTAGAAGCAACCGAATTATCCTAGGATAGTTTATGCAAGGCTGTGTGCTGGCACTTACTGTGAGGAATAAATATGAAACGTTTGGCTATGGCATCCGCGATTTCGCTTGCCGCCTCGATTCTATTAGCACCGATGTCCAAAGCATCGGGTTTTATTGTTGTTGATGCTGCCGTATCCGGTGGTGCGATGCTCATGCCCATCCGGCCGATACTTGCGCCTGTTCCACCTATACGACCGGGACATCCGGTTGTTCCTCCTATTCCTAATCCAGGACCTCGACCCATTCTGAAGGGTGGCGTTTCATTTGGATTGCATATGCAATCTGAGCAAATTAAAGTGGATATCACCGACCAAGTGGCAAAGACATACATCACCCAAACTTTTTCCAATGACACTGATCGCAATCTGGCTGGCACTTACTTGTTTCCGCTTCCAGAAGACACGACCTTCAGCTCCTTCTCATTGCATATAGATGGCAAACCTGTCGAAGGAAAAATATTGGAAGCCCAAGAAGCTCGCACACAATACGAAGCAATCGTGCGCAGTATGGTTGATCCAGGTCTGCTCGAGTATGCGGATTACAAAACTGTACGAGCCCGCATTTTTCCGATTCCTGCTCATGGCACCAAAAAAGTAGAACTAGAATACACGCAAGTTCTACACGCTGAAAACGGCATGTTGAAGTATCGTTTTCCGCTTAAAGCTGAGGGTGAGACAGCACCTATTGATGAAGTGAAAATCGATGCAAAGCTGACCAGCAAGCAAGGCTTAAGAACAATTTGGTCACCAACGCACACGATTACATCGAACAGGCAAGACAACAATCAAGCCAAGGTGGCGATGTTGTCGCATGACTCCATTCCGGACAAAGATTTCTTGCTCTATTACAGCGTTTCAAACAAAGACATGGCCGCCAATTTATTGACGCACAAGAATGAAGGTGAGGACGGATACTTCTTGCTCACTCTGACACCTCCTGTGCAAAGCACACAAGTAATTGGCAAAGATATTGTGCTAGTGGCGGACACGTCCGGCTCGATGCAAGGCGACAAAATTGTACAGACTAAGAAGGCTTTGAAATACATCGTGGAGGCGTTAACGCCAGCCGATAAATTCAGTATCGTCCAGTTCAGCACTGATGTTGATTCGTTTAAATCACAAGTTGTGCCAGCAACACCGGAGAATAAAAAGGCTGCGGTTGCTTTCATCGACGACCTTGAAGCACGTGGTGGCACTAACATCAGTGACGCTCTGCACACGGGTTTGACTATGTTGAACCAGGTCAGTGATCGTCCAGCTTATGTTGTCTTGATGACAGATGGTGAGCCCACCGTTGGCGAAACAAACATCACCTCTTTGCTTAAGTCGATCGCACCAAAACGTGACACCAGAATTTTTGATTTCGGTGTTGGCTATGATGTGAATACAAAATTGCTGAACAGACTTGCAGAAGATCATCATGGAACGGCGCAGTATGTTGAGCCAAGCGAGAATCTTGAAACCGCTCTGTCAGGATTTTATCAAAAGATCAAAAGCCCAGTTCTGAGCAATGTCTCGATCGCGTACGACGGCATAACAGTTAAAGATTGTTATCCACGTGAGGTGAAAGATATCTTTGCCGGATCGCAGGTTCTGTTGATTGGCAAATACAAAAATGGTGCCAAAGCGACGGTGAATTTGACTGGTAAAGTAAATGGTGTAGCCAAAGCTTATTCGTTCCCGTTGAATTTTGAAAACAATTCAGCTGATCACACCTATTTGCCGAGACTATGGGCAATGAGGCGGATTGGACATTTGACTCAAGTTGCCCAAGAGAACGGGGAGAACAAAGAAGTAGTGGATGAGATCATCGCCTTGTCGAAAAAATACGGCATCATCTCGAATTACACATCCTTCCTCGTTACCGATCCGAGCGAAACACACGGTTCTGCAATCAATCGTCCTATGCCTGTTAGAGGAGGAAGAGACGATGGCGATTTAGCCTTCGAGCGGCGACGCGCCTCTGGGCGATGGGATTTTGCTCCGAACACCTGGCGCAAAGAATCAGCGGTTCGCGGCAGCCTCGCTGGCGGCGGCGGCGGCGGCAGCGGTCCGGTCTCTGGTAGACTGCTTCGCGGAAATGCAATGGTTCCACCACCACCAGCGATGGTCCCTACGATGGCGTCAGCTAGCCCACTTCCTTCGACAAATATGGGACGGTATGTGCATAGCGCCGGTGATAACATGTATGCGGATGAAGGCGTCAAGGGAATGGGAATGCACTTCTATCAAGCCGATAAGAAAGCTCAGGTGTTGGACGGACGACCGATTGTGCGCGACGTTAGAAGTAGTGGATTCTATGCAGCGGCCAAGTCCGCGTCTGTTTCTGAAGTCGGTCAAAGCGCCGTACTCAATCAGAAAGCTCTGAACAAGCTGAAGAATGTTGATGTTCTTGCAAAGGATGAAGAGTCTAGCGCAATTAAATCGATTGAAGACAAAACCTTCTATTTGCGAGGCGGTGCTTGGGTCGATTCAACATACAACGAATCGTCATCACCAAAGGCACAAGTAGTTCAGTTTGGCAGCAAGGAATATTTCGACTTGATTCACGCTACTCCAGGTCTTTCGAAATACTTGAGCGTGGGCAAGGAAGTGATTGTTGTCTTCAAGGGACATACTTATAAAATAGTGAGCCCATCAGCCTCTTAGGTTAGAACAAAAATCAACAAAGCCGTCGGGCAACCGGCGGCTTCTACTCGGAATCATGAGCAAAAGCCATTTGCCCAGCTCCTGCTCGTGGTGGAGCGGAGTCAGTTTCCATCATTCTGGACGGGGCTCTGGTCGATTACTTCCTTCGAATTGTGGCCCGGACTGAGCTAATCGGGGTTTTCACTCCCGAGGCGGATAGAGTTCGTTTCTCGACTTCGAGTTGTTTGTGCTCTTCCTGAATTTTGGCGAACTCGACTGCCAGATCCTGTTCTTGCAAATTCAGAGCGTGCTGTTTTCTGACGTCTTTGTCTACATTCGCGCTGTTTAGCATCGCAGCTTGAAGGCGTCCTTCAGTTTTCATCAGCTCAATTTGCGAGTCAACAAGGCGTTTTACAGAGTCCTTTAATTTGCCTGCCGCTGAATCCGCATTCCCCATTGCTTGTTCCATGGTGACGCAAACATGTGGTGGTGGCAAGTCTTCCATATGGAACTCTTTGCAGTGGATCAGGTAAGAATTTTTGTTTTTCTCGTAGGCGGCGCGACTGGCTGCGCACTCACCAAACTGGCGGCGAACATTTGCATTGTGTTCGCGATACTCAGAAACATGATTTGCGAATTGTTCGAGATCAGTTTTGTACATCTGTCTTGCAGCTGCAAGCCGGGCGCCTTTGAGCGGCTTGATTATTGGAACTAGCGTGGTTCCGTATCTATTGGCCGTGCCGTTAAGTCGATGTGTTTTTGCAGTGGTTTCGTTGGCTTGTGCAATAAGTTGCTGCGCTTTATCAACGAATGCCGTGCATTTTTGCGTTATCTCACGCGCACTGGCGGATCGTATATCCTCTCTCAAGTTTGGCGTGTAGGCCTCAGTGCTCGCGGATTTTTTACTCACTTCACGCACTTTGGTAGCGCTGGTATCAATCGCCGATTGAGCGCGCGTCGCATCAGAACAAAGTGCGAAGCAACAGGCGCTGATGCAAGTGGTGACGAGAAACTGTCGCGGAGAACGCTGCATCTAACTAACCTCTTTTTGTTTTCGAATGTGCTTGGTGCGAATGTGCGGGACCGGCGTTAACATGAGCCTTCGAGGCGCGTGCGTGGTGATTGGCGGGAGATGCCTGTCCGGGCTTGTTTGCCCGTTGCGAAGACTGTAGGGATTGGACAATTGCCTTGAGTTCCATCGGTCTTTCGCGGGGAATGTAATAAGGTGCAGACAGGTACGTTTCATTGCCATAATACCTTGTCGTCAACGTAGTGCCCCATGCACGCAAGTTTGCATCCCCTGGCATTTTTTTCACAGCAAGCATATGCTTCAGATTGTTTGCTGACTCGGCTGTATGAGCAGCCCGCAAAGCCCCTTCCGTTCTTGCACTATTAGATTGCACCCTTGCATCAACGTACGAAAAGTCAGGTCGATATATGAGACGAGAAGACGCAATTTCATTTCCTTCCTGTCTATGACGCGAAATATTTTCTGAAGATTGTTTGTCAATTTGACTCATCGCAACGTCGAGTACTTTTTGTGAATCGGTTGGCGATCTTTTCCTCATCGCTTCATCCCCTGCAAGCACGATCAGGCATGCCCTAGCATAACGGCCGTACGCGCCAAAAGGATCAAGCAGGTTTGAAGTGCGGAAAGCATCGATTGCAGCCTGCCGTAAATTTAACTGCATCTTTGTTATGGCAAGATACGAGTAACATCGCGACATTCCTGGAGCGATCGCGCAACACTCTTCAAAGTCATCCTCCGCATTTTGGTAGCGATGAAGATTGTAGTTGTCGATTCCACGATTCATGATATCGATCAAACTTGTATGCCTTAAAGTTGGTTGCGGAGGTGGAGAGGACGCAGTTGTCGGCGTTGTCAATCCGCTATCCGAGCTGGTGGCCGGTGGACTGTCAATTGGTGGCTCTTTAGATGCTAATGCTCTGCACAACTTTGCAAAACGATTGGATAGATTGCCAACAGATTGTTTGCCGAAGACAAAATGTTCCAGTCGACAAATTCTCTGTTCATCGGTGTCGCTAGCAAATGCATGAGAAAAGGCATCCTTTTCCATTTTCTGTATCTGCGAGGTGGTCGGGGAAGCAACCGTAGCTCGAATGGCGGCAGCGGCAGCTTGGCTCACGGAACTTTCAGGCGGCGACAGGCTTGTCGCTGGTGGAGCAGGGGCCGTTACTGGTTGAGTCTCGTCTGCCGATTGGGCAAATGGCGATGCAACGATGAGATGGACGATTAATACAATTGAGAATGCAAGTCTCACTCAGCCCTGCCCAAATTCACGTTATCAGAGGATATTAAAGAGCACCATGTTCAACTATAGCCGTTGCCATTTTATCGAAAAGCTTAATCCCACCCGTTTCGTTTGGATGAAGGTCGTCAACAAAGTCGGACCCGCTAAATCCGCTGCCCACGTTATAGTAGGGAATGTTGTAAGTTTGACACTCGGATTTGATTGTTGTTTTGATTTTTTGCACCGTCGCATCGTCGATAACGCCTGCCCAGCCTGTGCGTTTCGGTACTTCCATGATTACCAATGGCATCGAATGTGCCTGGCAAAAGCGTAAGAGTTCTTTGTAAGCGCTTATTTGCCCCTCAATAAAGGCAGCATTCTGGGGCAATTCAGTCAGTGTTTGCATCATTATGGCAGCCTTTTGTTCGTCCGTTTTGGGCAGCACGAGAACAGCTGAATTGTTAGTCAGACTCGCCTGTGTACTTGAAATTAAGCGGCGCGGCTGTCTAAAGAAAGAGGATAGACATTCTTCGCGCAAATCATTCAACATGTGGTCGTCGAGGTTTGGAGGTTTCTGAGCGCCGGGTTTCAACAGTTTGTAGGCTGGGTTATTACTTGGTTCCATGTGCCAAAAGGATTGGACAAAATCTCGCACTCCGAGTCCACAAACGATAAGTTTGGGCTTGCGACCAACCTTTTGAAGAGCTTCTATTTCAAGTAAGTAGTCAGAAACATTGGATCCTGCAACTGCCAAGCTGTGCACTGTAATTGGTTTTTGCAAGCGCGCACTGAGCTGACGTTCGAGCTCCGGCGCGCTATCGTATTGCAGCAGTTTCTTGTTTAACTCGAAGTCCGCTTCGCGAGCCTTAAGTGAACGACCGAGTCGATGTTCCTCGCAGTATACGGCGGGCACAAGAAATGCGGAAGATCCCAGCAACAGGCAATCTGGGTCTGCACCGGCTTTCAGAAACGTGTCAATTTTTTGGACACAATCGCGCGAAGCCATAGGCATACTGTTCAGAGTCGAGGACTGCTTCCATCGAAAGAAAAAACCTAATGTAGACCCGAGTACTGCGACAAAAATGATCAATGATGCGAAAGAAGGGCTGACCGTCAGGCTGTGCTCGGTCGAAGCCGCTGCTCCGGTGGAACAAGTGCCTTTCGCTGAGTGAAACTCTTTCTGTTTAAGCGGTGCTGCCAGTTGAGTTCGATCGCCCCGAAAATCCAATGAGGAAAGCTTACAGTCCATTGTCTTTCAGTACATTCGTCGTTTTTAATACCGCTGCAAATCGGCAGCGCCTTTAGCTGACCGCTCAACTGGCACCGAGATCACGCACGCTAGACCGCTGCTAAAATTTCTACCGATATCGGTAGAAATTTAACAGTGGCACATTGGTTGGACTGACCGGCTTAGACCGGCGCAACTAGAATCGACAGATACGAAGGGAACCAAGGGGTCAGCTATTTGCGCTTTAGAGCTATTCGCCATGGGTTTCGAGAAGCGAGTACACCTTGTTTAAGTTATCTTCGTTCTCCGGTTGCCGACCATAGATGCCTTCGTAAGTCTCAAACTGTCCGTTATGAGGCACCGAATGGTCTATGAAAATCAACCAGCGACTGCCTTTTTCGGGCATTTCCTTTTCGTTGAATTTCCAATTTGGCGGTGTCGGAGGATTTGAATGATCGTGAAACTCATATTTGATTGGCAAACGACGATTTAGAGGCGGTCCCTTGAGGATTTTAATGATCCTATATTCGGCTCTGGCTGGCTGATTCCAGCGTATATCAGGGTTTTTCTCATAGCCAAGATATTCTGCGATGATCACAGACTCCGAGTGGCAGGCATTGGGAAGCGACAACCCAAAGTTTTCGGCTGATGCGGTCTTGGAGTCTTTGGTGGTCGCTGAGGTCGTAGTGGCATTAGGCGCTACCGCAGGTTGCGTAGTCGTAGTCGTTGTCGTAGTGGCTGGAGCCGCCGTTGCTGCAGTTGAGGTAGTCGTCGTCGAAGTTGCAGCAGTGCTTGCAGGCGAGGCGACAGGAGTGGAGGTTACAGTCGGTGGCGTTGCAACCGTGGTTGTGGAACTTGTACTGGTCCCAGAAGATGGCGTTGTCGTCGACGTTGTCGACGTTGTCGACGTCGTGCTGGCCGCAGGAGCTGTAGTCGTAGGGGTAGCAGGCGAAGTGGGATTGCTAACTGGGGCGGCTGCCGCGATAGAAGGTGGTGTCATCACACCACAACTGCAAATAAACGCAAGCAATCCCTTTGCAACGAATTTACGAGCCATTCATAACTCCTTTAGTCATTTAGCGCACACATCATACGTACCACGTGATTGATTATATAACCGTTGCGGCTTCGGCTTTTCTCCCTGACGCAGCGCCCGCTTAGATCTGGGTCTTATAACACTAAGTGATAACAGCTGTTACAGTAAGAGAGGGTTAGTTTGAGTTCTTTGATCAAATCGCAATGAAAAAATGGTTGCCGGCTTCAGTTGTACTTTTGGGCGTCATCTTTATAGGTGTAGCAATGCTATTGAAAAATGGCATGCCCGATGCCGAAGTAGCCATTACGAACATCACAAGTATGTTTATGCTGGTTGCAGGCGCTATCTGCATTGTTGGTGGTATCGTCACACACTTCCTCCGCCATGAAGAAGACGTTTGGTAGCAAATTCTATATTACGCGCTCAGCCAGCGTTAGTGCCTTCCGCCTGATGAGCATCTCGGTATCGTATCTGGTGCAACCCGAAGGAAGCTTCGCTTAATCGATAAGAAATTTCGCCCCGTCATTATTGAATCTGCTGCACCCTACTTTGCTTCCTAATGCGGTGAGACGCAGTTCACTCACGGGCTTAAGTAACCCGATCGTTAACCCCGCGTAAACTCTTTGCATCCGCCTGGATGGGCTGAAAGCGCCAACTGGTCCGGCAAACCCGGTTTTGGAATGCAAAATAGTTGAATTTATTAAGCTAATGCCAATACCAGGTTGATATTATTTACTCTAACCAACTCTTATAAGGGAAACCCGGCATTCTATGTACACATTAGCAAAGCCGCCCACGTCTTTTCTCGATGCCATTCTGAGTCCTGCAGAACTGAAAAAATTGTCTGAGGATCAACTGCAATCATTGGCAGAAGAGATCCGCCAAGAAGTCATCAACAATTTATCCAAGACTGGTGGACACTTAGCATCGAACCTCGGCATTGTCGAGATTACTTTAGGGCTGCACCGAACCTTTCAAACTCCACAAGACACCATCCTTTGGGATGTAGGTCATCAATGTTACGTTCATAAAATGCTGACTGGGCGTCGGGATCTGTTCAAGAGTTTGCGTCAATACAAAGGCTTAAGTGGTTTTATCAACCCTCTGGAGAGCGAGCATGATGCTTTCGTAGCTGGCCACAGTTCAACTTCTATCTCGTTGGCGGTCGGCATGGCCATAGCGCGAGATCACCTCAATCAAAATCACAAGGTCATTGCTGTCATAGGCGATGGTGGGCTGACTGGGGGGATGGCACTAGAAGCGATCAATCACCTCGGTCACATTCAAAGGAATGTGCTGATCATTTTGAATGACAATGAAATGTCGATTAGTGCAAATGTAGGTGGTTTCTCGCAATACATGAAGCGAATCAAGGAGACCTTTTTCTACCAAGACATAAAAGAAAAGCTTGATCAAATTGAAGGAAGGTTGGACAGAGCGCAGCTCACACCGGCTGTCTGGGAAATGATCATGTCCGTGAAGAAACAAGCCAAAGAACGATTTGACACGCCCGGAATCGTTTTCGAGAAACTTGGTGTCAATTATTCAGGACCAATCGACGGACATAATGTTAGTGCTGTGATCGAGGCTCTCAATAAAGTAAAGGATCTGACCACTCCGCAGATCATTCACATCATCACCCAGAAAGGCAAAGGTTACGAGCCTGCCGAAAAGGACTCTATCAAGTTCCATGGTGTGCCGGCTTTCAGCTTGGAGCCGCCTTTGAGCGAAAAGGTTGAACCGTCTCAACCTGCCAAAACGAAGGTCAAAACTTACTCTGACATCTTCACTCAAGCACTTATTGAGATTGCCGATCAAGAACCAAATATGGTGGCGATCACTCCAGCTACAGCTGAAGGAAGCGGACTGGTCAAATTTGGCACGCTGTTTCCAGAACGCTTTTTCGACGTTGCCATTTGCGAACAACATGCCGTCACAATGGCTGGGGGAATGGCTAAGGCCGGTTTAAAACCAGTAGTATCGATCTATTCCACTTTTTTGCAAAGAGCGATTGACCAGGTGATCCATGATGTGGCGATCCTGAATTTACCTGTTGTCTTCGGGATCGACAGAGGCGGCTTGGTGGAAGATGGCGAAACACATCAGGGTGTTTTCGACATCGCATTTATGCGCAGCATTCCTAATCTGAAAGTTTTAGCTCCTAGAAATACTCGTGAATTGCGCAACATGTTATACACCGCTGTTAAGCAAGCCACTGGTCCCGTCGCGATCCGATTCCCACGCGACAAGGCTGTTGAACCGGATGAAGCCGGCGAATTCGAAATCATAGATTTCTGCAAGTGGGACGTTATTAGCACCGGATCTAACCGCTGCTCCGATAACAAATCTGATGCTCACTCGAATATGGTTATGCTTGCCTATGGAGCGATGGTTGAAACCGCTAAACAGGCACTGCCGCTGCTGCAGGCTGCCGGGGTAGATGCCACCATTGTAAGTGCTCGCTCAGCGAAACCATTGGACTCAGAGTTACTCAAATCTCTGGTTGAAAACACTTCGAATAAGATAGTTACTCTTGAAGAAGGCTGCATGGCAGGCGGCTTTGGGGCGGCGATTCTTGAGTGGGCCGCTCAACACAAAGCCAGAAATCCGCGGATCAAACAGGCCGATATCGCAATCGTTGCCATTGAAGACAAATTTGTTGAGCACGGCGCGCGCAGCATTCTATTAGACGATTATGGATTGAGCGCAGCCAAAGTTGCGAAGTTCGTTCAGGATTTCGCCCGCGCTTAACTTGCGTGCATCCTATCCAGCAGTCAACTGCGCGCCGCATCCCTTTTATATTCGGGGTAGAGGGCGCTTACTCATTACTTTCGTGCGGCACCCACTCTCCGCTCGGTGTCAAAATTTGGTGCGGATCAAAGCGCGCTTTATATTCCATCGAGCCGCAATTTTGCACGTAGTAGCCCAGGTAAACGTAGGGCTTTTCGTTCAATTTTGCTTGTTCAAGCATAGAAAGAACTATCCAGGTGCCCGGTGAGAGATGGCGGTAATCCGGGTCATAGTAAAAGTAGACGCCCGAAAATCCCATTGGCAATGGATCTATGTAGCTTATGGCAATCAACTTTCCGTCTCGATAATATTGCCATTCTTGCATCGGAAATGGATTTTTGATCATCGAAGAAATCGTGGCCGCCGGTGAGTTCTCACGTCTTGGCCAGCCTCTGGTCTCGGTATGGTGCTCGTGATGGCGGATATATAAGGCTACTTTTTCCTTTGTCACCGAAGGAACTGCAATTCTCAGTTCCGTATCGAGATTTGCTTTCGCGACTCGGCGCTGATTCCGGTTGGGTTTGAACTCGTTCACTAGCACACGTAAAGACTCGCATGCTGTGCAGGTTTGGCACTGTGGTCGAAAAAGCGCTGAGCCGAATTTTCTCCAGCCTTGNNTTCTGTTCGTATTCTTTGGCCGATAACATCGCCACGATTTCATACTCGAGCTGCCAATTGCGATCGGCCAGATACTGGCACTGACTTGGTGGAGTTTTAAATCGGTATACGGATAACACTTTTAGCCTGGTATTGGATTTGGTGCTCTAAACTTCTCGACGTCCTTCCATCGCTTTGGATAGGGTTGAGTCATCTGCATATTCCAGATCGGCTCCCACGGGCAATCCAAACGCAATTCTAGTGATCTTTGCTCCCAATGGCTTGAGAAGATGATTCAGATAAAGAACAGTTGCATCGCCTTCAATTGTGGGATTGATAGCCAAGATAACTTCTTCCGCTGCGTCGTCGTGAACACGGTTGAGCAATTCGCGGATGCTTAGTTGTTCAGGACCTTTACCGTCCAGCGGTGAAATCAATCCGGTCAGAACGTGATAGCTTCCTTTAAACTCACGCGTTCTTTCCAGGGCGATTACATCTCGCGATTCGGCAACCACGCATATTTTTGATCGATCTCTTTTGTCGCTCGTGCAAATTTCGCAAGGATCAATGGACGACAAATGGAAGCACTTGCTGCAGTTGCGCACCTTGTCTTTAGCGTCGACGATTGCAAAAGCCAGTTTCTGAACCGAATCGTGGCTCATGTTGAGCACATAGAAAGCCATCCGTTGTGCCGATTTCGGTCCAACGCCGGGAAATTTTTGGAATTCCTCAATCAGCTTTGCAAGCGGTGGTGTGAAAAACATCCGAATCCAGTCAATCTAGTCTCTTCTGATTCGTAGTTTAGCTGAAATTGGCACAGGAAACCAAGCTGCTGAGCCTAAAATCCAAGACCAGGTGGCATTTTGATATTGCCAAGCGCTGGCTTCATTTTTTGTTCGCCAAGTTCCTGCGCTTTCACGCATGCATCCTTAATCGCCATGAGGACAAGGTCTTCGAGGGTATCAACGTCGCTTGGGTCAACTGCTTCGGGTTTGATTTTGACGCTTTTAAATTCCATCGCGCCGCTACAGGTGACAGTCACGGCACCGCCGCCGGAAGAGCCTTGCACAGTAGCCTGGGCAAGTTCTTGTTGAACCTTCAGCATTCCTTGTTGCGCCTTTTGCATTTCTTGCATCATTTTGTTCAGGTCAGGCTGCATGTGTGTACTCCAGAAGGTGAATATTTCGCTTATTATCGCACCAGCTCTGGGTAGCGATAGGTTGGCTGCAATAACAGTAAATGTTTCTTAAGGAGAGCTTTCAAGTCTCTGGATAGCGAACTCCCTTTCAACTTATACTATGTTTCTATATACAAATAGGTGTCCTGTCCCCAGACAAGGAAGAGTAAGCATGCAAGATTTTGATACGACAACTGATGACGGCACAACCTCAGCCACTGAGAACGAGGAGACACGTGAGAGCAACCGTGAAAAATTTCGCATATTTGCTAAAGGCGCTTTGAAGAAATTTGTTTTATTTCTCTCGTTCGGACCAGGAGTGTTGGGTTTCCTATGGCTGCTTGGACGAATCTTAAAACGCTAGGTTTAATCGACCCGCTTAAAGCTCTAGAAAAGCGAAATCCCAGCTACGTCAGCAGGTACACCGGACTCGATGACGAATTCGGCTACAAGCTCGAAACCTTTGCCCGCTGGGAACCGATTTTTCGCTTCTGCTATGAGGACTACTTCAAAGTCGATTGTCGCGGCATTGAAAATATTCCTGAGCAAGGACGCGCAATTTTGGTTGGCAACCATTCTGGCTTACTGCCTCTAGATGGCGCAATGATCACGATCGGCATGTGCAACGCGCACAAGTCGCCACGTCGAGTTCGCTATCTTGTCACCGATTGGTTTTTCACTCTGCCTGGTGTAGGTGATTGGATTCAGGAAACTGGACAAGTGCGAGGCACACTCGAGAACGCCCAAAAACTTCTCGCCCGCGAAGAACTAGTAGGTGTCTATCCAGAAGGTTTGCGAGGCGTTGGAAAAGCCTTTCCGGAAAGATATCGACTCCTGGATTTTCATCCTGGATTCGTGCAACTGGCGATTGCCACCCAGACAAAGATCATTCCTGTTGCTACCGTGGGTGGTGACGAAATCTTCCCGAATTTTGTCAACTTGAAGTCGGTGGGGCGGCTTTTGAAAATGCCATTTTTCCCAGTCACCCCGTCATTCCCCTGGATGCCGTTTCCGCACATGTTCATTCCATTGCCTGTGCGTTGGTTGATCAATATCCATAAACCAATTGATCTTGGCTATCCACCAGAGAAAGCGAATGACCGAAAGTTGGTTCTCAAAATCGCCAGAGAAATTCAATATGACATTCAGCGTGATTTGAACAAGCTCTTGCGTGAACGCAAGTCTTTGTTCACAGGCTGGGAACCCGACGAGCTATAAGAGGAGCAGTCACGTGATACCATTCGCCAAAGCCTATCGACACTATATTAAGAACACTCAACATTGCGACAACCATTTTGGTTTCGACATTCGGAGACTCGCATCTGTTGAGCCTTTTCTGCAGTTTCTATACACAGACTGGTGGCGAGTTCAATTCACTGGGTTGGAGACTCTGCCCAAAGAAGGTCCTTGTCTTATCGTCGGTAACTCCAATGGATTGATTCCCTGGCCCGCCTTCATGCTGATGTATGCCTTGATGTGTCAAGACAACCCGCGACGTTTGACGATCGTTGCAGACATGGATTGGATCGAGGACGAGCGCGTTCATTCCTATCTGCTTCAGCTCGGATTCGTTCCCTGGTCTTCTACCAATTTGAAATATTTATTCTCGAAGGGCGAACTCGTAGCCATCTTTCCTGAATATTTGGCGGCGGCAAGCAAGCCGTTCTCAGAGCGGTATCGGGTTCGCGAGTTTGATTGGACGAGATTGTTGCCTGCAATCGAAGAGGGCACCGCCATTTATCCGATGGCGACGATTGGATGTGATGAGGCATCGCCAACGTTAGTCAATCTGGATAGTCTATCGAAGTTTTTGGGCATGCCCGCTTATCCCGTCACGCCCTTCTTCCCCTGGTTCCCATTCCCGGCCAACCTCGCAACACTGCCTGTGAAGTGGAAAATGTCGGCATTAAAACCAACTCCATACGAAGTGCATTCGAATCGAGACACGCTGGAAGATACCGCCAAGAGCCAATCGAGATTCGTCGAAGGTCAGATTCAAGCCGAGCTCAATCGACTATTACGCAAACGCATCAAAACCTTAATCTAAAACCCTGGGACCGATTACGCCGACCGAAGGTGGTTAACTTCTTCCATGATGCGGTTCATCGTATGCTGAGCTCTGAAGGCTACGTATGGATTTTCATCTTCACACAGAACCCTGAGCACTGCCACTGGTACCGTATAGCTCTCCGCCAGTCTGTGCCTGACGTCCGGATTCTCGTCTTTCGCTAATCGCCAAATTGTCTTGATTGAAAGCGTCTGATTTTCAGCAACCGATGCTCTGACCTGCGGATGGACGTGCGCCGACAACCGAGCCAGCGTTGTCACATGCGTGCGCGGGTTCTCGGCGATCCTCTCGAGTAGCGTCGGCGACTGATCTCGAGCGAGATGTTCCAGCACCGGCGGGGGCGTGTTTGGATTTATGGCCAGCAACCAGCGTATCCGAGCAGCCTCTTCTTGTACTGCTTTCTTCGCTTCTTTTTCGCCAGATTTTGTGCCGGTTTTCTCAGCCACGCTGTTGAACAGTAACACTTTAAGCGCCTCCCGTATGTGCTCTTCTGGACTTTCCCAATTGAAACAGTATGCGAATGAAAGGTCGTAATCCTGCTCTTCAGTTTCAGTCATACGGCTTACAGCGCTTCACTGGATCGTCCAGCAGGTGCTGCCTCGAGATTTATTCCTAGAACTGCGATGAGCCTTTGCCCTAAATCAATTATCACCGAAACGTAACGCAGCTCCGGTTAGGAACGCCTATATATTCGTATAGGCATTTCCTGTTGGCTGCGTTACATTTTGCCCTAGGTTTTAGTTGAGTGCACTACATTTCTGTATCCGTGCATAGCTCTCTGTCAGCTCACTTTCTGACTTAAATTGCTCGAGCGTATCGATAGAGGCTCGTGAACAATCGGTTCACGACTGCGATCGGTCTGCTTTCTTCAGCTTGACGAATCTCTTCCATTCTGCGGCAAAGCTCCATTCGGCGGAAGGTTTTCCAATTGACGACACTTGGAGCAGGTTTTATGGCTTGGACGCGACTGATTGTTTTTTGAGCACGACAAGCAACGTACGGATTATCATCATCGGTCAACGCTTCCAATATGCTCATCGGCAGTTGGTGGTTTTCAGCGAGTTGATATCGAACATCAGGATTTTCGTCGGTAACTAGTGTCCAAAGCGTTTCAAGTGGCGTATTTCGATTTTCTGCCACCGACACTTTCACATCTATGTTGGGATGGGATGCCACCATGTTCAGAATGCTTGGCGGTGTATTCGGATTAACTCCGATGTGCTCGAGCACTACCGTAGAGCAAACTCTGGCTAACCCTTCTAACACTGATGGCGAGCTGTTTGGGCTGCTTGCTATAGTGATGGGTGCGTGGTTGAAGTGATTTTCTTGTACCGCTTGGGCCGGCTGCGCGGGATAGACCAAGTTAACGCTGAGATCTGATCCTGTCATGTTCATAACTGTCTCCCTCCAATATTTGGAAGTTTGGGTAGTAGTCTTGAATCGCCGTGATTGCATGTACACAAACAACCGACATTTCTGGACAAACCTATGAAAAAAGTTTTGACAAAATTGGTTGTCGAAGCTCAGGCAAGGTTTTTGAGGATGTTCAGCTGGTCACGCTTTGGGGCTCTGATCCTGCGTTGCTGGTCTGCTGGATCATTGCTCGAACCTAGGCAATTCGGAAGACCCTCTATAAATATATGGTGTTCCCTAACACCACAGTTCCCCTATTGGGGCTATGGTTATAAAGGAAACATGTCTGCGCCTATTCGTTTTCCTAAAGCGTTTTTCCCAGAAACCCTCTCCTCGGATAGTGAATAATTATGAATACAGACTCTGATGGTGAGCCGATGCACGAAGACACAGGCAAACTACACTGGAATTTGGTTCATGACCAGAACACTTCAGGTTTGGTTCTGCATGAACTGTGCCAAGTTCTGCCCGATTTTTTACTAGAGAGAATTGCTGAGCATCCGCATGTGGAGCCGCGCACGTTGGTTAGGCTCTCCATGCATCATGATGCAGATGTCAGAGCCGCAGTCAGCGAAAACTCAAACACGCCGCCAGATGTTCTAGCGTATTTGCTGAAGGATGAATCTGCCGATGTTCGATACAAAATGGCTGAAAATCACAATCTGGCAATTCATCTTCTCGAGCAACTCGGCGAGGATGAGAATCCATATGTTTCCTCGCGGGCTCAGAAAACTTTGCTTAGACTTCAGCAAGGCAAATTCGTCGAGGCACAGTTCAATTATGGAGCTACTTACGAAGAAAGATTTTTGGAAGGACTCTAATATTTCCCGATTGGCGGCATTTGCCATATAAATGCCAGAACTTTCTCCTATAACGGAAATGCGGGGGGGGTAATAGAGGTTCGCCTTTGAATAGAAGGTGAGACTTGGCCTACTTCCCGATTGACGAGGGAATGGTTTGGACGGCTGAGGTCGCTATGGAACAAACACAGCTAGATACTAAGGCTATAAATATTCTGGTCGTTGAAGACATTGCAGCCTTCGCCGCAGGTGTAGTCGCAATGCTTCGCTATTCACTCACGAATACAAGCACCATCTTTGTCGCAAGTTCATTGCACGACGCTGTGCATCAACTTGAAGAGATTGAGGTAAGTGTCGTATTGCTGGATTTGACATTGCCTGACTGCTGCGGGGTGCAGGCTGTGACTGAGATACGCAGTAAGACTAGTGCACCGATTGTGGTGCTTTCAGGACAAGATGATGAACGCGACGCAATAGAGGGTCTCAACTATGGTGCCCACGATTATCTTTTAAAAGCTGAGCTGAATGGGCGACAATTGATGCGCTCAATAAATTATGCAATGGAGAGACATCGCGCTGACCAAGCCGAAGCTGACGTGCGAAGACTCAGAAAAAGACTCGATTCGTTTATGCTGACGATTTCACACGATTTGAAAAATCCACTCATCGGTGCAAATCGCGTGCTTGAGTCGATGGTCAATGACACAGATGGATCGATTTCCGATGTGCAACGGGACCTTCTCATTCGGATTCGTCGTAGCAACGACGAGCTGCTTATCATGCTCCGCAATGTTATCGATCAGTGCAACAGCGGTCGCCATCAAACAACTCGCGACCAACAAGTAGTAGACTGAGGCACAATATTTCAGCGGACTAAATCGAGAAGTCGATCGGGACGACGAAATAAATAGTCGACCAGCTCAAATATTCACCGTAATTGCGGGCTTAAAACTTGCTGTTTAATCCATTCGTACCAAGCGTCTAAACCATCTCCGCGAAGTGCTGAAATCTCGAAGATTTTGATCTTTGGATTAACTGAAAGCGCGTATCGCTTGCACGATTCGATATCGAAATCTAAATGTGGTAGCAAATCCATTTTGTTCAAAAGTAATACCTCAGCCGCTCGGAACATGTGTGGGTACTTGACCGGTTTGTCCTCTCCCTCGGTGATTGAGAGAATTGCGATCTTGCACTTCTCACCAAGATCGAACAGCGCCGGGCAAACCAGGTTGCCCACATTTTCAATGAAGACCACTGAGTCGCGGGGAGGAGTCAGTTGTTTGAGTCCGGTGGAAACCATCTCTGCGTCCAGATGACAGCCTGCACCGGTGTTGATTTGTACGACTCTGCAGCCAGTCTTCTTGATGCGCTCAGCATCGTTTAGAGTCGCTTGATCTCCTTCGATTACAGAAATACTCAAATCCTTTTGCAAATCTTTTATGGTGCGCTCCAGTAACGCGGTTTTTCCCGCACCTGGCGAACTAACAAAATTAAGGGCGAGTATGTTCGAACCCTCAAACCAGCCCCGATTGCGTTCAGCAAGTTTGTCATTTTTGGCTAACACCCGCTCTTCAAGTGATATTACGGTTGAACCTGAAGATGTTTTGCTACTGTGCTCACGCGGGTGATCTGTCAGTGGATGATCGTGCTCCTGCGAGTGACCATGCGGTTGGGTGCGATCGTGCCCGTGCTCGTGGGAGTGCCCGTGCTCGTGGGAGTGCCCGTGCTCGTGGGGGTGATCGTGCTCGTGGGAGTGATCGTGCTCGTCGGAGTGATCATGCTCGTGGGAGTGATCATGCTCGTGGGAGTGATCATGTGGATGTGAATGATCGTGCCCAACATCCACTGATTGTCCAGTTTGCAAATTAACGACCTTCACGTCTGAATCATCGGAACATCCACAAGTAGCACACATCACACCACCTCCATTTCCTTGATATTCAGTTCCTGTCCAGTCACACAAGTAATCTCTCGGCATCCGCACTGGCAGGTTCCGGCAAGTAGAGAAAGATCCATCTCTTCGCTGCACAGGTTACACCTGCCCCGACCCGGAATTTCATCGATCTCGAGAACTGCTCCTTCCAAAACGGTGCCCTTCGCGCACAAGTCGAAACAAAAGCGAATTGAGTCAGGCATGATCGCTGACAGCTTGCCGATTTCAAGTTTTACTCTGCTTACTTTCTGCTTTCCCGCTTTTTCGCCGACGATAGCAACAATATTTTGAGTGATACCGAGTTCATGCATTAACATATCCTCGGAAGTTGATCGCCCACGAGCATATCTACAATTCGCTCGCCACCAAATGCGGTTTGTAAAATAACTGTGCATTCCGGAGCATCTGAAACTTCTCCAATGAGGGCGCAATTGATACCGCCCTCAGTCCGGCGCAGAGACTCAAGAGCCGCTTCTGCATGTTCTCGCGGCAGGACAACAACCACGACGCCCTCGTTGGCGAGATAGAGCGGATCTAGTCCAAGAATCTCGCACATACCTCGAACTTCGCTGCGAATTGGAATTGAGGTTTCTTTGATTTTGATGCATACACCACTGCTAATGGCAAATTCATTTAGGACCGAGGCAATACCACCTCTGGTGGCATCGCGCATGCAATGCACTTGTGGACAGGCGTCCAGAAGATTCTTTATTAATCCATTTAGCGGCTGGCAGTCGCTCTGAATGTCGTTCTCGATTGCGAGATCGCCGCGCGCTCCGACGATCGCTGCGCCGTGATCGCCTATGTAACCATTAATTAGTATTACATCACCAGTCCTGGCATTATGAGCGCTGACATTTAAATGGGAGGGTATTACACCAACCCCCGCCGTGTTGATGAATAGTTTGTCCGCCGCTCCACGGTCCACCACTTTGGTATCGCCGGTGACTATCTTGACGCCCGCAGCATCTGCAGCCGCTTTCATTGATGTAACAATGCGACGTAAGTCGCTGACAGCCAACCCTTCTTCAATGATCATTCCGCAGGTCAGGTAAAGTGGAATGGCTCCTCCGACAGCCAAATCATTGACTGTTCCACAGACAGCCAATTTGCCTATGTCACCGCCTGGGAAAAAGATTGGATCTACGACATACGAGTCAGTCGTCAGAGCTAGACGATTTCCCAGCGCTGTCAATGCCGACAAGTCGATTCTCGCTTGATCTTCGAGTAGGGCAAGTTCCGCGTTGTCGAAGCTTCCGAGAAAAACATCTTCGATCAAATCGCGCATGGCTTTTCCGCCACCACCATGAGACATGTTGATCGTGTCTGCCCGCAGCACGCCACTTCTTTTTCGCATACCTGGTATGGATGCTGTCACGATAAGACTTCCTCCTTTTCTCTCGCGGCCTTCAGTGCCATAAGTTCAGGAAGGTTGCCAAAATTATAGTACGCAGCGCAAGCGCCCTCAGATGACACCATCAGAGCACCCATCGGTGTTTCCGGTGTGCAGGAGGTGCCAAACACTTTGCACTGCCAGGGCTTAATTACACCCTTCAACACTTCCCCACACTGGCAAGATTTGGGATCAGCGATCCTGATATTTGGAACTGGGAATTTTCGTTCTGCATCGAATCTTGCGTAGTCATCTTTTATTCGAACTCCAGAATGGTCAATGGAACCAAGTCCACGCCACTCGAAGAATTCTCTCAGTTCGAAAACCCGGCTGATCGCGTCTAGTCCTGGATGATTTCCTTCGCTTGGAACTACGCGTGCATACTGGTTCTCTACCTCACATCTATTCTCCGCAATTTGTTTGATTAGCAGCCAAATTGATTGCAATATGTCCAATGGTTCGAAACCAGTGATCACTATCGGTTTCTTGTACTTCTCTGAAACAAAGTGAAATGGCTGTTCCCCAACCACCATACTGACATGACCTGGTGCTACGAATCCATCAAGCTGCATTCCGGGAGAATCAAGAATTGCTTTTATCGTCGGCACTGTTGTGATGTGATTGCAAAAAAGGGAGAAGTTCTCTAAACCATCGGCTTCAGCTTGAAGAACAGTCAGAGCTGTGCTTGGCATTGTTGTTTCAAAGCCAAGGGCAAAGAAAATTACTTCTCGATCTTTATTCTTGTGAGCAAGTTGAAGCGCGTCGAGCGGTGAATAGACCATACGCACATCTGCACCATCTGCTTTTGCTTGCAACAAACTTTTCTTCGAACCAGGCACGCGCATGGCATCACCAAATGTGGTGAATATGACCTCCGGTCTTTGAGCGAGGGAAACGCAGTCGTCGACGCGTCCCATAGGTAGAACGCAGACAGGACATCCCGGTCCATGCACCAATTCTATGCACTTCGGAAGCAGTTGCTCGATGCCGTAACGGAAAATGGTGTGCGTGTGTCCACCACAAAACTCCATCAATTGAATTGGTCGGTGCTTGGCAAAGTCGATTTTTTCAACTAATTTGTTGATTTCATCTAACAAAGTTTTTGCCAGAACTGGATCACGAAATTCATCGACATACTTCATTAGCAGTCCCCTTAAACAGTTAAGCCGCGGTGATCCGCTAACAGCGTGTGAACGAGATCCCAGAGTATGTGATAGGTGGTGACGTGCACTTCCTGCACGCGATGAATAGAATCAGTCCTCACTACGAGGCAATGATCGACCAAGCCAGAGCTGAGCATCGCACCACCGTCGCCTCCGACCATGCCGATGGTAATGATTCCATTTTTTTTAGCGAACCGAAATGCCTCGATCAGATTTTTCGAATTGCCGCTTGTTGAAAAACCAATCAAGCCGTCACCGGTTCGTGCCAATGCTTCCAACTGGCGGCTAAAAATGTAGTCGACGCCAACGTCGTTAGCCACGGCGCTAATCATTGCTGCATCCATAGTCAAGTTCGTCGCGGGTAAGGATGGACGTCCAGCCGTGACAGGATGTAGAAACTCCACGGCGAAATGAGCTGCATCGCAACTTGAGCCACCATTGCCCATGGCAAACATGCAGCGCTTATCACGATAAACGTTGGCAATCGCTTTGCTGATTTCTATTAGTGCTTGACCATTCTCCTCGAAAAACTTTTCCTTTTCGCTTACGCTTTGCGCCACCTTCTGATTTATCGATTCCAATAGTGAGGAATTTTCAGAAAGAGGATTCTTCGCCCTGCCGTGCAGGAAGGGATAAAGAGCCTCAAGATTTTTGTTCGTATCAGTCATATTTATTTGTTGATCTATCTATTAACAATCTAAGTAGCTATCGAGAAGTAAATCATCAATCCAGCTCATCAATCAAACGCTCGTTTCATCTACTACCGTTCATCTATGAACCTGTTTGCTTAGCCAACCGGCCTTGTCATCGACTCGATCTCCTTTTGTGCTTCGCCTAATTCATGGAGTAACTCCAAGGTCTTTCGGGCTTCTTCTGCATCTATGCGGCTCATCGCAAAGCCAACGTGCACAAGCACCCAGTCACCGACACAGGACTCAACAGCATGCTCTTCGTTAACAATGCAAGCGATATTGACTTGACGCCTCACCCCAGACACATCTACTTTCGCAAGTTTCTTCTGGACGTCGACGATTTCAACTATTTGACCAGGTATGCCAAGACACATGGCTCCGCTCCTTGTTTTTTTGAATTTGCGATGCCGCACTAATTACCGCTTGTCCCAGCGAAATTCCGCCATCATTCGAGGGTACTTGGTGATGGATTAGGACAGTGAAGCCTTCGTCGGAAAGACGCTGATGAATAAGTTCTTGGAGGATCTTATTTTGAAATACACCACCTGAGAGTGCAACAGTGGTCAACCATTTTTCTTCGTCGCGCAGGCACAATTTTTTCACCATATGCACAATGGCCTTAGCCAAGCCCTTATGAAACCTTGCTGCCATCACCCCTTTGTCCGTGTTTAGAAGCAAGTCTCCTAAAATGGCTTGCCAGGCAGCGAGCGGTTCAATATACGGAATGCCCTTGCCGCCCAATCTTGGCACCGCGAAAGGATAGGCGAGAGCCTCAGTTTCATATTCTAGAGCATTTAAGTCGACGATTGCTTCCAGCTCAACTGCTGCTTGCCCCTCGTAAGTGGCGTGCTCACGACAAATTCCAATCGCCGCAGCGACTGCGTCAAAGAGTCTTCCACAAGAAGAGGCTAATGGAGAGTTTACCTTGGATGTAAGCATGCTATTAAAAGTGGCAAGTGGTTTGGATTCGAAGAAACTTGTCAGCTCCAAATCTTCAAAATTCATTTTGTATCCCGGCCAGCCCATCTCTGCCATGAGATGCGCATAAGTGTTCCTCCACGGCTCGTGCATTGCTTGACTGCCACCAAGTAAGGCGACTGGTTTGAACGTGCCTAGACGCTCGAATGATGTGTAATCAGCTAGCAAAAATTCTCCGCCCCAGAATGTGCCATCAGATCCGAATCCAAGTCCATCTAGCGATACTCCTAATACGGGACCGGCATCGATTGGCCATTGATTGTCAGCCATGCAGGAGGCGATATGGGCATGGTGGTGTTGCACTTCATCTAAGAACAAATTTTGCTTGGCAGCTTCACTTCTGCCTAATTTGCTGGATAAATATTCTGGATGAAGATCCACGGCGATGCGCTTCGCGTTATGCTGAAAGCTCTTTTTGTAGAGCGCAAGACTATGCTTGTAATCAGCATACGTCCTCGCATCTTCCAAGTCTCCAATATGTTGTGACATTATTGCCTTGCCGTCTTTGGTCAAGCAAAAAGTATTTTTTAGTTCAGCGCCCATGGCAATCACATCTGGTGCATTTTCAAAACCGTTTGGCAAAGGTATTGGGGCTGGCGCTGCGCCTCGCGCCCTGCGAAGATAGGAGGGCTCGCCGCAAGCTACTCGGATTACTGAGTCGTCAAGTCTGTTTACTATGTCCCGATTGTGCAGCAGCAGGTAATCAGCGATATCACATAATCTCTCTTTTGCAAGATCGTTATCGATACACTGTGGCTCTTGGGACCGATTGCCTGATGTCAGCACTATTGGTTTGCTTATTCGTTTCAGCAAGAGATGATGTAGTGGTGTATATGGCAGCATGAAACCGAGAGTCTTCTGTCCCGGTGCAACTGAAGCCGCGACAGCGAGCGGTTTTTGACTTTCGCTATCAATTGTGTGGAGCACCACTATTGGTGCTGTAGGATCCTTGAGGAGGCTGGCTTCTAGCTCGCTTACGAGGCAGTATTTTTCTATTATTGCTAAGTCTCTAGCCATTAAAGCAAAAGGCTTGTGATAACGATGCTTACGCTCGCGTAGTTTTGCCACCACTTCTTCGTTAGTTGCGTCGCAGGCTAGGTGGAAGCCGCCAATTCCTTTAATTGCGACAATTTCACCTCGCTGAATCAGTGTCCCAGCTGCATCAACTTGATCGAGTTGACTCAAGCTCTCCGTACAAAGCACGCGACCATCACTCCGCTCAAGCCATGCTCTCGGTCCACAAGCGTGGCACGCATTCGGTTGAGCATGGAAGCGTCGGTCAGCGGGATCGTCATACTCGCGTTGGCAATCGACGCACATCGTGAAGACTGCCATGCTGGTGCTTGATCGATCGTAGGGGATAGAATGGATGATCGAGAGTCGCGGACCGCAGTGAGTGCAGTTCGTAAAAGGGTAGCGAAAGCGGCGAGAGAAGGGGCTGAGTACATCTTCAATACAAGCGCTGCAAGTGGCTGCATCTGCTGAAACGGCAGTCTTAGCTGAACCCGCATCGCTGCTTTTAGTGATTACAAAATTAACTGGAATCTCAGTGTTGTTTTCGGAAATCGGCGAGTGCTCTATGCTTTCAATGCGAGCTAGTGGTGGCGAATTACTTTGTATTGCTTGCACAAATTCTCTTAGTTCGGGCTCTGCAGCCCAGGCTTGAACTAATACACCCTCACCGTCATTGAGAACGTGCCCCCGAATGCCGAAATCATTCGCCAGTTTGAAAACAATCGGTCGAAATCCTACACCCTGGACGGTGCCGCGCACTCTGATGGACCATCCCACCGCTGTCTTCTCATCGAGTTGAGCTTGTTTGGTCACACAGCCAACCTCCAGACTGATATTCGATTGTTGCCTGAGTCGGAAATTACTACCATGTCGTCGACAGCCTGCACTCCATAGGGCCAGCACAAGCTATCACTGCAGGTCGGCTGCCAACGATTGTCACCTTTTTCGTGAAAATCCTTTTGACCAAACAATGCCGCGGCATCACCTTTGGTGCCCAGTTGATCGATGTGCCAACCTAAGATGCGTGAGTTCGCAGTGTCGGCAACGATTAACCAAGCACCTTTGGCTGTCATTCCGTAAGGCATGTTCAATGTGTTGCATCGAGGCCAATAAAATGATTGATTGAAGTCAACGTTAGTAGGGTCGGCTTGTCCAAGAAGGAGGTCGGCTGGGGAACCGCTGATGGACGGGCAACCGTCCCAGACTAGAATTCGATTGTTGCCAGCATCGCTAACGCACAATTTGTCATTCCAGAATACTATCGCGTGCGGCCAGCGCATGCTCATAGCACTTGGAGCAGCACCGGCATTTTCATCACGTGTGGAAAAATCCATCTGTCCTAAAACGCAATCGGCTTTTTGTCCGTTTTTGGTCAGAGGTTGGTTCCAAATTAACACGCGTCTATTACCGGTATCAGCGACGAAAAGTCGTCCATCTTGATAGTGCACGCCGTATGGCCAATGAAGCGTTTCAGCACCTGGATGGTCCGCCCCGCGATTGGCCTCGCCTGCACCGAAGTGGGATTGTCCTAGCACCAAATCAGCCTCTACATTGCTGCTCTGCGGAACCTTGTGCCAAATAAGAATGCGATGGTTCCAGGCATCGGCTACTGCTAAACCATTTCCCATTGCACAGATGCCGGTAGGAACGTTTACTGTCGTCGGTCCGATATCGCCTTTGCCGTTGCGACCTTCGCTAGCAAAATCCTTTTGACCGATCAACCAATCAGCAGGGGCCGCGTCATTGCCAGGAAGACTGCGCCATCCCAGTAGACGGTGATGACCGGTATCACACATCCAGAGTGGTCCGTTGGCTGAAGTCAGACATGCACCCCGCGGTCCAAAACACGTTGTGGCGCTGGGTACAATCGATGGCAATATAACAGCTGGATTTCGTTCACCACCAAGCACCACCAGTGGTTCTGCATCCAGCAGGTTGACGAATGAATGTTCGCGAGCCGAAGACAAGCGAAGTGCAGCTTCCGGAGAAACCTTGAGGCTGACTTTCTTGATCGTCACGAAAGACTGACCTCCACCCGATTGTCGACAACCCGCACAGCGTGTGTTTGTAGTTGCACTTCAGGCACAGTCAGGCATTCTCCGCTTTTAAGCAGATATTCGAAAGAATGGTAGGGGCACTTTAAAACGCCCGCGCTTACCTCACCCATATCGAGAGGCATACCCAGGTGGGCGCAAGCATTTTGATAACAAACGACGTTGTTTTCAAGTCGAGCCAGAATTACTGATTGCCCTTCCACTTCACAGACAACTAACTTGTCTTCTGGCAGTTGTTCGAACTCGACAGCGAAGACCCATTTCTTGTCTTGACCACGAGCAAAGGGGCTGACGAAATTTACAGGCGTATCGGAGGAAGTGCAAATGCCTTTCGCTTTGACAATTTCGGTAATCTCTGGACAATATTCTTTGATCGCCTTTTCTACCCCCTCACTCAAAGTCAGTTCCGATGCCGGGCATCCGCTACAGGCTCCAATCAGTCTTACGACAGCCGTAGACGGCAGATCTATTGAGACTAACTCAACATTACCTCCGTGACCTTGAAGCATGGGGCGCACCGAATCTAGTGCTTGCTCAATTCTTTCATGCAGTGAGGGCTTGATTAATCCATGGTGGCGAAGCACGGAATAGACGACTTCGTCTGCAGTCGATTCCTTTAGAGCAGTCATTGCCGCGGGGGTATTCTTTAGTGATCTAATCACTCGCGTTAATGCTTCTTTGTTCAAATCGTCGATAGCCCGTTTCAGCGCTGCAACGGTAATACGCTCATGCTCGTCCCAAGTCGCCACCACGGCTTCAAGAGACTCTATGTCCTTTAGCAATTTCTCAAGAGTGATCTCTGCGGTGACTGAATTGCTGGATGACATGATCGCCCCTATGCGTATTTAAGATCCTTAAATAGCCAAGGCTGCAGTGCCCCGGCAACGATACTAACAATTGGGATCACCACATACAGTGGCAGTCCCAACTTGGCTAGAACAATCAATAAGATTGCGGCAACTACATTGCCGATTAAAGTTTTTTTGACTACTTCGTTAAAATCCCTGAACAGCTTTCCTTTAAAGAACAAGCTAACAGCATTTAAAAAGGCATCCCACATCTTATGGTGCCCCCAGGAGCTTGAGTACTACTAACCCCAAAAGAACTCCTGGGATTACGGCAATCGGTCCAAAGACGCTGCCCATCATTAAGGCTAGCTCGTTTCCGATGTCTTTCCCGGCAAGCTTCATGGCACTAAGTGCTCCAGCAAGTGCCCCGAAAAGGAGACTGGCTACGAGCCAGACAAGCCCTGTCAATGCGTTTATCTCGCTGGCTGCAAGACTGTGCAGAACGGATTCCATCGAACTCCTCCGAGTTTCAGATTGGCGAGTTGCCAAATTTGTCTTGCCCACGATGTGACCGATTATCACTAAGCTCTCGCTCAACATCCGCTAACGCTTCGCCTAACATTTGAGCTCTGACATTTTCTCCGTAAGCAGCAAGGATTCTCTGGGCATCACGATATAGCAAGCGCGCTTGCACTAATCTTTGTTGATTACCTTTGGTTGGTTCTTTGAGGTCGTCCGGCAAATTTCTAAGGCAGTTAGCTTTATTGGCAATTGTGGTGGCGTAAGGAACTGGCGTAGTCTGCTCAGTGCGGACTTTTAGAGCCTCTTCGTAGGCATCTAGAGCTCTAAGATTGTTTTCTACGCCGTGGCTAGATGAAACATATTGCA
The DNA here is from genome assembly GCA_003153555.1 of Candidatus Melainabacteria bacterium. Lineage (GTDB taxonomy): Bacteria > Cyanobacteriota > Vampirovibrionia > Obscuribacterales > Obscuribacteraceae > PALSA-1081. Next base: position 59,471 of record PLZS01000101.1, on the reverse strand, counting down.
GGGCGTTGCCTAAGTTGTTTTGCAGCATGGCGTACTCGCTTGGACTTTCCTCAAGCGAGATTACTTCCAGCGCTGCCTCGAATGATTGAACTGCTAGGGCTTCTCGCATTTTTCCACGTTCGTCAGACATTGGCATCGATAGAAAAGCAGTCGCCAAATTGTTGTGGAGAATCGCGTACTCGGCAGGATAAGATTCTTTTGTGAAGACACGCAATGCCTGTTGATACAACACAATCGCATCAGTAATTTTAGCCCGCCCAGCCTGAGCCAGAGACTGATGAATCAGTCCGAGATTTATTTGTGCCTCTGCAATTTCTTCGTTTAGTCCGCCGTGCATCGACAGAACAGAAAGTGACGTTTCCAGTTCGTCACGCGCTTGCAGCAGATAGCCGACTTCTTCACTGGGCACCATCTGTAGTGCAGTCGCTTTGCGGGCTCGAATGCGCGCGCTGAGCAATATTTCTTCTTTCGGGCAAAGCTCAAGAGCTCGTTCATATAAGGATATCGCATCGATTAATTGTTCGGGCGTTTTCGGTCTCATTTGCAGTCCCATGGCTATTTCCATGAGCATTTCTACTTTGTCGATGATGGAGGCATTGCCATCATCGAGGGCAGCCAATGCCTGTTCATAGTGATGATGGGCTTGTTGATTACTCACCGAAGGGCCTCCTCGGGCAAACAGAAAAAACTCTTGATGAACAAGAGCAGTGACAGGTCTGCTGACGCATGTGAACTGACATAGACAAGAATACCATTCAACTTAGATAAGGAACACGTTTCCTGTGCCAAAAACGGATTCAGAATGTCGTTCATGGGCTACAAGCCAGTCCTGCCCACACCTAATGTTTTCCCGTACATTTTAGTGGTTTACCCCTAATTAATTCCCGGTTTTTCTAAGCCGGAAACGAGCCGGACCATCTAGAATCGTGGAATGATTTAAAGGTCTGTGGACGCCTGCCGCTACAGGGTATACAGGTATCCCATTCGTATTACTTGATTAGTCAGCAGGAGAAAACGGATGGCAAACCTATTGTGGCTGCAAGGTGGAGCGTGTTCAGGCAATTCGATGTCTTTTCTCAATGCCGAAGAACCAAGCGCTTGTGATTTAGTCACTGATTTTGGTATCAACATTCTCTGGCATCCATCTTTAGGGATGGAGTTAGGAAACAATGTTCAGCAACTCTTGAGAGATTGCGTGTCGGGCAAGACAAAGCTCGACATTTTTGTTTTTGAAGGCACCGTTGTCAACGCACCCGACGGCTCAGGCACCTGGAATCGTTTTGCCGGTCGGCCGATGAAAGAATGGGTAAAGGAACTCTCCGATGTCGCCGATTTTGTTGTGGCGATTGGCGATTGCGCGACTTGGGGTGGCATCCCCGCGACTGCTCCAAATCCGACTGATTCGCAAGGACTACAGTTTTTGAAAAAGAATCATGGTGGCTCACTTGGTAAAGCGTTCAAAAGCAAATCCGGACTGCCCGTGATCAACATTCCCGGTTGTCCCGCGCACCCTGACTGGGTGACGCAAATTCTAGTGGCGGTTGCCACGGGACGGGCTGGTGATTTGACTTTAGATGAATATCAACGACCGAAAACGTTCTTCCAAAGTTTCACGCAAACCGGTTGCACGCGGAACATGCACTTCGCTTACAAGGTTTCGATGACGCAATTTGGTCAACGTAACGGTTGTCTGTTTTACGATTTGGGATGCCGTGGTCCAATGACTCATTCGCCGTGCAACCGTATTCTTTGGAATCGTCAGTCATCTAAAACTCGGGCTGGTATGCCGTGTTTAGGTTGCACTGAACCGGAGTTTCCTTTCCACGATTTGGCGCCAGGCACAGTTTTCAAAACGCAGACAGTGATGGGTGTGCCTAAGGAATTGCCGACTGGTGTTGAGAAAGGTTCGTATATCAAATATACCGGTGCCGCTAAGGCGGCTGCTCCAGCTTGGGCTGAGGAAGATATGTTCGTAGTTTGATCTGATTTAAATCACGAGGAATTAAAATATGGCGGGAACTACCCAAACCCTGGACATCTCTCCTGTTGGACGTGTCGAAGGTGACCTCGACGTGCGTGTCGACATTACAGATGGACGGGTAACAAATGCCTGGACATCAGCGGAGTTGTTTCGTGGATTCGAAATAATTTTGCGTGGCAAAGATCCGCAAGCAGGATTGGTGGTGACACCACGAGCGTGCGGAATTTGTGGCGCTTCGCATTTGACTTGCGCTGCCTGGGCGCTTGATACAGCCTGGCAAACAGAGGTACCGCGTAACGCCATCCTCGCTCGCAATATCGGTCAACTATCCGAAAGCTTGCAAAGTCTTCCGCGGCACCACTATGCACTTTTCATGATCGATTTTGTGAATAAGAATTACAGAGACAGCAAATACTACGAGGAAGCAGTTAGGCGCTACGCTCCGTTCACAGGCACCAACTACGAAATTGGCGTGACGCTGTCTGGTAAACCTGTAGAAATTTATGCCTTGTTTGGAGGGCAGTGGCCACATTCGAGCTACATGGTGCCAGGTGGTGTTATGTGCGCTCCAACTTTGACTGATATCACGCGCTCATGGGGCATCCTTGAGCACTTCCGGAAAAATTGGATTGAAAATGTTTGGCTCGGTTGCACTTTAGAAAGATACGAAGAAATTCGCACATATGAAGACTTCTTGAATTGGTTGGACGAAAAACCTGAACATGCAAATTCCGATCTCGGCATGTATTGGCGCATGGGTACAGATCTCGGTCTGGATAAATTCGGCAATGGAGTTGGCCGGTACGTAACGTGGGGCTATTTGCCACACGAAGATAAGTATCAGAAACCGACAATCGAAAATCGCAACGCTTCGATGTGGATGCCCAGTGGCACTTACAACGCTGAAAAGGATGTTCACACATTAATGGAGCAGGGTTTTTGCCGGGAAGATATGGAGCATGCTTGGTATGAAGAAACCGGCTCAACTCACCCGTTTGAGCGGGTGACAAAGCCGATTGCTAAGAATACTCCTGATTTCAATGGAAAATATTCATGGGCAACTTCGGTCTCTCACGCTGATTTCGGTCGCCTCGAAGCCGGTCCCTTTGCCAGAGAGATGGTGTATGGCGGTAAGCATGGCGAGAGTTGGCAACACCATGACCCTCTTGTTCTAGATATGTATAAGAAGATGGGTGGCGCCAGTGTACTTTTGCGTCACTTTGCCCGGATGCATGAAGTGAAAGCTATTTATCGCAATATCGAGCACTGCTTGCGCGAATTTAAATTGAACGACCCCTGGTACATCAAACCAAAGGAAAAAGATGGTCGAGGTTGGGGCGCGACTGAAGCAATTCGTGGAGCCCTCTGTCACTGGATAGACGTGAAGGATGGCAAGATCAAGAACTATCAAATCATTGCACCAACCACCTGGAATGTTGGACCGCGCAATGCCGCCGGCGAGCGCGGACCAATGGAGGAAGCGCTGGTCGGCACGCCAATCAAAGATCCCAATGATCCCGTGGAGGTAGGTCACGTGGCTCGCTCGTACGATTCATGTTTGGTGTGCACAGTGCATGCTCATGATGCCAAGACGGGGAAGGAGCTGGCTAGATTCAGAACCGCCTGACCGATTGACTGCGGTTTCTCCGACATGCGGAGTCGCTGGCCGATTGATTGCCTAAGAATTTGGCTGCTCAAGTGCTCTCATTCATGAGGTTCGATGTGAGCGATTCTGCGGATAAAGAGCTGCTGCAGCGAATTACGAAATTACTTTCGGCTGGGTTAAAGACCGTTACCGAACCGATTCCAGAAGACAACGTGCAGTTTGATGCGATCGTCGCCGAACTGCGTGAGGTTGATGCGTCCGACTTGGAAAAGAAGCTTGTCATCTCTGGCTTCCTGGATCATCCAGTCGAAGACATGCGATGTTTGGAATGCATGTATTATTTGAATCATCGCAAGTGGTGCAACCTGCCGGAAATCAATCTTCCTGCTGAGGAAAATTGGTGGTGCCGACTCTGGCGCATTTGACCAGCGTCAAAAATGGCATCGCATATGGTGCCTAATTCTAATTGATTGAGGTGTCAGGTTTGCTCAGTATCATTGGTTGTGGAAATTCAAACCGTAGTGACGATGGCGCTGGTGTCTACGTTGTGCAACGTCTAAAAGAACGTTTGTCACAAGCAGACCGGGTCAATGTCCAGATTTTTGATGCTGGTACAGGTGGAATGGATGTCATGTTTCAAGCGCGTGGAAGCAACGCCTTAATCATCGTCGACGCAAGCCGATCAGGGTCAGAACCGGGTGCTGTCTTCGAAGTGCCGGGAGAGGCGCTTGCTGCATGCCCAGAACCCTCTTTTGGTTTACACGATTTTCGATGGAACCATGCTATATTTGCCGGTCGTCAGATTTTCAAAGATGACTTTCCTGCCGATATTCAGGTCTTCTTAATCGAAGCGGAGTCTTTAGCGTTTGGTCTGGAATTAAGTGAAGTGGTGAAAGTATCTGCTGATTTGGTGGTAAATAAAATTGTGGAGCGTTTGAAAAAATTATGACTCTGCAAAGTATTTCTATTCGAAATGGCAACGTGTATGTGGAGCACGAACTGTACACAAGATTTTTCTCTGGAATTGAGACGATCGCCCTTTTGAAATGTGATTCAGGGTTTCTGTTAATGCCTGTTTTTAGCCAAGCCAGCGGTGGTCGGTTGCTCAAGATGCGCAACGCATTAGGCGACAGAGTAGTGACGGCGACGGATTTTCTTCAGGAGTTTGGTCTTAGTGATGGTGGTCAGGGAAATTACGCCGCGACGTGGGACAGCCAGGCCGCCGCGTTGTTTGTGGATCTATCAAAATGTCTGGATACGGTGGATAGCTAAGCGATGGATGTCAGCTCCTTAATAATTCTCGGAAACGCTGTCATCTTGGGGATCCGCCACGGTGTTGACTGGGATCATGTAGCTGCTATCACCGATATAGTCGGCACCGCCAGCGCTACTAAAGTCGATGGAACTGGAGGCGATGGAACTGGAGTCGCAACCTTTGGCCAAACTAATGCGATTCGACTTTCTTCATGTTACGCGCTTGGTCACGCCACCATCGTGCTGATGCTTGGTATTCTCGCCTTGTCGTTCGCGGCGATTTTGCCTGAATGGATTGATCCCTTGATGGAAAGAGCCGTGGGCATCACGCTTCTCTTACTTGGTGCCTGGATCTTTTATTCCATTATGCAACGACCGTTGGACGGAGAGTTCGTTTTGCAAAGCAGATGGATGTTTCTTTTCTCGAAGTTTCGCCAGGCGAAAAATTGGCTATATTGTCGAATTACGGGGAAAGAGAATCCGCCCGACGAAGAGCTAAATCAATACAATGCACCCGCGGCTTTCGGAATTGGTTTGATTCATGGTTTTGGTGCTGAAACAGGTACGCAAGTTCTTTTGATCGCCGCTGTCGGTGGCTCTTCTAATCATCTGTTGGGCGTGCTGATTCTTCTTTCGTTCATCGGTGGCTTATTAGTATCTAATACGCTTGTTGCTGTTCTAGCGAGTGTGGGTTTTGTCAGTTCTGCAAAGTTTAAATCGCTGTTCATCGCCACCAGCGTTCTGACTGGACTGTTTAGTTTAGTTATCGGAACACTTTTCGCTAGCGGTCACGGCAATGTGCTTCCAGATCTTCAACGCTGAAGATACGGTTCAGTGAGCATTGGCAAAGTCAACAAGATTCGGCTGAATTAAAGCTCGTGCACTGTGACAACTTGGATCAGTTCGGACTTTAGTCGGTCGGTTTGATGGTACTTTGAGCGTATCTCAGGATTCAAGCATGTCCATTCCCGCAAATCTTCACGTGCAAATTGTTGCCACTGCATTTGGTGCAGGCTTGGGCAGTAACGTGATTAACAACATTCCGATGGCATTGCTTTCAATATCCGTGCTCAGTCATTCTCACTCTACCCTGGCTGCGCAATATGGTGCGCTGCTTGGTTGTAACCTCGGACCTAATTTAACAGTTGCCGGCTCGCTCGCCACAATGCTTGTTATTTCAACTGCTCGGAAAAAGGGAGAGCATCTGAGCGCCTTGGAATTCTTCAAAATCGGTCTTTTCACGACGCCATTTTTGCTGATAACCGCCAGTATCGGGCTTTGGGTTTCACTATCGATAATTCCCTGATCGCCTTTGTTGTTTCTGCGCTGCCAGCGCGCCTTCTAGCGTAAGCAATGGATCTTCATTGCTGGCTCGTGCCATATATTCATTAAGGTAAGTGCCGCCCAAAAGAACACCTCCTAACAAAATCAAAGCGATGCTCGTATATAGCTGACTTTTGTCCGTTTGCAAAACTGCAGGATCGAGGAGAGATTTTTCCTTGTTGTCTTTGTCATATCGAACTCTAATTGGCTTATATTTTGGACGAAGAAAATCGCTGTCAGCAGACATGATTTTGCTCATTCTTTCATTCAACTTGGTTCTATCGCCAGAACGGATAGCGGCGGCCTCGTCAGCTTCCAGCTCTTTCATGAAGCTAGACGAGTCTAGCTTTTCAACTTCTGGACGTTGAAATGTCACAGCGCGAATGAAAGTAATGCATGGTCATGTATGTTTTGTTGTCGATTGAATAAGAGTATTTGGCATACGGGCAGGCAATGGGAATGTACCGACCAAGGATTGGCATGTTCATTCCCTGGTTGCCGATTTCTTCCAAGGTGCCAGCGGTTGTCGGCCACGCTGCAGTGTTCGAAATATCTTGATTGTCAATGAGATAGGTTACGAAAGAGATTAGGCCAACAAAAATGATCCCGCCAAAAAGCACTTTGATTCCTGAGTCTCCAATGCTGTGATGGACATCCTTCATTGTTTGAGAATGGCTACGACCGTACATTATTTATCCTCGCCTTGGTTGTCCTATGAATTATCATTGGCAATCGTGAACCTTTAGTACCCTTTGCACCTTGGCACGACATCAATAATTTTTACCGTCATCGGTATAAATTCAGCCTGGCGTATCTTCGCCTGTCATCTGTTTACATCCATCTGAGAATTTTTACCGTCATCGGTTTAAATTTGACTTGAATGGAACCCAAGTCGCGCATCGGCGATTTTAAGCACTGAACCTGAAACTTTCGCCTTCTTCGGACCGTCTCGGCATTAGAATGTGAATAACCCGGAAGTGAGAAAATATGATTAGAGCTTTGATAAATGGACTGGCTGGCGCTTGTACTTTGACTGTGGCTCATGAGTTGGTTCGCAAGACCAAGCCCAATGCGCCCCGACTAGACATTCTTGGTATGCGCAGCGTCGCAAAATTGATGACTGTTTGTGGCTTTGAGCCCCCAGCAGGCGCCAAGCTCAAAAGGTACGCCTTTGTCGGCGACATTATCTCCAACACCGTGTTTTTCAGCGGAGTCGGTGCCAAGCCCGGATTGGCTGCCTGGTTGAAGGGCATAAACCTGGGACTGTTCGCAGGCTTGGGAGCGATCACAGTTCCTCAAAATGTCGGACTTGGTAGGGATTCAGACCTTTTAACCAGGAGAACCACCGCCACAGCCTTAACAACCGTCGGGCTTTACGTTCTAGGCGGCATCGCAGCAGCTGCGGTGGCTCAAATTGCTAGCAAGAAATAGTCTGAGCGGTTCGTAAGTGTGTCAGAAAATGACAAATCTGGCAGCTCAAACCACAGAGCTGCCTTTTGGTTGAAAGGGAGTGTAGACTTCACCTACTCGCATTTTCGTTTTGGATATCGCTCAATGGGAAGAGGTTGGCAGAGCGCACGGGGAATTTTTCAAAGAGATTCGACCTGTTACATCTATGTTGCAAATTTCTAAATTGATCGCGCCCGAAATGCTGGTAGAAATTGAAGCGGAGGCGATCATTGATGGCTCGGAAATCTCGTCGTGAGCCGCTCTCCCCATTAAGCGAGCAAGAGAAAGTAATAAGCGTCAAGTTGAAAGACCATGTTTCGATGCTTGCCGAAACCATTGGTGCACGCAGTTTAACGAGTTGTCCGTTGGGACTTGAGAAAGCGGCCAAATATATTGAACAAATTTTTTCAGAATTCGATTATGTGCGAAGTCAACAAGACTTTATGGTGGATGTACCGAATGTAGCTGCCGACAACGGAACCGCAGATGGTATCAGTACTAATTCGAATCGACTATGTACTAGAAACATAATTGCCGAGGTTCGAGGTGGCAAGACTCCAAAAGAAATCATTGTCCTGGGAGCCCACTATGATTCTGTCTATGACTGCCCGGCAGCTAATGATAATGGCAGCGGTGTCGCCACATTGCTCGAACTGGCTAGAGTTCTTTCACATTTTCATTCTGAGCGAACAATTCGATTCGTTGCCTTCACAAATGAAGAACCACCTTTTTTCGGCACCAAAGATTGGGGCGCTAATCAATATGCATCCCTCTGTCATGAGCGTGAAGAGAAAGTAGTTTCAATGATTTCGCTTGAGACCATGGGCTACTTCTCTGATCAGCCGGGCAGCCAGACGTTTCCGCACGATGTTTTTGGATTGATTTATCCAAATCAAGGTGACTTCATTTCCTTTGTTTCCAACCTGGGATCCAGGCGCTTTCTGAACCGTTTCACCAACTCGTTTAGGAAGGCGACAAAGTTTCCTTGTGAAAGTGTCGCTGTTCCAGAGTCAATTCGCGGTGTCGCCTTTTCGGATCATGCTGCATTTTGGAAATTCGGTTATCCCGCAATTATGATTACGGACACTGCGTTCTATCGCTATCCCCACTATCACACTCAAGAAGATACACCTGACAAGGTTGACTACGATCGTTTAGCGCGAGTTGTGTGGGGAATTGCTGAGGTTGTGAAAGAAATTAGTAACGCCTGAGAACTCAGTCGCAGTTCCTAGATCGACTAACATGTACAATATTTTTCACATCATCCTGATACGACAAGAGGCGTCATATGACCAATTCAATTGAAACAATATCGTTGGCTGAAGCTCGCGCAGTGATTGACATTTGCGAACGAAAAGCACTTGATATCAAACAGCCGATGAACGTTGCAGTTGTCGACGCCGGTGGGAACTTGGTTGCGCATATTCGCATGGACGATGCCTGGTTGGGCAGCATCGATATTTCGATCAACAAGGCATTCACAGCTCGTTGCTTCGATATCACCACAGAAGCATTGGGAAAGGAGTCTCAACCTGGAAAACAGTTTTATGGTATTCATGCTTCCAATCACGGCCGCATCATGCTGTTTGGAGGCGGGCTGCCTTTGTTGAAGGACGGTAAAGTGGTCGGCGCTGTGGGCGTCAGCGGTGGAAGCGGTGAGCAAGACTGTTCTGTCGCCGAAGCGGGCAAGAAATTTTTCGAAAATACGCGCTAACATCCCCCGCAGCTTTTCGCACATACCAATTGTTAGTTTCGAATTATTGATCTCGTAGAGTCATTTTCGAGCTTGCAACCGATAGCTACTCCCGAATGGGGCAAGTTTGACATAATGAAGAAATAGCTCATTTTCAGCTGTGCACCGCATATAGTGCGATTAGCTCAAGTAACCAGCTCATTTTTTTCTTGCAGCATCAGTTTAGAAGTTTTTGAAGTGCTCTAATGTCCGGCTGCGATCGGATGAGAAGTTTTGTCCGCGTTATCTTGCACACGCGTGACTAACGCCGCTGCAATGAGCATGGACGCACCGCCCATCATTACCACATACAGTGGATTGTCGTGAAAGACGTATTTGACCAGCGGTTGGAACGTTACGGAAGCGATAATTTCAGGAATGACGATAAAGAAGTTGAAGACACCCATGTAAACACCAGTCCTCTCGGGTGGAATTGCACCTGCCAATATCGCATAAGGCATGGAGAGAATGGAGGCCCAGGCAATTCCAACGCCAATCATTGCAAACTGCAGCGTTGTGGGGTCGTGAATGAAGTAGATCGAGAGAAGACTCAGTCCGCCAAGCACCAGCGAAACACCGTGCAACAGTTTCCTGCTCGTCATTGCTGCGATTTTTGGAAAAACAAAGGCAACAATGAAACAGACGATTGAGTAAATCGCAAAACACCAGCCGGCCCATTCTATTCCACGGTCGAATAGCTCAGACTTTGAAGACGGTGCGTTGAAGACGTGATAGGCAGTTGTAAGCCCGAAGAACATCCACATGCAAAACAGTCCCAACCAGGTGAACACCTGCACCAGTGCTAGCTGCTTCATCGTCAACGGCATGTCTTTGACGGCTTGCGGGATTTCTTGAACGACTTCTTTGAGCAGTCCAACAAAACCCGGGTTCTCAGCGCGCTTTCTATTGAACTCCTCAAGGTCTTCTGGTGGATATTCGGATGATGTGAATATTGTCCATAACACGCAGATCAAAAACATTGCCGCGCCGATTCTAAATGACAGAACTACAGTTAGTGGCACGCCATTGGCTGCGATACCAGTCATGCCAAACTTGCGGAAGATAAGTGGCAGTGCATTGGCCAGAGTGGCACCAATGCCAATGAAAAAACTCTGCATGATGAACCCGGTGGTGCTTTGGTCGCTGTTCAGCTTATCCGATACAAAGGCCCGGAAAGGCTCCATGCTAATGTTTATGCTTGCATCAAGTATCCAAAGCAGTGACGCCGCGAACCAAAGCGTTGGCGAATCAGGCATAAAAAATAAGGCAATACTGGCCAGAATCGCACCAACCAAAAAGTAAGGCTTGCGGCGACCGAGGCGATTCCAGGTCCTGTCGCTCATTGCACCGATGAGCGGTTGCACCAGCAATCCAGTTATCGGTCCAGCCAACCAGAGAATCGGGATGCTGTCAGGCGAGGCACCAAGCTTTGTGTAGATAGCGCTCATGTTCGCCAATTGCAGACCCCAGCCAAATTGGATGCCGAGGAAGCCGAAATTCATGTTCCAGATCTGCCAGAAACTGAGACGCGGTTTCTTCATTGGCTGTTCAGTTCATCTCCAAGGGTTCGCTGTTCTTCGGCATTGGGAAGACCTGATCAAGTTGCTTGATGTCTTCTTCCTCAAGAATGACCTTACCCGCTCCCGCATTTTCACTAACATGTTGTTCACTGGAGGCTTTTGGAATCGTGAAAACATTTTCGTCTCGCACAATGAAGGAAAGCATAATTTGCCTTACGGTTGTTGCGTGTTTTTCAGCCAGAGCATGCAATACATCACCACTTTTGGTGCCAACATCGGGAATGCGTGTTTTGCCGAATGGTGTGTAAGCAACTACGGCAATTTTCTTTGTCGCACATAACGGCATAAGCTGGTGCTCGGGCGCCCGAGTGAACAGATTGTATAGAATCTGATTGCAAGCAATCGGGTGCGTAGCGATTCCAAGCGCTTCTTCTATGTCATAAACATCGAAGTTGCTAACGCCCATTGAGCGAATTTTTCCGTCATCAATTAGCCTTTCTAGTCCCTTGATCGTGTCCGACAGCGGAATGGAGCCACGCCAATGCAACAAATAGCAGTCAAGATAATCGGTGCCCAGATTCTTCAATGATTTTTCACAAGCTGCAATCGTCCCTTGATAGGTTGCGTTGGAGGGCATCACCTTACTGACAATGAACAGCTTTTCCCGCGGAACGGACTTGATTGCTTCACCGACGACCTCTTCTGTTCGATACATTTCTGCAGTATCAATATGCGTCATGCCCAGATCAATGCCGCGCTGGAGAGCTTGTATGCCGGCATCAAGTTCGTTTTTTGTCGTGGAAAATTTGTATGTGCCCTGCCCTATAACTGGTACCACTTCACCAGTCTGTCCGAACTTCCGTTTTTGCATAACTTCTCGCTTTGTTCGCTTCATGGTCGCCTAACATATGTAACCTATTTGACGCTCAAATTCTATACCCGTGACCATTTGCTCCGGGCTAGTCTGCGGATGCTTGCTGTGTTTAAGTTTTGGAACTTTGTTCGTCGCATATATGTCAGTCAACACCGACAACAGGGATAGAGTATTTCGAACCAGCGTGGCATCGCACCGGCAGATCACCTTGCTTCTTCCTTTTGGACTGTTTCAATTCACCCAGAACCTTGAGAGGTAGGTAACGTCCCAGTAACATGCGCCGGTTACTGTTTCGTAAATGACGGAGAGATTTTATGCCTAAAGATAGCGGAATTGGCCATCTTGGATCCGGCTTTCAGGGTGGGCAAGGCTGCTTGGGACTTGGTCCAGATTCCTTTCAACTCTTTGAGGGATGCCGGTTCGGCAATAAAGGACGGGATCAATGTAGGCAAAGACATTAGCTTCTTACCAGTCGATGTGTTGACGTTGCATCCACAGGATGCCCTTTAAGATGTCAAAAATATTTCTAAGGATGGTTATGAAATGCTCAAGCACGCTGGACAAGCTGTTGTTGCAGACCCTGTTGTTGGTGTGTACGACGCACTCATGGACATCCTGTAGGCACAGCTTGCGATGCAATCTCATGCGTCGTGGAAGACATTTTTGGATTTGGTATCGCATTTAGTGCACTGGTTCAACTAGGGTTCGATTATGGTGACCGTGAATTCCAGTTCGTCTAGTTTAATAACGTCACCAGCCGCAAGTTTTCTGCCTCGACGCGTTTCAATCTCGCCATTCACTGTTACTTGTCCGCTTTGAATCAGGTGCTTTGCTTCGCCGCCAGAACTGACCGCGTTCATCAATTTCAAGTACTGATCAAGACGAATTGGCTCTAATTCGCTCACTCATGTTTTCCTTCTGTGAAACTTGGATTTTAGCATAGTAGAAAATCGAGATTGTCGAATGCTCACGCTCTATGCGCTAAAATTGGCGCATGATAGATCCCATTGCGACCATATACCGGCACGTCGGCCAAACTGAGCCTTACTACAAATTGGTAGATGAATTTTACGCGCGTGTCGAAAATGATAAGCTGTTGCGACCCTTGTATCCAGAAGATCTAAGCGATGCGAAAAGACACCTCACCCTGTTTTTGATTCAGAGAACAGGTGGTCAGACCACTTATAGTGACGAGCGTGGACATCCACGAATGAGAGGCAGGCACATGCCGTTCCGCATCGGTGTACCGGAACGGGACGCGTGGATGCACAATATGACGGAAGCACTTGAAACAGTTCCTGAATTTGCACCGCACAAAGATGACCTATTTAAGTTCTTTGCTGATTTTGCTACGTTTCTAATAAATCAGTAAATGCGCGAAGTGATTCTTGCACCATACGTGATGGCGCTACTTTGATACTAAGTTAGTTTCTCGTCCATGCGATAAGCACGAAGAGTGGTGCTCGTGCAACGCACGCATTCATCGCCATCAATAGGCTGTCCGCAGCTTTCGCAAATTTCCTTGCTGCGTTTGCTATCCCCACCGGTCGGCCGAATCGGTTGGGGTCGTGAAGGTGAAATTGGTTGCGCGACGGCAGCTTGCACAGTCGGATAGCCCGAAGGCGACAGAGATTGGGCAGCCGCCGACTGAGCTTGAGGTTGAACTTGAGCTTGCGGCTGAACTTGAGCTTGAGGCTGAACTTGAGCTTGAGGCTGAACTTGTGGTAGTCCGGCAGCAGCGTTCCTGGCGGCATTTGTTTGCTCAAGCAACGTCGCGTTGCTTAGAGCTGTGTGAGTGTTCGGATGATCGCGCCCATACTGTTGCACGTAAACTTCATAGACTCGACGGCAAAGTTGCTCGGCATCAGAAAACTTGCCTTGGAGGTAATAGAGCTCCGCAATGGTGTTCAAAGTTCGGGCCAGCTCCAATTGACTGGACCCGAGAACCTTCGTTTTTAGGCGCCAGGAGCGACTTAAGAACCTTTCTGCCAAAGCGTATTTTTGCTGTTTTAATAAAACATGGCTCAGCCAATCGATGCTGAAGCAGTAACGAGGGTCCTTTTCCCCGAATTCTTCGGAGATCAAAACCGCCATTGCCCACATGGCTTCCGCGTATGGATAGTTTAAAGAACCGGTAGCCCGTTCTCCCAGTGTCTTGTAGTTTTGCCAGGACTCTTCCATAAGATCCAAATATAGCCGCTTTAATCAGTATACGACCTGTAAGAGCAAACAATAGATCCCTTAAAACTGCCACTTATGTCGAATTTTTCGAAAAAATTGGCGGTAAAAAGACAAAATCGGACACTTGAATTCGTTCAGGGTCAGGATTGGGCACAAATTCTTTATTCCCCGGAAGATAAATTTCGCGCGCCTATCGGCTCAAAATTGCCACTTTTTCTCTTCTCTCTGGATCTTGTCATCCTTATCAAGGGCCAGTTTCTGATAACTGAGGACGAAAGGTCGTAAAGGCTGGAAGGATTTTGAGACCGTTTGCCTTCATTTTTCAAATTATCAATCTGCACCGCATTCAGTGCAATCCATTTTGAGTTGCACTAAATGCGGTATCAAATGAATTCGTGTCAAATCAATTCGCGACTGTTTGCGTTTGCCCGATAGCTCATCCAAGAAACAAAGCGGCCTGACAATCTCAAGCCGCCTAAGTCCCCATTGTTTATAGGCTAGTTAGTAAACTAACTAGTTAGCCCGCTGTTAGTGGTTGTGCTCGTATTGTTGATGTTCTTGATTTGCATCCATAGGCCTGCCATCTAATGGTTTATTGCTGTTGTTTAGATTTTGATCGACTTCATGATGAGGAATGTTGGCTGCATTTTGATTATTGTGCCAATTTTCCCACTCGTGGCGATTCTGATCAGCCTCTTGTGGATGTTGCAAGAAGTATTGATGTCGATCTGGATGCGCCTGCGCCCAGCCTGTGTTGTTCTGAATCCAGTTAGCGAATCCACCACCACTAGCTACATTAGTGTTCGGGTTCTGCCAGTTTTCCCATTCATGACGATTTCGATTTGCGTCTTCGGGATGAGACAGAAAATATTGATATCTATCATTGTGTGATTGAACCCAATTCGGGTTTTTTCGAGCCCAATCTTGGAATGAATTTTTGCCATTGTTGTTATTGTTCTTGCCAGACCGCCAATTCTCCCATTGCGAGCGATTTTGGTCGGCGTATTCTGGATGTTTCATCCATTTCTGATATTGAGCGGAATGGGAACGTGTCCAATCAGGATTATTGTGTGCCCAGTCTTGGAATTGCTGCTGCTTTTGTGCTTGCTGATAGTCGTTTTGAGCCTGAGCGGCATGGGGTCCGAATGCAAACGCGGCAACGAGTGCGATCGGAATGATCCGCTTTACTGACAGTGTCATATTTCACCTAAATTCTAATGGATTGGTTTGATACCAATAATGGTCGCCGTTTGCGCAGTCTGCGCAGACATCTCACCGAGGGGTGTGGACGGTAGTCAGTTGCCAATGGTTCCTCTTTCGTTGCTGGAGCAGAGTCAAGCCAGACAAATTGCCATTCATTGCGGTAGCCAGCAAACTTGTTCGAGTCCGATTGGACTCGAAAACGCCACAAACGGTCGGGCACCACCGATTTCTCGATGATGCCGCCGGTACCCATAACTTGTGCGAGGCAGTTTAGTGCTTGTCGCTAATTTTTTGTGTATACAATTTCCGTTCTGCAGCGGAAATCTCGTCGAGTTTATAGTCCACTGTGCCTATCTTTGGAAACTCCTTAACGACAAATCCAGCGAGGTCTATTGCCAGAGTATGCGTCGGTTAAATAACATTCAGTTAACAGTCGCGGAACCAGTACAGAGCAATCTTTGCGGGATCTATACATGGAAAAGGAGTCGACTGAGGTCGACTCCTTTTGGGTATTGTTATCGTTCAGCTTAGTGAGCGACGGTCGTACTCGAGCTGCTGTTAGAGGTTGCGCCAGTTGGAGATGCAGTCTTTTCAGAGGTCGATGTGTGATGTACGGCTGTGCCGGTGGCTGGGGAGACATGACTTGCCGATGTCGAAGAACGGACCGCTGTTCCACCTGGTGTAGCATGCGCTTCGGAAGTAGTTGTCTTATGAGCTGATTCGCCGCCAGCTTGAACCGATGTATGTTCAGTCGTAGCTGCGTGTTGCCCAGTTGCGTCGGACTGCTTGACAGTCGTTGCTGAGTGGTGAGCTGTGCCTGCTGCGTTAGTAGCAGTGTTTGATTGGTGTGTGGCCGTGGTCGAAGTTTGCGCAAGTGCCGCCGAGCCGTAGACCATCGTGGCGGCCGCTGCTAATACTATTCTTTTCATTTATGCTCCTGTGCGTTTGTGGTTTACGTGAAAAATTTTGGGGTGCCTAATGTACTTTATCAGTCTGCATTAGGATTTTGATGAAAATCGTGGAATTGCTGCAATACATTGCTATACGAAGAATTTGTTCGTTCTTAGCCGAATCAATACATTTGCGTGTAATAGCAGTTTGAAGCAGAGTTTCAATCTTCATTTTGGTATCGAAAGTGGTGCTGAAGCTGGTCAAAAAATTGACGCTACGGTATTTTAGCTAGTGCCAAAACCCAACCGACACTGACGTTCGTACGAACACCGACATTTCAAGGACTGTGCTTTGACTCCAGCTCATCAGTTGTCGCAGTCCGCCGACGTGGCCTGCCAATTCCGATGGACTTCTCGTCGCAGAGAGCTGGCATGAATAACATGTTCGAAGAATTGCTCCGACGATTATGTTGCAGTTAAAGGCGAACATCTCGCTAAGAGAGAACGCATAGCCTCTAACAACGCATCTTGAACTGCGTTGCGATTGTGGAACAGGCGGGCACTAGACTATAGCGGCGACCAATTCGTCTTTATGTGTTCGCAGGCATGTGCTGCAATAGACTGGTCTGTATCCTTTCGGTTGAAAAGGTACTCTTGTTTGCAATCCACAATCGGCGCACGCGACTTCTGCTGTGGTTGCTATGTCTTTGCCGCTACGTTGAACTCTCACTAGAATGCGGCAATTAGGGCAGCGTTTTGGTTCATTTGTCAGACCTTTGGCCTGAAAAAAATCTTGCTCGCCGCCTGTGAAAACGAAGGAGGAGTTGCAGTTACAGCAGCTCAGTATTTTATCGATGTTGGACATAACGATTACCTGGGGGAAACAAAGTTCAAGCTATTCTTGATCAGGAATGCCTTTGGTTACTGCTATATCTATATAGTGATCGGCTATACATATTCCTCCAATGGGAAAGAGTGAACTGATCTGAAAGTTCTGATTCGCAACACAGCACACCATTTCGCGTTTTGTTGCTTATAAGTGAAGTCAGCGTGAAATGCCGGAAAAATGCATTGCACCATATAAAGTGCGACTGATTAAACGGCAATCTGCAACTGGCAATGTTTGCATGTCTGCACCTAATATGGTGCAGACATGCTATCGAAAGC
Source organism: Candidatus Melainabacteria bacterium (assembly GCA_003153555.1). GTDB lineage: Bacteria > Cyanobacteriota > Vampirovibrionia > Obscuribacterales > Obscuribacteraceae > PALSA-1081. Next base: position 42,291 of record PLZS01000101.1, on the reverse strand, counting down.
CATAGCCGGAGGGCGTTTGGGTCACTAGCTGTTCGCACTAGCTCGCGCCGGCAAGAATATTAGATGCAATTCTACAGATTCTGCTTCGGCAAAGAAGTGGGCCAAACTGTGAAGATTCGTTTCGTGAAAAGCCCTGAGTAATAGAGGCTCTCGGGCGTCACGGTCTGAATTGCACCATGGCTTGGCAATTCTGACCTTCGCACATTAGGCTTGTGCTTAACGACTTGTTTCTCGATAAAATTCAGATGAAGCCTTGCCGGTTCGAATCCTCGTCGAATCTCGTTTAGCGCATGATTAGGGTTGAAATCGTGCGTCCGGGCAGCTGCAATCGTCATCAGAATCCATTTATTGCAATTCAGACTGGTATCGCTGTCGTATTTGGAGAGAAGATTGTAATTGGGAGTAAATGCCAGTTTCCAGGCGTCACCTGTGAGCACCGATTCGTAAATCCTTTTTTGAGTTTCTGCATCGGGAACCATTATCAGAGCATTTTCCTCATATCCTGTTTGTCCGTAAAAGAAGTCTACGGTATCGTCGGTGGCAAAACATGCAGGCGCCGCTGACAATGACGCGAGCAACAAGCTCGCGATGAGATTTCGTTTCATGGTGTTTCTCCAAAGCTGATGGCACCATTACACAACGATCACTCGTGAAGGCTAGAGACCAGCCCACACTTAATCAAGTGTTGAATCGAATCGAGTTCAGTAATCTTTTTTCGTGAACGTTCCCATTCGTTCATTCAAATACAGAAAACTTGTGTACACGTCGTCATAGGTTTTACCAGTCAAATTGTTCAGCGATTCCATATAGAGCTCATACGCGTCTTCGTATTTTCGTTGGGCTTCTAAGCATTTGCCCAACCCGATAATCAGAGGTCCCTCATCTTGCCTCGCTCCTGAGTTGCTTCGCCAAACATCCAATGCTGTTTTGAGTATTTGTTCTGCGGCAGCATAATCACCGCCCGCAATTAGTTTCTGTGCTTGCACTAAGGATTGCTCCGTTTTTCTTTTGAGTCCAAATGCGTTGTTCAAATGTCATTCTCCTTACTCTGCCAGACGCAACCTCTTGGTTCAAACTCAAGTTTGCGTGAAACTTCCAGGGCTTTGTCCACACCGGAAAATCTTGTACTAACCAGACTCCTAAATCGAGACTGCTTGTGATACCACCGGCAGTGATGATATCGCCGTCGTCCACAACCCGTGCTTGGATAACATTTACGCCGCCTTGATGAAGCTCTTCTAAAAGCGATAGGTTTGATGTGGCAGAACGAAGACGTCCATTTCCTCGAAGCCATCGAATACTAGAATTTGAAATTGCATCGCTAAAAATCCTGGCTGGTCAGACCATTTTACTCAATGCGTTCGGCTACCGATACTGACCACCAGGGAGATTTTGACTGATTTAGCACGGCTGACCAATACCATGACGACACATCGGTCCAGCTGTGACCTTCTTGATCGAATAGGCGTTCGCGGACCAGAAGCTTTTCGGATCCTTTTGTGGCCTCGAATGCGGCCCATTTATTGTTGTTCGCGTCTAAATTTTCAGGAAGCCATTTGATTTCGTAACCACTGGCTTTGTAACATGTGGATGATGGATGTAGCTGTCTTGTCGCTTGAGTCACCCATCTGTAGACAATTCTGCTCTTGCCCGTTGTGTAAACTGCGATTTTGCCCGGAAACTCCTGGGCAAATCGTTCAGTCAATTCCGACAACTTCACTTGTTGCAGCCTTTGTCCTTCGAATTGAGTTGGCCAACCAGCAAACACACTATTGCTCTCCTTGATTGGTTCTGACCTGTAAATGAGCGGTATGGATGCCGCCAACATGCATAAAGAGATAAAGCTTATGATCAGGATTGGTGCATGTTTGGCTGTAGCATCAGGTGTCTGAGTTTTCGGCGTTGCGATTTGTTGAATGAGCTCAGATTCAGGCAGACTGTATGTAATTTTCATCAGCACTGCTGCAGATAGCGCGAAGACCGCCACTCCGACACCCGAGTGAACGATGCTATGCCAGGCGGTCCCTACTTCAATGATGCCAGATTCGACGTAAAACAAAGAACTGACTCGTAAGGCATTAGCGGCAATCGCAGCCACCAGAGACAACACCAAGACCTTAATTGTCGGCAGAGTCTTCAAACCGCGCACTGATGCAAACGTGGCTGTTAGGTAAAGGGCAACCCACAACATTTTGATGCCACTGCAAGGTGGATCTATTCCAACTATTGAATTGTTCGAAAGGATCTCCGTTCCTTGCGCGCTTACAGCCAGTCCACCAAGATTGAGCATTGCTGACGCTAGATGGCAGGCAAGCACTCTCATTGGATAGCCCAAGTAAAAATTCAATGACGCCACCATGGGCAATGAAAGAATGATTAGGGCGCTGTCACCAAATATGGGGCGATATCTATTGTCTGCACGACACAAGCAAATTCCAATAACCGCCATAGCAAACAAAGCGCTCACCATGGGCGAGGCGATGGGCAGAATCAGGCAATACGAGCAAATGAGCATCGACAGAGTAACAATCTTGCACATAGAGTCTTCTGACATAGGGGTGGTGGGACTTTTAATTCCGCCTCGTTCGCTTGCTAGGTATCTCCATCCAGCTAAGGACAACACTGTAATTAAGGCAACTATGCCGAGGGGCTCATCCGAACGATCGAACAGGCGTTCGCAATACCAATGCCAAACTGGCCAAAATGCAATTAACAGAGCAGCCAACTGTACGAAGGCAAAGGACGGATTCTGATATACAGCTAACAGCGCTTTTGTCATGCCGCAGAAGACCTCGGTTTGCGCCTTTGAGTATAGATGCCCATAAAGATCATTCCGCCAGCGACAACTAGCAGAAGCCAGGTGTCCGCCTCCGGTGAGACAGCAGTGGCCACCGTCATTTCTGTGTACGAAGGAACCTCGGTGACGATCGCACTTGAGATTGGGCTAACTAAATGATAGTCGCGTGCTAGTAATTGTGCTTGATCATTTTCTGCGGGTTTTGCAATTTCGAGTTGAGTTAGAATCTCTTGATTGGCATTAATTTGAGCGAGACTAGCATCGGTCAAGTAACAAGCTGTGATCGATTTCGCGTCATCAACAGGGAATCGCGCGTACTCGGCGAGCTTCGAATTTTCTTGATCTTCCCATGTCTTAAAAAGGTTCTGTAGATCCGAGTCGACTGATCCATATCTCGCCACGCGGATTAGGGAGCTGCCGTAGCTTAGCCCTTCAAGCATTTCTTGCGGACCTGCACTGATCATAAAGTCGTTGAGAACAACATGATGTTTGCTGTATTTGAATGCGTTCTTCAGATCTTCTTTTCTTGCATCATGAACTGGTTGCGCTGTAGGGCGAGCTTGCACACTCTTTTTTCACTTCTGAAAGTGCAAGGCAGCGCCAAGATTGGAGCAAGCCCAAGCAGCCCGAATCCCCCAACGACGGCAAAAACGAGCGACAACCCGAGAATGGGCAAGAACATTAGGCTGTACATGATGCCGATGCCTGCCGCCATGCCAGTGGCCAGGGCCATGAAGCTGTAGTGCTGCGACATATCTCTGTGTTGCGTCGACCAAGCCAGGAAATTGGTGAACGGAATCAGCAGAAAGAGAACTACGTGACTGGCAGAAGGAAATGGATCAAAGAAATGGCTGGCGCAGAAGTGAGTTGTTGTTTCGAACACAACTGCCAGAAGAGGCAGGATTACGCCCCCAAAGAAGAAGAACTTACCCAGCTTGTCGCTCTGTCCTTGTATAACAGACCCGAAAGCGTTTAGAAGAGTCGCCGATACGCGTTCAGCCAAGTTCGCTCCTTTGATGGTCTAATGCGACTCTTCGGATAATTAAAGTATAGTCTTCTCTGCTGCATGTTGATCCAGCCAACAAGTAGGTTTAACCGAGTACTAACCTTGAGCTAATCCTTTTCTGTTGAAATGGACCGAACAGCCCTAGTCGCAAGGGCTCTCTCATCTTACATTGACGTGAGTGGATGCATTGAACAAGGTGCACGTTCGCACCGTATGCGATATCACTCTTTGTATTCTTTGGATTCTATTTAGGGTTCACCCTAACTCCGAGTTCTGAGTCCTCCTATCACACCATCCGCATTGTTGTGAGAGAATCGAAGTAAGGCATTGGCGTGTCGGGAAAAATTTAGTTAGGAGGCGACGTGCTACAGCGTCCCTTACACTGTGAACAGATTTCAGCGGTTGTACTGCCGCCGCGACTGCAATCACTGCTCACCATGAAGAAGCTTTGGTTGGAGTATTCTTCACTCTTGGTGCGGACCAAAATAGGCGTTCCATTTACGACAGTTGAGCAGTCGAATCAATCTGGACCGACAAATGATCGCTCCGCAGTCAATGCTCGCGTGCATGATTTGGGCACACGCTGGTCAACAGAGGCGCGCACTATTCAGTTCGATTTCGAATTCAAAGCAGTCGAGCAAGAACGGCGCCGGGTCGCTAAAGACCTGCACGATGAAATATTGCCTTTGTTAGCAAGACTGATCCGCTCAATGCAATCAGAAGAAAAGATAGTTGTTAATGCCTTGCTTGATGAGGTGCATAGCGCCATCGCGGCGTTCAGGGATCTACTTGGCGAACTCCATCCCGTGGATCTGGAAGAATTGGGGCTTGTCGCAGCGCTAGACAATATCTGCAAGAGATATGTGCGCATTTGCGGAAGATTTGTGCTGTTTTTCGAACAAACTGAAGACTGCGCACTCTCAGGGTTGCAGCAACTTTGTATCTATCGCGCCATGCAAGCTGTCTTGCGAATGTTCGCTGAATCAAAAAATGACATACTCATGGTCAACTACAATCGCATCGACGGCAGAACCATTATTACTGTTAGATGTGCCGACAAATTAGTTTCCTCTGCTGAGTGGATAACGTCCGAGAAAGCTGATTTCGATTCGTTCGAATCTTGGTGTGTCTTGGCGGGAGCGAAAATGGAGTTAGGGGCTGTCGGCATCCGCGATCAATTTCCATATGACTTGATCATTTCAATCCCTGAGGATCCATTTACGGCTCAGCACAGCGCTCCCGAGGAGATAGGAGACCTGTCACAAGCAAGACTCGTCGAGCTAGATAACATCCTCATTCATGCAAAAGAAGAATGGGCTCGATTGATTAATCAAGATCGTGCACTCTTTGAAAATCTAGCCGTTGAGTCGGAGCGTAAAAGAATATCTGATGATATCGATAATTTGATTTTGCCGCGCTTGAAACAGATAGTTTTTCTTGCCCATCAGTATGGTGATCATTTGATCACTGATGATGTGGATACACGAATGGCAGTAATCGCAGCTGGAGTGACTGGCATAATGTCTGAGCTCCATCCGCGACTGTTAGCTGAGGCTGGCTTAATAGCTTCGATCCAAACACTTGTCGATAGGTTTAGAAGAGCAAGTCTGATCGAAACTTCTGTCTGTTCGAACCTACTGCCCGAACAAATCGACATTTCTCAGGAAACAAAATTCGCGATTTATCGAGTCACTCAGGAAGCCTTAAACAATATTGAAAAACATTCCCAGGCAACACATGCGCTTGTTACGGTGAAACAAATTACGGATCAATTGGTGGTTTGTATTGAGGACAATGGCAAAGGCATCCAAGGTTCTGGCAATACTCTGTCGCGGGGATTGAAAAACATTCGCGAGCGAGCGAGCGGAATCGGTGCAAAAGTTGCGTGGGAAAATGCCGTTTCTTTTGCGAGCGGAACTTTAGTCACGATCTCGCTTCGTTGTTTTGAACCAGCGGATTTAGGGTGCACCCTATGTGATCCTTAAGAGGCACCACATTCCGCTATCTGATCTCGAGTGAAATAATCGTAGTATCGAAATGACCAGCTTGGCGGACATTTTGTCCGCCAAGCTGGTGCAATACTAGGCTGAGAACAAGACTCACACTTCCTGTCCGGTGGTGAGGACTTGTCCTTGGCTGTTTACAGGAAGATTCTAAAAATGGCAATGATAAACATATTGACTCGAGAGATAAATTGCAAGATCGTCTACTATGGCACCGGTCTTGGTGGCAAAACCGCAAATTTGAAGTTCATTTACAGTCAGCTGTCTCCTGAAACCAGGGGCGATTTTATCAGCTTGGCGACGGAAACCGAGCGAACCTTGTTCTTCGATTATTTTGGACTGGACCTTGGTAAAGTGCAAGGTTTTACCACCCGATTTTCGATGTACACCGTGCCCGGTCAGGTTGAGTACAACGCCAGTCGCAGGCTGATTCTAAATGGCGCTGATGGAATTGTCTTTGTCGCTGATTCCGACATCATTCGCCGCAATGAAAATATCGAATCCTTGCTGAATATGAAAGAGAATCTGTCAAGTTATGGATTGACATTGGAATCCATACCTTATGTATTGCAGTACAACAAAAGGGATCTATCCACGGCGATGAACTTGGAGATGATGGAAAATGATCTCAATCCAGACGGGAAAATTACATCCTTTGAGTCCATAGCTTCAACGGGTCCTGGTGTCTTCACAACGCTGAAGCAAATCAGTAAGCAAATTCTAAACAGGCTACAATAGTGATTCAGTCTGTATCATCCAGAAAAATCATGGAGTTCTCCATCGTGGGAATTGTAATTGCCGACGATCAAGACCGCGAGCGAACTTGGTTGAGAGAATTGCTGAGCAAAAATCTCGAGCATCTAGCTCCCATTTATGAAGCACAGGATGGGCAGAGGGCCCTTGAGTTGGTGCGGGAACACAGACCACCAGTGGTTTTTCTAGACATCGAAATGCCGGTCTTATCTGGTATCAAGTCTGCTGAGCAAATATTGAAAGAGTTTCCACATACCGGCGTCATCATTCTTTCTAATCATTCCGACGAAATATTTGTTCGGAAGTTGTGGAAACTTGTTCCTGCAGATGGCGCATTTGGTTATGTCTTAAAGGATTCAACGGATCAGCAAGTAATTGATGCCACTAAAGCGGTACTCAGCGGCGATTGTTGGATTCATCCACGCATTCAACGAATCATTCGCCGCACCGAAAATGGTGCAACTGGATTGACCGAAGCAGAGTTTGAGGTGCTTGTCTGCATCGCCTTGGGCTTCACTGACAAGGCAACGGCGAAGCGATTGTACATTACTGAAAAAGCTGTTCAGGCTCGTCTGAAGTGTCTTTATACGAAGTTCGGAATTTCCAGCAAAGGCGCCTCCGATGAAGATGAATACAACCATCGTTGCCGCGCCCTCAATCTGGCATTCCGTCGAGGATTGATTAACCGAGCAGAACTCACCGATTGGGAAGAGCAGTCCTGGTAGATATTGCGAAGCGTGAAATTTGGGATTTCTGATGCCCCTGGCAATGCCACTTTTGGCTTCACCACCATCGAGTGCAAGGGTGGCAATGTTCGTCCCCTCGACTTGAACCTAACAGGTATAGACTGCCAAAGTTTCGGTACGTGTCCATAATGAGCACTCCAGCTCTTGTTCATTAGACACGTCGTTTTCTTTTCACTAACTCAACGCTAGCGAGTCTGCAGCAGATTCGATTTGTCTCTTTACTGAGGCGCGGTTTTCGCTCGAAGGCACTGATGATAGATTTCGACCACAAGACACGGAACTAGCAGGCACACATGTCTGCTAGTTCCGTGAAAATCAGTAATCGTTTATTTGTTGGTCGATAATTTCTGACAATTGCCGACGCACTTTCTGCACTCATTCGCACATGCTTGCATTGTATTGTCGGTCTTGAATTTGTCCATCGACTTGGCGCACTCATTACAAGCTTGCACGGTCAAGTCACATGTTTTAGCTTGCAGTCCTACGGAACCTCGGTTCAGAAAATCCGAAGTCATTTTGCACGCCGTAATACAATCTTTCAACGAGTTCATGACACTCGCTTCTGAGTATTTACCTTTTTTCTTGGTGCAATAGTCAATTGTCTTTTGGCATGAAGCGGCGCATGATGTGCAGTTACCTTTGGCAATTTCACCAGTCGTCTGCCCATATGCGGACTGTCCAAAGCTGAAGCTGAACGTACACAAGAACATTCCTAACAAAACCAAGATTCGTTTCATTTACGACCCTCTCTAAATTATCTCTCTTTAGCAGGGACGGAGCTATGTCGATTCGGTTCCTTCTTTTTGCCAAACCGACTAAAAGATGTAACTAATTGGCTTGACTACTACCGGCGCTCGCCCGATGGAGTCGGGGCTGGTTCATTTATTATTATTAGGTGAAATCAGTGGTTGAATGGGAACGATCCAGGTTGGTGGCATTATCCCGCTATCCTTTTGGGCAGCTAGATCGACTGAAGGATCTATAAAATCTTGGACCGGTCGAAGGTTTAGAGATTCCAGGGCTCTTACTTTTACTATTGGTCGCACGCCCAGTTTTTGTTTTTCTCGATCGGCAATATACTGCGCAAAATACCAAATCATGTCTGGTCGAGTCATCATTGCAAACATCGGACATGAGTGTAAAACAGACGCATTGCCAGAAAACTTAACCAGCATTTTGCAAGAGTTGATTTGACAGGCTGATAAATTTAAACTCGTGTCTGTTGGCAACCTGGTGATGTCATGGATGGTGTTCGCATTGCTGAGGCAAACATTTAAAACAGCACGAGATCCCCAAGAAAGGAATTCGGCGACGAGCTATCTTATTTGATGCTCGGATCAATTGATAATGGACTTTCCGTCTAATCCCCAACCGGTCAAAGTTTCTCTTTCCTCTTGTACCGATTTGATCTTCTTGAACTTCGCGTTTGATTGCCCTTTAACTCGCCGTTCGCACTCTGCCCATGTTGAATGCCGCTCTACGATGCCGCCGTGGTAGCTTAAATAAGTGACTGGACCTGAAGCGGTTTTCGATCCGCTGCTGCTGCTTTTAACCCCAGCTTTTTTCGGTTCAGGTAACGCCTGTTCATCAGGTAAATCATTTAAATCCACAAAGTAGCCATCGAGCGGTCCAACATATAGTGGCTCGGGTTTGAACTTTGCGAACGATACTGCTATTTCATCACAGCGTTCGTTTCCTGGATAACCCGCGTGTCCGCGGACATACTTCCATTCGAGGGCAGAAGGTTTGAGTCTTGTCACTTGTCTTAATAGCTCTTCCCACAGGTCCCGATTTGCTACATCTTTTCCTTCGGCGCTCTTCCATCCACGCGAGCGCCAACCCCAAATCCACTGAGTGATACCACGAATTAGATAAGTTGAGTCGGTGTAGAGAATGATCTTGTTTGCCTCTGTAAGCTCCAGCATTGCTAGCGCTCGGATCGCAGCTGCCATTTCCATGCGATTGTTAGTTGTCGCTGGGTTGCCACCACCCAGTTCGTGAACGGTTCCATCAGGCAATGAGACTATACTCGCCCATCCACCTGGTCCAGGATTGCCTGTGCATGCGCCGTCTGTGAAAATCAATATTGTTGGGGACGCTGTTTCCATCAGTAATTCCTAGTGATGCCGCGGGAGCCTACCATTGTAATAATTCCTCTGCATAAAGTCTGGATTACGGATTTTCTTTCAACAACTTTTTATTCTCAGCTAAATGAATAATGATCACAGCTGATTTGACGACTATGGCGAAATAAACAATACGCTGCTTTAAAACTTGAATTGAGGAATATCAATCCGCCGATCGGTTGATACTAAAGAGAAGAGTCGAACATACTATGTTGTTGAAAATTTGGGCGATGGACATCCGCTCGATTTGCAATAGGAACGCCGGATGTTTCACATCGAGAACTAAAGAAATTGATCGAATTTTTAGCCTGATCTTGCCTATGGTGGTAAAATCGCCGCACTAAGGCATCCGTTAGAACCCTTCTCTTCATCAGTAGCCGTCGAGAAGTAAATAAGTTGCGTTCAGAAATTTGAGGAAATGAATTATGGCAGAGAATGAGTCCGTGGTAGCGGTTTTCACAAACCATACCGGAGCCGAAGAGGCTGTTAAGGAACTTCAAAAATCAGGCTTCGACATGAAGAAGCTGAGCATTGTTGGAAAGGATTACCACACTGAAGAACAGGTGGTTGGATATTATAACCTTGGCGACAAAGTCGCAAATTGGGGAAAAGCTGGGGCCTTCTGGGGATGGATTTGGGGTTTGGTTTTCGGATCGGCTTTTCTGTTCATTCCAGGTATCGGCCCAGTAATGATTGGTGGACCAATTGTCAGTTGGCTAATAGGAGCCCTTGAAACAGCTGCTGTAGTCGGTGGTGTGAGTGCATTTGGCGCAGCCCTCGTTGGGGCTGGTATCCCGAAAGATAGTGTGCTCAAGTATGAGACTGCTCTGAAAGCTGATAAATTCCTCGTTATTGCTCACGGAACTCGTGAAGAAGTCGAGCGCGCCAAAGCAATCCTCGACAATAACAAAGCGGAAACATCAACAGTGCATAGCGAACTTGTCGGCGCTGTAGCTTCGAAGTAATCGCGTTCAGTCAATAAGAGTAACTGGTAAGAGCCGCGGGTCATAAGCCTGCGGCTTTCCTGATTCAGGCAATCTTTGTTAGCATTTGCGTCTTCGAATCTCTACGTCTCTACGCCACCGTATTCAGTGACTATGACCTGCACCAAAATGTTGTATCACGTCCAGCAGAGACTTCTTTCGCAGATCAATCCATTTTTCGTCGCTGCTGATTGGCGCTTTCACCCGATTCAGGAATTTCCAGTTGTTCGTGTCTTCTGTCAACTAACAAGAAATACTTCTTGACTTTTTTCCAGCTCAAGGAGCCTTTGCTTCAGCCTCTGCCCCAGTTCCAATTTGACTGCTTGGATGCCGCTCTTTCTGTCATTCTCATAGAGCGTGCTAAATTCGTCTAGGTTCATTGCTGACGCTGCACCGATCAATATTGTCTCGGGACGCCTCAGTAATACCTTTCCCAGGACTTGGTGCTCCAGAATGCTGAGCAGTTCCGCTGCTTCTTCTTGCGTTAGGTCGTGGTCGAAACTATGATTGCCTAGCGCCAGGAAGTTGGTGGCTTGCTTGAGTTGCCTGTAATAAAGCTGCTCTGTTTCTGTCGGACATTGTCGACAGTGAAAGTGAACATACTTAGGTTTTTCCTCGTGACACCAGCTTTTCTCTGCGAATTTGTTTTTCAATATATGTATTTTGTGTACTTGCGGCAGATCTTTCGGTAGTTCAACTTGCAGAAATGATTCTGTTTCGGAAATTAAGTGTTCACGCAACGAGTTGATTCTGTCTTCGAAGTTTGTCTCAGGTGTTGGCGAACAATTGTGTTCGGCCTCAAGCTTAATAAGCATGGCAGAAAATGCCTTTTGAATTCGCTGCTTCAGAGAGTTGGTGGACTTCTCCTCGTATCCTAGCGCTGCTTCGATGCCGACGATCGCCTCAGTCAATTTTGGTCTCACGTCAATTAAATACTTATAGGTCAGGGCGAGGGGAATGATAAAAACGTGTTGCTCGCTGTTACTCTTTTTCAAATCCTCCTGAGCTGACAAGCCGATGTGTTCAGGTCCGTTTTCAAACTCAATAAGGTAATTGTTCTGATGAGTTACTTCTCCTTCCGGGAAGACGACAATCTTGTTGGCTCCTTGAATCAGAAGATTTCGCGTTGCTTTGAAAGCATGACTGTCTGCTACTCCCCTTTCCACTGAGTAGCAACCTATCTTTTGAAGCCATTTTGCGTACCAGGTATTTTTTGCACCAAAACTCTCTCTCGCTGCCAAAAATCGAAATTGCTGAGAAACCAAAGTCGATAAAATAAAGAGAACGGCTGGGTCTTCGTGCGCTGAGTGGTTCGCGCAGATCAGCAAGGGCTGTCCCTTAAGCGATTGAAAAGTGCTCAAAACTTCTTCCGAAACCTGCAGATACAGATGTCTCCCAATAGCTTTAGCATATGCTGGCCATAGGGTTTGGGTAGCTTTGACAATAAGGTCTGAACTGGCTGGTTCTATAAAATCGAGCATGACTATCTTGTTATCCGAGGGAAACGGTTTGGACGCATTAGCTTAATTATGCTGACTCGGTTTCGTCATTTTTGGGGACTGTCAATTCTTGTCCGTCCGTTTGCATAGACTTTTCTGGATCGGCCTTTTGTTTGACGATTTCAACCGAGCATTTTGCATTGTACGCTACTCTTTCCGCAACGCTACCTAGAAAGAATTTGTTTACGCCTTTGCGACCGTGCGAACCAACGATAATCAAGTCGGCATTCCAACCTTTTGCTTCGTCGAGAATGGAAGCAGACACGATTCCCTCCAAAGTCTCTCCTGATACTTCATGGTCAGGAAATACCTTTTTGAGTTGTGCAACTTTCTCACTGATCATCTCACGGCAGTATTTTTCGAATTCAACCTGGAGCTCCATCATTGGTTCTACATATGATCCGCCAAATGGTGCCTGAATATATGCCGGTTCTACAACTGTGATAATGCGAAACTCCGCATCTTTAGGCCATGATCGCTTAATAACTGAATTGAGAGCGAAAGCAGAACACTCGGAACCATCGATTGCAACAAGAACTCTCATATATTCTCCTGACGTTTCTAGACCGACTGATTGATTGTACCGGATGGTCTGGAGGACAATCGAGGCCACGGCATTAATGTGACTGTGAACGATATTAGAGAACACGCACATACAACGGCAAGCTCGGAGGCAGATAGTGCAGAACTTTCAAGAATCGCTTGGAGTGGGGGGAGGTAGATTGAAATTGCAAGCAAAAACAGTGAGGTGCAGATGTTAGTAACCATAGTCTTATTGCAGAGCAAGCGAAATTGTATCCCATTTTTCGAATGCTGCACCAAAGCCCAGGATAGAGCTTGAAATATCAGACTGAGAGACAGAGTTGCGAACGCCATGGTTTGCACACCGGGCAATGTCAAGGATCCGGCTAAGTACATCGAAGCAATGACGGCTAAGGTTACGATAATGCTCCTGACGAAAATTTGCAATTGAACTGACCGAGTTAGAAGTGGTTCCTTTGGACCACGTGGTGGGCGGCTCATTACGTCAGTTGAAGCTGGCTGAAGAACAAGTGCAATGCCTGGAAAAATGTGCATGATCAAATTTAACCAGAGCAATTGCAGCGGCGAGAATGCGGAGCTTTCACCAATCATAACTAAAGCAAATACTGATAAAACTGAGGCCATGCTCGCCGTGAGTAAATATGCAATCGCCTGACGAATGTTTCCATAGATGATTCGTCCTTGTTCAACAGCCTTGGCGATGCTTGCGAAATTGTCGTCAGTGATCACCATATTGGAAGCTTCTCTGGCCAGTGCGGTGCCTGAGCGTCCCATGGAAACGCCTATATTTGCTTGACGCAGTGCCGGAGCATCATTGACACCATCGCCTGTCATCGCGACGATCTCACCCATTTGCTGCAAACTTTGCACCACTTTTAGTTTCATCTCTGGATTGACTCTGGCTAATACCTGCGCTCCGATAAGTGCTTGCTGTAACTCCTTATCACTCATCGAACTTAGTTCTGCTCCACTCAAGTTATTAGACGAAGACTCTGCTTTGTCGAGGATGTTGAGCTTGCGCGCAATCGCAGCGGCGGTGGATGGTTGGTCGCCTGTCACCATGATCACTCGAATGCCGGCATCTTGGCACGATTTAATAGCCACTTCTACATGGGCTCGTGGCTGATCTGCCATGCCGATCAGACCTAAGAGGATTAGGTCCTTTTCGATTTTCTCAGCAGAAAGTTGACTGTCGTCGGCTGGCAGACTTCTGGTTGCTACTGCGAGCACACGCAAACCCCGCTGTGCAAGAGCATCGTTTTGCTCCAAGAACCAAGTTTTGTTTGACTCACTAAGCACGATTGCGCCCTGCGCCGCAGCGACCCTACTGCAAAGAGTGAGAATGGTTTCCGGTGACCCTTTCGTGCAGGAGAAAATATGGTCTTCATCTTTTTTGTGCACCGTGGTCATGCGCTTGCGATTAAGGTCAAAAGGTATTTCAAATACTCGTGGATGTTGCAAAAGAAGTTGCTTGTGATCGAGATCGATTTTGCCAGCAGCCGTGAGAAGTGCTCCCTCCGTAGGATCTCCGTGAACGTGCCATTGCAATTCTCCGTCATGATTTTCGATTTTGGCATCATTGCACAACGCCGCTACTCGTAATAAATCAACCAGCAGTTTGTCGTCGACTGAGCACAACGGCGCTCCGTTTTCGGAAAGTTCGCCGATCGGTTCATAGCCTTCACCAGAGACTGTCAGATGCCGCTTTTGCAGGATCAAATCAGTGACTAACATTTGATTTTCGGTGAGGGTGCCGGTCTTATCGCTACAAATTACAGTGGTGCAACCGAGGGTTTCCACCGCAGCTAGTTGCCGGATCAAGGCCCCGGCTTTGATCATTCTTCGTGTTCCTTCAGCCAATGCTAAAGTTGAGACTACAGGCAGACCTTCCGGGATAGCCGCCACTGCTAGTGCAATACTGGTTTGCAACATTAACCAGAGGTTCGCGTGGTGCAGTAGTCCGATCAAAAATAATGCAACACACAAACCAACAGTCAACCAAGTCAACTGCTGACCCAGCTTTTCAAGTTGTTGTTCAAGCGGAGTGCGAGTTGAAATAGTCTGCTCCAATAGTTCGCCCAGGCTCCCCAGTTTTGTATTATTTCCGGTTGCTGTCACTAGCGCTGTGGCTCTGCCCGTGAGCACCAGCGTGCCTTGAAAGGCAAGCTGGGATTCTTTTTCTTGATTGGTATCCGAGACCTGTTCTTTAAATACAGGCACACTTTCTCCAGAAAGCATCGATTCTTCTAGACTTAACGAAGCTGCTTCGAGCAATAATGTGTCGGCTGGTACACGTGCTCCTGAATCGAGTAGTACCACATCGCCTGGTACTAACTCTCTGGCCGGCAGCTCCTGCTGTTTTCCATCACGAATAACACGACTTGTTGGACCAGCTAAATTTTCGAGAGCTTCAAGTGAAACTTTTGCTTTTAGCTCGGTAATAAAACCGACTACAGCATTTATAAGCACTGCGACAAAAATTGCCCCTGCTTGGACGAATTCACGCGTAAGCAATGAGACTGCTGCTGCCACCAAAAGTAGAGCGACGACGGTAGATTGAAATTGACGTATAAGAATGGTGAGTGTGCTAGCGCCATGGTGCTGACGCAACTCGTTGTATCCATACTTTAGTAGATTCTCGGCGACCTGTTCGGCTGTTAGTCCGCGCGAGATGTCTGTATCGAAGCGATCAGGGTACTGCGCAGTCAAAGTATTTTCAGCATTGGCTGTCTGAATGATCAGAGGGCTAGTATTCATCGGAATGTTGATTCCTCATGCTCTAGTATAGCAGTCAGATAAGGAGCGTTGAACCGACACAGATGCTTCATTAGTTGACCATAGCGTAATCAGGAATAACACCGCAGCCTTCTGAAGGCTGAGCGGTTAGATGCTGCGCAAATGCGGTGCTTAGCCAATGTATCTACGTTTGTTCGAAAGACATCATTCCTGGACAAGATGCTGCAACCAACAAAGCCCGAAAGTTCGCTTGAATGTAATGGGAATCATCATCGGACGATGGAGATGAATACGTCTTGGGGATGATGATTCACCCGAGGTTATATGGCAATATGATCTTCTCCACTTAGCCGCGAACAAAAGGCAGACCTGTGCATGCTCGACATAATGATGATAATTATTCTTCTAATCGTGCTGACATTTCCACTTATGATCTTTTTGATTGATCGATGGGGCTTCGAAGAAGCTGGCAACCGGCGTATGCCAAAACGCGCAGATGAATCATGCGCTGAGCGTAGTTCCTTTTAGACACACCGGAGACTAGACCATGCCCAATAATAACAACAAGAGCCTCGATACTCCCAGAGCCCAGCCTTGTTCCTATGATCCAGTAAGCGAGGGGCGGTGCTCGTGTGAGCCAGACATCTCTGCCAAGCTTTGTCATTGCCACACTTTAAGTAACCCTTGGTCCAAAAACAGTTTGCGCGCGCCATCGCGGCCCCTACATGAGGCCAGTTTGGTGGCATACATACGCATTGGCGGACAAGATCACCTTAGCAAGGATGAGCAGACCAATCTAATTGCTGCCTACTGCACTCAACATGGGTTTCGCTTAGCGCAAACGTTTGTTGACTTCGGTAAGCCGTCTCAAGGGCTGCGGGATGCGTTGCATGAGTTAGAGAAACATGATGGCATAATTGCAGTTGATCTTAACTCTTTTGTTGAGCATGAAGATGATCGTATGCGGGATTTGCGCCCATTCATTCATCATTTTTTCTGTAACCCGAGCAAGCACTTGATCACTATTCAAGAAGGCATCGACACTGGCTCCGCCGCAGGGCAGAAGGCGGCAATAGAATTTAGCTCACAGATTAAGGAGATTACGTAAGGATATCAGTCAACGCCAAATTTCTGGGTCGTCTCGTAAGAGATAAGTTTCGACGCCGAAAAAAGTGGAACAGATGCCTACCACCAGGAGAATAATGCCGGTTAAAAGCTGGCTGATTGGCTCAGCTTCTAGATCAGCGCTTTGAAATAAATATATGGAAACGCCAATGAGAAAAATACCGATCAAGATTTGCAAAACAAAGAGCGCTTTTTTTAGCTCGTGAATTGAAATGTTCATTTTGCCTCGGTATGCAAGAAGCTTTACTTTGACAGGGATGAGCGTCGCGGCCATCATCCTGCGGAAGGAATTATTGAATTTATTTTTTTTTACACTTCGGCTGCTTCGATCTACGCCTGAGGAATGATGACGGATTAGCGAATTTGAGATTATCCTTAAATTGGGGTTGAATAGGAAATTAGCAAGGCACAAAGCGGAATCACTCATGAATAGGTCTTTGAAATTTCCAAATGCGAGGCTGTTTGTGCATGGCCTTCTTTCTTGCGGCCGAGCGGCTCCAGAAGCTATTGCTAACAGTGCCTGCGAATTTGGACTTGTAGATAGGCAATCCATTAACGAAATCTTGCCTTCTTCGGGTGCACACCCTTGTGCCTGCATGGCGACGGCTCGAAATGTAGTCGCCCGGTATTGCGAAGAGCGAGGGCTGCGACCTGATGTCCCCAAATTAGACAAAGAGCAAATTTGGGCGGTTTTGCAAGAAGATGCCGCTGACTACGCGAAGGAATGCAACGCCAGAGAGAAAACGAAGATCAACGTGAACTCGCATGATTGCAGTAGATTTGCTCCAGCTTTATTTGATCTTTTGCTGCAAGAACTTAGCAGGCATCCTCATTGAAGGATTTTATCGAAAAGTGAAACGTACTACCGCGACCGACACTGCTTTCGCACCAAATTTTGCCACCATGCGCTTCGATGATTCGTCGGGATAAATAGAGACCGAGTCCTGTGCTTGCGTAATATCTGCCTGTGGAACCAGCCTGCCAGAAGCGTTGAAACAATTTTGGCAGGTTCTCATCTGGTATTCCTTTACCTGTGTCAGCGACACTGATCACAGTTTCCTTGTCACTTTGATTCATGTTGACCGTTATCGAACCACCAGTCGGCGTAAACTTAAGTGAATTGTCAATGAAGTTTTGCAGCACTCTTCTGATTTCGGCCTCGTCGCATGACACATCGTCAGCATCTCCGGGTACCGTCGCAGTTAGGGCAACCCCTTTTTCCTGAGCTAGCGGCATAATTTCGGTCACCATTTGCATAATCATGGCGGCTAAATTGCATCTCGTAATTTTTAACTCTTTGACGCCACTGTCGAAACGATAGACGTCTAAGAGCGTTTGAACAAGGCTGTAAAGTGACGTGTTGCTTTGCAATACCGTTTCAAGGATCTCTTTTTGTGCGCTCGACACATCTCCAAAGTCACCATCTAAAAGAAACTGGATGGCTCTGTTAGTCGCTAGCACAGGTGTTTTCAAATCGTGTGTTAGTGTGGCGACAAAGTCTTCTCGTTGTTGCTGAAGTAGTACTCTGTCCGTAACATTTGCAAACATGGCAACCAGGCTTGTAATTTTGCTTGCATCATCTTTGACCGGCCAAATTGCCCAATCCCAGTAAGTGGTGTCTTGTCCAGACAGTGGCACAGCATCTGCGATCCTCCGACAAGGTTGTCCTGACTTGATCACTTCTTCGAAGAGCGCACGATTCAAGCCCGGTATAATTTCGAAGAGTGATGTTCCAATCACTTCAGTTCTAATTGCCGACGGCAAGATTTCAATAAATTCTTCATTGCATTCCACGCAATTGAAATCGTTATTCAAGCTGACTATGCCGATCGGCGCACTTTCTAAAATGCTTTTAGTGACTCGTCTTTCTGTTTCAAGGTCGCTTATGGCATCGCGATGTTTACGAATAGATGCTTCTTTTGCACTTATGTATCTCTCGATAGCTAGTGTCATATCAAAAAAAATGACTTTCGAGAATGCTGACAGTGCTTGCGACAACCCTTGTGAATCAGCGCCATATTGCTTAACAATAGTCGGAAACAAAAAAACAAGAGCGTGGTTGTAGGCACCTAGGTACCATTTTGGATCCAGTTCAATTCGGTGATGAGTTGTGCCAATATGCAATCGATCGGACACATAGTCGGCATCGTAGTCACCTTTGGTCAGTCTTCGGAAGTACTGGTTTTGGGCTGCTTTGGCATGGTTCAACACGTGTTCGTTTGGAAAAAATGACCGAGTATCTTCAAATTTCAAAAAATGGCGGTACATTTCATCCATCAGATCGTCCACGTGATCGCTGATCACTGGATCCAGTTGCTCCCTGATGATTTTTTCTTCCTCTTCGCCCAACTGTAGCCATTGTTTACGAAGTTCAATTTCTCTATCATTTAGACTAAGGGCAACTAAGTCTTCGTCGTTAGAAACACTCATTCATGCAACTCACTTTTGCTTTTGTGCAGAGATGGGTCTTCCTGGCCAAATGTCTGCTTGCCAAGTCCACCGGTCAGCATCGCTTCCTTACGACTCTAATATATAATAAATTGTCCTGCGCTCATGGCTAATCATGTTTGAACAACCTACCGACGAAACACCTCGTACTATCAAAGTCTTGCTCGTAGAAGACCACGCTTTGACGCGGATTGGGTTAAGAACGGCGCTCAAAAGAACAACTGACATCTCTGTAGTTGGCGAAGCTGCTAATGGTGAAGAAGCTGTTAGCCAGGCTGAGCAGTTCAAGCCGGATGTCATACTGATGGACGTCGGCATGCCAGTTATGGATGGCATTCAAGCTGCAAGAAAGATTATTGAAAGAGATCCGTCCATCAAAATCATTATGCTTACTCAACATGATAATGATCGCGACATACTAGCTTCCCTTTCGGCGGGTGCCTCAGGATACTGCCTTAAGGATGTAGCACCGGACCGCCTCTACACTGCGATCAGGTCTGTTAATGCGGGCGATGCGTGGTTAGACGCCTCGATCGCCAGCCGGGTGTTGAAACACTACACGCAGGAGTCTACGCCCGCGCCATCAAACGAGCAATCTGCCCCTCGTCCAGCACTTGCACAAGCCTTAGAGCCCGTCTTGTCGCCTGCATCTGACAGTGCAAAGGAGATGTCCGCATTCTTGGGAAGACCTCTTCCTGAGCCGCTTTCGCCACGGGAACTCGAAGTTTTAAAGCTAATCGTAGAGGGACTGTCTAATCAGGAAATCGCTGATAAGCTGATTATCTCTTTGGCCACCGCAAAGACCCATGTGCGAAATATATTGAATAAACTTGCCGTTGACGATCGTACTCAGGCTGCTGTTCATGCCATGCGGCGTGGACTCGTCTAAATTTGAGGCGAGAGTTTTTCCGTTTCGCGGTTCTGAAGTAAAGTCCCTCTTTCTGGCACTGCCCCTGGTGCAATCGTCGCCTGTTCATTTATCGATGCCTTATTTATGTGGATGCCGATGAGGTCGCACATGGCAATAGCACCGATCGCTGTGAGAAGTAAGCCAACTGGAATAACTATCAGACAAACAATATATTCCGCAATTCCTCGCGATGTGAAAACGAGATCGTAACCTGTATAAACTAACTCTAGCCCGACTAGAAAGAGCGCAAAGAAGAGATATTTCCATTGTTGTGCTGGATCGAAAAGCAGCAAAATTGATTTGAGTAGTCGCATGATTCTATGACCCTACTGTTACTTTGGACTCAATGATCGCATTGTGCTTTTTCAGCAAGTTTTAGATATCGACCGAAAGGCTGATTTCTCACTTAGACTGCAATTTTTTGATGTTGAGGCTCGGCGCCCGAATTGATCACTTGAGCATGGCTACTTAATCATTCTTTCGGGTGATTTTTGAAATATTGCTTTTCCAAAGATTCTCGAAAGTCGGGATGAGCTATGTCGATTAGTGCGCGCATTCTTTGCGCCAGAGTTTTTCCAAACAGTTGTGCTATACCGTATTCAGTGACGATATAATGCACATCGGCTCGCGTTGTTACTACACCGCTGCCCGGGCCGAGGGTGGCGACGATTCTAGAGATGGCCCCGTTTTTCGCTGTTGAAGGTAGAGCGATGATCGCCTTGCCTTCTTTGGCCCGTGATGCACCTCTGATAAAGTCCACTTGCCCGCCAACACCGCTGTACAGATAATTGCCAATCGAGTCCGCACAGACCTGTCCAGACAAGTCTATTTCGAGGGCTGAATTTATTGCGGTCATCTTATGATTTTGGGAAATTATGAATGGATCGTTGATGAAGTCGACTGTTTGAAATTCGACCAGCGGATTGTTATCGACGAAGTCATAAAGTCTCTTTGTACCCAATACAAATGTCACCGCGATTTTGCCAGGCAGGATTGTTTTGGCATCATTGGTGACGACGCCAAGTTCAATTAAGTCGACTATTCCGTCCGACAACATCTCGCTGTGAACGCCCAAATCTCGTTTGTCGGTTAAATACTGCAGCACTGCATTTGGAATCGCACCAATGCCTAGCTGTATCGTAGCCTCGTCCTCTACCAGAGATGATACGTTTCTGCCAATTGCCTCATCGATGCTTGTTGGTACAGCCGGAGCTAATTCTTGCAATGGTCTGTCCGTTTCAACAATATAATCGAGCCTGCTGACATGCACAAAAGAGCGACCGAGCGTACGAGGCATCTGCTTGTTGACTTCGGCGATTACGATGCGTGCCGCTTTGCGTGCGGCTATTGTGCAGTCGACGGATACGCCATAACTACAGAAGCCATGTGCGTCGGGCGGGGAGACCTGAATCAAGCACACATCTAAAGGCACGTGATTGCTGGTAAATAGTTTGGGAATTTCGCTGAGAAAAATGGGAATATAGTCGGCTCTTCCATCGTTAACTGCATGTCTAGTATTTGAGCCAATGAAAAGTGCGTGCAGCTTGAATGATTTTGCGAATTCCTCTCGGGCATACGCAGCCTTACCGAGAGTCATAATATGCATAAGACTCACGTCTTTTAACTGATCAGACCTGTTCACCATCGCGTCGATTATAGGTTCTGGGGCAGCGGCGTGAGATTGTATGTAAACGGTGTCACCAGATTTGATGGCTAGTACAGCCTTTTCAGCACTGACGACTTTTCTCGCATAGTCTTGTTGCCAGCTAGTCCTAGGCATGATCGTCTGAGTCACCAGCTCTTCCTTTCAAATTTGGACGAAGTTCACTTTGTTGTATTGGCATTACACACCAAAACCTTACCCGAATAATCAATCGAAAGGACGAACGCGCTTCTGACCGAACCGTTAGCACATTTTACACGCTGCTGTCTTATCGGTTTCAAGAAACGTCGATCTGACCAATTATTTTCTCTGCCACTTCGGCCACTCGCGCTTCTACCGCTGCGCTCATGTTCTCAGAAAAACTGAAATCGGAACCTCCCACAACATACAGCCAGGCGGGCGGCCGCTTGTCGTACAGGGTCTCAGCTAATTGCATTAGAGTTAGGGGATCGCAATGATGGCTGACGGCGATTGCCGAACTGCTTTGCTTGCTTTCTCTAGAGCTTGCCAAGCTGGCGTCTTGAAGGTTGATGCACTCTAGCGCTCCCGCTTCTAATGATGCACTGGCATCGACGAAGATCACACCATCAGCGCGACAAATGTTTGCGATCAGTTCCGGACCGAGAATTCTGTGAGTCAGGATGTCGACTGACAGGTTTTCCTTTGCCACCGCCTGTGCCACCACCAGACCAAAACGGTCGTCGCCACATACATCGCTTCCAAAGCCTATGACTAGCCATGCCATGGCACCAACCCTCTGCTTGTCAGCGCTTGACTCGGTCTATGATTGTGCCCTCTGAGCTGAGTAGCTGAATATCCAGCGGCATCTGTCCGATCGCATGGGTCGAACAGCTCAAACACGGATCGAATGTGCGAATCACCGCCTCAATGCGGTTTAAAATACCGTCTGTCAATTTGTCGGACTTGATATAGTGTTTGGCGGCTTGGGTGATGCCCTTATTCATCGCTAAGTTATTGTGACCTGTGGCAATGATCAAATCTGCATATGTTATAAGACCGTTGTCGTCAATTTTGTAATGGTGCATGAGCGTGCCGCGCGGCGCCTCGGACACACCGAAACCTTCATGAGCATTGGCTTCGGCAAAGGCGCGGACGTGAGAATCCAATATGTCATCTGAGTGCAGCAGTTTCTCAATCATTTCAAAGGCATAAAGGATTTCGATTAATCTTGCCAGATGATAATGAAAGGCGCTCTTATGATCCAGTTTTTGGAATGAGGCAAATGCCTGATCTGCCTTTGGCGTACCGCAACTCTTTGCCAAATGTAAGCGCGCCAGCGGTCCGACTCGGTACATGCCGGCTGGGTAACCCAGAGGTTTGTAATAAGGCGATTTGAGATAGCTATGAGGGTTTTGTGCTTCATCAATAATAGATTTGTATTCTGCCGGTGGCAATCTCTCTACGATCGCGTTGCCTTGCTCGTCGGCTAAGCGCAAGTGTCCATCATAAGTTTCAAGTTCTCCTTGATCTCCCACTAGGCTCATAAATAATCCCGGGAAGTTAGCAAAAACTGATATCTCTTCGCTAAATTTTTCCAGTTGTTTTGTGAACCACAAAAGAGTGGACTCAGCTATTTTGATAGCCTCTGGCAGCTTGCCTAAAATGTGATTCCGGTGCTCTGCAGATAGTGCATGGCTGATACCACCTGCTACTACCCAGCCAGGATGTATCTTTTTGCCACCCAAGAGCTCGATAATCTCCTGTCCAAGAGCACGCAGATGTATGCCGTTGCGTGCCAGCTCAGGATTTTCCTTGGCCACGCCGACGATATTTCGTTTTGCAGGATTCGAATCCATTCCCAGAAGTAAGTCCGGCGATGAAAGATAGAAGAAGCTCAGAGCGTGAGACTGAGCAATCTGCGCTAGATTGATGATGCGTCTGAGTTTTACGGCTGTTGGCGGAATGCGCACTGACATGAGCATGTCGCACGCCTTTGATGAAGCCACTAAATGGCTGACTGGACATATGCCGCAAATTCTTGCCATTAATGAAGGCATCTCATGAAACGGTCTACCTTCTGCGAATTTTTCAAACCCGCGTAATTGTGTAACGTGAAAGATCGCCTCGGCAACTTCCCCATTGTCATCAAGATGAATGGTTATTTTGGAGTGACCTTCAATTCTGGTCACTGGATCAATTGTGATTATCTTGCTCATGCGCATTTCCTGATAGTGAGCGTCGAAATATCAAAGTCCGAATCGAGTCAGAGTTGATAAATCCGGCTGCCGTCCAGCCAAAAGCTCGGTAATTACTGTGTATATAGTGTCGGCCGAGGGTGGGCAGCCCGGTACAAAAAGATCTACTTTTACGACTGTGTGCACAGGTCTGGCCTGAGGATATAGTATCGGCACCGTATCTGGTTGTTTTGTTACCGCTCCGGCACTGACGCGATCCAAAATAGCTTTTACCCCGATCGGATTGCGAAGCGACGGTACGTTTGCAGTAACAGCGCAATCACCAAGCGAGACAAGTATTTTTGTCTGGGCGCGCACTTTCAATATTTTCGCCAGATCATCCTCACTACTGACTGCTCCTTCTACAAGAGTGATATCCACGTCTTCTGGGAAATTCTTTTGATCGACAAGCGGGCTGTAGACCAAGTCTGCTTGCTCGAGCAAGGTGAGAAGTCGATGATCCATGTCCAGTAAAGACATGTGACAGCCTGAGCATCCATCGAGCCACACAGTTGCCAGTTTAGGTAGCGGTTTACTTATGGGGCTCATGATTTGTCTTCTTTCATTTCTGCCAGATATACAAGGAACTTGGGATCTTTTACCATTTCACCAGTGGCCATGCCCTTTTCATAAAGTGCGCCTGTTGGGCAGACTTGCACACACTTACCGCAGCTTGTGCACGTGGGCGACTCGCCCCAGGGCTGGTTTAAATCAGATATCAATTGAGATTTAATTCCTCGACCGGCAATGTCCCACGTATGCGCACCTTCTACCTCGTCGCAAACTCTGATGCAGCGCGTACAAAGGATGCAACGATTCGGATCAAAAACGAAACGTTCGTGTGATGCGTCCACTTCTTTGTGCGGATAGCGGTAAGGCAAGGAAATATGGTCAATCTTTAGCTCTTGTGAAACATCCTGCAATTCGCAATTGTTGTTTGATACACAGACTGAACAGACATGATTGCCCTCTGTGAACAGCATCTCTATTATTGTTTTGCGATAACCAGCTAGACGTGGTGAGTCCGTGTTTACAACCATGCCTTCACTGACGTTGGTAACACAAGATGGTAAGAGCTTGGGATTGCCTTCTACTTCCACTAAGCAAAGACGGCAACCGCCCCATTCGGAGATCCCGTCAAGCTGACATAAAGTGGGGATTTCTATGCCGTGGTCACGAGCTACGTGCAAAATGTTTTCGTCATCTCCGCCGCTTATTTCTTGTCCGTTAACTGTAAGAGTTACAACGCGCATGTTGGCCTCCTGATGTCTTGACCGATTGGACCGCAGACACCAGCGGGACATACATGTCCAACGATGTGCGCTAGATATTCCGATTTGAAAAAGCGCAAAGTGCTAAGCACCGGATTTGGTGCTCCCTGACCGAGACCGCAAAGACTCGTAAACTTGACCACGTCGCAAAGGGATTCTAATTGTGCCAGCTCTTCCATCGTTCCCTCGCCTTTGGTGATCCGATCAAGCATGTCGTGCATGTGAGCTGTGCCCACGCGGCAGGGAATGCACTTGCCGCAGGACTCGGCCATACAAAACTGCATAAAGAATTTGGCTACGTCTACCATGCAAGAGCTATCGTCCATAACAATCATGCCGCCTGAACCCATGAACGAACCGAGTTCCATCAATGATTCATAATCTATACTGGCATCAAGATGCTCTGCCGGTATGCAACCGCCAGCCGGTCCACCAGTCTGAACCGCTTTGAATTCATGCCCCTCTGGCACACCGCCCCCGATATCAAAGATCATTTCTCGTAACGATGTTCCCAGAGGCACCTCGACTAATCCAGTGTTTTTGATCCTGCCGCTCAGGGCAAATGTTTTTGTACCTTTGCTACGAGCTGTGCCGATTGCCGCATACCAATCGGCACCATTGGTCATGATCGGCACAATGTTTGTATAGGTCTCAACGTTATTGATCAGAGTCGGCTTGCCCCACAATCCGGATTCGGCTGGATAGGGTGGACGCGGGCATGGCAAACCTTTGCCTCCTTCTATGGACGAGATCAGTGCCGTTTCCTCGCCACAGACAAAAGCACCGGCTCCGAGTCTAATTTCTATGCGAAATGAAAATGAGGTAGAGCCAATCTTATCGCCTAATAGTCCGAGTTTTTCGGAACTCCGGATAGCAGCTTCCACTCGCTTTACTGCCAACGGATATTCCGCACGCACATAGACAAAGCCTTGAGTTGCACCGACAGCGTAGGCGGCAATGGTCATGCCTTCTAGCACTCGAAAAGGGTAATCTTCCAAAACGCTGCGGTTCATAAACGCACCGGGATCGCCCTCATCGGCATTGCAGATGACATATTTTTGATCGGCAGGTGCTTTTGCTACAGTGCTCCATTTTAGACCGGTTGGATAGCCTGCCCCACCGCGTCCACGCAACCCACTTTTAGTCACCTGTTTTATGACTGCATCTGGGGATGACTCAGAAAGTGTATTTAGCAAAGTGCTGTAACCACCTGCCGCAATGTAATCTTCGATGCTTTCTGGATTTAGTAAACCGCGGTGATTCGTCACGACACGTTGTTGTTTGGTAAAAAAGTGAGTCTTGTTGTCGCATAGAATGCGAGCCACTGGATTGCCATTCAGAGAGTCAACAATATCTTTAGCGTCAGCCGGCTTGGCTTCCTGGTAGAGAATATCTTGATTAGGAACCGAGACCAGTGGTGCGCTTGCACAGTTGCCCTGGCACCCTCCGGCAGAGACTAGGCAATGATCTTCTATTGTTCGGGACTTGACTTCGGCGTGAAGCGCATCCAAAACCGCGGCGCTCTGCACCGACTGACATGCAGTGCCCATACAGACAAATATGCGCTGTTTGTATTTCGATTGTTTTTCTAACTCATGAGCGGCCACTGCAGCTAGTTCGTCGCTTGATAGTATTGGTTGAGTGCCTTTGTTGTTTGTATTCATGTTCTCTGTTCACACTGTTTTCTTAAAGTGTTGTTTTGATGTTTACTGATTCTGGGTCTGATTCTGATTCTGCTAACCAATCTTTTAATTGGACATCAATTGTTTCAGAGGTTAGGTTTCCCAGCACTTCGCCATCAAAAATACCAGCAGGGGCTATGCCGCAGGCGCCGAGGCAGCGAGCCTCGAG
This sequence comes from Candidatus Melainabacteria bacterium, assembly GCA_003153555.1. Classification (GTDB taxonomy): domain Bacteria; phylum Cyanobacteriota; class Vampirovibrionia; order Obscuribacterales; family Obscuribacteraceae; genus PALSA-1081. The sequence goes on along the minus strand of PLZS01000101.1, from coordinate 15,636 downwards.
GAGAGAAACTTTGTTGTCAGCTGTAGTGTCACCCAACTTGATCGCATATTTTTGTTCCAAGGTCTGCAGTAGTTTGGCACTACCTTTGATGTAGCAAGCAGTGCCCATGCACACTACACAAGTATGTTTGCCGTGTGGCTTCAGCCGAAAGATGCTGTAAAAGGTAGCAACACCATATACCTTACTCAAAGGAACGCGCAAACTATGTGCAACAAAAGCCAGAGATGATTTATCCAAGTAGCCGAAGCTGGACTGCACTGTGTGTAGAATCTCGATCAAGGAACTTTGTGCGTATCCGTGTCGCCGCATGGTCGCCGCCACTATACGCCAGCGCTTATCTTCGGAGGGCAGCTTGATAGCTGAAGGTGCTACCCGCGGGGTATTGGTCCTGTTCATGGTTCTTGCCGACATTTTTTGCAGCCCTTTCTTTATTGTCAGAATGCAATCAAGATCTGACATGAGTTTACTCGATTAAATGACTTCTGCTGCATGTCTCGTGAGTTTGGTCGACTCTGGCAAGAGCGAAGGAAATCAGACAGCATGTCAAGGATATGGAGCACTGAATAATTAGTGCCTTCAATGCGAGCGTTCAATCAATTCTGCGGTTTCTGTTTCTTCTATGTTGTGTGTTCTAAGTTGTATGTTCTATGTAAGGAAGGCATTTAAGAGGCATTTAAGGGTAACTTTCATTACATCTAACTCTTCACCGCAGACTAAGTTGCCTATATCACCACCGCATTTAGTGCAACGATATTTAAGCTCAGACTCTGGATGATACAAGTGCTTGGACTTGTTGCAAAAGGCTTTGGCTTTGATTGATTCAATTTCCAGATGGCATGAACTGCAGCCTGGATAAAGTGTCTTTAGACAATCAAATTCGAATTTTAGTAGCTCGTCATCAACGTTTCGCAATTCTCCAATGAGCACCTGTACCTTTGTCGCTTTTTCTATGTAAGGCGTTTCGGCAATCCTGTTGTTGACAAATTGAAGAATATTTTTGGCTATAGCTGCTTCATGCATCGCGATTCAAAGTCTCCACTACTTTGGCTACAAGAAAAGAGAGCTTATTTACTAACTTCGGCAGTTTGGCTTCCAGCTCTGGGCTTAACTTGTCATTCCAATCAGTTTTGTCAATTTCGACACCAAAGAAAATAATTCTTTTTGGCAGTCGGCCTCTTTTTTTGGCTGAACGCATTTCCTCAGATAGCGAAAAACCATGACACGAACGCAGGTTTAGGAGTTCTGTTTGATCTAGAATATGACTGACATCGACAATTGATACGGTACCAGGCGCGGTATCATTGCTTGTGGAATCAATTATGATGGCTGCTTTATGATAGATCAGGCACTCTTGCAAAACGCCGGAGTAGGATCCAAGATCGAACCGGCACACTTCTCTGGCTAAATGCTCTGGCAGGCAATGAGAAAGAGCTGCGGCAACGCCGCCGTCGCCTCTTAAGGAATTGCCGATTGTGATCAGAGCCAACCCGTTCGGCTCACTGAGCCGCTTGTGCTTGCATTCCATATTGCTAAGTAATCGTGCGCCCTGCATAACCTTCTCCTAGTAGCGGGAATCTGTTCACTGTTTCTTTTCCTAAATGAGATTCAACCGAAGCGAATAGGCCGCTTTAGAAAGCAAGAAACAGTCTGCTGCCAACATCAATGCGCCAAACTTCCGCTCATCGCACTTGCCTTTTTGTTGCCTGGCGCTTTTGATTTGATTTTGATAATTTCTAGCGAACACGGTGATTGGATTAACAAACCTTCTGCAACGCTGCCCAAGAAGAACTTTTCAATCCCGCTACGTCCGTGCGAAGCCACCATGATCAGATCGGCGTGCCACTCTTTGGCCGTCTGAATGATCGAATCACACGTATGCCCTTCGAGCACTTTGCTTTCAACTGCAAATTCAGGTCCAAGTTTCTCTTTCAAATATACAACATGTTTTTGTACAAGGCTTTCCGACTCGGCGATGAGTTTCTCTTTCAATTCTGGCCAAACTGAAAGTCCCCAGTCTTGCCAATAATCTGCCGTTGGTAATGACACCACATTCAATATCAGAAATTGCGTCTTCAGATTCCACTGCCGGGTTGTTATCTCTCCAATCATTTGCTTACTGAGATCTGAATCATCCACTGCCACTAAAACCTTCATCGGTGCGATCTCCTTGATATTGGTCTGGGCCTCTACTGCCATTAGAATCTCAGTTCTTTATGGTTTACACATCATCCAATCTGAGTATTTCAGTTCTGCAAACGCGAAAATGCTCAATACGTCAATCGGCTGATACCAAAGATCGTTCCAAATCGGCAAGCCCATGCAGCGCAAGGGGACTTGCGCTAGCATGGGACCAATTTTAGGGCTTATTTGGAGAGAGCACCCGGGAGCGCTGATTTAGGCTCGCTCTCTTTATGCGCCAAATTTTTTAGTCTAATCAATTCCACCGAGCAGCCAGATTGTTGTGCCACCGAGCGTGACACATCTCCTCCAAATAAACGGTTGGGGGAATGCCCGTGCGCTCCTAAAACGATTTTGTCTGCCATCCAGTCGGTAGCTGCATCGATGATCTCTTTGCGAGGGCTGCCCTGCCTGGTTTCGACATGAACAGTGCAATTGGCTATTGCCTCACTGATCTTGTGCTTGGCCTCCATTACTTTTTCGTGAGCGAAATGCTTTCGTTTCTCCAGCGCCTTCTGGGCAAGGTCGTTCCATTCGATGCAAGAGACGGCTTCCCATTGGAGGGGTTCAATCACTGTCAACACTTTGAATTGTGTATCTTTGGGCCAATGCCGTTTGGTGACCGTTTCTATAATCTGTGTAGCGAATTCGGTTTGATCAAGAGCGATAATTACTTTCATTTCACAACTTGCCTCCCACGGCAGTAGTCTCGGTTGCTTCCACTGGCTTTGACTTTGAAGAAGCAACTTTTTGTTTGACAATTTCAATTGAGCAAGGAGAATGGCTCGCTACTCGCTCTGCAACACTGCCTAGAAAAAATCTGTTCAAGCCAGTACGACCGTGAGAGCCAACTACAAGCAAATCTGTATTCCATTTTTTTGCATCGTCAATAATGCATTCAGCTGTCGGTCCAAGTAGAACATCTCCTGATATTTGATGATCAGGAAGCGCTGTTTTCAACGTTGTAACCTTGTCATTGATTCGCTCACGACAATATTTTTCGAATTCGATTTGAGCTGCGATCATCGGTTCTGCGTATATTCCATTTAAAGGAGCCTGAATATATGCGGGCTCCACAACAGTGATAACTCGAAACTGTGTATCTTCCGGCCATGAACGCTTAGCGATTGAATCTAAGGCGAACTCCGAACATTCGGAACTATCTATTGCAATCAGAACTTTCATAACATCTCCTAGGCGTGAATGATGATCCTATCCTATTCTTGCAAAACTTTCCCGGAGTGGCATCCTCCTTTATGTGGACTGGCATGCAATCATCCGATACGCCTGCTCCATCCCTCATCCTGCGAGAACAGAAGGACTTAGTCCGACCGATTGATGTGCAAAATATAGAAATTCGTCACAATTGAGCCATTACAGGAGAAGTGATGATGAATAAGATGTCAATTTTGCTAGCCCTGAGTGGCTCGGAACAATCTTATGAGGCCGCGCAATTAGCATGGAAATTAGCCGGTCAAACAGATGCGAATGTAGTGGCACAACACGTAGTGGATACGCGTAGTGCTTGGGCACTCTTGGGCAATGATAAACCGGGACTTGTTGGCAGTGGTCTATATGTAACTGCCTACGAGACATTGTGTAATTCATTACGTGAATTGGCAAAGAAGTTAGCTGACAAGTATGAGGATATGGCAGGCGCAGAAAAGATTAAAAGCGATTGCGTGATTGATGAAGGAAATCCTGTTCACGAGATCTGTAGTAGGGCCAAAGGGCACGATCTAGTCATCTGTGGTCATGCACCGACCCGAACCAAGCCGATAGAGGATCGAAGTCGATACCTCAGGCTTTCAGTTGCCGAGGGTTTAGCGCTCGAATGTACACGTCCACTGCTCGTAGTGCAAGAACGTTGGCAGCCGTGGAAGGCACTCAAGATTTTGATTTCGGTTGATCATTTGAATATTGAGTATGTTGATGCGTGCCTGCGAACTGCCTCCTTGTTAGGATTGAAACCACAGCTGGTTTGCTTAGCAACTGGAGTTCACGAAGAATCTCCGCAAAATCTGATTCGAGATTTGCGAAAGGCCCATACAGAACTGGCAAGCATAGAAATAGAGGTGGCTCTGTTTGGCGATTTTACGGTTGATGAGAACTCATCTCTTTGGTCACATAGACCGGTCAGAGTGGAACTTGACGCCTACTCAGATAGTCTTGTGGTAATACCAACACGAGAAATTGGCGGAAAGCGGATTACAATCTTCGGCTCATCGCCTGAGTTGTTCATACAACATCTGACTCTGCCAAACATGCTGTTTTATCCAGAAGAGACTGTCGAGCATTCATTAAAATCAACAAACCAAAAATCGGAGAAAGTTAGCACTACTCAGTCACCACAACTATGACTGCAACTTTGTGATCTCTAAAGTTTCATTTCCCCGCCTACCTGATTGCCTTTAGAGCGGCGATCGGATCGGTAGCTTGATATCAGATGCTAAGCTCCCATGGTTTCAATCCGTGTCGTGCCACTGTGGAATAGCATGGTTATTGTGTTCCTTCAAAATGCAGAAAACGACAGAAACGATCTCTTTAGAGAGCGCTAAAGAGATCTAAATAGATCTGGACTGACTGTCGTTTAGTCGAACAGTTGGAATGGCGCGGGTCTCCAGACCCGCCTCGATCGTGATCATGGGCGGCTGTAATTATGGCAAGGTTTTCAATTTGAAATTACTGTCAGTTATTCGCCCTGTTCCGGGCAGTCAGAATATTGAATTCTTTTTGCGCTCTCAAGTAATTTGGCGGACTCGGCAGGCTTGTTCTGCGCTAATAACGCCTGCGCAAGAGCTGTGAGTGTTTCATATAGTTGTTTGCCGGTGGCCCGTTTGCCTACCTCAGACAGTGCCGAGCGGAACATGCGCTCGGCTTCTGCATATTCTCTGTAACGCAGGGCTGCCTGACCTAAACGCATCAAGTTTATCCATCGCTGCATGGCTTCAGAATCTGTTGTTGGGTGCTTCGGTGATCCAGGAGCAATCTTAATCGAATCAGTAGAGGGAATGAGAAGAAGCGTCTGCATCGGGTCACGTTCCTCGTACGTCCCGTATTCATGCTCGGGCATCCGGTCGTTATGAATTACTCCAGAAGGCTTTTCTCCAGAAAAGCAGCGCGTCCAGAAATGAAGTCCATGATGTTCTACTCGATGCAAGTGATCATCTTGGTCATCAACACTTTGAAATTTGCATAGGAAGTCGTTGTGATTTTTGCGATCACGCTCGAGACTATACTTCTTCATGCTACTGAGGCGCTTCTTTTGTTCATGATGCAGTAGCTGCTCTTTTAGCATATCGATGCCAGTTGAGTGAAATAGCTCAATCATTAGTCCTCCTTAGCAACTCTAGGGTTCGAATGCTAAATATAAATACATCATGATAGTTTGCAGCAAGTTCGTCATGAGTCCGAGGGATGAATATCCATACTCCTTTGGTATGACTTTTCAGATTTAGCTCGTGCCATGCCTTTCTTTGAATTTTTCCCCCGCCAATTGTTTACTTCGAGGTCACTACTTCTTTGTGCATAGCTTTGTTCGGACTACTTACTTCGCCTTTAATTTCATGCAAATCTGGTAGCAATAAAAGCACTACAAACCCTGGCATATTGCCAAGCAATAACCAGAGAGCAAGCCATGTGCTATAGCCCTTGCTGCTGCAGTATTTAAGATAACCGACTGCATAAAGCAGCAAACTAAACAGACCAGCTGCTGACATAGCTAAAGCGGAAGGACCTGTCAAAATCATCGACCACTCGTGGCTAGGGGTTGAGGCTGCCATTACAATAGGTCCAATGGCGGCAAGCGTTAGTAGCACTGCGGCAGCAGCCATCAGCATCGCGCCTGGACGAGATAGGCCCTTTTTGTTCATGATAATGTACTCCTGGTGATTGTTGTTAGTTCTTTCGCGCATCGCATGTAGTGTCGTTTAACATTGTTATCTGTGTAGAGCAGCTGTTAAAAGTTCGAGACCCTTGATTCTTCTTTCGAGACTCCAGGCTGAATGCCGAAGAATGCGCTGTCTTTCAAGGACTGCACAACTTCTTCGTCGCTAGTTTGATCGAAGTTAAGATAATGCTGTCCTACTGAAACAAAGTGTTCAGGTAAGCTAATTGCTACGACTTCGTCGCAGTAATCTTGCAACTGGCGATAGCTATCTCTGCTCATGACTGGCGCCGCCATGATCGTGCGGCTGGCACCACGGAGTTTTGCACTTCCAATAGCTGCAAATGCCGTCATGCCTGTCGCGATACCATCATCCACCAAAATGACATTCTTGCCTTTGAAGGAGATTTTGTTGTGCCCTGCAAGTTTGTGAAATTGTTCTTCGATTTTCTTGGTGCGTTCAAGCAGACTCTGTTGCTGCTCCTTTACGTATGATTGCCAGCGTAAATCTTGTGGTATGGATGGATCCGTGAAGATCACGCCATCAGACGATACGGCTCCGATGGCATATTCCGGTTGACCTGGGAAGGGAAGTTTCTTCGCAACAATTATTTCAAGAGGGCAATCCAATTGGCGCGCAACCTCGAGAGCGACGGGCAAACCGCCTCTAGGCAGACCAACTACGAGTAGATTTGATCTATAAGCCAGATTGAATTGGCTAGACAAAAATTGGGCAAGCTTCTGAGCTAATTGCTGTCCGGCAATTGTTCGATTGGCAAATTTCATATCATCAGCCTCAGTAAGAATTACCTTATTACAGCTTAGTTCGGCTCCATTGATCCTCGCCTCCATCTGTAGAGTGACTTTTGTCCGAGCAGCCACAGGTACGTCAAAGGAATGACACTGGAACAATTGATCCGGCACAGCTGAAAACGTTTCAGTCAGACCTTCTCACTGAATCAACTTCCAGTTGTCACCCCTGTAATGAAGTTTTTTCCAATCACCGCCATTTTTTATAAAGACATCAGTGCAATGCGATTCGAATTTCTGTGGCGGGGTTCCTGCTACCTCTTTTATCAAAACAAATGAGACGGTTGCCACATTGCCATTTACTCTTACAAATGGTTGGTCGATAGTAAAATTGGTGATTCGTTCGTGTGCTAAGTTCTCCTGCGTATGTAATGTTTCAAACTTTCGTCTGAATTTAGCGGCTGTGAGTAAGTCGGTCACAAACATTGTTAAGGCAATCATTCGAAAGGCTGATTTTTCGTTGAAATAGTGACCAAACGTGTTGAAAACATTCTGCACTATGCTCAAACTTTCGCAAAAAAAACATTCGCCAGAGTGCTTATTTTGATCTAGGCAAGTCCATGAGGAAATCCACAATATGCTTGGATTGCTCATTATTTAGATGCAATACTCGGAAATTCATTTCTGGCTCGTCGGTGCCGCCTCGCATAGCCTCTTCAACTGTTTGGCGAGTTCGGCGGGATGAAATTCCATCTAGTCGAGGACCGAACCTGGACGCGCTGTTATTGAGCGTGTGACATGCTGCACAGCCGTGGCTGAGAAACAATGTTCGACCATCTGTAATTGAATCAGAACTTGCTGAACTTGTTTGTGGTAGCTTGTGCGTCTTTTGGGGTTTAACGACAGGCTTAGGATGCGCTGAAATGAGAAATCCATTTTCTGGTTCCGGCAAAGTGAGAAGATAGCTGGCAATCAACTTTGCATCTTTTAAGCTAACACCGGGATGCGGCATTATGTTAGGCCTGCCTCCAAACAGATCTGGGAATTCTTGCATCTGTTTTTCTGGATCCAAGAGGTGTGCGGTAATGAATTGTTCGCCCCTGGCGCCACCAATACCATCAAGCGGTGGACCTAATGTGCCACCCCGTCCTTTTATCTTATGGCAGCTGGCGCATTCAAGCCTAGTGTAGAGCTGCTTTCCCTCACGGCTGAGATCTGATTCGGGCGGTGGCGTGTAACCTGTTGGTGGCAGCCTATAGTGCTGCACAGTGCCGGCGCATTGATTCATATTTTCCAACAAGTCTAAGACTTCTTGAGAGGGCTTTGGAACATCATCCTGGTTTCCGCTTAACTGGGTAATTCCTGGCGCCACTGCTTTCGGCTTCTTTGAAGCGTTACGAGATTTGCTGGCGATCGTCTGATCGCTTTGCAGCTTGGACGATATTGCAGTGGTACCTGACAAGAAAGTCAGGGATAGCATAACTACCAGAAGATTGTGTGCTTTCATTTGTTCTCTCAATACTCGTCGGACAGTGCACAGTTTAGTGTCTTGGAACGATTCGAGCTATCGACCAACGATTAATTCAAATTGCCCAGAGGGAAACAGACGAAGTAAGAGTCATCGGGGCTGTGAGTTGTCACTCTTTTGTGTTTTTTCACGCCACTGCCTGTTTATCCCATCACTTAACTTCCATCCAATCACACTCCCTAAACAAAGCACTGCGATCGCATTAGCGGCCTCGCCATAAAATCGTACTGATTGTAAAAAGAAACAGGCCGTCAGCAAAGCTAGCGTTAAACTGCAGCCGAGGAGGACGTGTCCAGCGTGTTCATGCACGTCTTCGAAAGACTCAGTTAAAACACCGAAGAATAATCCTATACACATTGCTGAAATAAGTTGAGGAAACATAGCTGTTACTCCAGAAGAGATTCTAGGCTCGATGCCTGACTAACCCTCACACTATAGTCGGATGGAGAAACAAAGACATCGTTCTTTGGGTTCACTCGTGCGGATGAGGTTGCGTAGGCTGAGGTATTGTCTATGAGCATTACCGGTGTTTCAGTTCGCATGCACTTGCACTTCCAGTTCTTTAGCTGCGCTATATTTATGGCATTTGCGAAGCACCGAAACGTAGTTCGACGTTATCTCTTTCGTAACCACCTTGGTTTCTGGTGAGTGCGGCATATTTTCCAAAGCCATCTTAAAATACTCTTCAGACTTGCTTAAGTTACCTTGTTTCATATACAGCTCTGCAATCGCGTTAGCAGCAAGTCCAACCAGAAAATGTTTTGGACCTACCTTCTGCTTTAGCATAGTTAGACTTTCAAGCAGATATTGCTCCGCCTTAGCAATTTTTCCTGCGCGAATCTCGAACCAAGCCTGATTATGCAGAACTATTGCCAGCAGCAACGGATTGTCGGTCGCATGAGCCCTTAGGATCGTCAGTGATTTTAAATTTGCCTTCCTTGCCAGCGCAAGGTCACCAACTTTTGCGTAATGGGCCGCCAATCTTTGATATTCAAGACCAAGCTCTGGATCATTTTTTATCGGCGTTCGCTGTAGAAATTCTATGGACAAAAGATAGCCGACTTCCGCTTCGATATAACGATGCTCATCATCGTAAATTTGGGCTAGTTGATCTAGTCCACGAGCTAGATTTCTTAGATCTTCGACAGTATTCACATGATTGATTTCGTAACTCAATTTCTCTTCGGGGGTGCCGATGAGTAGCTCGCCTCTCGTCTGCATATCTGGTTCGGGCATGTGCATAGAGTATCCAGACAGAACGATCAAGGATGAGAGGATGTTGATAATCGAAATGGTTATAGCCCCTGACACTTTTTTCGTTAGCCCCCGCTGCTCTGATAAATGGCTGGTCCACTGCGCGTCTAGTGTTCCTCGCTATTTTATTGTTCGGTGTGAATTCAAAACATCGTTCCATAGGCTGAGTTTGATGATGCTTTGACTGCTTTAGCGTTGCGAATTAGATTAGGAGTAGGTGCTATCAATTATGGTGCGCATGAATGAAGCTATTTTGCGAACTCAGAAAACGTTTCTAATCAGAAAATAAAGGCTTGGATCGAAGCTGCCAACGAGGTTAGGCGACCATTGTCATCTTTTCAAAATTGGTTCAATCTTCCGGACGAGGTGAAATACCGATTTGAGTAGTACGATTAGTGCATGATTTTGGGCTTTCCTACGAGGTTTTATTGTGACAAACGTACTATTAGCAATAGATGGAAATTTCTACGGAAAGGTAATTTCTGATTTTGTGGTTAACCATCACTGGGCTCCAAACACGCAGTTCAAGCTTATCCATGTAATAGATCCATCGGATGACGATGTTTACACAGAGGCTCAGTGGGAGCGTGAAGAACAGACTGACAGCAAAGAATTGTTAGAGCAAGTCGCTGTCAGGATTCATAAAGTGCTTCCGGAGACCAATGTTTCGCAGTTCATTCGTCATGGTGAGCCACGAGAGGAGATTTTGAAGGAAGCGGCGGAATGGCCGGCTCATCTAATAGTGCTTGGCTCTCATGGACGTCGCAGCAATGCCAATCGAACATCGCTTGGCAGCGTGTCACTTTCTGTTTTGTCAGAGGCGCAATCCACAGTGATACTTGTTCGAGTTCCACAAAAGAAGATCGAGGCATTGGCAGCCGAGGCTGAGAAATCTTCGTCTCACTAGCGGGAGTTGCCATGAGGATTTTGATCGCCGTCGATGAATCAGAATATGCTCGTGCTATTGGTAATTTCGTTGTCCAAAGTCAGTGGAGTACTAATTCGGAATTCGTTGTTTTGAGCGCAGTTGAATCTTTAAAAATCGGCAGTATGATGGCTGTTTTGCCTGGTCCTATGTTAGATGAGATGTTCGAGACGAGCTGGAAAAATGCGAAAAAGCTCGTTGGTGACACTGCTAACACAATCCGAGATCAAATTAAATCTGCGCCGGTTCGAGAGGAAGTTATAGAGGGACGTGCTGCTCAAGTCATACTACAGTTCTCTCAAGAATGGGCAGCCGACTTAATTATAATGGGATCCCATGGAAAGACCGGCTTCAGCAAGTTAATGTTGGGAAGTGTGTCTCTAGCTGTACTTTCTCATGCTTCCTGTTCAGTTCTCATTGTGCGCCTGAAAAGCGATGCCCATAAGGAGTCTTCTTCCTAAACATGATTACGCCGAACTGAATTTCAATCCCGCCGGCGGTCCTTGCTTTCGATTGGAGAAAAGGGCGACCTAGTTAAATTACTAATAGAGAGGCTCTGGAATGAATATCCTAATTGCGACCGATACATCACTATGCTCACAAGCCGCTATTGAATCGGTGATGCGAATGGAATATGGCTCTGGAACAGAAATTAAAGCAGTAACTGTTGTTGATGTGTTTGACCCGCAATTGGCTATCCATCAAGAAAAGGCGTTGGAGCAAGCGCGTCAATATATCGCTTCAGTAGTGGATAAAGTGCAAACAGCGTTGCCTCAAACTAAAGTTTCAGGTGATGTGGTAATTGGTTATCCAGATCAGATGATCATCCAAATGGCGAACCAATTCAAAGCAAATCTCATTGTTATGGGATCACACGGGCGAACCGGCCTGACCCGATTTCTTTGGGGAAGCATCTCTCGTGCTGTATTGCTTGAGTCACCATGCTCGGTGCGCATTGTAAGGCATGTGACCTCGGATAACATGTCCAGCAATCATGTCCTCATTGCCCTGGACGAATCGGAGAATTCTATGGATTCTGCCTATATTCTGCAGCATGTTGTGGAGTCGTCATGGCCAGAGGGTACCAGGTTTAAGTGCATTTCTGTTGTCAGCGAAGAGTCCAAGTACATCTTTTTTGATCCGGCGCTGGCAAGTGGATTGGCCGCCCAGAAGGAAGATGTTATGTCAAACGTAGCTTGTGCCTTGAGACAGCGTGTGAATCGGCTAAATTTGGCGTTTGGCGAAGGAAGTGCATCATATGAAGTACTTGAGGGCGATGCGCGTGTGCGGATTCTGGAAGAAGCAAAGCAATGGAATGCCGCTGTGATCGTGATGGGAACGCACGGACGCAGAGGGATAGAGGAAATTTTGCTTGGCAGCGTCGCCGACGCCGTCTCGTCTCATGCTCCGAGTTCAGTTGAGATTGTGCGAAATAAAACCAAGCTGACAGCCAAGACGCGTGTGATTATCTAGAGCGTTTAAACTCCTAAATTTGTCGCTATAATTCTCGGTTGCTCCAATATTGTTTTGGATCGCGTAAAGTCCGGGAACTTAGTCTTCAAGAAGCGGCATATTAGAGGAGCAGAATGCAAATCACTTTATATGGTGCGGCCGAGGAGGTTACGGGATCTTGCTATCTCCTAGAAACGAATTCAACGAGGTTATTGATTGATTGTGGAATGTTTCAGGGATCAGAACGACTGGAAAGGCAAAATCGAATTCCCTCAAACATATTGTCCAAAAAACTTGATGCGGTGTTACTGACGCATGGACATCTCGATCACTGCGGTCGTTTGCCTTTACTCATTAAAGCGGGGTATTCAGGGCCAATCTTTGCTACCGAAGGTACGATCGATATAGCAAGCCTGATTATGAACGATTCGGCAAGAATTGAAGAATACGATACAGACAAGGAGAATCAAAAGCGGAAGCGAAATCGACAAAGACTGATCAATCCGCTTTTCCGGGTGCGCGATGTGACCCAGGTATGTAGACAATTTGAACCTGTTAACTACAACCAATGGTTGCAGATTGCGCCGGGTATTCAGTGCCAATTCGTCGAGGCCGGTCACATCATTGGTTCATCATGCATCGAATTAGTAATCGATGCAGACGGTGGCAAAAAGAAAATCGTATTCTCGGGTGACCTTGGTCAGTGGAACGCGCCTATAGTTCGTGACCCAGCTCGATTGAACAGTGCCGATCTTGTATTTATGGAATCCACATACGGCGATCGCCAGCATAAATCATTGAAAGATACGCTCGCTGAGTTTGAGGATTTGATTATTACAACAGTGAATAAAAAGGGGAAAATTCTCATACCTACTTTTGCTGTAGGTAGGGCACAGCTAATTCTTTATCACATGGCGGCTATGTTCCGCGATAAGAAGGTTCCTCCATTTCCGATTTATCTGGATAGTCCTATGGCTATCGCAGCAACTTCGCTTTATACAAAGCATTTAAAATTTATGGATGAAGAGGCGCGAAGTTTAGAGAACAGTGGTCAGCTTCGCACGGATTTAGCTACTTTAAAAACTTGCGAGACAGCAATCGAATCAAAGGCTTTAAATGCTATCGATGGTCCCTGTCTCATCCTGGCTGGTGCAGGAATGTGCAACGCAGGACGAATTCTGCACCATTTGCGCCATTGTCTGGGTAGTCCAGAAACTGTTGTAATTATTGTCGGTTATCAGGCAAAGGGCTGTTTGGGACGCGACCTAATTGAAGGTGCTTCAACAGTAAAAATTCTTGGGGAAACTGTGCATGTAAGAGCTACCGTTAAGGGGCTGGGCGGTTTTAGCGCGCATGCCGGCCAGTCAGATCTTCTCAGATGGCTAGAACCAATGGCCGCGCATCATCCAAGAGTGGTGCTGACGCACGGCGAAAGTCACTCAATTAATGAATTGGCCTATCAGATTAAACATCGATTCGACATTGAATGTGAAAAGCCGAAATTGGAAGATGTAATCATATTTTGATTACGGGTCTACGGCCGTTTTCGGTTTAGCACTATCTTTGGTGTCAGGGTATCATTGCCCTTGCATTTAATTTAGAGTGGATGCGTTTAAGCTGCAGCTTAAGAGCTGCAGCAAGATTGACACTAACAATACCAAAGGCTAGGAGTCAAATACCAGCGGCATCTGCTCAAGTCGTTTTGCCGATAGCTTCGTCAATCAATTCCTGTTCGGCTCTGAACCAATCCTCTTCATCAAAGCCGTGTGCGCAGCCCCGATGGACGAAGTATTTGTAGGCTCTTTCAGTTATGTCTTGACTAGATACTGGTGTCGAGTTTTTTTCGCTCGATTTCTGTATAGCCTTCTTTTCATGTTCTTCTTTCGTAGATGCTGTCATTTAGCTCTTCTCCTACTATTAGCTTTAGGCTTGGTGTACCCAGGTTTTTTTGTTGGGTTGATAGAACATTTTGCTCATCAGTCTAGCTCATCAGTTCATTCTCTGTCGGATTCGAAAGCCCTTCGATTTTGAAATCAGATGCTTTCAGCGTCTCAACAAACTGTTTGAATTGTTTCCGCTCCACTTCATCCGTGCTCTTGTTCAGAGAAACACTCGTAGCCATAACTTGTTCTGAAACAAAAATTGGTACTCGAGCTCTAATTGCTACAACAATAGCGTCTGCTGGATTAGCAATAAGTGAAATCACCTTGTCCTGACTACGACTGCCTGCTTGCTTAATCTTAATGGTTGCGAAAAAGGCGCCGTCGCCGCCCAAATCAATCTCGACGCAGGCAAATGTTTGCCCTAATTGGCTAACTAGATTGACCATAAGCTCGTGAGTAAGCGGTCGGAAGGTGCTTAAGCTGCTTAGGGCTAAGTTAATATTGTGGGCATCTGAAAGAGTCACGGAAATGGGAATTGTCCTTGTTTCCTCCGCATTTGTAAGCAGCAAGATTTGCTGTCCATCTCGAGGATCAATGGTTAATGCAAGCGAACACATTTGTCTCATCTTCTTAAATCTCCTTCTCTCAAAATGACTCTATACGTCCCGAGTTGAATGCACCTCGACCTAAAGGGGTAATGTCGAAGCGACTCCCGAATCTGTGGGGATGATCAGCCGGTTGGTCGATACAACTCGGTACTTCGGCGGAGGCGTAATGTGCTCTCTTCTGTCAAAGTATTACTGGTACCGGCAAATCCACAGAGCAAGGAGCTTGTGACCATGAAAATTTTGATAGCGGTTGACAGTTTAGATTTCAACAAAGTGATTGCGGAATTCGTAAACGCGCACAATTGGAATTCCGATACTATGTGCAAAGTTATACATGTTATTGAAAATCAGCTCCTGGACAGCTCTGAAGTGACTTTCCTTCCTTTCTTTGACAGCTTGATCGAAAATGAACGTGTCGAGTCCGAAAACTTGGTAGCGGATATGTCCAGCAGAATCAACAATGCCGAGCAGTTCCCTATACAAATTACGACAGAAGTGTTGGAAGGTCATCCTTGCGATAGAGTAGTTCAGATAGCCCGTGAGTGGCCAGCGGATTTAATAATTGTGGGCTCGCATGGCCGAAAGGGGATTTCTCGCTTTACGCTCGGTAGTGTTTCATCGGCTGTGGTGGCACTGGCACCTTGTTCAGTTGTTGTTTTGAGATTGCCTCCTGCAACAATGAAAAATAGTGAAAGCAATGCCGAAGGCGTTCTTGTTATCTCTTTAGCCTAAGTCTTAGCGGTAGATAAGATGCATAATCCTTCTTCTCCGTCTCAATCGATATCAGAGGTGGCACGCGGCCGGTGGAATGTCCTAGATCTGATAAGCATATTTGGCAGAGAAGCTGTTCCCTCTTATCTGTTTTGTGATATCGATATGACGCGGGCAGAGGGTATAAAAGATCACCTCCATCTCTTAGGACATGATGTGACCTATACAGCGATCCTAATTAAGGCGATAGGTATGGTGCAACGATCGAATGCATTGAGCAGAACTATTATTTTGCCGTGGGGTGGAACTTACACATTTCCCCACGTGGCCGCCGGCTTAACGGTCGAGAGATTGGTCGACGGCAAGCCCTTAGTGTTCTTCGGTTTGGTCAAGTCGCCTGATCAGAAATCATTGGAAGAAATTGCAGTTGAACTTAAACAATATGCTTCTGACGATATTGC
>PLZS01000206.1 GCA_003153555.1 Candidatus Melainabacteria bacterium | reverse complement strand
TCCAAAATGCCCTGGTTTTAGTCACCAAGCACTTCGATCCCACCCATCCCGAAGCCAAGCTAGCGCCTTACTGCCTTGGTGCCTGTAACAAAGCGATCGCCCAGAATCTTGAGCGCTATCACAAGGTTCAACTGAAGAAGCGTGATGAGAAGAAGCCCGCTGAAAAGGCAGTTGAGATTGGCGTGGCAGCTCTTGACGCCAATTTTGAAGGCGAGTCCATGTCTCGCAAACAATATGGATTGGGCAAAACTTTCAGCGAAGAGGCGTCCAACTCCAGCCAGTGGCGCACGACATCCCTGGACTCCATGTTTGACGCGGAGGACGGTCGGACGGCTGATGACGTTTTTGGAACCGAATACAACTTTATGTCTGGAAATTCTGAAGGGAATGATCCAGCGAGCAAGGCCATGATAAATGATCTTATAGAACAGATTTTGGCTGAGCTTCCCGAGCAAATCCACCGTACCTGCTTCGTTTTGAAGTATGTGGAAGGTTATAAAAGAGAAGATTTGATTTCATGTCTAAAAATGGACCCCAAGAGTATAGATACGGTCGACAAGAAAATCGTCCGAACGCTCAAAGCATTCAAAGAAAAACTGGACAAAGACGAAGCGCGTATCTAGGAGATGGCAATGAACACCCTGAATGAAAAGTTGGAAAAGGTCCTTTCAATCAGTGACGAGCGTAAGTGCGCTGAGTCTTTTGAAAAGTTCTGCACCGAGAACTTTAACGACCTGCCGTTGCCCGGCGAGAACCGCAAGTTTGACGGAGCCATGTGGGCTGCCTCTCAATTTCGGTCGTTATCTAAGATTGACGAAGCAATCATAAAACGAGTTACTGACAAACTGCTTGGTGAACAAGTAGACGTGGTTAAGGCAACAGTAGTCAAACTCAAAGATTTAGTTGGCAGCACGAAAGAATCTGCCATCAATACATGGCAAGACATGCTTGCCGCGATGGCCTGGCAACAAATGGTGCCGGCTGGTGCCTTGCGCGGTGTTGGCGCTCAGTTGGTTGGACTTGGAACTTTCCAAAAAACAATCGACGATGCCAATATCCAAATTAACCTCGGTTGGCATGTAGACACAGACCAGTTGAGAATTCTCTTGCAAGCAAAAGATGCTAGTGAGAATGCACTGCCTGAAGTCGAAATGCGAATCAACGAAGTCGACCGTGGTGTCGTCTTCTCAAGAAAGACTAATGAAGACGGTTCTGTTGTAGCACCAAGTGTGAAAGTGGGACCGGGACAATACCAAATTCAAGTAATTTGGTTGGACAAAGTTGTAGAAACTCCGTTCTTCAAAATCTAAGTCATCATCTTCTCGGCAGCAGATGAAGACTAGAATACGACCCACGGGCACCAACTCGCCCGTGGGTCGTTCATTCTTTCAGCTCTTTGAAGTACACTCTACCTTGTTGCATCGTCTGCCTCTCGGAGTTCGCAGTGTTGCTTCTCTAAGGTTTTTACAACCAGCATTTCCAGTACACCACAGCGCCACTAGATACGATGGCATAGAGAAATGTCCGGATTGTGTGGTGCAGTAGCGCGAGATGTCAATTAGCAACGTTACTTCTTGCGGCGTCAAATATTCGCGCTCCCGCCGCTCTGTGTTCTTTGGCTTGTTAGGCGGGTTTTGCTTAGCTCGTTCCATTAGGATTTCAAACCTCAACATTACTAATACACCTAAAGAATTCGCAGAATTCGCATCTCGACAGAAGCTGTACCATCTAGATTTTTGAGCAACGTCACTCCATCTAGGCGCATTTTGTCGCCGGGAGCGAGACAGCGCAAAGCTTGGGCTTCTAAAAGCGCTATCAGCTGTGAATATTCATACTTGTTAAGTATTAGGTGCCCGCGATTGTATTCAACGGCTCTATGCATCAATTCATCCAAGCAGCAATGTTTGCGAGCGCTTTTGCTCTGGCTTTGTGCTCTGCGATTCAAATTGCTCTGACTTCTCATCTCTCAACACTCCATGACCGCAGTAGTAAGGGCTTCCCAGCTGATAGCGCTCACGCCTGGCTCCAGCGTGAGTCGGTTTACAATTGATTCCATCTTCTTGTCACAGCGCCCTGCTGTTATTAGTTCTGCTCTCACGCGGACCTTGCCAGATCCATTTAGATCCTCACTGCGAATTCCCTTGAGAGCAAAATCGTCGAATCGCACCGCACAAAAGGGCGATCACTATTCTGGTACCAAACTCGGTGTAAGAAATAACCATCATTGTCTACCTTCATCCACAAGAGTCTAAGAACTCGCCTCAAACCTTTGCTTGAGACTGCTCCCAGCTCTTTTTCTGAATTGCAAAATCAGGTGAAGGCGCAGTCACGATTAGCTGCAGCAATGTCGTTGACGAAATTGATTACTTTGAAAATGGGTCCAATCACCGGAAGTGATTCGATCGCTTTACCGACACACCAACACAAAACTTTTGACAGGAGCTTAGCGAACAGCCCTGTACGTGCGCGCTTTCTCATAGCACGTTCTCCTTATGCCGAAATAGTTTTAAACAGCTGGGCGGACAGGCGTCCGAGCTGTTTCACTGGCACAATCGATCTACTTTTGCGGATCTTCTAAAAATTGAGTACCGTTGAAACTAAGCCCAGTCAAGCCTGCCCGGGTCTACTTGGTGGAAGTGCCAAAAGTTTTGATAGGAGGTATGCATCAGGTCGCTTATTCAGCATCATGGCTACTCCTGTCTCGCAAAAACCTACTGCACTGGCTGGGGACGCATCCCATTCAACTATTCTATTTCGACTATACCACTACGAGTCCATTAAAGAACGGCAAAAATCGAATCAAAAAGTAAACTTTTCGATCTCGTAAAGATGGCTCCATTTACCGATTGCGGTTTTAGGCAAAGATGGAAATCTTTTTTCAAGAACAGTGCCTATAACTGACTTTATTGCAGTTTGAATATGGTGACCATACCTAGTGCAGCAGCAAGCATGGCTCCAATTGCCAAACAGCAGAAGATGTTGTTGGTTGTACTATTCGTATGTTGGCCCATGATCTTCTTGTTGTTAGCGATGAGAAGTATCAAAACGAGCAACGGGGGCGCAGCTAGACCATTAACCATAGCTGCCCAAAACAATGATTTATTGGGTCCACGGCGATAAGATGCAAGGCTGCTCCAAGCAGTGTGAGCAAGATAATGGCGCCGTAAAATTTGTTTATGCAGAGATCATAAATAGGGAAGCTAATCAAATATTTCGGCTAGCCCAATCAGGCAAGTTTGTATTTGTAGATAGATTCTTGAAGGCCCAAACGGGTCTGCTATTTGTGCGTTTTCTTGATCGGGTAAAAGCGCCGAGCTAAGCTGATTTGGGAAATTTCCTCTATTTCGTGCTTTATGGCATCGAACCGACCGATCACGAAAACGCGCTTGTGGTCAAATTCGCGCAACGAATGATTAGGGTTGTTCGGGATCATTTTGACCTGTTTGCCAAATGCAACATTCACGGCATTCGGTTGGTAGACGTAATCGGCATCGTCACGAGTCAGATACAAGCATGAGTCCTCGTAACCAGTGCTGAGATAACCTTGAACGCCCACAACCTTCCCATCGAAACTTTGCGGTGCGGCTATCAACTGGATCAAAGAAGATGAAGCGAAAACCGCATGGCGCTTTTCCTCCTCGTTCGGCGGCGTGGCTGCAAACATCGGCAGCATTGTGAGGAAAAGAACTGTTGTGAATAAGTAAAATGCTTTCATTGCTTCAAACTCTTCTGAGGTTCCTTCGGACCAGCAATAAGAGTATCAGTGCTATCCCCAGGTTTGCGCAATCGTATTTGCCCGTAGGCATTCTCGATATACTCGCTAAACCCTTCCTTGTACGGCAGAATTATGGCTTTTCCCAACGGTAATTTGGTTGGACAAAGTTGTAGAAACTCCGTTCTTCAGAATCTAAGTCATCATCTACTCGGCAGCAGATGAAGACTAGAATACGACCCGCGGCATCCAACTCGCCCGCGGGTCGTTCATTTTTTTTTGAGCATCTAACTTCGTTGTTCGCTTTGAAGAAATTTCTAGATGTGGACTACCAAGGTGCGCTGTCGCACGGTCCTACTGCGTCCTCATTTTTGCTTTGAGCTTCCACGGCCCACTCTAGCCTCGTTTTGTTATGGACCAGGCTGCAAATCAAGTCGAAATAGAAGTGCTCATCCTCTTGGGAGCGGCGGTTTGCGCCGTCATCAACTCTTCTGAGGACTTCATCGAGTAGAAGATCATATGAAACTAAAATTTTGTCATTATGCATGGAAAAAACATGCCCAAATCGACCAGACCGGTCACTGATTCAGCAGAGAATTTTGTGTGAGTCTTTTACCGTCAAGGACGGGGCTCTTTGGATTTGAGTTGCCAGCCCCATTCCATTATTGAGCCGTCATAGACTGGAATGATCTCACCTGTATAGATCTCGTGCAGCAAAGAAAATGTCGAAGCTCGCACACCGACCTCGCAGTAGGATACTTTGTTTAATGAATGCAGAATGTCTAGCGGTGTGATTTCCAGATAACGCTCACGCTGGACAAACGTCCCGTCTTCTTCGAACAATGACGCGAAGGGAAAAAGAATAGAGTTGGGAAGGCGTCCCTTAACAGGTTGATAGTCGTAGCAATCACCGTGGAATTCAGCAGCAGTTCGCGTGTCAATCATCAACGGTAACTGATTTGCATTATCGTCGAACAAATCTTTGTGCTTTACTCGGCGCCTTTCGTCCAGTGCAATGCGGAACTCACCTTTCTGAGAAGGGGATTGAATGCCAGCCTCGACCGCTCCTGCTGCATTGATCCAACCGTTCCAGCCACCGTCAAGCATATAAACTTCGCTGGCTCCAAAATACAAAAGCATCCAGGCGACGCGACCTTCCCTTCCTTTTGAGCGCGCCGAATCTGCATAGACAACAAGTGGTGCGTTCTGTCTGATCCCAAGGTCGATCAGCCGCTTCTCGAAAGATTGCTCGCTCGAATTTCCGAGAGTGCCCCAGTATCCAGGCTCGTGCAAAATTGGTGCAGCTTCGTAAGGAGCGGATTCGCACCATTCTTCCCACGAAATTCTAACTGCGCCAGGTATGTGGCCGCTTAAGTATTCGGACTCGGGACGCGCATCCACCACAGCATATTTGCGTTGATCGCTGATAACGTCTTTTATCAGAGTTTCAATTTGGAGAAGACCGATGTTCATACTGGTTTCCGTCGCTCAATATTGGATCGAAATCGAATGTGTATTCAAGCGAATAATCTTCTGCCTTACCAAGATAATCCGTACGTACACCATACCTAACAACCGCTAATTTTGTTATTTTAGCTGCGACTTCGGATCAATCGATCAAAGGTATACAGTGAATTTCAAGTTATTGCTTCTTTCTTCTAGATTATATGCGCCGCTAGTTGTCGCAGCTTCAGCGGTGTTAATTGCATATTTCGTTAGCCCGCTGGCCTTACGGTATTCGAGAGAAGATCAGTATCGGCAGCTCGTGCGCTCAATGTATAAATCCATAGCTCAATGTCAATACAAACAAGCTCGCGCTATATCCAAGGAAGTGCTTCAGGTTAGAAGTTTACTTGGAGCTGAGAGCATCAATGAATTGCCGATTATTGACGAAGGTGTTGCTTCCAGCATCATAAGTGTCGGGATGTATGCGGAAGCGAAACAGTTATTAGAACTCACGCCGAGCGCTTGTCAGGATAGAGTCGGTGCCAATTCTTTCAGAGGCATCGTCCTTTGCGAAGCACTACTGGGACTGCATGACGATCACGAGGCTGCGCGGGTTCTGCGCGACATAGTTGCGCTAAACCCACAACAGGTACAACCGAGAGGCGATCTTGCAAAGGCGTATATGGCGCTCGGCAAAAAAGAATTGGCCATGGAGTCTTTAGCTCAAATTCGCAATTTTTGCCATCCAGAACTTTTCAAGATTTTTCTTGAAATGGCCAATCTAAATAATTCTGATCAATGTAAGGCGAGGAGATTAAGCGACGAAATGAGTGCATTTTGGCATAGAGATGAGCAGCTCTATCGTTGCCACGAATCCATAGTGGAGCTGGATTATGCTGCCTACTTTATGAAGCAGAAAGGCTTCCTCAAAGAGAGCCGTGAACTAGCGACACAAGCAGAGAAGCTAAAAAATCAGTGACAGCGTAGTTTAGCTATCGCAAACAATCGTCCGGTGAGGAGATTGATTACGTTAAACTGATTCAAGCCCCTTGTGAATCGAGAACATGGTAACAACAAAGTCAGTAGGCAAAGCCCACCCGAAAATTCTTCGGATTTTGAGATTGAGAGTGCCGGACAAGCCAGGATATCTTGGCAAGATCGCGACGCTTTTAGGCGATTTGTCGGCCAATATTGGTGAAATTTCGATTCACAGTCAGGGTCCGGATTTTATTATTCGGGATATCAGTCTGCAGTTGGATGATGAAAACCATCTGCGGCAACTCGAAGACGCTATTGCCGGAATAGATGGTGTGGACGTTGAATGCATCATCGACCCTGTTCAATTAGTTCATCAGGGTGGCAAAGTCGAAATGCGCAGTCGCGTCGAGCTAAGCACACTTGCTGAGCTGCGGCGCATCTATACACCAGGCGTCGCGCAGATCTGCAAGCTGATCGCTAAAGACAAAAGTTTCAGCAAAGAGTACACAGGTATTTCGAATACCGTTGCTGTCGTGACCAATGGAACGGCCATTCTGGGTTTGGGAAATATCGGTCCGGTCGCGGGCATGCCTGTCATGGAAGGAAAGTCGGTCCTCTTCGCACAACTGGTTGGCATCAGTGCTGTGCCAATTCTGATCGACTCTACCGACAGCGATTATATTGTCGAAACCGTAAAAGCGATTGCCCCTACATTTGGTGCCATACAATTAGAGGATATCGCCGCCCCCGAGTGTTTCGAGATTGAAGAAAAGTTGCAGGCCGCATTGTCCATCCCTGTTTTGCATGATGATCAACATGCTACTGCAGTAGTGGTCCTAGGTGCACTGTTGACGATAACTCAGAGAATGGGCATTGACCTGGCTTCATGCAGTATCGGTATTATCGGACTTGGGGCTGCTGGATCAGGCATTGCCCAGCTGCTTCATGGATTTGGGGTGAAGAGAATTTTTGGTACGGACCTGCGTCAACCGGCGATGGATCGTTTGAAAAACTTGGGCGGTTATCCTGTCGATCTGCAAAGTGTGATGCGTGAATCTGACGTCGTGGTCGCCACAACTGGAGTTCCAGGGTTGATCAAACCAGAGATGGTGAAACAGGGTCAAGTCATTCTTGCTTTATCAAATCCAGATCCTGAAATAGATCCTGATTTGGCGATTCAATATGGTGCCCGTTACGCTGCCGATGGTAGAACGATCAATAACGCTTTGTCTTTTCCTGGACTGTTTAAAGGTGCACTCATGGCTGGCGCAACTAGATTTACCGATGCCATGAAAATCGCCGCCGCTCATGCTATTGCTGGTCAAACTAAGATGGATAATCTTGTACCAAGTATTTTGGATCGTGAGGTCCACAAGGTTGTAGCAGACGCGGTCGCCTTGGCTGCGCATGCCGGACAATGAGAGCGTCATAGATACTGATGAAGCGAAACTGCCTCAGCGGTTATTTAGATGAGGCTGTCTAATGCTGTTTCCGACGAAGGATCTAAATAGTTCGTCTCGCTCGCTTTCTTTTGCTTTGATATCGATATCCAATTTCCGAGTAAACCCTTCCAATAGCGATGACCTATATCCGCTTAAACCGTGAGCGAGATTGAGTGGGGAGAGCAGTGCTTTTGCCGCACACAGCCGCGGTCTCTTCACTCCAAGTAAAAGCCAATGTTTGATTCTGAATGTCAAGGAATGCACATAAATTAGCTGGTACAGATTTTGATGATAAGAGTAAATCAAATCTCGAACGTCCGCGAAAGCTTCTTCAGGCGATTTACGATATTGTGCATATTGTTTAGCGTTTCGATAATTGATAATTGCCTTTTCGTAAACTAGTATTTCGTGCTCAGCTACCGTGCTGCTTTCCAGCATGGCGAGAGCCTTGTCACGGGCTGCTTCACCGAATGCTGAGCGGCGTTCGGGTGAGATTGCAAGTTTTACTATCGCAGCTGCGATGTCTGCCGGTCGACCGGGCGGAATGACAAACCCCGTAACACCATCATCAATGTATTCTGGTGTGCCACCAGCATTCGTAGCAACAACCGGCTTCCCGCACGCCATTGCTTCCAGCACTGTATATGGTGCATTCTCATAGAGCGAAGGCACTACACAAATGTCAGCAGAACGATAAAGAGAAGGCATCTCGGACAGGGGGACATGGTCGATGAATTGGACGTATGCACCGGCACCGCTTGCAGCCAGGCGACGTTTGACTGTTTCTGAAACGGATCGCTTGCCGATTTTCATATCTCTGCCGACAATAATGAATCTAACATTCTTCGTTTGTTCAAGAACTTGTGGAATGGCATCGATAAGTTGATGAATGCCTTTGCGTTCTTCCAGGCGCCCTGCAAACATGACTGTGACTCGCTCTGAGTCTGCTAGTGATTTGGGACCGATGGGACTGAATTTGTTTGTGTCGACGCCATTGCGCACGATGTGAATTGAGTTACTGTCATACCCGCAATCAAGCGAGACATACTTCGCAAGCTCTTCGCTTGGCGATGAAACAGCATCGGCGTTTAGTATGGTCAAGCGTTCGAGCAATCCAAATAGATTGTGATCAAATGACGGAACGAGATTGTGATATCTCTCCGCAACGAATTTGAAGTGTGGTGTGTGCAAGCGCACCACCAACGGACAAGATTTCGTCAAGGCGATCAGCAGCCCTTCTGCTAGGTGCTCTGGAGCTTCGACAACATCAAATGGTTTTTTTGCGTGCAACTCAGTGAATTTGTTCCACAGAGCAATTGTTGTTTTGAATAGATAGTGACTGTAGGGAAGTGATATCCAGATCGTGGCTAACTCGTCGAGAAGGTGACCCCACACTGCCCTGTGCAGCGGAATCAGATGCCGCTCTGGTCGCTCTGCGCCATTGCCGATTGGCGGTTCGGAAATCTCTTCTTTCTGCGCTAAGGCGACGACTTCCACATCGTGTCCCAAGGCGACTAGAGCATTAGCGTGCTGATACGTGTATGCACCAATACCACCCCAGCCAGTCTCTGGTGGATATTCGCGTGAAATTAGGCAAATGCGCATTCGTTCACACTATGGGGAACTAAGGGATTCCGGGGGTAACGGATGCAGTCTCTATGCCTGATGAGACAAAGTTAGCCTTTCTTCAATTCCCAAAAGTCTTCGCCCAGAATATCCCAAGGCAATCGATGTTCATCGGGATTGTTGGCGTCAAAACATTGATTGACGAAGTAAATCATATTGGCGGCTTGGTGGCCGATGTTCGCTAAGCCGTGTGCTACTCCACGAGGTATGTAGAGCGCTTGAGCGCGACCAGCTCCAAGAACGAAGCGCATGTGCTTGTTGTAAGTAGGAGAGTCTTTCCGCGCGTCAAACAAGCCGATTAGCAATCGGTCTTGCGGAATAACGAACCAGACATCTTCTTGATTGTAGTGAAGGTGGAAAGCTTTGATCGTGCCAGGCAGCATTTGTGAGTAGGTGGTCTGACGAACCTTGAATTCAGGCAGAATTTGCAGATTTCCCTGATCGTCGAAGCGTACGATTTCGGCTAGAGCGCCGCCATCATCCACAAACAAATTGAGGTTGATTAACTGAACACCTTCGATAGTGACTTTCTTTGCATAATCCTGCACAGACAGTTCACTACTGTAGTCCCCGCCTATAGCGTCTTTAGTCAACGGTTTGAGCATTAGAAGATAAGCGCCTTTTCAGAAAAGTTGTGCTGCTTTGGAGCAAATGACAAGACGATAGGATAGCAGCCCGGACCCGCTCTAGTCCAGACCTTGTCTATTTTTATAAGCGCTCCGTCGCCTTCAGTTCGGGCGGAGAACTGATTATTTCTTGGCTGTTTCTTTACGACCGGTGTGCAGCTGCATGTAGGTATTTAGCGATTCTTGCCATGGCGGAAGCTCACGCCCAATCGTATTTATCAGAGTTGTTTTGTCGAGGACTGAATATTTTGGACGCGTAGCCGGACGCGGCATATCTTTAGTAGCGATCGGAATAATTTCATTGTCTCTATCCCGAAGAATTTCTTTAGCGAAGTCATACCAGCTTGTGACGCCATCATCTGTGCCGTGATAAATGCCCCAACGTCCAGTCATAATCAAATCAGACACCGTTTCAGACAAGCTGAGAGTGCAAGTCGGAGTACCGATTTGATCGGATACGACGCGTAGCGTTTTGCGATCATCCGCCATCGACAAAATGGTGTCGACGAAGTTCTTTCCATTAGGACCATACAGCCAACTGGTGCGCACAATGTAGAAGCGCGAGAGATGTCGTTGAATAGCCTTTTCGCCAGCTAATTTGCTCTTTCCGTAGACTGACAGAGGGCGTGTTGCATCCCAGGGATTGTAAGGCTGATTCTGTTCGCCATCAAATACATAGTCGGAGCTAAAATAAAGCATCGGCGTTTCAAATATATTGCAAGCAACTGCTAAATTCTCTGTGCCATAGCCGTTAATGTGATACGCCAAAGCCGGCTCGGACTCCGCTTGATCGACCTTGGTGAATGCACCGCAGTGAATGATCAAATCTGGCGCTTCTTCTTCGATTACTTCAAGGCATTGCGAGTAGTTGGTGACGTCTAAGCGCTCTTTCGGCACGCTGACGACATCATGGCCTCGTGATTCCAAACAAGCAGATAGTGATTGACCCAGCATGCCACCAGCGCCGGTGACCAATAGTTTCATCGTTTCCATTTAGATCCGCGGCAAAGCCACGCCTCCGCATTCAAGTGCTGCACAGACAGTCGACATAATACCAAGTTGAGGAGTTAAACGACAGTCGCAGTTGTTACTGGCACGACAACCGGCGCGAAATCCGGCTGCTTAGTTACAGCGTTCAGCCATGACTGATTGGTCTTATACCAGGCGATAGTCTGGTATATGCCTGTTTCAAATGTGTGTATCGGCTTCCAACCAAGTTCATTTTGAATCTTCGTGGAATCAATCGCGTACCGACGATCGTGTCCAAGTCGGTCTTCTACATACTTGATCAGCTCTGGTCCCTTACCTAATTCCTTAAGAACCAGCTGGGTGATTTGCATGTTGGTGCGTTCGTTATTGCCGCCGATGTTGTAGACCTCGCCAGCTTGACCTTTGTGGAATGCCAGGTCGATAGCTCGGCAGTGGTCTTCGACGTGCAACCAATCGCGAACGTTGAGACCGTCGCCGTATACAGGCACTTGCTTGTTGACGAAGCAGTTCGTAATGAATAGAGGAATCAGCTTCTCAGGATGCTGATAAGGTCCATAGTTATTGGAGCAACGAGTAATCACTGCTGGGAATCCAAATGTATGGAAATAAGCGCGGCATAACAAATCTGCTGCTGCCTTACTAGCCGAATAAGGGCTGTTTGCAGCAAGTGGAGTTTCTTCTGTGAATAAGCCCGTTGGTCCAAGTGAGCCATAAACTTCATCTGTGGAAACTTGGACATACTTGATACGGAATCCACCGGTGGGCAGTTTTCCGTGCTTGTAGGCGGCCTCAAGCAGAACTTGAGTGCCCATAACGTTGGTCTGTACAAATACCGCAGGATCAGAAATTGAACGATCAACGTGGCTTTCAGCTGCTAAGTTGATGATGCCATCGATGGCTCCGAATCGCTTTCCAGAAACGATGTCGTTGACCACGTTAGGATCTTCAATTCTGCCTTTGACGAATTTATAGCGTGGGTTGTTAGTAACTGCGAACAGATTCTCCGGGTGTCCCGCGTAGGTGACAGCGTCTAGATTGATGATTGTGTAGTCAGGGTGAGTATTCAACAGATAGCGAACCAGATTGCTTCCAATGAAGCCTAGTCCGCCGGTGATGAGTAACTGCATTTAGTATTCCTCGCTGTATCCCGAAAGCTTGACAACTGCAACTGTTTCCAGTCGTCATGAGTGATTGTCCAGTGACAACCCCTTCGTGGTCAACGTAAGAGAAATAATCTGCGCACTATCTGGTGTGAATCTTGCTTAATGAAGTTGCCAAGCCTGAATTGTGGCGCCTAGACAACTTCAACTTTACTGTCATCACCGATCATTAATCTAAACGCAATCGGTTTGCTGTTGCTTCTTTTCAGTTCAACGTTTACACCGATCAGGCTGTCTTCAATGCGTCCGTGGAAATCAATTATCTGACAGTGCTCGCGCAAAATGCAGTGTTCTATTTCTGCGTGAGTGACGCGGGCACCATCACCGATAGACGTGAATGGACCAACGTAGCTGTCTTCGAGAATGCAGTCTTCACCAATCATCGCGGGACCACGAACCGTGCAGTTCTTTAATATGCTGCCTTTGCCGATGTGGACGCGTCCCGAAATTCTTGAGCCACTATCTGTGGTGCCCAGCATCGAGACATCAGTCATTTCGTCGAGCACAACGCGGTTGGCTTCGAGCATGTCGTCTTTCTTTCCAGTGTCTAGCCACCAACTTTGCAGAATGTGACTGTCGACGTGGTGTCCGGTCGAAATCAATTGCTGAATGGCGTCGGTTATTTCAAGCTCACCGCGCTTGCTCGGCTTGATTTGGTCGATGGCCGTGTGAATGTTTTTGTTGAAAAGGTAAACGCCAACCAGGGCAAGATTTGATTTTGGATTAGCCGGCTTCTCTTCTAGGCAGAGGATGCGGCTGCCGTCCTCATTTAACTGGGCAACGCCGAAAGAACTTGGATTAGCAACTTCTTTGAGAAGAATAAAGGCGTCTGCATGCCCTTCTTCAAACCTTGTCACTAGAGGACCGACACCGTCCTTGATTAAGTTGTCGCCGAGATACATAACAAACGGATCTTCGCCCAGAAAAGGTCTTGCGGTTTTGACAGCATGAGCCAATCCCAGTGGTTCATCTTGCAAGATGTATTCTATGCGAATGCCCCAGCGACTGCCGTCGCCTACTGCGATGCGCACGTCGTTGCCAGTTTCTGGACTAATGATGATTGCGATCTCTTTGATGCCAGCAGATTTCAACGCTTCAATTCCGTAAAACAGAATCGGCTTGTTTGCTACTGGCAGCAACTGTTTTGCTGCTGTATGTGTAATCGGCCGCATGCGAGTGCCCTTGCCGCCGCTTAAAATTAGTCCCTTCATTTGTTCGTCCTGTAAATTTGTGGTCGTCAGAACCTAGAATGCGCCACGTTTGCTGACGACAGCACCAAACGTGGCGAAAATAATTTGCCAGTCAAGCCAATAATTCCAGTGGTCGCAATACCACTTGTCGGCCTCGACTTTTACATTGTCGGGCAGCTCATCGCGGCCGTTCACTTGAGCCCAACCCGTGATTCCGGGCGGAAATCTGAGAACGCCTGATTCTTGCCGCATCGCCGTTAGCTCCGTTTGATTATACAAAGCTGGGCGCGGTCCAACCAAACTCATCTCGCCTTTAAGGACGTTAACCAACTGAGGAAGCTCATCGAGACTGGTCTTGCGTAGAAACGCACCTACTTTGGTAATTGGGCTAGGAAGCTTTAGCATTTGATCGGTTGGTACGTCAGGTGTGCCGTAAAACATTGTTCGAAACTTATATATTTCAAACAATTCTCCATTCAAGCCAATTCTTTTTTGTTTGAAAATAACCGGTCCCTTTGAATCAGCCTTGATTGCAATTGCAATCACGCCTAGCCAGGGGGCAAGCGCGGCAAGGGCTGTCAGCGAAATCGCTAAATCTGTAAAACGCTTGAGGACTTT
This sequence comes from Candidatus Melainabacteria bacterium, assembly GCA_003153555.1. GTDB lineage: Bacteria > Cyanobacteriota > Vampirovibrionia > Obscuribacterales > Obscuribacteraceae > PALSA-1081. Next base: position 98,240 of record PLZS01000206.1, on the reverse strand, counting down.
CAGCACAACTGGCTCCATGGGTGCGTAGATTGTACGATCAAGCGCGCACGGCGGTGCTTGTGTTTATCTCATGGAGCGCTCTAGGAGACCAACTCGTCCACGAGTTGATTGAGAGGAACGAACTTCGCCGTCAGCTTCCGATAAGTGCGCAAAAATGGTTGCGTAACATCGTGACACACAATCAAGTTCTCACCGTTCGGATACTGCCTTCTGAACGCTTGCAATCCGGTTGGATCGTATTCTGACATCGCCCAGGCGCAGTCGATAGCCGTGGGCGTGTGGATGCGCCTGGCGAAGATGAAGTCGACTTCGTGATTCCTTTTGTCTCGCCAGTAATAAAACTGCCGGGTTTGCAGGCTTGCATGTAGTTCATTGAGAACGAAGTGCTTCCACATTGGACCCAGATCTGATCGACGAAGCTGATTCCAGCCGCGATGGAAAGCAACAAAGCCTGTGTCGAAGCCATAGACTTTAGGCGCAGCTATTATTTCTGTTGACCGCCTTGAATTGAACGGTCTGAGAAGATTGGCAATATACGTTTTCTCTAAAACAGACAGATAGTTTGTGATCGTCGTGCGGCTCACGCCGCAAGGTTCGGCATACTTCGTTGCCTCGAATATTTGTCCGCTGTCGATCATCAACATCTCTGCAAACTTTTGCAGGGATGCTTTTCGCTCGAGACGAAACATATTTTGAATCGAATTGAACCAGAAGTCGTCCATCCACTGCTGGAATTCTCTTTCGGGAAATCCTTCAGCCAGGAAGAAAGGTGGAAGCCCACCTCGAAGGAATCGCTGTTGCAAATCGTGTTGCAGAAAGTCGGAAAGGTCAGCGCTCACCATCGGTGTCAGCCACAGCTCTTCAATGCGTTCCTCTGATAAGTCTTTGTCTGCAGCGACCAGCGAGAGTGAGGCTGAGCTTGTCGCAATGATCCTGATTTGTGGATAGACCTGCCTGGCCAGAGTGAGGAGTGCAATTGGATTAACGACGCGATTGATTTCGTCGAAAGCAACGCGCCCTTCGCCAATGCGAGCGAAGAACTCGAGCGGATGTTCAAGCATCCGCCGCACAGTCGGAAGCGTGCAATCGAAATACTCAACCTGCGGAAGATTTTGAACAATTAGGCTCTTGCCAGACCGTGGCACGCCCGAAAACCAAATCGCATTGCCGCGCTGCCAGCTCTCTTCGACTTTCCGGAACCAAAAGCTTCGGTTTTTCATACTTCGAGTCTTGCATGTAGTTGCGCCAAACGCAAGCCGGATTTCTTCTGGTGCGTTTGAAATTGCCGCTCAAATTTGTTTGTGCGGACAGAGTGGCTTTATTTGGCGCATTCAAGCGAGGAGCAGGAAGAGCAAGATGCACTTTCAGCCAGCCAATCGCCCACAGCAGCCCTGCTTAGTCTCGATTGACAACTTGTGGGCTGAATCGCAATGCGAAATGACGGACTCAAGTGTCACTAAACAAAATGTAACTTGCGTTTGGCTAATCCTAACTTTTTGAGGTATGGGTAGTAAATAATGCTACTAAACGCCAGAATCGCTTCGTCTGGAAATAAATGACAATTTAGGCTTATGATTTCGATTGGTAGCACTTTGTGGTTGGGTAAGGCTGCTTGCTCTGACAAATTCTGGTGCAAACAACCTATTTTGCTGATTAGTGCTACTAGATGCAACTGTGAAGGTGGTGGATGGGAGGGATTTGGACTAAACGACTATTGCCAATCGTTTAGTAACACTTTTTGCCAGAGTTTTATAGGCGTTTATTGGCTAAAATGATGCCTGCAATTTAAAAGAAGCCATGAATCTATCCATAATCATTGTTAGTTGGAATACACGAGAGCTTTTGCGCTCCTGTTTAGCCACTCTCCAGGCCGAAATCGATCGACCGACCAACATGCTGGCTGGGACGACCGAAGTTTTTCTGGTGGATAACGCATCAAAAGACGACTCGGCTCAGATGGTTAGTGAGAATTTCCCATGGGTGAAGTTGATTGCTAATTCTGACAATCTGGGATTTGCTGCTGCTAACAACCAAGCCATAAAACAATCTAGCGGACGTTTGATCCTCTTGCTCAATCCTGATACAGAGGTTCAACCTTCATCGATCAAGGTTCTTGTCGACTTCTTAGAGAATCATCCGAAAGCTGGCGTGGTGGCTCCGCAACTTTTGAACACTGATCGATCTATACAAAGATCATGTCGCGCCTTTCCTACCTTTAATGGAATGCTTTTCGAGCTAATGGGTCTGAGCAAGATTTTTCCAGATCAGCCGAAATTTCGTGAGTATAAAATGCTCGACTGGAATCATGATGATGAGCGTGAAGTCGATCAACCGGAAGGCGCGTGTTTGATGGTCAAGCGCGAAGTTATAGATCAGGTTGGCACTTTGGATGAAGGATTTTGGATGCTCTTCGAAGAAGTCGACTGGTGTTATCGTGTTAAAGCACACGGTTGGCAAATCTGGTTTACGCCCACGGCTCAAGTGGTGCACCACTACGGGCAATCGATTAAGCAAGTGAAGGCGAAGATGATTTTATCTTCGCATCGGGGACTCTATCGGTTTTGGAAAAAGCATTATCGAAAGGGCCGTTGGTATTTGGATGTACCAGCATACGCAGGTCTCATGAGTCTGGCCTATCTTCGCATCGCTAGTTTCCATCTTCGTGGCGGAAAGCAGATAGCGCCCAAGTCTTCGTAAATCTGCTTGATTGAATAAATTCTTCTAAAATAATTGAACTAAATCTCTGCTCCGAACGTTTTTCTAAATAGAGAGAAACAATGGGGGGAAGTTTATGACTCTGGAAGATTTATGTCTCGTTTCGGGTATTTGTTTTGTGTTGCTTTATGCAGCGACCTTAGCGGCTAATTGTTTGATTGCAATTGACCAGCGGCAGAGAAATTTGGTCTTGCACCGCAAGGATTCTCCTGGCGCAGCTGTCGCTAAAAATACGACAGATGCATGCCGGACAATGAAGGAAGATCGACTGCTTTAACTTCAAGTTTGAGATGGCGAAATCTTGAATCAGTGCAACTCCTGTCGCAGCCATAGCCAGCTACTTGCTGCCAGGGTCCTGGAAAGAATGCCACGCTGATTGAAGTGACACGTCCCTGCCTTGATAAGTAAGGAGCAATGTCCTTGATCTCAAATTTGGACCATTCTCTATTTGTTTCGATTGACGACGGTAAGCGCGCGAGAATACATTCGCTTTTCTTATCCGTGATTGTTTCAACCACGACGCCCGCACTCCCCGCATTGATGCCCGAGCGGACTTGTCCACTTAGGCTGATGGCTAAATTTGCAGCGCTGCCGAAGTCCGGAAGACTGATCACCGTTCCAGTCGTTCGGGCTGCTTTCAGAATGCTCTTGCTGATTTTTAAATCGCCGTCCTGACCGCGCAGATTCTCATCGAAATCCTTTAGTTCTAAATCTTTGAGAAAGACAGCCGACGCGTCGATCGCCTTCTTTGAATCGCCATGGGCGCTTGCTCTTCGTTTCGGAGATATTTTGCTTGATCCAGGAGTGGTCGCATTCTCTACGAGCGATTTCTGCTCCACATTTGCCGAACTGCCTTCGCCTATCGGTTGGGCCAACAATAATTTTATCCGCAAAGAGTCTGTGAGGCTGTGCGTTCCATCCGTATCTCGCAAAGATGATTGATGATTGCTTTGTCCAGCCAGAATGGGGCTTTCGTTGCGCATTTCCATGGATGCCTTGGAATTGATCAGACGATTTACGCACAAGAAATCCGGGCTGAGATAATTTCTTCCCGGATGCGATTCACCGTATATGGTGCTGCCGTTTGTGCCTGAAGTAATCTTGATCTCGAGCTTCCCGTCCTTTATCAGTTCGAATGGGACTGGGATCGCCCGCCAAAGCCTGAAGTCGTCGACGGGGACATTCAAACCATAACCCAGTTCTTTCAACAAATTGAAGGCTTGATACCGCTGCGGATCATAGTAGTTGAATGGCAGCAACTGTCCTTCGCAATTATGTCCGTTAACTTCCACTAGATTGTTTCCGAGATTTTTGTCTCCGTCAACCAAAAGTAGTGCCAGAGTAGCTTTCTTAGAAGCAGATGGCGCGATCGAAATTCTCTGAATTGCCTGATCTCGGTAGTCCAGAAAGTGTGTAGTTTCGTCCAATCGTTGCGTAGCTAACGACTCGCTGAAAGCTATCAGTCCCACACATCCGATAGAGAGCCCAGTGGCAACGAACACCACTTTTAAATTTCTAGAGGCACCCTTGATTTGAAGCAGAGAAAGCGCGAACAGAATCGGCGCGAAGGCAAACTGCGGAAAAGCATATCTGCAGACAGGTTCAAACATCAAATATACACACTGACCAGCTGCTGCGGATACGCACAGAATTGCCAATTTGTTCTTGCGCTGCTCTCCCAAAATCCATGCGAACAAACCTGCCAGACCAGCAAAGAGCAGGAGGTAGTGATAGATCCCTTGTCCTTGTGGGTTTAGCAGAAAAGCTTTAGCGCGATAGTCGTTCCATGGCGTGGAATATAAATGTCCGAACTTTTCTCCCAAAATATTCAGGCACTCTTGCGGATGACTGATCCAGATTCCTTCGATTACCGAAAGCGGCTCCCCGCCCGTATTCATCACACGCTCAAATCCTGATGGTGGGTTCGTTTGCCAACCGTTGGTTTCTGGGTCCCAACCAATTAAAGCGTTATGCACAGGCATCCTTTGCACGGTTATCGCTGCCTTGCCAGTGGTCTGCTTCGTGTACAAAAGCCAGGGGCTAAGAGCTAGTCCCGAACCAATTACTAATGCCACTGCGAGTGCAAGTCGTTTCTGTGTCATCACCATGCCCGCGATCCAGCATAATACTACGGACGGTATCATGCCGGGCTTTAGCAGGATCAGAAGTCCCGATACAATACCTGCTGTGAAGCCATACGGATTTCCACTCAGGATTGTCGAGAGCCTTTGTATGATTGATGAAGGTTGAAGCTCGGTGCTTCCAGTCTTTCTTAGGGCTCCCCGCAGGGCAAGTGGTAGACAGAGGAGCAGAACGACCGCAATGCTCTCGGTCATCAGTCGACCGGACGCGAGCACTGCAGCTGGGTAGAACGTCCACAGCGCCGCGGAAACGTAGGCAATCTGCTTATTGCGCGTCAGTTGAAATGCAAGTTTGCAGACGAGCACTGCCGCTATTGCGTGCAATACAGTTTGCACCGCGATGATCACAGTCCAGTCAGAACTGGCGGGACTATGGCCGAGACAGGCAAAAACCGAGCCGAATAGACACGGAAGTATTGGTCCATCCAACATGATCCAGTCTCGCAAAGCTTGTTCAGCTGCAACGGCAGCTGCTGGTTTCATGCTAACTGCTGCCAGGATCAGGGTGGTGACGTGCTGGCATGATTCGAAGTAGTGCCGGCCATCAAAAAGCAGCGCCACTTTGACGCCAGGTTCGAGAACGTGATGAAGAGCTGTTGCAGCCGTAGCTATAACAAAAACGGCTGCGTAAGAACGCCAACCAAGGCTTGCCTTGTTGACGGAGTTATGGTCCGAGACCACGTCATCGCTAGTCCGTGCAATTGATTCGTGCACCCGGCAATTGTACCCGGACTTTTGGCTCTGTGACGACAATATGAACCACGGGAGAGTGCTGTCGATGCGGTTGAGGCAAGGCGGCGTATAATTGTTAAAAGAGGTGCAAAACGCCAATGGCTCGGCAAAAACCAGAAGAAAATGTTTCCTTTGACCAAATACTGAGGCTAGTCAATGCACTTGGCCCCGAGGAACGTGGACGCATTTATCGGCACCTGCAGCTTCAATTCTGTCACGAGGAGTAGAACCGAGTGCGGCACCACCTTGACCAGCAGCGCGCCATTCAGGGAGAGCCACCAGCGACTGATGAGGAAGTTCATGACGCTGTAGATGCAATGCGTTCGCCAGAGGATTGGGCGGATCTGCGGCACGAAATTCAAAAAGGAATCGATCAGCTAGACCGTGGCGAGGGGATCCCAGCCGAACAGGTCTTTGCTGAACTCCGAGAGCGAAACAAGGCGTTCAGAAAGACAGGCAAGAGCTGAGAAGTGAGGCGGCTTATTATCGCTCCGTACTTACAAGAAATTCACGACTACATCGCTAACGACAATCTCGACGCTGCCAGCCATGTGCTTGATCGGTTTGATGATAGGTTCGGTATGTTGCGAGAACATCCAGGCATTGGTAAGAAGCGCAATGAACTCCCACCTGGACTTCGCTGCATTGCAGAAGGTAATTACCTGATCGTTTATCGGCTTGTAGAACAAACAGTGGAAATCGCGCGTGTATTGCACAGCAAACGCAACATACGGAAGATTTTGAAAAGCGGAAACATCGCTTATTGATTTGGAATCCAGGTTGATCTCTCCTAAACAGGGAATGCGCAGTGCGTTCAATTCAAAACCTAATATTCATTCGACTGTTTTCCATTATTCTCATTTTCTTTGCAGTAGTTGCCGGCTTCACTTACGTGCTTACGTCTGAAGCAATCAAGCAATTCGCGATCTCAGATGCGTCTACATCCTTGTCGTTCATCGTCAATAACATTGAAGGCAATTACAAATCAGAATTAATAGCCATCGATCAAATAGCCTCGCTTGATGGGTTTGTGCCTTTCGATGAAAAGATCGCGCAAGGCGTCGTTAAAGAATTTCTCGAGTTGCCAAATATTTTCACCACAGTTTACTTTTACAAAGTCAACGGAGACCTCGTCTTTGCTGAGAAGCGCTTTAGTCCCGACCCCACGACCTACAAACCAAAAGCGAACTTTTATCAAAAAGATGCGCAATTTGTGGCGCTGGCGAAAAAAGTAATTGCTGAACGGAGATCAGTGAGTAGCGACGCATTGTTTTCCCGATCCGGCGAACTTTATCAAACGTATCTCACTCCAGTCTTCGATGATCGCGAAAAGCAGCATGTGATTGGCATCCTTAGCGGTGGTGTGTTTCCACGCCTGAAGAAGATTGAATATCTTTTGCGAGGTCTAAAGCTTGGCCAAGACAATTTTATTCTCCTCACTGACAGTCAAGGAAATTTCATCACCAGCGACGGTATCGACGAAAGAGATGCGACCGGATCGATGAAGCAGCAGGCATATGAAGCCGCTCAGCATTTTTTCAAGGGGGCAGATGCCGGTTCTCGTCAGGTTTTTGTAAAACAAGGATTGGTTTTGGGGCAGAAATCTTTTATCGTTATGTCTCTGCCAATCACTGACCTGAAGTTAGTGGTGACGCTCGGATTCAACATGCGTCCCATCGATCAAAAGACACGCGAACTTTCCAACCGACTGTTCTTTGCGCTGGTTGTCGGTTTTCTTCTTAGTCTGTTTGCCTCTGTTTTTGTGGGTGGTCGCTTGTCCAAACCATTCAGAGAAATGGCTCACACAGTCAATGAGATCAATATTGGCAATTTCTCTGCTCGCACAGAGTACAAAGGGAATGACGAGATTGGATATCTTTCCGAACGCATAAATACTCTGGCAGAAAAAATAGAGAAGAGCGAGTATCTCGGTAATCTTTGGAGCAATGAAGCGGAACTTACAGCTCAGAAAGAAATAGGTGAGAAAAAAGCAAAGGCGCGAGAAGGGAATGAAATTCGCGAAGGTGAGAATAGCTAGTGTCGACAGCGTCTATGAAAATCAGGAAGACTCGAAAAGCTGATATGCGTGAGAGTGCATGAAGCTGTGGAATGCGAGAGCGATTACTCATAAGACGCACTTTTTCAGCGCGCTGTGTCGAAGTTTGTATACCAACTCCTGCTGGATCTTCGCCACCAGTATTTTTATCAAAGAAGTGGGCAGCAAAGGTTATTCCCAGCTTTTCTTTTTCGCCAGCTTATCTTCTTTGATCTATTACGCTTACTTTGCCGTACGTGGTCATACGGGCAAAGAACCCTATAACGCCTATAAAGCGGTTCTTGTATTGGCGCTGCTTGCCTCTGTAGGCTGTTTTCTGGTGCCGTACTCCACAGCCCTTAAGGCTCTGAACGCGCCTCTTTTGTACGCTTTCGTCGTTTCAGTGATGACAGTTGATCTGATTGGCACGACTCTGGGACCGATGGTTTTGCAGGCTTCAGTAAACCCGGCTATTTTTCGACGGGTTTTTAAAACTATCATCTCCTATGAATTGTTGGCAAGAATCACAGCCGCAGCTCTTGTTTGGATTTTGAGTCAGGGGCATTTGTTGGTGTATCTGTATCCTTTTGCCTGGGCGATGCTCATAGCGCATTTCATTCTTTTCGGTATAACAGTAGCGCGCATGAGCGTATCAGAATTCAAGCGCCGTACCGATAACAGCAAACACCCAGCAGTCGAATCGCTATCTGATTCCGTGCGTTTTGTCTTTGCAAACCCGCTGGTTCGAGTAGCGATGAGCACCATGGCCTGGGCAACAGTGACAAAATTTGTGCTTGAGAATCTTTTCTACCAGGTGGCTGACACGCAATTCGCTTCTGCTAGGCAGATTGCTGCATTTGTCAGTGCCATGACAATGACGATTTACGTGCTATCGCTGCCCGTTCACCATCTGATCAGCAGAACTGTGAATAGGCGGTTGCAACTGAGTTCGCTCTTGAGTGTTCAACCGATCAATGTTCTCGTGCTGGGAGGTCTCGCCTTGATCTTGCCTCCCTTTTGGCCCTTGGTGGTTTTGATGGTGACTTACAATATTATCCATCGAAGCATTCAGCTGCCGATGTCCAGGCAGTGCATGATCCCGGTCCCTCGCAAGAGAAGGGGTACCATCGTGTCACTTATTTCGATTGTGGTTTCTCTTGCTGCATTAATCACCAGTGGTGGCATGGCGGTATTGAAGAATTTTCTTCATTTACAGGACTTTCTTGTGATTCTGCTTCTGTTAGGTTCAACAATTTTCTTTGTAATCACAAGTCTCGACTCGTACTACATTCGCAACATGTGGAGCTTCTTTAAGGAAGGAAAGTCTGGAAGCTGGCAGGACGAGCCACAATTGGATACTCTCTCAACGGTGGCGCTGGAGCCTGATAGCTCTATTGTCGATGTCGCCGCCACTGATCTGAAGTCCCATCCAATATTGAATTCTTACGCATTCTCATCCGATCCATCCGAGCTTCTGTCGGCTACTAATCAACATCGACAATTACTCGAGTCCTCAGATCCGCAGGTTCTCATCTCTGGTTTGAGAATCTGCTATGTGGCTGACTTCCCTTGGTTCTCAGAAAATCTCTCTCAGGCAATCGCTCACGATAATCCGCAGGTACGTCACTTTGCCCAGATGGCTGTCGATATCAATCAAGCTTTCACTAAGATGGCAGGCTATTCATCAGTGTTTCGTCGCAACATCAAGACAGTTGCCATGGAAGTCCTCGAAGCACCATCTGAGCAAAAACACATGCTCGAATTGAAGAACTTGCTAAATTTCCCAGATCATAAAAATGCGGAGGCACTGATGAACGCTTTGGCTGATGCTAGGTTTAAGGAGTTGTCGAGCCTGCTCTTCAGCTGCGTTATTGAAAGCGGAACGCGGTTGACTGTAATACCAATTGTGGAGCGCATGTATGCAGGCGAATACGAAAACGCCAAACTTTATCGTCAACTCTTAGAGCAATTGGCTTATGGAAAGAGCAGCCCAGAGCTGCGTGCCATCATCGAGGCGAACTTGTCTACACTAAAAAGGGATGAGCTACCGCTCGGGCGCGAGACGACAACTGAACACACGCCTCAGCTTCAAAAATTCATGCACACGTTATTTCTGGAAGAGTACCGGCTGTCTCCAGGCGAGCTTGATAGCGCACTGTCGGACACCATTGCCGATTTCCAAATACTCTCATCAGATGACAGCGGCATTCTCATCGACATGCACCTATCATTTTTAAAGAGAAGCGAATTATTCAATTTGTGGCAAGCACTCATGGCATGACATTGAAGATAGCACCTTATAATTGGAAAGAGCCGCTTTTTACTAGTTGCTAAGTTCAAGTCTGGCACTAAGGAATGGGTTGCGGGGGGGCGATTTCAAAAGAGGCGATACAGCTTCTTTTTTAGGAGTTTGAGTTTTGCATTTCTTTGATCCGTAATTGCGATCAACCATTTTTCAAGTTCCTTCTTCTCTTTCTGATCATCCGTGCCTGATATGAGGACTCTAAGTAGGTTTTGTGCGGTTCCTCTTAACTCTGAATCTAGCACGTCATTGACGAATGACCGGGCTGCATGGCAACTTGCTACGTGCGTCGGGTATTCTTCAAACAGGGACTGTAGGCGCTTGAGTTTGAAATTGAGCGCACGATTCCTATTCTCCCTGAAATCAAGCCATGCCAAGAAAAGATAAGCGTATTGATTCCATAAACTGGAGTCTTTTCCATAGTACTGGAGTCGTTTGGCGAACTTTCTCGCTTGCTCTAAATATCCAAATTTGATCGCTGTTGGTGTGAATTCTGTGAGCAAACCGACTCGTTCACCTAGTCCCTCTCCACGTTGAAGTGCTTCGTCGGCTTCTTTCAATGCAAGGCGAACTAACCTTGCTCTGTCCCTTTGGGGTCCGCTCCAGGCCCGATACCTATATTCGTATGCGAGCATTCGTGCCGGCTTTGCAAATGTAACATCTACCTTTTTTGCGCGCTTGTAGAGCCGTTCGCTAGTTGTACTATTGAACTTCTCGAAGAAACTCGCTGCATTGCAGAGAACCCGAGAATCGTCAGGGTGCTTCCTGACTTGACGAGACCATCTTGCGCTTGCTTCGTGCTCTCTAGACTTGTTCCAAATAAGCGCACGCGAATGATATTCATGGCCCATATAATTGCTTACATAATCGCTTGACCGTGTGTCGATCATCCATAACATGTGCTGAAAATATTTTTCTTGTTTAGTTGGACGTTTTCCGTAAAAGCCAAGCAGCGTGAGCCTTGACTCCCAGTCGTCGGGATTGGACTGTATCGCTTTTTCTCTTAATTTCGCATCGAGCGGAGTCATTTTTGCACCCGCGAAAATGAATCGAAAATCGTCCGAAGTTCCATTCGGTGGAAGCTCGACTTGTTCAATCTGTCCTGCGGCTGTCATTCTGTGTGTCGCATGGTTTACTTTGAACAATTTCCGAAAGTCGCGAGCGGTATGTAGCACTCTAACCACCACTAGCTGTTTGTCTTTAGCCCTATAGGCTACTATGCAGTTGCCGACTTTCCAAAAATAATAATTGCTGGTCCAAACATCGAGTCTGGTGCGACCCATTCCTGGAAATTGTGCAAGCATCTGAAAAGTGCGATGGAGAAGCTGATCGAGTCGGTCAGCGGCGTTCGCGTTGTCTTTGGCGATGTGGTTGCAAATCGCTTCAATATCGGCGTTTGCGCGACGCGAAATCCGATAACTCATGAAGTATGCTTATCAGCTCGTCGTGATCTTCTGCGTTTAAACATGCCATCGCCATCTAATGGCCCGTCCAGGGCGATGCTCACCTCGCCTGCATTCAGCAACTCGTTAAGTTCCCCTTGTGCGAAGTCGCCGAGGCATTCCTGTTGATCCAGCGTCAATAGAGCGGCTGCCATAACGTCCTCTGGAGTAGCATACTGACCAGATTTAACGCGCTCGTCGATGAGCTTCTGTACTTTTGGATCTAGGTTCATGTGCAGACCTCTAACCGATATTTGCACTTTACCATAACGTGAACTGGCGCCAAGGTCCGGCTTACCCATCTTGTGGATTCGGCTGACTGGGAGCTTCACAGTAATTAAACGACCAGACTGCGTGCCACCATCATGTGGAGTTCATTTCCCCGCCGGAGTTTGTATCCTATGATACGCACCGCTCATTATCTTCCTCTTCGACTTCGTTGAGGTGGCCTTAGTCTTTAGTGTATCTGCCGGCTTCTCATCGTCGTTGAGAAATTCGATGGACGTTGAAGGCCAATTCTTACTAAGATTGATGCGGCGGCTAGGTTCGCTCAACGACTGCAAAACAACATCTGCATGGTGCCCATTCGCAACATTCTCACGATTTCGAGCCGGATAGCAAAGTTCCTCATTCGTTCGCCATTGCGGAATGAATTTTAAATCTCCGTCACCGCCTTTCTCCAATGTGGTCACCGTTCCGGAAGCCATGTCCAGTACGGTGATTTCGCCATGCTCTCCTGGCACAGAGATCTTTGTGCCGTCTTGATTGGGCTCAAAGGCATCCATTTTATCGCTCGGCAATCCTTTCGATGCGAGGATCGGTTCAAGAGACTGTCCGTCTGGCAGTAACTTAAAAAGGCTGACCTGAGGATCAGTTTTTTTGAGCGAAGGGAACGAGCACTGTTTCGCATGAAAGACAACACTTCCATCAGGCAAGCAACGAACACGAGAAGAGTCTGCGGCGAGGACTTCTGCCAATTCTTTGGTAGGAGCAAATTTTGGAAGAATCATTCCATTCGCATCAGCGATTTCTCGACGGTTAAGCGTGGCAACCCACGGGTGTTTACTCTCATATAGTTGTGATAATGGAACTTTCTCGTCTACTTTAGGATAAGAAATATAGAAGAGAGACTTGCCATCAGCTGACCAGTCAGGGAAGTCAGCTAACGATTCCACTGCTATTTTCGGTTGACCCACCTTCAACGGGATCACTATGATTTTGGATGTCAATATGATTTTGTTTGTCATTCCATCTCTGACGGATACGGCAGCCAGATTACCGGAGGGTGATACGCGCACGTCATCTACGTTTTTTGTGGTTCGCCATAAGACAACACCACTTTGAGGACTTTTGTTGGCAAGATCGAGAATTTTGAGAATCTCAACAGTGATTGAATAGTCATTTGTTCGCTTGTCGGCGAGTCTCGTTTGTAATGCCTTTAAACCATACTTGTATCTAAGATAGATCAAAGCATCCGTCACAAGTGCTCGATCAAGCGAGGTCAATTTGGTAGCAGAACCAGCTTTCCATATGGACTTAGCGATGTGTAGAATTTTTAGGCGTTCACCCGCAGAGTACAAGTTTTTTGTTTCTTCCCAACTGGTGGTTGTCTTGCTTGAAACAACAAGGGCATGAATGGAATCAGGCAACCAACGGCATATTTGTACATCCACCAATAGTGGTGCGGATATGGTGCCCGTATCATCTGATACTCTAAGACCGTCCGATGCTAGCACTGCAGCTCGTTTTCCGTCTGGCGACCAAATCACCCTGTCTTCTGATTTGCATGCTGTGAGGAGCGTCAGGCACAATATTATTGTGGCAATGAGCGATTTCATTGTACTCACGTGCGCTATTCGCCGATCAGTACAGTTGGTGCCCAGCCGAACGTCTTCAAAGTTTCTTCGAGACTCTTGTTGTTTTCGCCTGCGTAGACAACTGCAATCACTGCTTGTTCGGCGGTGATAATGCCCGAATCGAGAGCTTCTTTGCAGTCTTGCACTGCGGTGATTGTTTGTGCATCTAAGACGCCAACTTGTTGCAGAGTTTGGACCAGAGAGACTCGGTTGGATAGTGACAGAGGTGTGGCGGCGGCGATGTCCTCTTCAGAGACTAGACCAGTCATCGTAAGCAGTTCTGACACATCAATTTTATTTGATTCGACGTCAGTATCGCCTAAATTTGAAAGGATTTCATTCATCTCTGCGTGAGTTGTCGTATTTCTGAGACGCTTAAGAATACTCGCCGCTTGATCTTCGAAGAGCGTGCCTTTTTTGACCATGTCTAGAAGACGCAGCGATGCTTCAAGGGTGATTGGATTAGCATAACCGCACTCTTGCAGCACTTGTTCGATCGTTTTGTCCTCGACTAACTCAAGTTCTTGCGACGACAAAAGCTGACCTTCCGTCATAAAGCCGGACAAGACGAAGAGTTCTCCAACTCCGAAATGTAACTTAATTGCCGCTCCACGCATGTGTTGTTGTTCTAGTGATTGTTGCAAGCTAATTGTGTGCAGACGAGCGAACCGCAAAGCCTGAATTCCCTCGTCGGGGCTCAGTGCACCATCGCGAACTAATCTTTGAGCCAAAAGAGTGGAATGCAAATTTTGATTGGTAATTGCGCCCATACCGAGCAGCACCATCCCTAGTGGCAAACCGGTATTCAGGCTCTGCATCAATCCTTGTTCTAGATTCTTGGGATTGACGACCCCTGCCTTGCGCATGGTTTCACCGAGCTTGTTGGTCAGTTTGCCTTGCGCCTTTTCAACGCCCGGCGCCAATTTGCGCAGCGCTGTGTTGAAATCCATCGACTGAAGAGCAACTAATTCTAAGACCTTAACGGCGCTGTCCAGGCTGATCTGTTTGCTGTCGATCATGTCTTGCAATTGGAGTGCCGCTTGCATTCCAGCTGCATTGAGATGACCGTTCATGCCGAGCACGCGATCGAGCGGCATAGGCATTTTTATCGCTAGCACTACCGCGTCCTCAAGCGCCTCAACGGTGACGACGCCGCTGCGGATTAGCAATTCACCGAGCCTCAACGCAATGTCGGCTGGTTCATCAGACATAGTTAGTCTCTCTTTTTGGTGCGAGAGAGAACGATCGGAAATTGTCCTTGTTTAGCCTTTAGCTTGGCTGACTTGGCTGCGAGCACCAGGCTCTCCAAATCATCACCATCTGCAGGCAAGCTTGCCACACCAAACGCGAATGTGAGTGTGTTTCTGTCCACGCCCTTGATCAATGGAGTGGCGGTAAGGCTTTCCAAAATCCTGTTGGCTACAAAAGCAGCTGATGATCCGGTCGTATTGGGCAGCAACAATCCATAATCGACAGCTTCAAAGTGTCCGATTATATCGAGCGGTCGTTTAACCAAGTCCATTCGCATCGCTGCAATACCGGCAGCCTGCGGGTTTAAGACATCTGGAACAGTGCCGCCATCGCGCCTGTTTTTTATTTCAAAGACGATTAGAGACATTGGAAAGTTGTACGCCTCATATCGATGCATCTCATATTCCATGAAGTACATCAATGCAGGATACGAATAAACACCAGTTTCTGGACGGATAAACGATTCGTGTATCGCTTGCACTTGCGAGCGAGCTTCACCCAAAAAGTCTAGTTGGGATCCTTTGAATGCATCTGGTTGCTTGATCTCAATCAATCCACAAGAAAGAAAGTTGAACAGCAGCGTGCTCCACATGGTGCTATCCATGGGCTTGTCGCGCAAAAGGTCTGTAAACGTGCGTTTGTGGCGGAGATATTGATAAACGTCTCGCTGAAAGTTGAAATCGAGCGGCGCTCCTTTAGTGAGCATCAGTTTCAACTCGGTATCGCTCAGATTTTTGTGCAGTCGAACCAAGTATGACTCGTAAGCAAGTCCTGCTCTCTTCAAATGTCTCTTTTGGTCGAGCAGCTGAATACCATCTGCGATGATCTTCTCGAGCTTATCCTCTATTGAGCGCATCTCTGTGCGAGCATTTGGCGTGAAAACGTAAGTGCCTTTCTCCCACGTCACCAGTTCTCTGATTGCACCATCTCCATACTCGGTCGGGGTGCCTGCATGTTTCGGCACGCCGTGTTCAAAGTAGACATCGCCAACGGTTTCCTCACCTAAAATCTCCAGCTTGCCGCTCGCCTGGTTGACAACAAGGCTCCGTAGCAAAGCAGGCACAGGCATTTCTGAGAGATTGCCTTCAATTGTGTCCGCCTTCTTCTCTACTGGCGCGTAAGGATTTTCATTGTCCTGCTTGGCTCCGGGCGCGAATGGCGGCAGGAAGCCTGTGGTTCGAGGACGCTGAGGCATCGGCGCCCCAGTGGCGCCTACATTGGCATCATCGACCGAGCCAGCGTAAGGATTCTGCATGACCGGTTGTGCTGGTGCTGCTGATTTCTCAGGGACATTTTGTTGAAAATAGCCTGGTTGATAAGAAGCTGGATTTTGTTGTGGGGCGCGAGTGCTTGACTGGAATTGATCCTGCTGGACAGCCGGTTGGGGCTGGGTTGGATGAAATCCCGAGCTGGGTGTTAGCGAATTGAACGGATCAATTGGTTGTGGTGCTGGCTTAGGTTTCATCGCTTCAAAGGGGTCTATAGGCCCCTGCGGTTCGGTCGGTTTCGCCTCAACGGCGGGCGCCTTCGCTTTTTTAAGCATGCAGACGACGTCGTTAATCAGCTCGAAATCTGACGTGTCGAATCGCCAAACGAGTTTCCCTTCTTGACCATCGTCTTCCCAAAGCGTCCAAGTCGGATTCTCGGATTTGCCGTGCTCGAAGCGGGCGCTCATGCTGTAAGACTTGGCAGAATCGGGCTCAGCCCAAATCAACTCAACTTCTCGGCCGCGATTTTCGCTTGCTTGTGCATGCATTGCTTGCAGTTCAGGCATGCTGGGGGGCAGAGAAGCCTTTGGCAACCGTATTTTGGATGGATCCGGAGGAGGCTTCTTTGGAGTAAACATGCCGTTCTCGCCTGACTGTTAAGGGTAGCAATGTGGAGCTCTATGAAGGTTTCAGAGACTCATACATATTACATTCTGGATTAGTGACCGGTTCTTGGATAAATGTAACATTCCCCATTTCGAAGCGCCAGTCTCTGCTATTTCGCTCCGACTGGTGACTGTTGCGACGCTTCCACAAAGGTCTCTTTCAATTGGTCGTCATTGCTTAATGCCAAAACCAGGCTGTCTACGAATTTCTTTCCACCATAGCCATTCAAGTGCACAGTGTCTCGATAATCGTCTCTGGTGTATTGATTGAACTGGCACAAATCAAGCACACGGATTTTTCCTTTAGCGCAGAGGTGAGCGAGATCCGCTTTGTATTTGGAGTAGAGGGCAGGTTTCAGAAGCTGCACGTTCTCCAGCGTGATCGGCATCTGCACGATTATCAGGGTGATGCCTTTTTGTGCACATAGCCTTGTAATCCTCTCTAAAAATCGGAATTGAGTTTCGTAAAGACGTTGGTCGGGATTTCGATAACGGTCCATGTAGTCGCGCCGATTGTCGATCATGGCGCTTTTGTCTTTGATCGTTTGGAGCGCCAAAAATGTGCCGGGCTCGATATTAAAGGGACGATTGATCGCTCTCAATCTCGAAGCAAATGGTCCAGCTTCACCCTCATATTCGGGCAGATTGAAGAGACCATTGTGACTGAGATAGAGTCGGCACCACCGCTCCGTTGAGAGCCGACAGTCTGAGGATACGCGATATAGATTGAAGGAGCTTCGTAGCAGCCAATCAAGCTTGCCGAAAGGTGAGGCGTAATAATCCAGCCCGCAGTCGCTAATGTCCACACTTCGTTGAAGAAACTTGAAAGCTTCCGTATCAGAAGGACTCTGCATAGTTCCGTCAAGAAAGTCTCTGGGCGCTACACCGTAGACCAAGATGTCCGGCTTAACGCCTTCATTTACTGCTGCCTTGAGTGTTAGGTAAGCGTCAGAAGGCATCTGTCCGGGGGCGGAAAGGTTCAGTGTGTTGAAAGACCCACGAAACCGATCTTGCAAAACTTTATCAAGGTACGAGGCACCACGATAGGTGGCAAGGTCTAGTGTGTGTTTCAAAAAGTTGGCATCGCACTCGGCGATAGCTGCCACCATAAGTGATGAGCCGAGCAGCACCACATTTGAAGGCGCTGTGGCGTGACGGATATCGTGGACTGTCCACCAACTCCAGCCGTGGTAAGAGGAATTGTCCGGATTGACCTTGAAGAATTGCGTGCAGGCAAGCGCCACATTTATCGCAGTGAAGGCGACCAATGAATACGTGAATGCTGATCTGAACTTGTTTTTGCGCAGTTGTTTGTGGGGTGGTCGCCCAAATTGCTCTTGATTTACGGGCGCTGAATCTTCATCTCTGATCAGAGATGGCTCCATTTCATCAGAGTCCGTTGGCTTCAATTTGACCACGGCTTTGTTCAGAACGCGGTGCCCCGTTCGTAGCTATTCTGAAATAGACTAATAGGTTAAATGATCCATTGATCGCATTGTTGCAAAATTTTTATGCGTAATCGAGCCTGAGTGAGATGGTCTTCTGCTAGATTCGAGCCGTGATGACGTCTGTAAATGATGACCGACATGCAGTGACAGAGCCTGCCGAAAGCGGCTCAAACAAAGCGCCTTCGCCATTGGATGCTTTGGCGCGTTGGCACGCATTGGTCGCACTCGCAATAATTGTTGCGCTCGAGTTCGCATGTTTTGGTCCGATTCTTAACAAAGTCGGGTTTTACTTAGACGATTGGATTACGTTGAATTTGATCCAGTCGGGTCCGCGTTCCCTTTTCTCGGCGTTTCACCAGTATCTGTTAAGTGATCCGCGTGTGATTGTTCGACCTGTAGAGGCGTTCTTCTACGTTATTGAATTTTTTGCATTTGGTCTAAAGCCTCTGGGATACCACCTCGTCAATGCGGGGCTGGAGATTGCATCCGCCTTTTTTCTTTACCTGGCTCTGTTCGAATTGACGCGCAAGTCAGCACTGTCCTTGGTGGCAGGCCTGATTTTGATAATTTATCCCAATCATGATGTCACTCATTACTGGGCCACTTGTAGCTCGGAAAACGTTAGCTTGGCGCTGTCTATGGCCAGTCTAGTGCTGACTACGAAAGGAGCGAACCAGTCGAAGCTCCCATACTATTACGGAGCAATTACCTGTTTCGTATTATCGATTTTTTGCTATGAGACATTCTTGCCATTGGTATCTTTGAATATATTCTTTGCATACATCATTTTTCGGCGGAAGGAGCCTGTCGGCTCGCTCAAGCGGGCCTCGCTGCTTTGCGTGCCTTTCATCCTTTCTGTTGCCGCACTCTTTATATACTCACGTTTGATCGCACCTATGTTGGGACCTGCGCAGGTTCACGCGGTCCAATTCAATGTTCAAAACATTGTTTCTGTGGTAGCCGAAGGGGTCCGAATTAATTGCCCTCCTTATTCTGTGCCGTTCTTTGGTAATCTCGCGGCGCAAGCGTTCGAATACGCATCTGGCAAGACGTTGTGGACAACGCTAGCGGTTATTTGTTTGGTAGTAACCAGCGCTTTTTTTGTCCTCTCAAAATCGCCAGACGATAACGATCAGCCCGTCGTTTTGCTGCCTTTGGGGTTGATCACCGTGGTCTTTTCTTACTCGATTTTTGGCTTGAATCCAGAGTATGTACCTACTTTTCAGACCATAGTTAACCGCATCAATGAAGGCGCTGCAGTGGGGATCGGAATTTCTGCAGCGGGATTAATAGCGCTAATATTTAAAATTCTTGGCACTCGCGCAAGCAGCAGAGTGCTCCGAACTTCTGTCATTGCTGTGATCATCCTGCCCGTGATCGCTCTCAGCTTTCTCGCTAATCGCGGGTATTCGCGGCCCTGGATCTTGTCCTGGCAAACACAGAAGGTCATTCAAGATTCTCTAAAAGATAACGCCAGTCGATTTCACGCCGGAGATTCGATCATTCTCGCTAACTGTCCCCGTTATGTGATGTGGAGTCCGTTGTTTGACGGTGTGTGGGATTTTCAACCGATGCTTCAACTGACTCTCAAGTCCCGTGATATCAAAGGCGGTGTTGTATCAGAGCGCATGGAAATTCAAAACAATCAATTGAAAGACATCTCGCGGGGTGTTGTGTGCAATACATATGACTTCGAGCGACTATTCATCATAATTCCACCCCGAGGCGAGATAATCCCCGTGCACAGTGCGGTTGAATTCATTTCGGTAATCGAAAGCAGAGGATTTGGTTTTGGCTTGGAACATTCGGTGATTGGTAAGTGGCGCGGCCAACTAGTAAACATAAAGTAAATTCGCACTCACATTCGGATCGCTTTGTTAAGCACCAATTATCTAAATTGTATCGGTCAAGAGGCAGTCTGGAACGGCGCTAAGGCTCAATTAGCAACAATTTCGGGAACCTTCACTTGAAATGCCCTCGCCCCTATGGTTCACTGGGTCCCTGGCTGGTTTTGTTGGCGCAACGCACGGTTACCTCGGGATTTCTCCACTCATGAGCCATTACCTCGATTCCCTCGAGAACGAAAGCATTTTCATCATCAGGGAAGCATATAGCAGAACGAAGAATCTGGGCTTGCTTTGGTCCATGGGCAAGGATTCTACGGTACTTTTGCACCTGGTTCGCAAAGCGTTTCTGGGTAACGTTCCGATACCACTTGTGCATATTGATACGAGTTACAAGATTCCAGAGATGATCACCTGGCGTGACGATTACACAAAGAATCACAATCTAAGGTTGATCATCGGTGGCAACCAGCAAGCATTGGCTGATGGTATGAACCCTAACATGGGTCGTCTGACCTGTTGCGGTGCCTTGAAGACACAGGCTTTGCTCGACACTATCAAAGAACACAAAATCCAAGCTTTGTTGGTTGGAATCCGTCGTGATGAAGAAGGCTCTCGGGGAAAAGAGCGAGTCGTCTCTCCTCGTCCTGAAAGTGGCACCTGGACTTACAAAGAACAACCTGCTGAAATTTGGCATTACTATAATTTGCACGTTCCCGAATCGATTCATTTGCGCGTTCATCCGTTGCTTCAATGGACTGAGATGGATGTTTGGGAATACATCCGCCGCGAAAAGTTGGACATCATGCCACTTTATTTCGCCAAAGAGGGAAAGCGCTATCGCAGTCTAGGGTGTTCGCCTTGTACAGGCACCATCGATTCGGAAGCGACCAATCTAGACGAGATCATTGAAGAATTGAAGAATACGAAGACTGGCGAACGGGCAGGCAGAGCACAAGATAAAGTTGACACTTATGCGATGCAGAAATTAAGAAGCGGAGGATACATGTAATGCACGTGGATTCATCCGATAGCTTGCAGTTGCATAAAGTTGTTGTAGTCGGTCACGTCGATCACGGCAAATCTACACTGCTGGGGCGGATCTTGTTGGAATGCGGACGCGTTCCGGAGGATCGAATCGCTCATGTTCAGAAGATTTGCTCAGACAAGAGTTTGCAGTTTGAACCAGCATTCCTGTTCGACGCACTGCAAGAAGAACAAGAACAAGGCATCAGCATTGATACCACTCGCGTAAACTTTGAGTTCGAAGGGCACAAATTCATCCTTATTGATGCACCTGGGCATCTTGAATTTCTGAAAAATATGACTTCAGGCGCATCAGAAGCTGATCTCGGGATTTTGGTGGTCGATTGCAATCAAGGTGTTCGTTCACAGACCGAACGACATTTGAAAATTTTGAACATGCTTGGTGTTCGTCGAGTCATAGTGGCCTTAAACAAAGTGGACCAGATCAACTACGATCAAACGATTTTCGAAGAAGTTTGTGCAAAAACCAGAGAGATCATCGAGCAGCAAGAGATCATTTGCGAACAGATTGTTCCGATCAGTGCGTTAGCGGGTGAGAACATTACCAATGCTACCTCCAAGCTCGAATGGTACGTCGGCAAGCCATTGCTGGGCACACTAACAGATGTTGCTCAAAAACTGAATAACATCAAAAAGGATGATCAACCTTTTCGGATGTTACTGCAAGATGTCTATCGTTTCGAAGGCGACAGACTGTTTGCCGGACGCATTGTCTCGGGGTCAATCAAAAAGGGCTCTGAAATTTTCTTTTCTCCGTCTGGAAAAATCTCACGTGTCGAATCGATCGAGAAATATCTCGAAACCGATGTGCAGTCGGCTAAGTCCGGCGAGTCCATCGCCCTTCGTCTGACCGAACAAGTGTTCGTCGAACGAGGCGAAGTGATCTCGCTTTTGGATAACGCCCCTGAGGTCGACACTGAATTCAGAGGCAAGCTAGCTTGGTTGTCTGCTCATTCGTATTCGCCTGAAACGGAGTACATGCTTAAAATGGGTACTACCGAAGTGCCATGCCGGGTTGAAGTGATTGATGCCGCCACTCAGCAGAAGCAGCTTGCTAGTGCTGAAAATTTGATCAATGGCGGTTTTGCTGATGTGATCATCAAGACGTCGAAACCAATCGCCTTTGATAGAGCCGCAACGGGCGCTATTGTTGAGAAATTCGTCGTCTGCACCGCATATGATACCGCCGCCGCTGGCGTAGTCGACAATCGCCCAGTGCGGGTCGAACGTAGTCTTAAAGTCAATCCGAACTTGCGTCACGAACTTGGTTATGTGGAACGAGCTCGTTATGAGGGACTAAACAAGCATCGGGGCAGTGTTCTGTGGATGACCGGGCTATCTGGCTCCGGCAAGAGCAGTCTTGCTAAAGAACTTGAAAAAGCATTGTTTGAAAAAAACTGCCGCGTTGTCGTTCTTGATGGTGACAATTTGCGGTTCGGACTGTGTGCTGATCTAGGCTTCACTCCAGAAGACAGATCTGAAAATATTCGCAGAATAGCGCACACCGCCAAGCTTTTCCTCGACACCGGCTATATCGTTGTCACTGCCTGTATCTCGCCCTATGCGCGCGATCGGGAGCTAGCGCGCGAGATTATTGGCGCCCAGGATTTCAATGAGCTGTTTGTCTTTTGTCCGCTCGAAGAGTGCCAGCGAAGGGACCCCAAAGGTCTTTACAGCAAGGCATCAGCTGGACAAATTAGCGCGGTCACTGGATTCGATTCTCCGTATCAGGCACCGCAACGCCCTGCAGTTCGACTGGACTCCAGCAAGATGACCGTCGCACAAGAGGTGCAAGCTGTTATTGAGTTATTGAGTCATCATGAGGTTCTACCTTTAGAAAAAGCTTTGACCAATGATCTTCCAGAAGTGATTAATGCATCGGGACTACGCTCATTACAGGCTATAAATGACTAACAATAATGTGCACATTGCAATCGTCGGTGGCGGCTTTAGCGGTACCCTGGCTACCATCCGACTTGTCAAATTACTAAGCGAAAGTCAAAACTCAGCCAAAATCTTTCTGATCGAAAAGACGAAGAAGCTGGCCAAAGGTCTCGCTTACGACACCCAATGCGAACTTCATTTGCTGAATGTAGTGGCGCAAGACATGAGTGCATTTCCTGAAGACCGTGAACACTTCATTAATTGGCTTGCGGGGCGCCTTTCCGCTGTTGCACCATCCTCCTTTGTTTCTAGAAAAATTTATGGCGACTATCTCGCCGAATTGCTTCAAAATACTATTCAAACCAAATCGACTGCAGTTGAAGTTGAAATTATTAACGATGAAGCAGTCAGCCTGAGCTCCGATGAGAAGACTTTGACGCTCTCGTCTGGACGCACCATTTCTATCGATCGACTGGTTTTGGCGACAGGCAACTTTCAACCGACAGCAGTGGTGGCAAGCGAAGCGGTTACTACGAGTGCCGCTTATTTCAATGATCCATGGTCTCCCGAGGCTCTCACCGGGCTAGGGTCAACTGAAAATATTTTGTTGATTGGCACTGGTTTAACTATGGTTGATCTAGCGGTTCAGCTGAACGCCGCCGGTCATCAAGGCGTGATTACGGCAATTTCAAGACATGGATTGCTGCCTAACAAACATCGTGTTTTTAATCGCTTGGAAGGAACAGCTGCAGCGGATGTACTGCCACATGTGTTTCCTTCAAAAGTGCGCGAAGTGTTCAGCACCATTCGTGCGGCTTGCGAGAAAGCTAATAGCGCTGCCGATAGCGATTGGCGAATTGTTGTCAATCAATTGCGACCACATACGCAGAGTATTTGGAAGGGCTTGGCGACTGCCGATAAGAAACGATTTCTTCGACATGCGCGACCCCTTTGGGAGGTTTTGCGTCATCGTATGCCGCCTGAAGTTGCCAGCATTATTGAATCTATGCGCGAGGACTATCGCTTGCGCATCGTTGCAGGACGGTTGCTGACTGCGGTTGTTTCCGGCAATTCGACAGAAGTGACGATGCGACTGCGACGCTCTGGTCGCATCCAAACAGCTACTTACCGAAGGATCATCAACTGCACCGGTCCGAATATCGATTTGCGTGCTACTTCCGATCGATTAATTCAAAGTTTGCTTGCCAGTGGCTCGATTTTGGCTGATGAGTTGGGATTAGGGCTACAGCTCGACGATCATGGCTACGCTTTGCAGCAAAATAATTCTTTCTCTGGAACCATAGTGGCCATCGGCGCTCTGCGTAAAGGCCAATTATGGGAAACAACTGCAGTGCCTGAATTGCGGCTACAAGCTGCTCAACTGGCTAAGCAAATCGTCGAATCTACTTGTTCGAGTGCTGTTGCCAATAAAACAGCCGAGACGTTCGTATCCAACGCTTAGCCTACACTTTTCATGATGATATACTTTCGAGGTTGCATAACCCCGCCCTGATTGCGTGACCAATGGCTTTAGTTGAGGCTCTCGCTGCAAAAAGCGTCGAGCGTATTGGTACTTACGAAAACGTCCCTGATGTTGTCTTAGTCTCGGCGCAACATGATCGCGGCATGTATTTATTTCACGATGGCGTCATTGACCGCGTTCAAAGAGGCTCGATCACCGGCTTGTGGGTTGAAGAAGGTCGGTTGTTGTTCGCCTATGTCTCGCACGATCATCTGCGCATAGGTCGGTTTGACGAGGCCGGCGATACGAGCTTTTGGGTCAATACCGAAGTTGGCGATATTCACGACATCAGATATTTTGACGGCAAGTTATTTGCCGTCTCTACTGTAACAAACGAAATTTGTGTGGTTTCCGAGACCGGGCAATTGACGGAACGCAGGAGATTTCCGGGTGCTGGTGACGCGTGGCACCTTAACTGCCTGGATAGCTGGAACGGCAAGCTCGTTGTCTCAGCGTTCGGCGAGTTTGATTGGCACCGTCAATGGAAGGGAAACTATAAAGGACAGGGCCTCGTCGTCGACGCACAAACGCGCGAAGTTCTTTGGAGAGGGCTGTCACAACCACATTCGCCAAGAATGTTGCCTGATGGCACTAAGTGCATTTGTGATTCTCAGGCGCAGAAATTGCTGGTTGACCGCGATGGAGAGATCAAATCAGTTGAATTTCCAGGCAAGTATCCCAGAGGCTTGTCGTACGGAGAGCAAAATTTGTACGTCGGTTTGAGTCAATCTCGTCAGGTCGACATGCTCAAAGCCGAACAAGCGAAAGCCGGTTTAGCTGTAGTAGATCGCCAAACACTGGAGGTTAAGCAATTCATTCCGTTACCGGTCGTTGAAATATATGACGTCTTAGTTTTACCAGCCAAATGAGCACAAGCGACGCAGCATGAGAGTGGGAATTATCAGCGCCAGTTTTCCTCCCGACTTCGGTTGGGACGGTAGCTCGACCCGGGCATATGAGCTGGCGATGGGACTCAAGGCAGCTGGACACGAAGTCGAGATCATTGCTCTAGCGGCTGAGATTGAATCTGAAACTATTCAAGATGGAATGCGAGTTCATCGCGTTCTGGTCAATCAAGAACTTGTGAAACTAAATGTGGTGCCTAAGACAACGCCAAATGCGCTAACAATTTGGAGCAGTCGATCCGCTTTATGGAAGGCCTGTTTGAAAGCACATGCGCAGCGACCTTTTGACGTCTTGGATATTCCGAATATATTGTGGGATGGATTGTTGCCGGCGATTTCAGGTCTTTTTCCGATCATCGTGCGACTTCAGCAGCACCAATCTGTTTATGACAAAGAGAGCATTGGTGCTAAATCCGCTTTCGCTTTTGATAGCAAGCTCGTGAATGAGCTTTCTGATTTGTCGATGAACATCGCTGAACGCATTTATTCGCCGACGGCTGAACTTGCCGCAGCTGTCGTTTCTAAGGAGGCTTCCAAAGTTGAGATAATTTCTGATCCTCTCGACCTTGACCGCTTCACCGTATATGGTGTCATGGCTATGCCTAAAGACTCGGACAGGAAGGTGATCATTGTCGCCAAAGTTCGTGACAAAGTCGTCCATAAGTACGTCTGCGACGTCATCAAGGGAGTAGCGCAACAAAATTCGGAACTGCCATTCCTTATCCTTGCCGAAGACATTACCAGCGATGACGACGAACATCACGCTCAGGAAGCAATGAAGGGCATAATTGGAGAGCATAATCCGATCGTTGTCACACGAGCTTATCATCAACTCTTGCCTGAGCTCTTGCGTTCAGGTCAGATTATACTGGTTGCGCCAGGCTCCGAAAGGGTTCCCTATGCGTGGCTGGAGTCGATGGCTTGCCAGCGTGCCCTGGTTGCCAGTGCAGAACCTGGTTGTGAGCAATATCTGCGGGCGGACGAGGACGCAGTGTTGGTTAAGCCGTTCGACGTTAAGGCGACCGTCAATGCGATCGTCAACCTGGCCAGTGACCGGCGATTGCGCCTCAAGCTTGCCATTGCTGGTTGCCGGTCAGTGCACGAAAAACATTCTCGACAACACGCAATTGAATCACTGGTAGCGCTCTATGAGTCAGCGCGACAAACGTACAAATCTGACGAACGTGTTGCCGCTCGAGTAATGGCCATGCACGACTTTGTAGAACGGTCGGAGACACTGGTCGCTTCCTACGACAAGATGCTCTATGACCTCCTCTTCGTGGAGTCGCCCGAGTTTCGCTTCCGTCATTGGTTTACAAAATTCGCCGATTCCAAATCACCTGCAGCACCACTCGCCACCAAGTTCAAGAAAATCTTTGGTGTCAAGCATTCCAACGGAAACAGCTAGTCACTTAGTGTTCAGCCGCAGTAACTCGCTCTCTCGAGCTGGCAATAGCCCTGCCTTTCGAGGCATCGATGGATCTCGAGTTTGGTCCCAGGCAAGTGTGTCTGCGATTGTTTCTGTCAGCGGTCGCGGTGTCAAACCTGAATCAAATGCTTTACGGCAGTCCATCTGCATGAACCCTGCGAACTCAAGATTCGACGCAGGAATCCATAGAGGCAATTCGGTCCACGGCTGCACGCCTGCCTCTGCCAAAGCGTCTTCGTCCACCCACAAAAATTCGCAGTCGTTGTCGATTGTTTGCTTACAAGTTTGCAAAAATTCGCCCATAGTTAAACGATCTTTCGATCCTTTGGCGTTGAATATTCCTCGAGCCTGCATCTCTGTAAGCTTGAGAATCCATGCCGCCAAATCGCGAACATCAGTGAACTGAATTGCTCGGTCGGGCTGACCGGGAGCGAGGATTTTTCCGCCTCTTGCCACACGGGCAGGCCAGTAAGTGAAGCGATCAGTGGGATCGTATGGACCGACAATGAGACCGGGCCTGATGATCAGCGCGCACTCTGGAATCAGTCCTAGAATGGCTTTTTCACAATCCGCCTTGAGCGTGCCATAGTCTCCTTCTTCTCCTGCAGGCGTGTATTTGATCGGATCGTTTTCTGTGATGCCAATTGATGGGAACTCACCGTAAACCGAAACCGTTGAAATGAAGACGTAAGTGTCGACTGATCCCTTGAGGGCTTTCACCGAATGGCTAACTGTTTCAGGACGATAACCACAAGTGTCGATCACCGCATCGAAGTGTCGTCCGGAAAGAATATCTAGATCCTTTTCGCGATCATCGATCAGCTTTTCTACGTTATCCTGCTCTGGTAAATTATACGTGCCGCGGTTAAGGGTCGTGACTTGATGGCCGGCAGCCAAAGCCTGGGACACGAGATGGCGTCCTAGAAAGACAGTACCGCCAATAACCAGCAAATGCATGGTCACCTTCCGGGAATTGAAATGCTACGAAGTTTTATCCTGCAAGGTCTTTTCGAAGGTTGATTGTTCGTTTGACCTTGCAAACGCCAATCCGAGTCGTTCTGCAACAACATAGGTAGGGCGTGCCCGCACTTCATCCAATACTTTGGAAAGATATATCGCCACCGAGCCGGTGCAAAGAATTTGTAAACCTGCCACCGTGACAATCGATGCGATGACAAAGGCACTGTCTAACTGAAGCAATGATGATGCATGGAATGCAGCCCAGGCTAATAGAAGCAGAAGTCCGAAGCCGAACATTAAGCCGCCCAAGACTGGCACCAAATATAGTGGCGCTACGCTGAACGACAAAATTCCGTCGAGAGCGAGGTTGATCAATTTCTTCAAGGTGTAAGTGCTTTCGCCGACTTCCCGAGCATCCCGATTGATCGGAATACCGATTTGGCGAAATCCCAGCCATGGAATCAAACCACGTAGAAAGCGAGATCTCTCCGGCATATTTTTCAGTTCGTTGCAGACTTTGCGATCCATCAATCGGAAATCGCCAGTGTCCCAAGGTATATGAACAGATGACACGGATCCTAATATTCGATAAAAAATGTAGGCGGGGAGGCGCTTGCCCAACTTATCTCGACGGGTCGAGCGTTGCGCATAGACAACGTCATAGCCTTCGCGCCAGCGCTTTACCATCTCTGGAATCAGTTCTGGCGGATCTTGCAAATCTGAGTCAAGGTTAATAACTGCGTGGCCTTCAGCGTGATCAATGCCTGCTGAAATTGCTGCTTGCTGTCCGAAATTGCGCGAGAGTTCGATGAGTTTTACGTAATCAGATTGCGCTGCCAATTGTCGCAGTGCTTTGCTGGTGGGCGCCTTGCTGCCGTCATTTACAAATATGACTTCGTACGAAAGCCCGTCACCGGTTATGACGGTCGAGAGGCGTTCGAGCAACAATGAAAGATTGCGTGGGTCTTCGTTGTAGACAGCCACGATAATGGACAGGTCGAGAATCATTTCTTGGTACGAATTCCGTTGAGTCTCAGCGACGCCCTGATTGTCCGCCAATGACCAGAAAAGGTCAACTTGGCAATTCTAATGTTGCAAACAGTATTTGATCGTTCTTATACATACGTCGAATCTGTA
Organism: Candidatus Melainabacteria bacterium; assembly: GCA_003153555.1. Lineage (GTDB taxonomy): Bacteria > Cyanobacteriota > Vampirovibrionia > Obscuribacterales > Obscuribacteraceae > PALSA-1081. The sequence continues at coordinate 69,717 of PLZS01000206.1, read as the reverse complement.
AGAGCAAGCTGGAAACGGCACGGAGACCAATTGTAAGAGGTAATTCGATGCCGGCAAGGATGCCGGCGCTCCCAGGAGAGTGGCGCTACAGTTCGCACTCATGCAAGTTGGAGAGTTTTCAGCCAAGTCCAAGTTCGCGACAACCCTTCCTCCAGCCCGATCTCGGGCTTCCAGCCCAACTCGTTTGTGGCTCGCGTAATGTCGAGAACATTTGAAGGAACATCTTCGACGCGACCAGGAGTGTAACGAACGTCAATTTCTTTCTCTAGAACGCCGCGCATTGCATCAATCAGTTGATTAAGTGAATATCCTCGACCGGCACCAATGTTGAAAACGCGGTGCTGACTGGCGCTTGGTTGGTACTCGGCAGATTTAACCAATGCCTGAACAGCATCCCCTATATAAATGTAGTCACGCACCACCTCACCGTCACCCCAAATCGTGATCGGATTGCCGCGTTTGGCGTTGCCTAAAAATACTGTCACCGCGCCTTGTTTAGCGTCTGGATTCTGTTGCTCGCCATATGGATTGGATATACGTGCGACGACGTAATCGAGCCCGTGCAGTCTGTGAAATAAATGCAAATACTTTTCGATCGCTAATTTTGTGATGCCATAGGAGCAAATCGGATCGGTGGCGTCGTCTTCACGAATCGGCGTGTTTTGTGGAATACCATATACGGTGCCGCCGGAGGAGACGAAAATAACCTTGCGAACGGCAGCGGTGCTGCATTGCTGAAGCATCTGCACGGTATCGACAACATTTGAGCGAATGTCATATACGGGGTCTTCGTTGCTAGTGTGCGGCAGACTTGTATATGCCAAATGGAATACAAAGTCGACACCTTGCACAACCTCTTCTACCTCGCCATGATTGCCGAGATCACCAACAACATACTCGACTATCGGATTCGGTTCTCTAAATCTGCTCGGATACCGGTCGAACACTTTGACAGCGTGTCCCTTGTTCACCAAGGCGTCCACGAGGTTCGTGCCTATAAATCCATTGCCGCCAATTACTAGTGATTTCATAAGCTCGTAATGATACCACCGACCGGACGGGCTGTACTTTCCGATTCGGAGTTGGGACCGCCGTCTGATCTCAAAACCTTCTCATAAACCGCTTCAATGTCGTCGATCATCGCCTCTATGGTTCTCTCTGGCGGAATATTCTCGGTAAATCGACGCAGCAATTGTCGATCGTCCACAAGTCTCTTGAGTTGGATATGTAGAGATTCATAATCGTTTAAATCGAAGAGAAGTCCATTCGTTTCGTGCTTGATCAACTCAGACATGCCGCCCAGGTTCGTAGCAACAACGGGCGTCTTAGTGGCGAGTGCCGATTGAATCACTAAAGGTGTATTCTCGTACCAACGTGAAGGCACAACCAGCACGTCAATGTTCTCAAAGATCCTACCTAGCTCGGCGTTTGGGAACGTTCCACAAAGTTCGATGTTGCCTGGATTTACATTCACAAGCTCTTTTATCTTCTGACCATATTCGGGGAACTGGTTGATGTCACCGTAGATGCGCAGCACGGCGGGAGTTTCGGGCGCAAATTTCTGAAAAGCTTTGATCAGCAGATCGAGACCTTTGTGCTCGAATATCGTACCGATGAAGCCGATGCGCAGGTCTTTTGAATCAGTCTTAATCTGATGTTCTAACAGATCCGACGTGTCTAATCCAAACGGCACATGGTGTAAGAGCTTCGCGTCAATGCCGTTCTCAACAAAAATATCGCGCATTAATCCAGTTGGCACCATAATCGCTTTGCTCTTGTTTGCGGCTCTGCGCAGCACCTCAGGGCGTTGCACTGTTGCTTGGATGGCAGCAGAGAGCTTGAAGGTCGAATAACCGATCTGTAATGCTTTGGCGCAAACCGCTTCTAGCGGCGGAGGCAGGCTGCTTATCGAATTTGCCAGAGCGGGCAATTTCTTCCCGATTGCCTCTACAAGTTGACCGGCAGGTGGTATTAGTTCGGGGGTATAGCAGGTCAGGCAATTCAGAGCGCCAGGGCTCGGACCGCGGCACAGTGCGCCATCTGGTCGTTTCAATTGCACAACCGGACAAACAAACCAAAAATCCGTCAGCGACGAGACTATTGGCACGCCTGCTTGTTCGCTCGAATCAATGACCGCGCTGGTTAAATTTTGGGCATGAAAGATGTGTACAAGGTCTGGCTTGAAAGTGGCAAGAAGTCCGTCAAAGTGCTCTTTTATAGCGGCATGATAGTACTCGTGCTTGAATGTGTATCCTTTAAGACGCAAGCCTTCTTCTATGGAATGAACGTTGACGCCTTCGTAAACATAATCTTTTGAGTCGTCTGCACTAGGATGGCGTGCCTCTATATCCGGTGGATTCGCGGTTACAACCAGCACTTCGTAGCCACGTGCAAGCAATCCCTGCGCCACCTTTAGCGTCAGGACTTCAGTCCCTGCCTTGTGTTCAGGGAAAAATTTATGTACGGTAAGTAAAACTCTTCTCATTGTATGCGCGCTTTTGCGAACAACACATAATACAACGTGTTCCGCGAGAACTCGACTCCATGCGGAAAATCGTTGTTGTAGTAAGACTTCACAATATCCCAATCAAGGATTGGTATTCTTCAACGGTCTAGACGCGCTGTCATTAAGCCTCGATTTGCGCCATTACTGAGATTCGTCTCAATTTGATCACAAGAGGCGGTTGTAAAATAGGCTCCATGAGAATTTGTCTGATTTCACGTGAGTATCCACCTGACACCGGTTGGGGCGGCATAGCTACCTTTGCAAAGCACCTGGCTCACGGTTTGCGTGATTTGGGTCATGACGTTGAAGTTGTTGCTTTAGCCGAAGGACCCGCCAAAACTGTGGAGCAAGAGGGGATCAGGGTTCATCGTGTTGAACCATATGTCGTTGAGGGTGATCTCGGCGCGGTCTCTATGTGTATGCCTTACAGTCGTTATGTGCTTCGCACAACGACCGGGCTGTGGGAAAAGTTTTTCGAATTGCACAGCGAGAATCCGTTCGATGTAATTGATACGCCTGAACTTTTGGCGGAAGGCTTGATGCCTGCAGTTACCAAGGTTGCTCCGCTGTTGATTCGGTTGTACACGCCTCATTCAAAATTCATTGCCGAGAAGCTGCATAGCGTGACGCCGTCGTTCGATCACCAATTCGTTGCCATGCTTGAGCGAGTAGCAATGAGGGCTGCAGATGTAATCACTTCTCCGAGTGATGATTTGGCGGAATTTGTTTCTAACGATTTGAATTATCCGCGCGAACTTATTCAGATCGTCAGAAATCCAATCGATCCCGACGTGTTCACTCCTGAAGGGGCCAAGAAAATTCCGCCTGATGGACGCAAAACAGTTCTGTTCGTAGGCCGGTTGGAAGAACGCAAAGGGATTCGCTACCTGGTTGAAGCGATTCCTGAGATTTTGAAATCCTACAAAAACGTGCGCTTTGTCATCATCGGCGACGACACTGTTAATGCCGAGAGCAAGCAAACATCAGTTCTCGCTCAATTGAAAGATAGTCTGGCTAAAAGCAACTGCATCGATAACGTTCAGTTCATCAATCGGGTTGCTCTGAACTCTCTACCTGATTATTATCGCTCCGCAGACATCTGCGTGGTGCCCTCTGTTTATGACAATTCGCCATACACTTGCCTGGAGGCTATGGCTTGTGGACGAGCGGTAATTGGCACCTCTGCTGGTGGCACTCGTGAATATTTAATCGACGGTGAGTCCGGCATAATCGTTCCTCCTCGTGATTCGGGCGCATTGGCTCAGGCTATTTTGAGTGTGCTCAACGATGATCGCGAACAGCAACGACTATCTGTTAATGCTCGTGCGCGAGTGCTGGAAAAATTTCAGCGCAAGGAGATTGCGCGTCAGACAGTTGAATTGTACAAGCTTGCGATCACGCGTTTCCGTCCAGAGTCCAAAATGTATTTGAAGGATTCGAGCAGCTGTCTCGCTGATGCGGACACGCTGATGTATTCGTTCGACAAAATGATGTATGACCTGCTTTATCAAGAGTCGATCGCATTTCGGTTCAAGCACTGGGGGCGGCTGGCTCGCTCTCGGCCACGATTGATGGGCGCCAAATTGATAGCGGCTGTTATGCGGAAATTGTTTTTACCGTTCTTACCAAAGAAGAACCGACAATCGAACATGCTCAACTGGCTTGAATCGGAAATCAAGGTCAAGCAAAAGGCTGCTCCAAAGCGAGAATTGGTTGCCGCTGGCGAGCCAAGCAAAGATCCATAGACAGAGGTCACCGGGTGAGTGTGCAGAATATGTTGCCTGCTGAAGCGGAAACTGAGGTTGAGCTTCAGCGCACAAATCAGCATGTCGAGACCGACAATGCATTGCAAGACGGACTTGTGTTATTGGCAATTTTTATCGCCGCCCTGGCGATTCGTCTTTGGTTTAATTTCGCCGCTGATCATGCAAACTGTGCAGGATGCTGCGATGCGTCCGAATACGTGCGCAATGCCGCGGCACTGAGCAGCGTGCTCAGTTTTCCTGCGGAATTTTGGCATAAGTTTTTTCTGTGCGTGTTTGGGTCGGCTTCCGCGGTTGACGTTGAGTCTGTGCGATCAGCATTGAGCGGTCTAAAAGAGGTTTACCAAGCTGGACCGGTATTTCCCATATTCCTGACGCTCTCTTTCTCGGCGGCTGGCTTTCTATTCTCCAATAACCCACTCGGAGCCCCGGTCCTCGTCCAATCCATTCTTTCAGCGCTAGCCTGTTGCTTGATTGCTGATTTTTCCGGCAAAGCTTGGACCCGCACCGTCGGTTATGTGGCAGGCTTTATCGCGGCTATCTATCCGGGTTTCATTGTTAACAGCGGTCGGCTTTATACAGAATCTTTCGCTACCTTTCTTGTTTGCTTGTTGCTGGCACTGGTTGTACGCGGATTTTTTACTTCCAAGAATGTGCTTCCTCGCGCGATTGCAATTGGTTTGCTTTCCGCATGCTTGCAACTGACAAGGTCCATCTTGGTGATTACGTCGCTGTGCATGATTCCGATTCTTTATGCACAACAGCGGCAGGCTCAATGGAAATCAGGAATCGCTGCGCTTTTGCTTGGTTTTGCTTGCGTCGTGATTCCCTGGATGACGTTCCAGCATGTCGCCTTTAATAAGGGCGGAATGGTTGTTGATCGCGTCGGTAACTACAATCTTTTTATCGGCTCGAACACCCAAACACAGGGCTGGTTGACGTTTCCCTATCCTGACGGCAATGGCATCGAAAACAAATCATTGCCGAATCTTTTGGTCGAGAGCATCAAGACAAGTCCGTCACGATTCGTGCGGTTGATGTTGGACAAGCCTGCCAGGCTGTTTCAGCTACCTTGGAACGATTTCAGAACCAGCATTGGTGTGTTCGATTGCGGCTCTCAATCTTTCTTGCACCAGTTTGTGATCTTATTGTCGGCAATGGGATTGATGCTCGCACTGTTTACGTCGCCGTCGAAAGAGAGTCCTTCTAAACAGCAGTTGTATTCTCGCTTGTTGTTGCTTGGATTCATCTCAATTCATCTTGTCTACGCGATTTTCATCACCGTGCCGCGTTACGCTGTGACCGCGATGCCTTGTGTGATCGCGTTCAGTGCAGCAGGTATTGTCTTTTTGATAAGACTGTTTGCGTCGACGACAACGCGCTCTGCAGTTAGTTTGTTCTGTGTGTCCACACTGGCCTTGTGGTGCGCTCTGCATTGCAATTTGGTGCAGATGGTGCTGGATTCAGGTCTTCTTAATAACGCAGCGTTGGCATTGAGTGTTCAAAGTGCTGTGAAATTGTGTCTTCTCCTGATTTGGTTAGTCACCATATGGGCGATTTTAGGGGATATGAGCGGCTACCGGAGGCTGTCCCGAATCGTGTCACTAGGCTGTCTCTTGATGGTTATTCCATTGGTCGTTTTGCCGGGACGAGCTGCAGGACGGTGGTACGAATGGCAAAGACCTTTGGGACAGGAGCCCTTCAACCAAACAATCTCTCTGCCCGATCATTTGGGCGAACAGCAAACATACTTGATGGTTGACGTGGATGGTGCCCACTCGCTCGCTGACGCTGAAATTACCGTCAATGGCAAGACTCTCACTGGTCCGGTCATACCTGGACTGGCGCTGGCGCAGGATTACTCTATTCTCCAGCATGAAGTAAGTGGAATCGTGTCATGGGAAGGCGAGAACATATTCAATTTTATGACTCGCCCTGCTGATTTAAGCAACTCTGAACTCAGGCAATGGTTCTTCATTCCTGTTCCCAAGCAGATCACAGCTGTTTCTGGTGGGACGCTGCAAATCAGTCTGAAAAAGACTTCAGCGGGATCGGATGGTGTCGTATTTGGTTCTTACAAGCACGGTCAACAAATCAAAATTCCGAGTGCAACCGTTTATTCTTGGGAGAAAGCATTTTACGGAGTGGAAAATGATCACGGTTTGAGCGATCCGCGCCTCGACGATTCAGTCTCTGTCGCATCCGCCGCAAGTGTCCCCGCAGTTGTGACTTCTTCCATCGCTGAGCCGAACATACGCTTGCTTGTTCCGGCATCACCGGCCAACAAACAGACTGTGAAATTGTTGAAGCGAGTACCGCTTAAAGACTTGGAATTGACCGCACAGAACGTGGCCGGTCCCTTCAAGATTTACTCGATGCCAGCTTTCAGTAAAAACGATTTATGGGTCGTTCGCACAACTGGAATGATTAAGTCGCTTAATTCGACAGCCCGTCCAACAGTGACTTTACAGGCAAATTGTGGAAAGGCTTCATGTCGTTACGAATCACCATGGACTCCAAATCATTTGGCGACAGGCAAAAGATGGCGGCGTTTCGAAGTCACCGTCCCCATTGCTCCAGGGCAACTGCCTGGTGGGATCAAGCAGCTCCAGGGGGAATTTGTTTTTGACAATCCTAAGTGGAAAACAGCGCACTATCTGCCTACGGATGCCGTCCAACTCAAGGATTTGCGCATTGATATCATCAAGCTTCCAGGGAACCCACTGGCAAGAGGGTTTTCAATTCATTGATCGAGACTACAAACCTAGAGCAAGAGACCGACAACACGATTGTGGCTGATCCCGGGTCAGATCGTCGGCCGACTTCGGCAATTGAAAAGCTCATAGCTAGCCCGTATCTTCATCTGTTGCTGCTTACTTTGCTTGTCGCTGTGTGTTTTGGAAGAACTTTGACAAGTTACTTTCTCGCTGACGATTTCGGCGAAGTAAGCTATGTTTCGCGCATTTTCAATGGTGAATCGCAGCTATTCCTATCCAACTTTACTGGTAACTACATGCAGATTCCTGGCATGAACGTTTACCGTCCTTGGCTGCTGGTCTCGCTCGTCATGGATTTCTTGCTCTATAAAGCGAACGCCACAGGTTACTACTTCACGAATCTCTCGTATTTTACTGGTGTCGTTGTTTTGACTTACTTGATCACGCGGCACCTCACAAAAGGGTGGAGTCGCGCCAGAAGTTCTGTGGCCGCCTTCTTCGGCGCCGCGCTTTTCGCTGCGAATCCGCTTCGCTGCGAAAGTGTTTCGTGGGTTGTCGGACGTGTCGACATCATCTGTTGTTTCTTTTACTTGCTGAGTTTTCTGCTCTTTTTGAAGAGCAAGCAACCCGATTTGTCCAAGAATCACTTGTCAGCCGATAATCCGAGCCGCAAGCTATCCCAAGAATCCAAAAGTCGCCAGGTCAGCAAACACAGCTTGTACAAGATACTTGGAGTGGTGTCGTTCTTCCTGGCCATGGGCACGAAGGAAATGGCTATCGGGCTGCCGGTGCTTCTGACTGTTACCGAATTTCTGGGCATTGGTTCAGAGTCGCACTCACGAACGTTCAGGCAGAAGCTGCGTGATGCTGCCTATTTCAGCGCGCCTCTTTGGATTTCTACGGTTGTCTATTTCATTGTCCGCTACTTGTGCCTCGGCACCTTGGGTGGTGGCTATGTGGGAGGCTTCGGCGCCAGTCAAATATCTTTCATGATCCAGCGCTGGCTTGACCCAGACACGATCAAGCGGTTGTTTTTTCCATTCTGTCATTCGTTGTTCTCCAACTCTCCGGTCTACTCCCAGCTGCTGACTGTCTGCTATGGAGCTCTGTTAGCGCTGGGTCTGATTCGACTTACTGAAAAGAAACTTTCAGTTCGTTGGTTCATGTTTCTTTCAGCCTGGATAGTTACAGCAGCCGTACCGATTTTTCAGTTGTGGGGTTTAGGCTTCGATTTGGAAGGGGCTCGATTTTACTTTTTCCTCTCTATCCCCTTGTGTCTGATGGCTCCGATATTGTTGCTCCGTCCGGCTTCAACTTTGCGAACAGCCGCAGAGTTGAAACTTCTCGTCGCTATCGCAGTGACACTAACGGCGACAATCTGTATTTTGGGACGGGTCGCTTACCTGACTGATTTAGAGTGGGTGCACGCAGGTAAGGAAAATCGCCAGGTTTCGCTTCAGGCTCAGAAGCTCGCGCAGTCCGAAAAACAAGAATTGCTGCCTGTTCTCGGCATACCGAAAGAGCGCAACGGTGCGCATCAAATTCTCAATGGCTCCACATTTGGTACGATGCTGAATCCGCCGTTCACATCGGCGATTCTTGCAAATAGGTTTGCTACATTCGATCCAATCATGTTTGGACCACCTGGATTCATCAATGCAAGCCGTTTCAAGTCCGTGCTGCTGTCCAACTCAACAGGCGAAGTGTTCGTCTGGAATAAGGACACGAGCAGCTTTAAGCGAATTGTTCTAGACGCTAACTCAAAGCCGATTGGGACGATTGAATTGCCGCTGCCTCGGTTAGCTGACGGATGGTTGCCGCACGCACATGCTCACGCAGTGTATCAAATCAAGGACTCGGCAGTGCAGATGACGGCTATGCAGGAAAGCGATTCAGTGCAGATCGGAGGATTGCAAATCAATCCGACTAGCGCGGACTTTCTGCAGTTTGATTACAAAGCAAAAGGTGTACCAGCGGCTGGCTTGTTCACCGTCTACGCCGCAGGAGCTGAGCCCACGGAGTCGGAAGCGTCAGCGCCGATGAGCGACTCTCGCGTCTTCAAAACTGCTCGAGTGCGGTTATCTCGCTATTGGAAATGGTTCTGTCAAAGCGATATCAAATCCCTAACAGTGCAGCCGTACCCTTGTTCAGAAGTCGTGATGCGCGACTTCAAGTTGTTATCATCCGACCTCGTTTGTCCCAAGCTAAGTATTGCCAACGCGAAAGTTGACGGTACTGGCGTCGCTCACCTAACTGCTCAGGACGTAATCGTCGACCTGAACCCGCGTAAGGTAGACGGCGCCTCATCCTTTGAAATTGAAATCGGCAAGGTCAACTACTTCTTCAACAACTTTGACAGAGCAATGGCAGCATCGCCAATCGCAACAACTGTGCGCACGTCATTGAAAGCTCCTCATCTCCGCATTAACGACGCAAACTTCAAGACAGCTGGTTTCTATGAATTACGCGCACGCTGCTTAGATGCCGGCGGTAAGCCAGTTGGTGAATATTCGGATAATTTGACTTTGAGGATCGGGCAACCGGAATCAAAGACAAGCAGCAAGTGAACACTATGCACCAAGCAGATGCACGTGTGGAGCAGGGGTCTCAACCAGAGACTGAGGGTGTCGCTGCAAGCGGTCAAACTTTGCACAAGTGGGCCTTGCTGACTATCACCGTATATGGTGCATTTCTTCTCTACTATAATTCGAATCTGGTTGACGCGCGGTATGTCAATCATCACATCAGCAATCTGATTGTCACTATCCCCGGAGTTATTCTTCTGTTATTCGCCTACTGGCGCGGTTATCAAACACTTAAGAGTAATCCGTCGATTGGTATTAAACCGGTTGTGTTCTTTGGTGCAATCGCCGCGCTGATTGCCGTTTGCATTCCAAACTTTCATTCATCCGACGTGTTCAGTTACATCGACATCGGTTGGCTGCAGTCTCACTACCATTTGAATCCTTACGTCACCACCGTCGATCAGATACCGGACTTTCACGCCGATCCGATGCTTACAGGCGTGTGGGCTTGGAATCCGTGTCCGTATGGATTCGCCTTCGCGCACCTAACAAGGATGGTGTGTGAAGCAGGACGCGGGGATTTGGCATTCACTATGCACTTGCTGAAATGCATAAATCTGGCTGCGTTTTTTGTTTTGGCAGCCGTGATTTACTTCGGCGCACGGCAACTGCGGCTGCCACGTCCTGACTTAAGCCTTTATCTGTATCTGTGGAGCCCGTTTGTTTTGATCCAGTCGCTCTCTAACGCACACAACGATGTGTTGATGACTGTGTTCGTTATGGCAGGAATGTTGTTTGTCGGTTCAAACCTGGTCGCGCTGGCAATTCCATCTCTGGTAGTTGGAGCGCAAATCAAGTTTCTCTGGATTGTCGCGTTTCCGTTTGTTTTGCTCTTCGTCTTTCGGCGTTTCGGCTGGAAGGCACTTGCTGCAAACATCGTCGGCGGGATGTTGGTGATGGCGTGCTTGTCTGCCGGCTATGCCGCGGACTTCAGTCATTTCCGCTTTGATATTATGCGACAAGATTTGTCGTTCAATGGCAAGTCGTTGCCTGCATTGATCGAGAACATTGGACATGGCATCGAACATCTTGCCTACCACAGCAACAATCTGCCCTGGTTCGAATCTGGCTTGTTCAAGTTTATTGCCGCCGTCAAAGTAGCCACCTTCGCTGGTTTTGCTATCTTGTGTCTCTGGCGGTTCCTCCGAGCCGTGAACGAAGGCAAGAATTATTCGATGACACGAATGATTTCTGATTGCCTGTTGCTGGCTCTTTTAGCCGTCTGCCTGGTCAGTTCGAAATTTCATCCCTGGTATATCCTCATGTTCTTCCCAGTCGCACTCTGGCTTCCCGAGCGCAGCGAACTGCGCCGCCTAGCGATCATCTTGAGTTGCACACAACTGTTCGCAATTACTTACCTCGGTCACTCAGGCGGAATCAACTTTGTGCTCCTAACTGCAACTCCACTAATCTTATCCTTCATCCGTTTTCGCAGAAATCGCAAAGCGGACACGATTCCAGTACACAATTAGACTGGAGGATAAATATTTGTCCGAAAACTGACAATAGAGGTCCATTGTTGGATCTTTTCCGCAAGTATTCGACTCTTTAGTCTTATGCAGTACATGTGAGATCCCCGCTTGTGAAATTACGCGCGTCATGAATAGTCTGCTGAAGGGCACCTTCCGTTCACTTAATACCTTCAACTACCGCGTCTGGGCAGGCGGGGCGATTGTTTCAAACGTGGGCACCTGGATGCAGCGTACCGCTCAGGATTGGATTGTCCTCACCCAGTTGACCGATCACAATGCGACCGCGGTTGGTGTGGTGATGGCGCTTCAGTTCGGACCACAGTTAGTCTTGCTGCCTTTAACAGGCTTGGCGGCTGATCATTTGGACCGGCGAAAACTTCTGCTCGCAACTCAAGCGTCAATGGGCGCCTTGGCTCTGGGGCTGGGCATTCTTACTGTCACTGGACTAGTGCAGTTGTGGCATGTGTATGTGTTCGCACTTCTGCTTGGTTGCGTTACAGCTTTCGACTCACCTGCGCGGCAAACATTCGTATCTGAGCTGGTCGTGGAGGCTGATCTCTCTAATGCGGTGGCATTGAATTCAACGTCCTTCAATGCTGCACGGATGGTCGGTCCCGCCATCGCCGGGGTTCTCATCTCCACTGTTGGTTCGGGGTGCGTATTTCTGATCAATGCAGTCTCCTTTCTCGCTGTGCTGTACTCATTGAGTCTGCTTCGCGCGAACGAGCTTCATCTGACGGATGTTACTCCCCGAACAAATAAAAATCTGGCTGAAGGGTTTCGGTACATCTCCAAACGCACGGATTTGAAAGCTATTCTGCTCATGCTGTTCTTGATTGGAACGTTCGGACTGAATTTCCCGATCTTCATTTCCACTATGTCTGTCACCGTCTTCCATGCAGGCGCCAGTCAATTCGGTTTGTTGACGTCAATTATGGCAATAGGCTCGGTTATTGGCGCATTGCTTTCAGCCAGACGTGAGAAACCCCGCATCAGCTTCCTAATCGCTGGCGCTTTGTTGTTCGGGGTTGGGCTTGCCTTGTCGTCCATAATGCCCAACTATGCGCTCTTTGGCATAGCCCTCATTATCATCGGCATGGCTGCTCAAACCTTCACCACTACTGCCAACAGCCTTGTGCAGTTATCGACTGAACCCGAAGTTCGCGGGCGAGTAATGGCGATTTACCTTGCGATAGCAATAGGCGGAACACCGATTGGAGCACCAATTGTTGGTTGGGTTGCTGATTTGTTCGGTCCGCGATGGGCGCTGTGCGTCGGCGCTGCAGCTGGTTTTGCCGCTGCCCTAGTTGGGATGTGTTATTTTTGGCCCAGGCGCCATGAATTTAGCGACATCCAACCACTGCAGAAATCTGCGGGCGCAGTCGTTGCCTCAGTCAATGGATAACTGCTTCCGACGCCCATTCATAAGTGTTTGTATATACTATCTTGTTTAGTATAAGTGGTTTGAGAAAAAAGACTGAGAAACGATGGTTTAACAAACCACCGCTCACAATCCTTTCCCCACCCTGCCGGCAAACGATCCCATTCAAGAATTGAACGAGACCGCCGCCGACAGGGACCAACACCTGGCAGTTGAAGCAGTCGATTACTTCAGTTCCGCCAGGTCGGCGATCGTCGCGAGCAGGGCGCGAGTGACTTCCGCCATGTAGGGGAAGTTCATGTACTTCGACCGTTCGTCTGCCGAGTGGTAGCGAGGGTTGAAGCCGTCGTCGGTGAACTCTTCGCTGACCAGGATGGCCTTGTAGCCGTGGTCGAGGAAGCCTGCGTGGTCGCTGCGGTCTTGAACAGCATGGTTGTGCGTGTCGACCGGGTTGAGGTTGAGACCGTAGCGCTTGATGTTGCGAACCATCAGCACGACCAGCGAGTGCGACTCGGCGTCCGTGTCGTCATGGATGTCGAGTCGGTTGCCGGGCTTGGCGCAGTAGCCGATCATGTCCATTTCGACCATGGCGACGACGTTCACCTTCGCGGCGGCGACCTTGTCGGAGTACGCGTAGCTGGCCCAGAGACCCTGCTCTTCACCGGTGAAGTGAACGAACTCGACGGTGCAGGCGAGGGGCAGGTCCTTGAGGATGCGGGCGAGTTCGGTCAGAGCAATGGTGCCCGAACCGTCATCATCCGCACCAGGTGCAACAGGCTCAGCGCTGAACTGATTGCCAGCGGTGGAGTCGAGGTGAGCGCCGGCGATGACGACCTTCTCCGGATTGGTATCACCCTTGCGAGTGGCAATCAGGTAGTAGAAGGTCTTGCCGTTCTTGCGATAAGACTCGCGCCGGGTCGGAAGACCGATTGACGCATAGAACTCCTCGAGCCAAGCCATGGCGGTCAGGTGACCAGGACCGAAGGTGCTGCGGCTGGTGATGCGAACGGTCTTGCCACCGACGGTCATGTCAGCTTCGCCCGAAAGCATGTTCACCTTTGCGAGGAGAGCGGCTTCCTTGATGGTGGCGAAGGCTTTGACGATGCGGGGGTCGGGAGCAGGAAGGTTCGAGAGGTCGATGTCCGGAGTCTTGGCGAACCGTGTGCGGTTGACTTCGGCAGAATCGAACTTGCAACCACCGGCGTGTGCCTTGCCCCGATGAACGGAGTGGAAGACGGTGTTACGCGAGCGGCGGTAAAAGAAAATTGCCACAGCCAAAGCTGCAAGCAACAGAAACAGAGCGGTTAGTCCAGCAGGACCAATCGCAGCAAAGATTGATGCAAACATAGTAAGTCTCCTTCTAGGTCGCGCAACAGCGCTACCTGTGTGAGTTCCAAGACTTCAGAGACCAGCAAAAACCAGCATCACCAAGTTGAGGTGGAGATGATCGGGAAGACTCATCGTGGCTAGTGTTGGGGGTTTAGAAGTTGATTTGGAGTTTTTAAAAGAATGGGTGGATTAACAAAGTACTCCGGCAGCGTACGTTTTTCCGAAGTTCAAATGCAATGATCCTCTCCATTCTGTATGATGCGAATTTTGGCGCCTATCTGATTGCCGCTATTAGTGCGAGCGTGGCGAACTACCGTATATTGGCGGTGCTTTTCAGGGTCAATTTGGGGAGCTCTAACTGCTCCCGGTGAGGCTTTTCTCTTAGCAAAGCATAATCGATTCGTAGATTCATGCTGAAATCGGCTGTCCCAGCCAATCTCGATGCTGGCGCAAAATTGACGCGAACGCGTGCTTCCAACTCTTCATTCCTATCGCAGCTCGCATGATCCCCAAAACACTTGCAGCGCAAAGCTTAGCGTGGTTGCGCAACTACCTTAATCAGTTTGTTTTGCGGCCAAAAAGTCTGTTCCTGGGTCCGTAGCAAAGCTGACGCATCTTTCCCTTAGTAATTCACTTGAAAAAAATATTTTGGAACTATAGTTCACGGCCGTCCGTCGTGTCGAAGGCGAGTGCAAGGAGGCGATCATGGCTATTAACTCTTCTACTCCGGATGTTCCGGAAGCCCATATCACACGACCCGATGAATCAAAGTCATCTAGTAACAACGGTATAAACATTTCGCTGGTGCTAACAGTGGTGTTGTCTCTTGCATGCATCATTTGGGCAGCGCTTTCGATTCCGCACTGGAACTTCAATGGAGACGCAACTCGTCCTGAGAACATGAGGGCGAATTCCGGCGTTACAGACCCGAGTTTATTAGCTCCAGGCGCCAAGGGTGCTGTTATGCCGAACAAGGGTAGCGAGCATGATGCGGGCGAAACTAACTACTCAAATGGGCAGGCACTCCAAGGTGACGCAATCACCCGTGGACCTGGTGCACCACCAATTGACATAGGCAAGACAACCAAATAATCAGCGACTGTACATTTCAAATGCCCTGCTTCCGCCGTTATCGGGAGTGGGGCATATTATTACTGCTAATTGACGCCCAATGCAGATCGCTTGCCAACACCAAAGACGTGTTCAGCGCATTGATGGTCATCGACGCCGAACTGCCAAGCGCGGTAGAAATAGTAAACGGCGCCCGAGATCCGCTTCTCTTCTATGCGCAATATGGATTTGCGCCTCTCACCAATAATCCGCGGCGCGTTGTAAAAACAATGCGAGCGATTTCCCATGAATTTGAGACGGCATAAAGAGGTGCTCAACTAACGGCGAAAGGCACTCTGGCGACTCTTAATGCTGACGAATGTTGTGCCTGCCATAATAATCGCGTCAGGGTGTTGGAACCTGACACCCCCAAACTACTTACCTGGAAATTATCGTCCTAATGAAATATGCCATGCTGAACAAATCAGCGCCGTTCTTGCTTACTTTGATTTTGAGCTGTAGCGCTTTCGCCAATGAGATTTCAGTCGCCAACATCCCTAAAACCGGTGCCACCGCAGAAGAATTCTGTCCACCTGGCTGGAAAATCGAGGCACAACTTGCCGCGGATTTGAACGGAGACGGAGTTCAGGATAAAGTGCTGCAATTGATCGGAAAGAAGCCAGGCAAAAACTCAAATGGAGTGGCAACTGACTATCGGGCATTGATTGTCGTGTTCGCCAGGAGTGGCAAGTTTGAACTGGCGGATTATGCAACTAAGCTTCTGCTCTGCTCTACCTGCGGTGGACAGCTCGGTGCCTCAATCGATTTAGATAAGGGGAAAAATTCGTTCAGCGTCGATCAAAGTGGTGGCGGTGGCAACGACAGTTTCGATTACAAACTCGTTTTTAAATATGATCCGACAAAAAAGCAGTTCATCGTCTCGAAAGCGGATGTCTCCAGCAGCACTGATAGGGTCAGTAACACAGACACAACTACAAGCTACGATTACGAACACGGTATTGAGACGATCACCAAAACTATTGGCGAAAAAGAAAAGAAAACGTCCAAAAAATTTGTGCCAAAGATAATCGCACTGCGCGCCATTGATGCGGAAAAACTGTCGAACTTATTCAAAGGTTAGTTGTATCATGCATGTACTGTGCTAATTACACATTACGGATAAACGCGCATCTCATCAAACATTCTAGACACTAGCGCCACCAGATCGCGTGGATGCAGATAAACGACAAAGGCACAAATCAGAACCCAAAGCAGCAATGTTAGTTGAATGGGGCGATCCCGTAGTAGAACTTCTTCCGGTGTACTTGTACTAGTGCCGCGTTCGGATAAAAGTTGATAGCGCATAATTCCGTACAGCACAACGGGAATTGTCACCATCATGTATTGTCCGTGCACAGAATTGAAAGTGTAAACGGCATATGAGGTTAAAAGACTTGGCACGACCAAACTCTCGAAACGGGCGATCAGGGTCAAGCTGTAGTCTGTTAGGGCTTTGCGGTGGTTTGTGGACTCATCGGATAGGATGATGATTTCCTGTCTCCTTTTCTCCAGGGCAAGAAATATGGCACCAAGGGTGGTGCAGAGCAGGAACCAGCTTGATGGCATTACATTTACTGCAACCGCGCCGGCAATCGCCCTGAAAACGAAACCCGATGCTATGCAAAGTATGTCTATGATCGCAAAATGCTTCAGTCCAAGTGAATACACGATGTTTAAAGTCACATAACCAAGACAGATTATGACCAGTGAATGCCGCAAGCTGAAAGCGATGCCAAAGCCTCCAAATAGCGAGAATAAGCCAACTACAAGAGCTAACTGAATGTTCAATTTCCCCGAGGCGATTGGCCTGAATTTTTTCACTGGGTGAAGTCGGTCCGCTTTGACGTCCATGATGTCGTTGAGAACATACATGCCACTGGAAATCATGCAGAATGCAACAAAACACAGACTTGCCGCAACTAGTGCTTGGGGCTCGAGAAATTTTCCAGAGAACAGGAGGGGAGCGTAGCAAATCAGATTCTTTGGCCACTGTTTCCAGCGCATCTGTCTCAGCAAAAGCGCCACTAGTTCATTGAACGAAGGTGGTTCAATCTTTTCTGGCTCAGGTTTTTCTGCTTGACTCGCCTTCGTGGTGTCCATAGATCCTCCAAAAATAATGTAGCACTCTTATTAGGTAGTGATGGACAATTTGGACCAGAATGGCGAGTTATGGGGTGTAAGGTGCAATGGAACGATTATGTAAATCTTTCGATAACCGTTCCATTACTACTCGGACCCCAAGAAGCAGAGTCATTGATTATTTGAAATACTTGAGCGGCGCGCCGAAATTATTCCAGCTTCCCATGACAACAAGCGTGTCGTAGACTTCTGTGTTGTCCCCTGCCATGCCGCGCATCATTCTGACCTCACCACGAGCCCACGGAAACAAGTGCCTGCCCTGGAGCATGGTTAAGGTTTGTGAGTCTTTATAGAGTGACGGCAAGAGCTCAGGATAACAATTCACCAATAGATCAGCTTTTCTCGCAGTTTCTAAATCAATTCCGAGTCCACCCTGTTGACCGCCAAAATGCTGTATGTACATTTTTTTCTCGGGACCTAACATGTTCAGGTTGAGCGGTTTAGATGGGTCAGGAATCTCCCGAACGAGCAACCTAACAGTCTCATTTGGATCACCACTGCCAATTCTTTTCATAGCATCATTCACGGTCTCAAGCGGGGTCATCGAGCCGCTGCCTTTCACTATAAACTCGCGGTCAGCCCCACCAGGGAAAAGAGTTCTGGCGATACTTTGATCCTTAATGGCGGCAATAATCTTCGGCGACAACGCCCGAAACTCTGGAGCCACCTCCGAAGCGATTGTTGGCGTTGCTTTCCCCGCAATTTGCGGTAACAACTCTTCGAACGCTTTTGCTGCAATACTTTCGGCTTCAGGCGCGCATTTGACTGCGGCGAAAGCAAGTTTCTCTAAACCCAATACGATTGTCTCCAACACAAGATTCTCGGATTATGAATTTGTTCTATAACCAAGATGTTACGCGGCGAATTATTTGGCAGGTTTTTGTGATGCTATTTGTCAGCATGACAAGCTAGCAAAAGTGTGGAACAGCACCCCATAAAAGAAAACCACTTTTCCCGGTACCATTACTTTCAAGCGTCCTATATTCTTCCTTATGTTTCATTTCCAGACCCATTTTGAAATCTATCCGCCACCATTTTGAAATTACAGTGGCATCGGCGTGATATCAAAAGAGCATCAAAGAGACAGCACAAGGAAATTGTTTGACCTGTTGTAGTCCGCAACGATCCTGGACGAAATGACCCACAGCAGTCTTGAAAACACTATTCTCATGTATGTGAGAAAATTGACGCTGTCACTAACGCATAGGACGCGTCGCGAAATGGTTGACACTGCGATAAATGCTGTCTCTGAATTCGGATTCCGAAACCGCATTGGATCGGCATGGACAACCGTTCGAGACCATTGGTTTTCTTTGGTATCGGCCGCCTTTTTGCGCGAGCTCATTTCAATTCTTGCAGCCGGCATTATACTTGCCATTTTTGTAGATTGGAGAGGTTGGAATCTGATTATCGCATTCGCCGTGAGATGTTTGGTGTGGTCAGCTCTTCAGGCTGGCTACTTGAAATTTTGTCTGAACCTTTGCGACAAGAACAAGGTCCGGTGGAAGGATCTGTTTTCTGGCTTTCCCTCCTGCTTTCAAATGTTGATCGCGACCATCTGTCTATGGTGTGCCGTTGGATTCGGGCTTGTTTTCCTGGTTGTTCCAGGATTGTTTATAGCTGTCAGATTTTCACTATATGGGTTTGCTCTTGTCGATCAAAAATTGAGTGCGCTGAGATCTCTGGTGATAAGTCACCGCATGCTTAAAGGATTTGCCTGGTGTGCTGCCGGGGTTGTGCTCATCTACTGTGTAGGTGTTGGTATTTTGGGATGGTTGGTTGGTGTACTTGAACCGTTAATGGTCATCTCACTTTGTACCCTGTACAGGCACATCAGAATGCAAGAGGCACGTCCATGAGGTCCTTGCTAGCGATAATAGGAATGACCTTGTTTTATCCGATTTTCGTACTGTTGCTGCTCATTACGACGCGGCTGTTTGCCGAAGCTCGTTATCTTCCGAGCGAGACCATGCAGCCAACGCTAAACGTGGGAGATCGGGTGCTGGTTGAAAAAGTAAAAACGTTCCTGAAGAGGCCATACAATCGAGGAGAAATTATTGTCTTTTATCCACCGCCTATGGAAATGGGCGGAAAAGATCTGAGCTGGGACGTAATGCATGTTTTGGGTAGACTAACCGGACTTCCATTCTTGCCATACGAGCCAGCCTTCATAAAACGGGTGATTGGGCTGCCCGGCGACAACATTCGTATAGTTAGCGGACAAGGTGTATTTTTGAACGGGAAACGATTGGAAGAAACCAGCTATATCAAAGAGCAGCCACACTACTCTCTCACTACCTTTCAAGACATTGGTGGGCGGAGTATCGATGGAAGTATTATTCAGCCATACCGAAATTTAAGTAATGAGCAGAAGCTGATTGTCGTGCCACCTGGGCAGCTTTTTGTCTTAGGGGACAATCGCAACAATAGCGAAGATAGTCATGTATTCGGTATGGTAAGCGAGGAACGTGTGATAGGTTGCGTTACGATGAAATTCTGGCCCGTGCTTAGAATCATAGACCCGCCAACAGATCACGCTGGCTAATGCAATCCGACAGGTTTTATATGTTTAGCCGCGAATCGAAAAGACCGTCGGTAAGGATCCTGGTCAAAAATCCGATGGCACCATGACATCATCTAGAAAGGTAATGTTCATCGCTGATTCCATCGGCGTAATCTCTTGACGTGACTTGAGCTCATACTCTCCGAAGCGATTGATGTGCTCTGTTTGATAGGGACTGAAGCAGGCAAGCGCTTCTTGATCGATGGTGTGCCCATCTTCAACCATTTTCTTGAGTGCTTCGCTCATGGTCACTAACGTGTGGAGAATCACCAGATTCGATACTAAATGGTTGTATTTGATGACCTTGCGTTGTTCGTCGCGCACATTCTCTGCAATCATACCCTTGCCACCAAAAAGCAAGAAATCGGCGAACTGATTGAAACGTTCACTTTTGTTGGTAGCGACAGAGATCATGCGCCTGATGTCGATGTCTGACATGTACTGCAAGAGAAATTTTGTGCGAACCACGCGGCCGAGTTCACGGAAGGCAAAGTACAGCTTGTTCTTGCGACTATAAGTTGCGAGTCTTCTGAGAATTGATGATGGAGTGATTTTACCGGCTTTGACAGAGAGGGCCACCCGCAGCATGTCCGGTAACATTGTCTCGATCAAAGTCCAATCGATCTGTTCGGTGAACAGCTCGTCGATGTGTTCGTACCGAATATCCGGATCAGTTCTGTAAAAGCGCAAGTCCTTCCAATTGCGAATTCTCGGCATAAGCTGGATCCCAAGCAAGTTTGCAAGTCCAAAGATGGGAGCACTCTGCCCTTGGGTATCGGAATGCACAACATCTGGTTGAACTTCGGAGTCATTTTCGGTGACGAAGTCTAAGATGTAGTGACCTTCCCATGATCCGCATGTGCTGAACCGAGAGAAGAGGGCAACGTAGCTATCGGCGACCAGGTAATAGCCGATGCCACCATACCCGCCATAACGAATATGGTATTCGGACATCAAGTTTTGCGGATACAGATCCCATTTGGTTCCATCTGCTGATGCCGATTTCCCGAGCCCCCACAATCTCTGCAAAGGAAAATCGCGATACGCATTGATGACAGTGACTATCGCCTCGTTCAGTTTTTGTTCGGTCACATGTCTCTGGTTGATGAACGATATCTGACGGCGATCTAGAATCTTCACTGAGCGCGCTGTTTGAGTAGGTCCAAGGTTACAGCCATAACAAAAGTTTGTTATGACGTATCGCTGCTGTGGATTCTCAATCTTCGTGTCAAGCCCGGAGATCGGCCCGAAGTGCTTTGTCCAATTGAGCCACTGGTCAGTCTCCCAGAGGATGTTCAAGACATCGTTCTCCTGCATGTATTGCTTGAGAGTTGCCTCAAAAGATTCCAGCCCCGGTGGTTTCGGACTTGCTGTTAAGCGTTTTAGTGTTGGTTCTCCGTTCTCGATTGCCAGGTATTCATTGCTCAAGAAGCCTCGATCTGCCTTATGCGCTGCTGCATTCAGCTCCTTACGCAGGTTCTCAGTAAAGAGCTTGGCGTCAAGCTCTATGCCCGCCTGTTCGGCAAACAGGCCAATGCCCTTTTCATATTCATCCCAAGATATGAGCTGATCGCGATAGTCTCTATACTTGTCGCTCAGCGGGATACATAGGTCGCCGGACTTGAGTTCATTCATAACCTGCGTGAAGACGCATAGTTCAAAGTTGCGGCGATGAACTTTGTCGAACAAGGCGTTGGGATTTTTCTTGCCAGTGATCAGAGGCTTCCATGTGTCGGAAATGAACGACAAATTCAGTTCCTCAGGCGCTGGTAACCATTCACTGCGATTATTCCTGTGCTCGGCAACAAATTTCATTGCGCCGATCAAGGCTTGATCTTGTGATGTAGATTCCAGCTCAACGCTCTCAAAGAAACTCTGGAACACGGACCTTTGGCTTTTGTAGAACTTCGATAACAAAGGCAAGTAGTTATTGCCGGCAAGCAAAGAATGCTTCTCGCACTTCTCTATAATTGAATCAACCTGGTCACCAATCACAGCTCCAATAGCCTCCAAACGATCGTTGGCATCACCGTCGGCCTTGTATGCAAGTGTGACATTGTGCAAGGTTTGGACGAGGGCATCTGTCTCGGCAGCTTTATCAAGACGGTGCTTATTCAATGCTTCTCGCGCACGAGAATGCATCCGCTGAACAAGGCGGATGTACATATCAGTAACATCATCAAAGGCGCGGCCCACTTGCGATAAGACCAGTGCGGCGGCGAGCGTTAGCCTCTTTGGCTCTGCGAAATCTCTCATCGAAGCGACATCAAGAGAGCGTGCTTCTGCCGCGAACTGGTTTATCTTCACGTCCGGAATTCCAGTGAACGCTTCTGTCCGCAAATCATGCTGGAGCAAAATATGCAGATGCTTTAAGAAATCTTGTAATTGTCTGACACTAACCTTCTTCGGCTCACGTTTTAGGGTATCCCAGGAAGTCTTGGTATAGCGTGCCGATCGCTCAAATAGTACTCTGAGACTATTTTTGCTTTCATCTGAAAGTGCCTGGTAGACCTGTTGATGATAACCACCATTGACACGGGTCCGCGCTGCTCGAGCAAATTTCACGAGGCTACTGTAGCCGGGCAACTCATAGCGCTGCCGGACCAGTTCTTCGATTGCGACGTTTATAATGTCGACTAGATCGTCGCGCGTAGTTGCCGCCTCAACGCTTGCTGCAGCAGCTACTTTCCTGGCGCTTTCACCATATGCGGTGACTCCGAGATATTCGCGGACATATCCATGATGAACCCACTTCTGCGAACTGCGATTGTAGTCATAGAGCTTTTCTGGATCATGGACGGCGCCAATTGACTCTAAGATATGCTCAAATATTCTCTCGGAGATTTCATCGAGTGCGGGGAAATAACCGAGTCGTTGAAACACTTTCAGCCAGACAAGAAGTCTCGAAGTCTGGGAGTCGTCAGCAGTACAGTGCCAGGCAAATTGCTTTTCTTCTGGTGACGGAGTAAAGATCTTATCGAGTTCTTTTGAGCTCGGGTTCGTCTTTAGTCGAGGATAAACAGTATCGCTAATGTTTGGCATACGATTCTCACAAACGCTCGTTTTTTGGAAGATGGGCGCGGCAAAAAGCTGCCGCCCGTAGAATGCAGCTTCTGGGCTTCTCAAATCCCATCTTGAATACCATTGCCCAATATCGCATAATCGAGGTGGGATTTGAGAAATTCGAGAGAAATTTAAATGCTGATTGGATATGCGCGAGTATCAACAGAAGATCAGAATCTGGAGTTGCAATTACAAGCACTGACTGATGCAAAATGCGACCGGATTTTTTCGGATAAGAAGAGCGGATCTCAAACAGCACGTAAAGGATTGGAAGACGCGCTATCTCACTTGCGACCCGGTGATACATTGGTTGTCTGGAAATTGGATCGCTTAGGAAGGACCGTCAAGCAACTCGTTGACTTGGTTAGTGAATTGAATTCAAAAAAGATCAACTTCAGAAGCCAGACCGACAGCATTGATACCACCACCAGTGAGGGCAGGTTTTTCTTTCATATCATGGCGAGCCTTGCGCAAATGGAGCGTGACCTAATATCCGAACGAACCAAAGCGGGTCTGGCAGCAGGGAAGAGACTGGGACGGTTGGGGGGACGCCGGCGAGTAATGACCGATGGTAAAATCAGGTCGGCTAAGAAGCTACTTAAAAGTGGCATGGTGCCACGAGAGGTGGCGGAGGATTTAGGTATTTCTTTAGCTACTCTTTATCGCTGGATTCCAGGAGCGGCATCACTTGCCCGATGAAATGCTAGTCAAGAGAACGGGCGTGGCAAATCGACGATACAGACTGGATGCCATGAGCCCATCGGGGTTTGACCAGGATCCTTACCGACGGTCTACAGGAGGTTTTAGAAAGAGCTGTGAGCGGTCAGAAGAAGTTCGTGATGGTGGCACCACCCGCGATCGACAAAGGGCTTCTGGAGGGATTGGAGAAACGTCTAACAGAGCACTTGTTGAACAACATGCAAATGGCGGTGGAAGCGGCGTTCTATGCCAGAGATGCGGCATATGATGCGGGCGACCTAGCGGTATATTTCAGGAGAGAAATTGAGGAAATGGAAGATTCAGAGCAGCGGCAAGACCGGGATGAGCGGTTGAAAGAAAGGTGCTTGGCATTTTCGGAGGCGTGGAAAGAGAAGATCGAATTGAAGCCAGAAGAATAGAACTATTGCACTGAAGGAGTGGTGCAAATTAAAGGTCAAAAAAGCGCGAAAAATTTCTGGTGGTGCGAAATTGGAAGTGATGTGGTAGCATCTGTGGTGTGGTCGGAGGGTGTGATTAATGACGCCCTGGAATCCGAGATTGAGACGCCCGAAGAATAATTATTGGTAAAGGAGCGGTGGGCATGTTTGTCTGCCGCTCCTTTTATCTGAGCTTGCGAGAGCAAAGGCACCGTATATGGTGCCATGGAGGGCAAATTTTTTTATGAGAGCCGCGGGCTGTGTGCCGCTTGTCGTGGATAGTCAAATAGCAAGATAATACAAGATGAATCTTAAGCGTTTTCGGAATTTAAAAAAGCGACAGATCCACTAGCTATAATGGACGACCTTAGCTAGCAGTCAGTACGAGGTTCATGTAATTTGCAATAAAGGAGATTTATCCTGTATGAAACATCCACGGACCAATTTGGGCATGGCAGCTCTCACAAAAATGGTATTTCTTAGCGCTGCTCTGTTCTTGACAGCAACGGCCGGAGATTCGTTTGATCACAGTGGAATGTACAAATCGAGGTCAGCAACCCCTGATGGACCTGCATACATGCTGCCAAAAATTTTACAAATCCATCGGTTTGACCTGAACGAAAAACCGTGTATTGGGGCAGACGCTGGACGTCTTAAAATCGACGTGAAAGGCAATGCAAAACTCTACATTTTGAATTCGAAAGTCTCATCAATGAAAGAACTGGATAAAAATCTAGCTAAAGAAATACTTGGAGTCCCCGCTGGGCCGCAGGGTGAAGATGAGAATAAACCGCACTACTGGACATTCCATGTTTTGACGATAGATCCATTGGAACTGAACATTTATCACATCGATGTTCAGTTTGCTGATGCCGAGCAACGCTGGAAAGAATATAGGGTGCGCGGTTACCGGATCGCAAACCCGCAATGGCAGTTAGTCGAATAGAAAAGAAAAGAGGGACAAGTCTTGTCGAAAGCCGCCCGTGCCACCGGTGAAACCTGGTGCCGACACATCTCCAGAAAAGTTGTAATAGAGCGGGTCGGCAGCAGTATCGTTTCTTTCGACGTTCAGATTGCCTGCATTAACGCCGATTGTTGAAATCTCTCCTGCAACGACAATCTTGCCATCAATGCGGTTGGCGTGTACCAGCACCTTTTTATCAGAAGTGAAAGAGACACGCTCCGAAGCGAGGTCACCACCTGAGAGTTTGATGTCTCCCTTGGAGATAAAGCCGAGGCTACCGGGAGACTTGATTTGCCCAGCTTTCAGATCGAGCGCAAAGGCGCCGTCGGTGCTGTTTTTGAGAGTGAGATTTTGAACCGCTGAAACAATGATGCCACTGTTTTGAAGTTCGCTTGTCTCAATTTGAGCCTGTTTGACGGCGCCGGTGATTTGCAGGGTGCCGTGGTTTTCGAGACGCCCTTGGACCCGCAGTGGTCCTTTTGAGGCATCATAAGTTGCAGTTACTCCTTCAGGAATGACAAGATTTCCTGTGGTGCTTTCTGCAATCGTTTGTATTTGTGAGTGCTCACTGGGCTCAGCGCGAGCTGTCCCATAATGTGCGACTCCGGTTATGCCCAGCGTCATTATCGCTGCTAGCGCGAAGCCTGAGAGAAGATTTCGCTTCTTCATGGATTTCTCCTGTTTGGTTGTTTCATTTGGTTTCCTTGGTTGGTTGATTTTCTGTTCTATCTTCTATTCGCCCGACGCAAAGACTGACTCACCAGCGCTGTTGCGATGGTGAATTGGAAATTGCGTAAAAAGGAAGCGTGTTTTAGTGCAGGGGTAGTTCAGGTAAGGGGAGAAAGAAGACACCGCATACTACAAACGAAGATGTTCTTGAATCCAGGCTTTCGAAGATTTTGAGTGCGAGCTTTTCTTGCAGGAAGCGAGAATCAAGCTTGTCAGGTCTTGCTGGGCTACCAAAAACAAGAATCTAAATGGAAGCTGAAGACTGCGATTGTGAGCCGCTCTTAAGCGTGGCGCAGCTAGCAGTGGATCCATGTAAACAACATGAAGTACCATATACGGTGATCTCGCCTCGATCGATGATTTATCGGTCACCTGAACAACTGCCAGAGGCTTGTGCTCCGCGCTCGCTCGGACCTCGCTCTAGATCAACGAAGCCGCTATACTGGAGCGTAGGCGAGGCCGGTGATGACTCGACTGCATTATTCCCCTGCCACCATGTTTTCTTTGGAGAATCCGTAACGGTAGTAGATTTTCTGTCACCAAATTTGGTATCAGTTTGGCGGCCGCTAAATACGTTGCGTAATTCTTTGGCAGGTCGGGGCTTTCTCCTCGGACGCTATCTTCAAAGCTGTCTGCGGTCAGCGGCTGCTGCAAACAATCCGGCAGAAAGGCTTTGCTTGTACCAATCTGCTCCCGAAACGTCGTCACCAATTTTTTGTGTCGGCTCGGGTCTGTTCCCGTAATGTCGCCCATGGATAATCCGTTCGGATACGATTTTAACTTCTGGTTCTAGGCGGTGGCGGCAATGTATTGAATTTTGGGGTCGTTATCTTCAAGATATGAAAGCAGCACTAGAGAGTCTTCTTTCGTATTCACGGAAAGAGTAGATGCAGCCGCGCCAAGGCGTGTCATCGTGAAACTCTAATTGTTTGCATCTGTGATGCTGAAACCGTTTTGCTCCGAAAGAGTCTTCCCCTCCGGAATTTTCTTACGCAGTTTTTCAATCGATTTGAATCTATTGGCGTTTGGGTACTTTTCTTTAAAAACACCCGTAACACATCAAGGTTGATTACACTGATGACCGGGCATATTCGAAACAATCGAGGGCTCTGTCTCCATTCTCAGAAAGTCCGGTAATGTCCAGCAGTAGCAAGCGTCCGCGCCCAAAACCCCTCCCTGTGGTCAACGACCGCAAGTCTGTCGTGCCCAGCAAAGAGCCTCTCAAGGCGATGCTGAGCGAGCAGGCGGCTGAGCAAAAGATGCTGTCACTGACTGATAATCATCGATTCGAATCCTTTTTTGAACCGCCGGTTGATATTGCCGCATCCTTGAAAGCGATGCGCAAAGACCTGTCGGATGTGCCTGTGCTTGGTATCGACGGGAAAGTCACAGACGTGTATGCCAAATTTGAGGCTGATAAAAAGCTTTCCGCAGAAGATAAAGAACTGATTTGGAAGTGCCTGGCCTTGGTTCGTGAAGCTTTTCTCCGCCTGGAAAATATCGATCCTACGATCAGCCAGGCACCACGTCGAGGTGGCTACCAGTGGAACATGAACTGGAAGCACATTCGGGCCGAAATCGATCAGGTCCTGGAAGCAGCCAAATTGCTCGGTCTGGATGCGACAGAAACACGTGATGCAATAATTGCCTCTATTTTTTCGGACTCGATCAAGACCAAAGGGAATTTTATTGTCCATAACATCCATGGTGCACAAGGAGCGGCTCAGGCGCTTTCTTATTTCCTCGATACCCGAGATGCAGATAATTTAGCGAGCATTGAACGCATTGTGCGAGCCGTCAGGGAGCACCAAATTGCTCCACCAGAATTTATGGCTCGGGTCGTCTCGATTTTGATCAGCAAGAAATTGCAAGGCAAGGGTGAAGTTAAAACCGATACCGTATGTGGTTCCGGCCAAAATGGTTCGGTCGGTCGAATCTACACTAAGATTTCGGACCCATTCAACAAAGAGCATCTGAATCCAGAATTAACACGCATTGCTTTTGACGATGAGGAGCATAAGTTGCTTGCCTTGATTGAAATCGAGGAGTGGTATGTGCCTCATCCAGACAATCCGGACTCGATGATTGCTCACGCCTTAATCGCTGGTGATCATTCGATCAACTATAACCATCCCGAGGGCTTCGCAAAGATAGCGCTCATCCGAGGCCCAGATACAGAAGCCATTTTCGAGGATCCAACTGTATTGCATTCATTGGATTCAGCGGTAAATAGTTTCGCCGATTCTTTCCGCGTCATTCGTCCAGAAGTTCACTCCTTGGCGATTTCCGGACTGAGGAGAACCAAGACGGCTGTAGAAAGAGTGACGGCGATTATGCGCGAACTATTCTCCGGCATTATTATTGGACCCAGAGAAACTCCCACTACGGGTATCGATAAAGTTTTGCAGGCGATCGAAAAGGCGCACGACAAGGATCCCGATCTATTTACGATCGAACACAAACGCATTTCCGATGCTGGTCGTAATTACACCGATAAGGCTGTGGAGCATGTCGGCAATCTCCTGCAGGATTGGTTTGACGCCCACGGCAGTATACCGTTCAATCCCAAAGACACGATTGAACCGGGTGCAGGCAAATTACCTTACTGGAACACATCATTGAAGTATCCGGACCGCGATGACAACGGTCAGGTGAACCTCAAGACTCTGAATGATCTTGAACGCCGACAGTTCGCCTTTGCTGAAAAAATCCGCGAAATTGCCGTGGAGCTTTTACGCGCTGAGCAGTGGATCTTTTAAGTCATCATTCCATAAACCGCGCTCGAAGAACATCAAGATCATTGTCGCCAATGCCGGTTGCGCGAAATCGAGCGGCTCCGTCAATTTCCGTGATCGTCGCAATAATGGCTGAGGCAGCTGAACTTTTCTCTCTTTCGAACAGCTTGGCGATGTCGTCTTCATCGTTTCTGCGTCCCAGCCGTGCCCAGTGTGGTCGCAAGCGCTCTGTGCTTAGCAGGAAGTCTGAAACGATCTCCTCGTGCGTCGCACCGATAAGTTTGAGGAGCAAAAGGGATATGAGTCCGGTCCGGTCGCGGCCGATTCCGCAATGGAATAGTACGCCACCTGGACGAGCGTTGGCGATGTGCGCGATCACGGCGGACGTGCGATCTGGATATTGAGTTAGGAAGGCGATGTAATAAAGTGGAGAACAGTTGAAAGCACGCCATTGTTTCCAAAACTCGGCATCCGGAGGGTCGCGTTCTTCCTCTATAGGCAGGTGTACGCAGGTGATCTCAGAACTTGGCGCGATGTAATTTTCCGCCTCGCGTTCGTTGGTATTGCGCAGATCGATGATAGTGCGAACACCGTAAGTTGCCAGCGCTCGCCAGCCGGATTCTGTGAGGTGGTGCAGACTTCCTGAACGAACAACTGCGCCACGTCTGGTCTTTCGACCATCATGGGTTGTAATAGCGCCCAAATCTCTGATATTGAAACCACCTTCCCACTCGAGATGCCTATCTACAGTCATTCAACACCATGCAATTTCCGAGCAAACCGTTAGATTTTACACCTCTTTAGTACACGACCTATGCCTTGGGCTGAACACTTTGCTTGCAAAAAAGATAAACCTAAATCAAAGGGCTAGATCCTGATTAGATCCAGCCCTGATTCACAGACTTGAGTGCGGTGCACTCAAATCTGTTTTTACACCTTAAGCGACTTCACCGCGGCAATAATGTGCTTAGCCGAGATCCCCGCTGCGTCCATCAGTTCTTCAGGCGTGCCAGATCCAGGCATAGATCTGACCGCAACCTTGATCACACGTGGACTGCCGGAGGCACCATTGGCGCTACCATCAGATTTCCATGTGCCTTGAGCAGCAAATACTTCCAGCACTGCATCGCCGAGACCACCTTCTGGCCAGTGATCCTCAACTACGATGAGCGTGCCAGTTTCGTTGCCAGCTGCTTTGATTGTTTTAGCGTCAACTGGTTTGACCGAGTACAAGTCAATTACTCTGACGTTAATGCCTTCTTTCTGCAGTTCTTCATAAGCTTTAAGGCTCTCATGAAGAGTGATGCCGGCAGCGATCAAAGTTGCCTTGTCGTCTTTGGAGCTCTTCAAGACTTTGCTGCCGCCAATCTCAAATTTATCATCAACCTTATAGAGAATTGGCGTTTTCTCACGGGTCGTTCTCATGTATGAGATACCGTTGTATTCAGACATTAGGTCAAGCAGGTGAGCGGTTGATGTTCCATCAGATGGATAGAAGACAACGCTCTCAAAAACCGAGCGCATCATGGAGAGGTCTTCTAAGGCCATTTGGGACGGTCCATCTTGTCCGATTGACACTCCAGCGTGTGAGCCAGCTAGACAAATTCTGGCGCGGCTGACAGCAGCCATGCGGATGAAATCAAAGGCGCGACTTAGGAACGCGGCGAAAGTTGAAGCGAATGGCACTTTGTTGCGAGTCGACAATCCTACGGCTGCGCCGATCATGAGCTGCTCGGCAATGAACATTTCAAAGAAACGATCCATGTAAGTCTTGCCGAACTTTTCGGAGTAGGTGGAATTACCAACTTCAGCATCGAGCGCAACAACGTTTTCCATGCAGGACCCGAGAGCTTTGAGAGCATCTCCATAGGCTTCACGGGTGGCGATTGGTTTGTCATATTTAGGTACTACGAACTTTTCAGTACGCGTCGTGCTGGGCAACTTGGTTGTCACGGCTTCTGGCTTCTGAACTTTGATGACAGAATTTTGGATGCCGCCCAAGATTTCGATCGCTTGTACAGCTTGCTCAGGACTTAATGGTTTACCGTGCCAACCGTCCTTGTTGGCAATCTCAGGGAAGCCATGACCCTTCTCGGTCTTGGCAACGATGAATGTCGGCTGACCTGTGCAAGATTGAGATTGACCAAGCGCTTGATCGATCTGGTCGTAGTCATGTCCGTCGATTTCTATGACGTTCCAACCGAAGGCGCGGGCTCTTTCTGCGTAGGTGCGAGAATCCCAACCCAACTCGGTTTCACCTCGCTGACCAAGGCGATTCATATCCAGAATTGCCGTGATATTATCCAATTTATAATAAGACGCTGACATCAAAGCTTCCCAAACAGAACCTTCCGCCATCTCGCTGTCGCCCAGAAGAACCCAGACTCGATACTTGAGCTTATCTAAGTATTTTCCGTTCAGAGCCATTCCCAGACCCATTGGCAGCCCCTGGCCGAGCGAACCGGTAGCGACATCAACCCAAGGCAAAATCTGGGGAACTGGGTGACCCTCCAGGCGGCTGCCGAACTTGCGCAAGGTGAGCAGCTCTTCGTCGCTGATTGCGCCAGCGGCTTTGTACATCGCATACAGAAGCGGCGCCGCGTGTCCTTTGGAGAATATGAGCCGGTCGTTGTTTGGGTTTTCAGGCTTGTCAAAATCGTATTTCAGATATTTGACCATCAAAACAGCCATCAAGTCAGCGGCTGACATTGAAGAAGTAGGGTGACCAGAGCCCGCTTGCGTCGTGGCGCGGATACTGTCCACACGCAGTTGCTGACCGAGCTGCTGAATTGTTTGCGTCTTCGCGAATTGCACTTCTACCATCTGCCTGTTCCTTTTTTCTTAAGGGATTGCCGCCATGAGAACCCTTGCAGCTTTGGCTCATTGTGGCGAACTGAGCAAAACTGACTTAGATCAAAACGATTGCCTAATATGCTAACCTCTCTCTCATTTATTTGCTACCTGCTGAAAAAGTGAGGGTCGGAAGCATTGATGTCAAAGGACACAACCGCTGTGATGGATCCGGAAACCTTATCGTACAGGCTGCCACGCAACGTGGTTCCTGAAAGATACGAGATTAAAATCGAGCCGGATCTGGTCAATTTCAGGTTCGATGGAGAGGAACTCATTCACCTCACTGTCGCCGAGCCCGTGCGCGAAATTGTCTTGAACTCCATTGAACTTGAGCTACACGGCGCTTTTGTAGTTAACAATCAGCAGAAAAATATCCCTGCTCAGATTCGTATGGATGAAGCAAACGAGCGCGCCATCCTTACTTTCCCTGAGATGTTGCAAGCCGGTTCATGGAAACTGAATATCAAATTCAAGGGCATTTTGAATGACAAGTTGCACGGCTTCTACCGGAGTACTTACAAGGACTCCGAGGGGCAAACCAAAGTAATTGCCAGCACTCAACTGCAAGCAACGGATGCTCGTCGCGCTTTTCCGTGCTTTGATGAACCGGATTTCAAAGCTGTTTTCAGAGTCACGTTGATCGTCGATCGACACTTGACGGCGATTTCGAACGCCAACATCCGCGCCGAAAAGCTGTTACCGAGCGGAAAGAAAGTTGTGCGATTTAACGACACGATGAAGATGTCGACATATCTTGTCGCTTTTATTGTCGGTGAATTTGAGGCGACCGAAATAATTGATGCTGATGGCACGCCGATCCGCGTTTGGGCTCGACCAGGGAAATTGAACTTGGCCAAATTTGCGGAGGGCATCGCCGCTCATTCGCTGAAGTTTTTCAACAGCTATTACGGACTCAAATATCCAGGCGATAAGCTGGAATTGATTGCTATACCTGACTTCGCCTTCGGGGCGATGGAAAATTTGGGAGCAGTCACCTTCCGCGAAACAGCTCTACTCGTCGATGAAAAAACGGCATCACATGCCGAACTTGAACGCGTAGCGGATGTCATCGCTCACGAGATCGCTCACATGTGGTTTGGCGACCTGGCGACGATGAGCTGGTGGAATGGTATTTGGTTGAATGAAGCCTTTGCAACATTTATGGAAATGCTGGCTGTTGATTCCTGGAAACCGAATTGGAAACGATGGGAATCATTTGGTGTGTCTCGCGCTTCAGCCTTTGCTACCGATGGACTGAGAGCCACGCGCACAATCGAGTTTCCTGTTAAGCGGCCAGAAGAAGCACAGGGAATGTTCGATGTGCTGACGTACGAAAAGGGCGCTTCAGTTCTGCGCATGCTGGAGCAATATCTTGGCACAGAGCCGTTCCGCCGAGGCATCAGTTTGTATCTGAGCAAGCACAAATACGCTAATACTGAGACGACCGATCTTTGGGATGCCATTGAAGAGTCAACTAAAGAACCGGTTCGACAAATGATGGATTCG
Organism: Candidatus Melainabacteria bacterium; assembly: GCA_003153555.1. Classification (GTDB taxonomy): domain Bacteria; phylum Cyanobacteriota; class Vampirovibrionia; order Obscuribacterales; family Obscuribacteraceae; genus PALSA-1081. The sequence goes on along the minus strand of PLZS01000206.1, from coordinate 37,166 downwards.
TGGATCTATCAGGAAGGACACCCACTGATCACCGTCGAGGCAATCAATGACGGCAAAACATTGCGTTTGAGCCAACAGCGATTCATGTATTTCGGTGAAAACGCACCCGGAAAGGACACACTTTTTCATGTGCCGATAATGCTGAAAGCTAGGACCGCAGAAGGTCTAATCGAGAAGAAAATTCTTCTTACGGAGAAGGCAACCACAATTGATTTGCCATCGAAACTTGAGTGGGTTGTAGTAAATGAAGGCGGTCACGGGTTCTACAGAGTTCAGTACGGCGCTGATTTACTGAAAACTATTACAACCAACATCAACCAGTTCGCGCCGATTGAAAGATTCAATCTGGTCAACGACAGCTGGGCCGCGGTGCTCGCTGGCTTGATGCCGTTGAAGCAATACATCGACATGATCAAGTTGTTCACCGAAGAGCGCGATAAAAATGTTTGGACCGTGATTCTGGGTTCGTTGAATTATTTGGATAGGTTGACCGCTGACGGCAAGTCTTCCAAGACGTTTGAACCATTGCAAAAACTGACCCGAACTCTTTTCGCGAAAGCGTACAAACGTTTCGGTTGGGAGAACAAGCCTCACGAAGACGAGCTGACCAAGCAATTGCGAGGACTGATCATCGGTGCCTTGGGCACACTGGGTGAAGACGAGGAAGTGCAGCAAAAAGCGAAGGAGCTCTTTGATCGATACATGAAGGATCGCTCTTCGGTCTCCACTGACATCGCCCCCGCCCTGGTCACCATTCTTGCCCACACGGGTAGTGACGACAGATACAGCAGCTTCGTTCATGAATTCAAAACCGCGTCCACTCCTCAGGAAGAAGACCGGTTTATGTACGCGCTGTCGATGTTCCGGCACGAGAAACTTCTCAAGCAAACACTGGATAAAACTCTCAACGGTGAGGTGCGCACACAGAACGCACCATACTTGGTGCGCCAGGTAATGATGAATCCATTCGGACGCAAGGTCTCGTGGCAGTTCATCACAGAGAATTGGGAGACGATCACCAAGACTTTCCCTGAGGTTTCTTTGACGAGAATGTTTGAGGGAATAACTGGACTTGTGGAAAAGGATTATGTGTCGAAAACCACAGAGTTCTTGCAATCTCATCCAGTCAAGCAAGGTCAGAAGACAGTGGCCCAGCATCAGGAGAAACTGCAAGTTGCAGTTGCCTTCAAGGAACGCGAAAAGTCAACGCTGGAGAAGTTGGATTAGGCAAGAACCCCTCAGTGTGACAATGTAGTGACACTTCAAAGCGTGGAAATCCCACCCAGGACACGGTTCCACCCATTTAATCTACGTCGAATAGATGTCCGAAATGTGGCGAAATACGCAGGCATGAAATCGCTTTTTCATGATTTTGGTTCGTTCTTGGTAATACCTGCGGATGTATAACCTCTATATGGCAAAAAGATGATCGGACTTACTAACGTGTTTAACGTGGAACCCAAAATCAGCCTTTCTTTGGCAGAAGATTCAGCACCGTATGTTTGCTTGTCTGAACTCGCTCCAGGTGATGTTATCGCCGGCCAGTTTGAAGTGCTGGCTAAACTTGGCTCTGGCGGGATGAGTAGCGTTTATCGCTGCATAGACTTGTTTGTTGATCGCACAGTGGCAGTGAAAATGCTCTTTGAGGATCAGGTCACTAATCCAAAAGCGCTGAGTCGTTTTCGTCGCGAAGCCAGAGCAATCGCCAAGCTAGACCATCCAAATATTGTTCGACTGCACTCGTTTAACTTTGATCTGTCGGCACCATACATTGTTATGGAAAGTGTGGAAGGACGCACCCTGGCAAGTTTGATTGAAAAAAATGGACCTTTATCGGTCGAACAGGTGTTCAGACTAGCCGAACAACTTTGCAGCGCTTTGCAATACGCCCACGAGAACGGGGTCATACATCGGGATCTGAAACCGAGCAATATCATTGTCGAGCATTTAGATGCATCCCGCTTGCAAGCAAAGATCTTGGATTTTGGTATCGTTAAAATGATTGACGATACTGCCCCCGGTGCAACTGCAACAGGTGAATTGTTCGGAACTCCGGCCTACATGAGCCCGGAGCAAGCCCTTGGGAAAATGGTAGACGCGCGAACGGACCAATACTCACTCGGTTGCGTCTTGTTCGAATGCCTGACTGGCACGCCACCATTTGTGGGCAGCGGTAAGCTGAGCGTGATGATGCAACACGTTCAACTTGAGGCACCTTCCTTGACGGAAACAACATTCGGTTGTCGCGAATTCCCAAGGCAACTTCAGCCTGTAATCGAGAAAATGTTGGCAAAGAGCGCCGACGAACGATTCGGATCAATGACTGAAGTCTACTCGAATTTGATCACCGATCAGGCGGAAACGAAGTCCGATCTCTGTGTTGTTCCAATTAACGGCAGAACTTCGTTTGTTAACTTGCCAGCGCAAATTCAGTCATCGCTAGATCACACTCCCTCTAGTTTACCGTTCTGGTCTGGATTAGCTGTTGGCGCGTCGGCATTTATGCTGCTGGGTGCGGTATGCGCGGCAATCTTTTTGGTGGCTAATATCCAAACACCTGCTCCCGCGCCAGTAAACCATGTAGATCCAATGTTTTCGGAGCACTTGTTGGGTGGCATCGATCTTTCGAAAGTCCTAACTGGCGGTATTGAAAGTCAACTCCAACGAGATCGGCAACGAAAAGAGCTTATCGTTGAAGATACCAGTATCACCAACAAAGATTTGTCTGCGTTACAGGGGGCTCGTTCGATCGAAAATTTGAGTCTGAACAGTTGTGAAAACGTAAAGGATTCAGGGGTAGAAAATGCCTGGCACTTGCCGCTTAAGAGTCTGAATTTAAAGGACACAGGAATTTCAAATGACGCTCTCAAAGGCGTCGCTGAGCACTTTCCGAATTTAGAAAGTCTCGTCGTTCAGCAAACTGGGATTGGCGACAGTGGCGTGAATTTTCTAACGACGCTCAAGCACTTAAATTTAGTTGATTTGAAATTCACACAAATTACATCCAAGGCTTTGAAGGCGATTTCAAAAATTAGCAGTCTGCAATTGCTCTTTGTAGATGGTACTAAGGTGAGCTTGTCAGAACTAGATGCGCCTGATCTAAGGCGCCTTTCAGCTAATGAGTTGCACTTGAATGAACTGGATCTGAAGTCGATTTTGAGGCACAAGAAGCTAGGACAACTGTCGCTCAGTAGAACCAACTTGTCTGACGCAGGATTGATGCGACTTGCATCGCTAAAGAATCTGCAAATATTGGAAATTCAGAACTGTGCCAACATCACCGCATCTGGTATCGATAAGTTTCGGCGGGCGCATCCAACTTGCCAGGTATCGAATGTTGATACCAGTGAGAGCGTGAAGCAGCGCCTGCTGGAACGACTGCGCTAGCTTAACAGGGACAACGTAATCTGTACTCCCCGGCCGCTAAACATTGAAAGCTGCATCTGGAGAGCACGCCTAGACAAGACTTTGACGTCCATTCGTTTGTTCGTCCAAAGCAAACTGCGCCTACGTAGAATCAGGAGTTGGAACCGTGAACCAAAAAGCGCTGCCTTGCAATAAATCTGAATTCCTCACACCGATTTTGCCACCGTGCCCTTCGACCAATAATTTGCAGATCGTAAGTCCCAACCCTGTGCCCAATGCGGCAGTAGATCGTGTCGAAATTTGTTCAAAGGGTGTAAAGATTATTTCGGCATACTGATCGGGCACACCAGGACCTTGATCATGAATGGATATTTCTACCATGTTGCCTGTTGATTGCGTTTGGATTTGCACTAACCCATCTTCAGGTGAATGCTTGAGCGCATTAGAAAGTAGATTCACGATAACTTGAATCAATTTGCGCTGATCTCCTGCCACTGTGAAATCTTTCGTCGGAGAGCCAATCTTAACTCGTTTTTGCTCGGTAAGTGCTTGAACTAGGCGCAGAGATTCGTCCAACACTTCGTTAAAACTGATTGGCAAAATGTCAAAGTCCATTCTGCCCGCTTCCAATTTTTCGAAATCGAGCAAATCATTGACGAGTTCAATCAAATGATCGATACTTCGTTCGACTTTGTTCAATTCACTTTCAGTACGGGCGCTGACCTCGCCTGCGGCGCCAGCTTGCACAAGATTGATGGAGCTGAGCACTGACATCAATGGAGTTCTTAAATCGTGGCTCAACATGGCAATGAAATCTTGTTTCAAACGCTCGACATGTTTACGTTCGGTGATGTCGTGAGCAACACAAAAAATGCTTTCTTGCCGTTGCGACCAAATGGCTGACCAAGCGGTGTCAATCACATTTTGGTTTCTCGGTTGCATCATGATTTCAATTGCAATTGCTTCACCGTCTCGATATTGGTTACTCAGGAACTGGATTGTCTTCTCCCGATCTGCCTCGGCAATTACTGACAAAATTGAGGTTCCAATCAACTTTTCAGGTTCGAATCCAAGCATCGATTCTGCAAATGGATTGACGCTTTGAAATATGCCATGCCTATCAACTGAAAAAACCAAGTCGGCAGCATAAGCAATCAAATCTCTTTCTTTGGTGAGAGCTTCCTCGATAGCCGAATCAACCGAATGCAAAACCTGATCGAGATGTGCAAGCTCGTTGCCGCCTATTAGTTCAGGCTCTAGCGGCTGACGCCTAGAAATGTTTATCGCATTTTTGACCATCCGCTCTAGAGGTTTGCTGATCGTTTTCGAGCTGAAGTAAGCAAGCCCGAGAGCGGAAAGGATATTGGCCCCGACTGCTAACAGTAGCCATATGCGGATCAAAGATCGCGCTTTTTCTCTTTTTTGAGGCAGTTCGGTATGCGCTTGATTTTCAACTGCAATCGTATCTGTGAAGATGTTGTATAAGTGATCGTTAGTAACCAGCAATTTTATTGTGGGAAGATTTCGCAGTTGAAACCCAACATTTTTAGGGGAAGTATCCGCTTCTTTTGCCGTCTTAAACTGGCGAATAAATCTTTCTGTAAACTGAGAAAGACGCTTGATATTTTCAGCTTCTTCCGGCTGCTCGGCTAGGCGCTCTTGCAAACTCCGCACGCTTGGTCTGATGAAATCCAAATCACCTGGTATCGATGGAGACGCCAAAATAGCGGTTTTTTTGTTATCGAAAAATGCTGATTGAATCGCCGCTGCTATGTTGATGGAGAGCTGATTACACTCTGAAATAATGTCGTTCACTCTAGCTTCTTTATAAGCCAGCTCTTGGGTCTGAAGCAGCAGCCCCACCAAGACCGACACGATCAACGCTTGAAAAATAAGAGGCAAGCTTACGACCAGCAATCCTTTTGTCGCCAGCTTCATTCTTCGCCTTCCCCATCTTCAAAGCTCGGGATGCGAATGTAAAAACAGCTACCCTGCCCCTCAACACTGTCGACGCCGATTGTTCCGCCATGCGCCTCTGTAATTAATTTGGATATGGCCAATCCTAATCCTGTTCCTTTAATGGCTGTGTTCGCCTTCGATTTGGATTGCCTGAACTTTTCAAAGATGATTTCTCGATCTTGCACGGGAATGCCCGGACCTTGATCGGTGACACTGATTTCAGTCATGCCGGGCAAGTTCTTAATCATCACACTAACTGTCGAACCACGCGGTGAAAATTTAATTGCGTTAGCCAGCAAGTTGGTCACAACGCGTACCAGGCTTCTTTCGTCAGCACGCAAAGTGGCATCAATGAATGGTTTGGCGATGATCACATCAAGAGAGTCAGCAAGGAACTCCAGTGAATCGCAAGCAGTCAAACAGACGTCCATAGCGCTGACAACACTCATGCTCATGACGATCTTACCGGCTTCCAATTTTTCCAGATCGAGCAAATCTCTGATTAAATCCATCAATCTTTCTAGATTCTCGTCAGCCTTTTGCAATATTTTCTGAGCTTTGGCAGGTACTTCCCCGACTCCTCCTGCGATTAAAATAGAAAGTGTCACCGAGATAGATGAAAGCGGAGTTCTTAAATCGTGGCTGGCTATCGCAATGAAGCGCTGTTTCATTCTTTCCGCAGCTCGTCGTTCACTGATATCGTGCGCGACACAGTAAAAGGACTGAGTTGCTCCGACCCATTTTACTTTCCAGAGAATGTCCTTCAAGTTGCCATCTTTGCAAATCAATTGACTATTGAATTCTCCACAGGCATCAGATCCTGTTATTGATGCGAGAGCGGCGCGAAAAGACGGTTCGTCTTCCTTTACCTGCAATGAGATGAGCGACTCACCAAGCAGATCATCGGGCTCATAACCCCAAGAGGGCAAAGCCGCTGCACCAACTGCGGTGAATCGAAATCGTTTATCAAAAGAGCAAATGACGTCGGTTGCTACGTCCAGGATCGTTAACTCTCTTTGTCTAGTCTCGGTAAGAACATGGCTCGCCTCTTCCAATGAGATTGCTAGTTTGTCAATCTCATCTGCGCCAATCGCCTCAGCGGTAAATGGTGCTCGTATTGCCAGAAGCTGTGCATTCTTTTCGATCTGCTGTAACCGTCTAACAATATTTTTCGAAAAAACAATAGAGGCGGTAACTGAAATAATTGTGCTGAATAATAATCCGAAACCCAAAATGACAAATACGGCGTTACGAAAAACCTCAAGCTCACGCGGAGCAACCGCACGCATGTCGTTTTCAGCTCGAATCAAGTTCTCTGTAATTTGCCGAAGCTCATGGATAAAAGGGAACACGTCTCGGTAAATGTAGCTAAGTTCTTTGCTTATAGGCACATTGGGGTCAGCTTGAAGTCTCTTCAACTCAGTTAGGATGTCCATGGCACGGTCGAGCGCTTTGGGAACAGGCGCAATGGCATATGCTAATTCGGGTCTGATATGCTCGGTGCTGGCAATCATATTTCTGCTTTCGCGCATCGTCTCGGTGGCACGATCAAGCTCAACGCCGAAGTGCTCTGAATGGGAAATAAAACCTAAGAAAATGGCGAGCATAGTGTGGGCAAGACCACTCTCAGCCATGTTAATGCGCAAAACTACTTCTTTGGATTTCTCATACCGATCGGTCTGCTCTTCTGCGTAACTAAGAAGCAAAGCCAGGGATGAGGCAAAAAAGATTTCGAATACGAGTGGAATTAGAACCAGCAAAAGCAATTTATGCCAGACCGACATTCTACGAAACAAGCTAGTCAATCTCCAGTGCGCGATTGCCTCATTGTATCAGCAAGACTTTTGGCCTTGATTTGACCGCCATCTCAACAAATTTTTGTCGATCACTTTGACGAGATTTTGACGACAACCGATGTCTAATTGTGCATCAACCACATTCACTATAGGATGAAAATGCATGAAATTTCTGTTGATCGCACCACCTGGAATGGGCAAAAGCACACTTGTAGAGACCGTAGTCGAGCGATTACAGTGGACCCAATCGATCAGTTGCCGCGGCATAGTGTCCAAAGCAATCTTGAATGAGGCTGGTGGACTCATTGGTCTTTCAGCTCAAAACAGCGATGGTGACTCGCGAACATTCATGATCCAGAGTGATTCATCTTCATTAGGGAGATTGCCCGCTCAATGCTTGGTCAATATTCCTGTGATTGATCACTTTATAGTTGATGAGTTGCAGAGAGCACTAACCTCCGTCGAAAATTCGCTAGTCTACATTGACGATATTGGGGCCCCGCAACTGCAGTCGCGAAAATTTTTTGAGACCGTGCGCTTGTTGTTTAGGACCCAGAGTCATGTTTTGGCTTCTGCTGTCAGTGACAACCTGCCAGAAATAGTCGAATTGAAACGGTACCCGAATGTTTGCGTTGTGGAAATAACCAAAGAAAATCGAAATGCATTGCCTCCGATCTTGACTAGCGCATTTAACAATTCGCATTTCTTTGAGGGGCTAGATTCGCAGCAACAACGCACAGTATTCGCGCTGCTTAATCGCTATCTTTGTCAAACGGAATACATCTCCGCCGAGAAATTATTTTCAGATTCGATCGGATCTGTAGCGCAAAAAAAAGTGCGTCAAGTTAAGCAGAATGGACTCACCTCAGAGTATCGCGTCGGTGGCAAGGAACGCGACCATCTAATCACTTGGAGAAACGGCACCTTCAATTGTGATTGCGATCTGCACCATGGTGTGGGCAAGTATACAGGGTACCCTCAAACGTGTTCTCATGAAATTAGTATCTTAATTTCATTGGCCGCAGCTTCTGAACCGTTCCCTGGGATAGCAACATCATCTGCGCTTCCAGTTTGCTGAGGATTCCTCAGGTAGTATCATATCTGGTATCATCACCAAGAGCTGTGCAGGCTAGTTGAGTCACGGCATTGATACATTGCGACCAGATATATTAATGACCCTGCATTCAGCAAATGCTAGCATTCTTCAGTGCTTTTAATAGTGTAACCTTCACCGAGCACAGTAGAAATGAAGTCAGGCTTGCCAGCTGTTTCTAGTTTCTTACGAAGAGTATGCATGGATGTTCTAACCGAACCTTCAGAAGCTCCACTGTCACTGGGCCAGACGGCAGACAGCAATTTTTTCGTACCGAAAACTTGATTGGTATGCCGCATCAAATATTCCAGTAACGCGACCTCTTTTGGCATCAATCGGCAATCCGTTTCGTTGACAATCATGGTCCTCCGAGTTACGTCCAAGGTTACATCATTTATTTTTAGAGCAGCTTGAAAAGAATCAGCCGGTCTTCTCAACGCGCTTCGCACTCTAGCTGAAAGTTCGCGTATGTGAAACGGTTTGACGACAAAGTCGTCGCCTCCCATATCAAGAGCAGCTTCCTTATCAGCCACGTCTTCTCTTCCGGTCAAAAAGATAATCCTGGACATACCGCCAGACTTTCGATATTGATTGCAGACTTCAATTCCTGATATGTCCGGCAGACTCCAATCCAGCAATATCACGTCATAATGAAAGTTCTTAAGCAACTGCAAAGCGTCGCTTCCGGTGTAAGCGGTTTCGCAGACATGTCCTTCTAGACTAAACCAGTGGGAAACACGCGCTGCTAACTCGGCGTCGTCTTCAACGTGCAAAATTTTAGCCATTCAAAACTCGTGCGGCTCGTCGGCGATGTCGACAACATCTTGCATGCGCGTGTTGATTGTCCAGCCCAATTCTTGAAGCGCATCATCAAAACTGCAGCGATTGCGTTGGCAATGGCTCAATGCAACGATTGCTTGTTCCATTTTCAAAAAACCTTCCCGCAAAAGAAATTGACAGCGCAGAGATGCATGCAATGTAGCTTCGTCGATCATTCCTGTCACCAAGAGCATCTTGCCTACCAAAGCCGAATTGCGCGAACTCAATTCGATCGCCTTTTTTATGTCGTCATCTGTTATAACGCCGGACGCCTTGAGGATCTCGCCTAATCGGATAGTTTCATTGGCGTCAAATTTGAGTAAGCCCAATTCTGCAACAGCTTGTGCGATCGAAAATCCACGTGTGGCAACTTGGCGAATTGCTTCTGACGCTTGGAGCGCATTGAGCGTGCCGTTTGTTACCATCTCTTGCAACTTCAAAGATGCCAGCAAAATGTCTTTCGATATGTATCCAGACTCAACGAGAACTTGACCAATAGGCATTTCTTTCGTCAATCCTAATTCCAAGGCGTTCATCAAATCGCCTTCGTTGACTAGACCCGAAAGAACGAGGAGTTCGCCGAGTTTGACTGATTGGCGCTGGGGTGGGCGATAAAAGCCGTGATCCATGAGCGAAACTTCAATGGTTACACGTCGGCGTCTCGCCGATTTGAGCCCCTGGATGGCTTGATCTCTAGCGATTTTCCCGTCCCGAACAAGAACTTGCGCCGTCAGCGCAGCGGACAACAATTCGTCCGACATTGCTTGCGTTAGCACCAGGACTCGACCAAGCGGTAACCCTGTTTCTTGACTAGTGCGCAAGGCTTCGTTTAATTGATCTTGAGTGACAAGTTCGGCGCCTAGAACTAATTCGCCCAATTTGGCAGTCTGGTGAGTTGATTTAGTAACCCAGCCCAGTTGCCGCAAAGCTTGATCGAACGTGACTTCTTCCTGCGAAACCTTGTGCAGTGCATTCACTGCCATGTCCATGTCGATCACTTTGTCTTTCAAAAATGACTGAGCCTGAACAGCAGCTTGTAATTCCTGATCGGTCAGATATCCAGACATAATCAAGACGCGACCTATCGGTAACCCCGTTTCTCCGGCGATTTGAATAGCCTCAGTCAACTCGTGCGCGCGCAGTAAGCCAACTCGGGTGAGCAATTCGCCAAGTCTGATCGGCTTGCTCTCTGTTTCCATTTGTCGCACCTGTGTCGTTACATCTAAATTGTACGACGATTTTTGACACTGTTGTGTTCGGTGCTTCTTATGGACAAAGCTGATAAGTTCGAACAGTGGATTATTCCGAGTCGCAGTACCGCTTTCAGGCGAGTGATATCAGGAACTGTGCAACGAACCAATCAGTCCGAGCACATGACAAGCGCGGCATGAACGCGGGCAGCGAACGGGTTTGCGCGGCGGAGCCGAAGGCGACAGAGCGCCTATAAAAAATCTACCCCCAGGGGAATTCGAATCCCCGTTACCTCCGTGAAAGGGAGGTGTCCTGGGCCTCTAGACGATGGGGGCATAGTCTAAGACGCAGACAGCATCAGGAAGTCAGAATAACAAAACGCACCAAACAGTGTCAACTCAATGCGCTTCATTACTTATTACTGGCAACTCGTAGTAGTATTGACCTTTCGCACTCCCCAATCTCCGCATAACGAAGCTCCTTGCGCCTATGAACACGCAACTTGATGTTAAAACAGTCGAGACTGGCTCGCCAAGATATCGTACTTTCAATAATTACTTGAAGGAATATTTCGGAACTCGAGTTTATCGAGTGCCAATTGACGCTGGATTTACTTGTCCGAACCGCGACGGCGTTCGCGCCTTCGGTGGTTGTACTTTTTGTGACGAAAAAGGGTCCGGTGCGCCCACTATCGACAATACTCTCAACGTGAGAGAGCAGTTAAGCACAGGCATTGAGCGAATAACCGGCAGATATAAAGCGAAGAAATTTCTCGGCTACTTTCAGGCATTCACTAATACGTATGCGCCGCAGGCCGTTTTGCGAAGCCTGTACGATGTCTGCTTTGAATTTGAGGATGTGGTCGGCCTGTGCATCGGCACCAGGCCGGATTGTATGCCAGACAACGTGCTCGATTTGCTAGCTGAATACGATGAAAAGACCTTTGTTTGGCTGGAAGTTGGTCTTCAGACTATTCACAATCGGACACTTGACCTGATCAACCGCGGTCATTCAGCGGAAGAGTTTTTCGATGCCCTAGAAAGAGCCAAAGCTCGTCGCCTGAAAGTTGCCACGCATCTCATTTTTGGATTGCCCGGCGAAACAGAAGAAGAGATGTTCGAAACAGTACGCAAAGTTGCCAATTCGTCCGTAGACGGAGTGAAGATTCATCAGCTCTGCGTTTACAAAGGCACGCCAATGGAACGTGATTTGCAAAATGGCAATATCACTTTCTTGAGCGAGGCAAAATACGTGCAAATGGTCTGCGATTCTTTAGAGATGTTGCCACCACATCAAATCATCATGCGTCTTGTCGCTGAAGGTTCACGAAATGATGTTGTCGGTCCTGAATGGTGCTTTGACAAAAGGCACGTAATGGACGCCATCGACAACGAGATGGCTCGGCGTGGAACCAGCCAGGGTAGCCGATTTTCGTCAGTAGTTTAGCGCACATGCACACGAAACAATGCTTAGTTCGCGCACAATAATGCTGCGCCGATGATACCAGCGTAATCACCAAGCTCTGCTTTGACTACTTCGATTTTTCGCGATGGAATTTTCAAACATCGACGTTTGGCTTCTTTTTCTGCCACTTTCAAATACAGATCGACAGCTTCCACTAATCCGCCACCTAGAATGATCCGTTGAGGATTGTAGAAGTTGATCACGCTCGCTAGTCCGATGCCCATGAACTGGGCGCTGTCAACCACCGCACGCGTTACCAACTCATCGCCGGATTGAATTGCTTGGGCGATTGCTTTGGAGCGAAGTATTCCTTTTTGCATGTCTACTTTGTCGCGGATTACTGAATCTAAGCCACGCTGCAGGTCAACGAGAATATTTTTGGCGACGGCAGTGCGCGAAGCGTATGCTTCTAGACAACCAAACGCTCCACAGCCACATTGTTTGCCGTCCGGAAACAATACCATATGTCCGATTTCACCAGCCGTACCGGTAGCTCCTCGAACAATTATGCCGTCTCGCACGATACCAGAACCGATACCGGTTCCCACAAAAACGCAGATAAAGTCGTCGCAATCTCTACCAGCTCCGAATACTAGTTCGCCATAGGTGGCAACCTCTACGTCATTGCCGAGCTTACTAGGCAAGTTGTAGTGTTTCGAAAGTGGCTCTGTAAGCGGTAGATCATTAGCCCCTATGTTAACAGCGGCGAGTAAAATGCCCTTCTGGCGGTTAACCATACCGGCGGCACCGATGCCGATGCCAACGACTTTCTTGAGATCAACGGACGCTTCATTCAGACTTTCGTCGACAACTGAAATGATTCTCTTGACCACATCTTGCTCGTCTTGAACTTGACGCGTTTTTTTCTTGGCGGCACTAACCAGTCGGCCGGTCTCTAAATTGACCACACCGGCTGAAATTTTAGTTCCGCCAAAGTCGACTCCAACAGCGAATTTGTCTGGCATTTGTTTTTAAGTACATCTAGCTAGTAAGACCCCGCAATTCTATTACAGAATGCCAGGAAAAACGAGAAATAGAGAGTGGCAATATTAGCGCTTAATGAAATAGTCCAAACAAATGATGGTTCTTCGGTGGCCGGATTACTTCTTGGGCAGCAGGGCGCATCAGATCGACTGGGGCCTCAGCGGGATTCAGAATCGCTTCTGGTTGCGGATTAAGGCTCGCTTCTGTTAGCGGTATCTGAACTGGGAATTCGCCTTGCCCTGGTGCTGCTTCGATCGTCAGTCCTGACTCAGAGGCAGAAGAAGTCGATTGGATAGCTTGCTGACTGTTGTTACGCATTGCTGTGCGCATATCTAAGACAACAATTGAACTGGCGACATGTCGTTGATGGGCATTTGCGTTGCGAGTAACTGTGTAGCCGTGCACCACCATGGTAGTGGAACCGCCACCATCTAGATTCATGGCGTCGACTGCGCCTAGTTTATGGAGGAACTTTGCTACGTCCCACAGAGTATGCGGTCCTTCAATTGTCGCTAGCAAAAGGTGATTGTCCGCAGTGACACCAGCCGCGGTGCGCGCTCTGATTTGAGAACCAGTCCAGCCTTTGCGGAAATTTTCGGCCTTTAGATCGAGAAAAAGGTGTCCATCTTTGATCAACATCGGTCCGCCACTTACTGCTTGAACGACGTCATGCCAGTCGCTTGGCCCGGTGTGCCAAGAGAGTTGCACTTTGTCGCCGACGTTCAATTTGGCAATGTCGCCAGTTTTGGAATCGCTCAAAACATAGCCGCCGTATGGAATGCCCATATCGGTGGTTGATTTGTCTTGAACTTCACCTTGGGCATTGATCGCTACAAGACAGCCCGCATAAGGCATGCGTACAAAACTTCCCCAACGTCGTGTGTAGACAACTAACCTTGAACCGTGTCGTCTCGGTTGGTTGATCGTATTGAGAAATAGAGATGGGATTTCTGGATTGTCGGAAGTCAGTGTGCCTCTCAAGCTGACACGATCGATCTTGACTGTGCCGTTCTCCGTGATACCCATCGAAACACGGTCGTAGAGCGGACCGGCGATCCACTCACCGTTGATGATCAAAGTGCCTAAAGGCGTGCCATTTGACTTGAAATAGTTTGCATTGATCGCCGCGATCGCATTACTTTCTCGCGCATGAGCGGCAACATCTTTCAGCCGATCGAATGAATCACCTGCCATATTTGGTTGCACTTTTACAGGCGCTGTCTTCATGTCTATGTCGAGCAAATGTATCGAAAGCGGACCACGGACAAAACGATGTACCACGCCTGGAGCCAGAGTTTCCGATGACATACTATCGGTGAAGCGTTGAGGCTGGATTGCCTTAGCCGCGACCTTTGCCACCACTTTCTTTTGGGCTGCTATTTGTTTCGATTTCGCAGTCACTTTGGCCGATGTTTTACGCTGCGCAGCTTTGTAAGAAGCTCGCGTTGGTGACGCTGTAGACTTGCGTGCTGGCGCTTTGGCTGGCACGTGACGATATTGGACAAAGTGCGGGCTCACACTTCTGAAAACGTGAGGCGTGAGCATGCCAAATGATTCTGCCTTCAGTCCGAACGACGCAGCGAATATGGCTGATAGCGTCAATAATCCGGCGAACTTCTGAATCGGCCGAATTAAGTCATTTCGAACTTCATCTATCATCAAAGATTCCTTGTGATTACAACTTCCTCTTTATGTTTATACCCACTTTGGTCACTAATAAACAGTATTGACAAATTGAAACAGAGCGTTCAACCGGCATATACTCCGGGTTTTCAGGTGGTGGAATGCCCGACGTTTTTTTGCGTATCGGCAGAGCTCGGATACACCTGGAGCGTCCGAAATCTGCATGGAGAGCCGTTCTCGCCCGGCGTGAAGTGAGCGTGAAGTGTTTAGCGTCGCCATGGAACCTGAAAGCGTCGCGCTGTTACTTGTCCGCAGCGGCCAAATATTTCTCGCGATATGCCTTAGTTGCTTCTTCTCGGTGCGATTCTTCGAGCAAAGGGAAGCCCATCTCGATTCGCTGTTCCAAGTAACCGCGAGCAATTTTTTCGGAAAGCTTACTGATTTTGTAGATGTTCGCCATACGCTCATCGCGTCCCAAAACGCCACGCGCATCCAACAAGTTGAAATAGTGAGAACACTTCAAAATTTGTTCATAGCCAGGCATAATCAGCTTCTTCCCGATCAAGCGCTGCGCTTCTTCCTGGTGGAGATTGAAGAGTTGTTTGAGCAAGTCGGGATTGCTTTCTTCAAAGTTGTACGTTGACTGTTCCACTTCGTTTTTGTGGTAGAGCTCGCCATACTTGATCGTGTTGTTCCATTTTAAGTCATATACATTATCGACATTTTGCAGATACATAGACAGGCGTTCCAAGCCATATGTGATTTCGGCCGCCACTGGTTTCACTTCCAAGCCCCCAGCCTGCTGGAAATAGGTGAATTGTGTCACTTCAAGACCGTCCAGCCACACCTCCCAACCTACGCCCCAGGCGCCAAGGGTCGGTGAGGCCCAATTGTCTTCGACGAAGCGGATGTCATGCTTCAGTGGATTGATGCCCAGCGCACGTAAGCTGTCCAAATACACATCTTGTACGTCGTCTGGCGATGGCTTGAGGATGACTTGATATTGATAGTAATGCTGAAGGCGGTTGGGATTTTCACCGTAGCGGCCATCGGTGGGACGTCGGCAAGCGTCGGCACAAGCCATGTTCCAGGGTTCGGGCCCGAGCACTCGCAAGAAGGTGCCGGGACTCATGGTCGATGCCCCTTTTTCTAGGTCGAAAGTCTGCATGACAGCGCATCCGCGTTCGCCCCAGAAGTCATTCAGCTTGTGAATGACTTGCTGGAAAGTTAGAAATTGGTCCGCCACGGCACATCCTCCGCCTGCAAGAGCAACGCTTCGTGCATCGCAATCCCCAGAATTTAAACCGATATCGGTTTAAATTCCGATCGGGCTCCAAGTTTAACATGAGCTCCAGGGCTGATTGCGCGCGGTCAGTAACTCGTTGCAATCAGTTGCCGCAATTTTGCTCATGGCAGCCGTCTGCTCTACTGAGAGCAGGTCGGACGGGTTACTATTCACATGGGCGCATGTCTAGAAAGTGAAATTGCCGGGCATAACGCACGTGTCGCCCCTTTCTGACTCGCCTTGGGTGAGTCTGATAACTATCCTCGGATAACAGGGACGTGTACAAGGAGAAAAAGTGACGCAAGCAGAGACTAAGGCCGAGGCTTCGGCGGAGTTAGACACAGGTCTAGACGAACCGATCGCGACACCTGCGGCGCAAGGACAGGCAGCAATCACTCCGGCAAAATTAGCCGAACTCAGTGGCAAAGCGCAATCTCTTCTCAACAACATAAACAGTGTTTTGGTAGGGCAACAGCAAGCAGTCAGGTTGGCCGTCATAGCATTCTTGTCTGGTGGTCACGTTTTGATCGAAGACGTTCCCGGTGTTGGCAAAACGCTGATGGCAAAAACTCTGGCTATGTCAGTGCAGGCAACCTTCAAGCGTGTTCAGTGCACACCCGACTTGTTACCCTCAGACGTTTGCGGTGTAAGCATATTCGAACAGAAAGAAGGCACCTTCAAATTTATTCCAGGACCGATTTTTACTAACATACTGCTGGCTGATGAAATCAATAGAGCAACACCTCGTACCCAGTCAAGTTTGCTCGAAGCTATGGAAGAAAATCAAGTCACCACAGATGGTTCCACACGAAAGTTACCTGAACTGTTTTTTGTCATCGCCACAGAAAATCCGATTGAATATCACGGTACCTTCCCATTGCCCGAAGCGCAGCTGGACCGATTCATGCTCTCACTTTCTCTCGGTTACCCAAAATTTGAACAGGAAGTCGAAATTTTGGACAAGACATTGGATGAACATGCTTTCCAAGTTCAGCCAGTGCTTACTGAGGAAGAAGTATTGGCTGCCCGACACGCTGTGCGCAATATATTTGTTGAACCTTCTATCAAGCGATATATTGTGAACATCGTCAGTGCCACTCGAAAGTATCCTCAGATTGTTCTCGGGGTAAGTCCCCGCGGCAGTCAATTATTGATGCGCGCCGCTCAAGCGGCTGCGTTCATTGACGGAAGAAATTTCGTCAGACCCGAAGACGTGAAGGCTCTCAGTCCATTTGTACTCGGGCATAGAATTATTCCTAAGGTGAGAGATAATCGGGTTAGTCATGCGGACCTTATTGAAAGAGTTCTGGAGCAAGTACCAGTTCCGGTCTAAATTTGTTGCCACTCCCGAAGGCGAAGAATGGGGCTTAAAAGCTCTTAGAATCGCATTTAGAGATAGTCCAGAGACAACGCTTGCGTTGTATCTCGAACTACGTATTTTTATTGCTGCGCTCCTTGTTCCTCTTCTATATCTGTTCGCTGGCGAAACCACAAATCAATGGTTCTACTTGATTTGCGCTGGCGTCATTTCGGCTATTTTTCTTGGTTTGATCATGCCTTTGCTCCAGGTTATGGACGTCAAGGCATTTTGTTCGTTGCCATCAAACTCGATGGCCGGTGACAGCGTGCTGTTAAAAATAACCCTTGAACGTCACTCCCAAAGCAAGTTGTTCGCCTTGATTTTTCCTGTCAAATGGTTGCTTGTTCGTGCCAACCTTGTTGCTAACAACGGACAAAGCAGCATACTTAAACCGATGCTCGTCGAGCATGTTGGCGTCGAATCGTGGGTCTTTGCTGCCACATCGCCTCTGCGCCGGGGCGTCTATAAATTGCGCGGGATCGAGATTTACTCGTGCTTTCCACTGGGATTGTCCTGGTGGTCTCGAACATTTGAATTGCAAAGTGAAACTGAGCAAGACAGACCGACGATTGTCGTCTATCCAAAGATGGTTCAAATCGAGGGTAATTTTCTTTACAAAATCAGGTCTGCCACTGATTCTCCCATGGGCTTGATCGCCAGCCGCAAGTCCACCAACGTGGTATCGTCCTCGGTGCGGGGGGTGCGCGAGTTCGTGCATGGAGACAGTCCCCGGCTAATCCACTGGGCCTCGAGCGCCCGGGTGGGAAGGTTGCTTGTGCGTGAGTTCGAAGCTGAAGGTCTGCCGGGATTCGATATTCTTTTAAACTTGCGCGCCAATTGGGTCAATCGAGATCAATTCGAATTAGCTGTGTCAATCGTGCACTCTCTGCTCAACTTAGGCTTCAAAATTGGTGGCGCGCCGGATTTGCTCGTGGTGCCGAGCCTTGATGGTGAGAATAAGTACTTGCCTTACTTTATGCAAGATATGCCTGCATTGCCACATGGGTTGGCTCGAGCTGGACATCTGCTTGCTCGTGTTGAGCCTCTCAAGCAGGGCAAGGCCTCAGCTAATCAATCGACAAATTTGGGCGAAAGTACACACGCAGCGCTGTTAACGATCCGACCAACAACTTCTGATTCTGAGGATTCCAACTTAATTATCGAAACTGTCGATCTGGCTGTAATTCCCAGAACCTGGGAGGCAGCGTTGGCTCAAGAAGCGCAGAGCAAAGAAGCGCATATGCCGGTGCACGAAGGGGGGATCGTCAACCGACGCGGCTCAGGCAAATCCACCGGCCGTGTTATAACGGTAATCGAGCGGTTGGAGGAAGTGGTCCGTCTATGATGCCCGAGCTGCCTACCCTTCCCAAGCCAGTCAGGACGCCTAAAGCCGTTAAATTGGTCAAGATTGAGGTCCCCGAAGATTCAATCGGGTTACGCATCGTCGCTTGTGGCATCGCCGTACTATGTATTGTTACAGCCTGTCTCTATGTAAACAGTTCTGCCCTTTTGACCTTCTTTTATCTTTGGGGCGCTCTCACGGGCAGCTATGTTAGCTATCAATTCCGGCACCAGAAAACATTTTGGTTGACGTTCATTACCTCGGCTGGTCTTTTAATTGTTCTGGGCAATTTCATTGAGGAGATAATTTTTCAATTCTCCTCGGGCAAGATCCAAGCTCTGGTTCCTTTTATTCACGTTTTGACAGGATTGCAGGCACTACATACTTTTGATTTGCGAGCCAAGTCAGATATCAATGTTTCCGCTTTGATCGGTTTGGGACTTTTCGCCTGCACTGCGGTGCTGGCTAAAGACGTCCTGTTCGCCTATATCACGCTCGGATACATAAGCTTGATAGCGAGCCTGCTGTATTACGAAGCTGTTTCTCGTACACAAGCAGCGGGCGCGTTCGGTACCTCTTCAGAAAGAGAAGAGATCAATGCATTGCGCGAAACTGCCGTCAAAAAGCGTGTCTCCGTGGGCAATCCATTTATACCGCTTGCCCTTTTGCCGCTGGTCAGCGTCCTTGTTTTTCTGGCCTTGCCCCGAGTCGAGTCACTGTTCGACTTGATTATGAACAACATGAGGCGGGCTCAAAACGGCGAAAATTTGAACTTGACTTGGGTTAAATCTTCTAATGGAATCGGTATGCTAGGTACGATACCCGGTCTTTCTGGGCTACCCAAGAGCATGGGTGGCACTGGTGGAACGAGTGGCACGGGTGGTGCGGGAGGCACTAAGGCTGGTGGCGCATCAGGCATAGGAACGTCGTCTGATCCGAGTGGTACCTTGCTGACAGCCGATGGACAGTTAGGACCGAATGGTGAATCAGTGACCATGCCAGGTGGCATTGGGACCGGTAAGCCAGGTAAGGCAGATAAAGGATCCAAAGGCGACAAGCCCGTTGGCGCGCCCGGCAAGGGCGCAAAACCGGGCAAGATTGCCAAACCACCCGAAGAAAAAACAGGAGAGGAAGAAGACAAATCAATGGTCTTCCGCAACAAGGATACCGTTGAGCATGAAGAAGAGCTGATTATGCGCGTTGTGACCAGCAGAGATACTTACTATAGGCGTCTATGTTTTGACAGATATGACGGACAAAAGTGGACAATCAGCAGTCTGGGCAAAGTTTCCAAATGTTCTAAACAGAAGGCCGCCTACCAGGAGTTGGCAGGTGTTCCCTCACTCTTTGTGGAGCCGGGCATGCACTCTGCTCAACTTACTCAAGAAGTGACTATTGAGGCGCCTATAGGACACCTCATTCCGGTCGCTTCAATCCCTCAGCAAATGAGTTACCCTGATGACCCAATATCGGTCGATCAGTTTGGGGCTATACGCACCACCAAGCCGATTAAGTCTGGAACACATTATCGTGTCGTTTCGCAAGTTCCAGATTATGACCTTGATGAGATGCGCAAAGCTTCCTTTGACCCAAAACAGGGGGCTAATTTAGCGAAGGAACTCGATAACTATCTCCAACTGCCAGCCGATCTTCCTCCTCAAGTGGCAGCGCTAGCCAAGTCTGTAGCAGGCACGGATGGGAATTGGTTTAGCAAAGCCGAGCGCATTTGCAATTACCTGCGCCGCAATTTTAAATACAGTTCCGATTTGAGCGATGCGAACAACAAGGAAGAGATTTCGTCGCATTTTCTTTTTCGAACGAAACAGGGTGCCTGTGGTCCTTTCTCCACCTCTTTCGTCGTCATGTGTCGCGCTATTGGTTTACCGGCTCGATGCATTGGCGGCTTCGGTCCCGGTGATTTCAACAGTGGAACCGGTATGCACGAGATCAAAAATAAACATGGACATGCCTGGGGAGAGGTCTACATTCCAGGTTATGACTGGGTGCCGTTTGATTCGACTCCAACTGGTCTGTTGCCGAAACCAACACCTGAAGATAACTCTTTTATCGGCACCATAAAAAAGAGTATGGAGCAACTTCAAGACAAGTTCGCGAATCAGACGCCAGCACCGCCACCACCTCCGCCGATTTCGTCGCATGATAAGTCGAGCAGCTTGCTGCCTAGACTATCCTCGGATAAGAGTTCCCAGCCAGTTACCACTCCTACCGGCGGCAAATCAGCCACCAAGCCAGGCGCCACCACCAAGGAGACCAAAAGCGGCAAGGCAACGACTGATAAATCTGGTTCAACACCAGGGGAAACGGCAAAACCGCCAGTTAAACCAGAGGCACCAAAGGAGCCTGTAAAACCAGTTGATTGGCACGAAGTTATTCTCCTTGTCATCGTCATTCCGGCAATCATGCTGCTTTTCCAGGCCATCCGCGCCGCTGTGCAGCAAGCCAGGCAAGCTAAAACGAAGCGGAACATGGAAAAGCCAAAGCCTTCAACACTTCTCTATTTGAAGGTTGTAGACGATCTCGCGCGTGTGAAAATTCACCGGTTGCCAACTGATACACCACAAGATTTGATGGCTAGATTTTCTGACGACGAAACATACGACCCGGGAATCACATTCCATCCCGATCTAGAGCCGCTGTGCAAGCGTTTCATGGAACTTTATATTGCCGATCGCTTCGGTTGTGATGACGCCACCGAGCTTCGCGCCAGTCAATTGAAGAAGATGAGCGAGCAAATTCACACGCTTGTTCGTACACGCCACCATGACAATTGAGCTTTTCTTGGGCATAAAGCTAGTAATAACGCGTGCTACGCGATAGAGTGGATGTAAGTCGGGCAGCTTGCATTGAACCTTTCAGGTCAAGTTGAGTAAGATTGTATCCAATCTAAGCCGCGGTGAAGGATTTTACCGATAATTCGCGAGTAACCAAAAGAGAGAAAGCATATGGTTCAACAGGTTAAAACCGGTACGCAGCAACAGCAGGAATTCGTTCCTCCATATCCAGCCACTATCCAGGATACTGGCTTAAAAGAAGGCTTCCTCGAGGAATTGGTCCTTAAGGACATTTATCTCGTCAACTTCGCTCTCGGTCGAGAAATTGCAGCTCGCACTCAGTTGCCATTTAAGATCATCGAAGAAGTTTTGGAAGTGCTGAAGAAACAACTGCTCGTTGAAGTCCGCAGTTCAGGCGGTCTTGCCGACTATGAATACACGCCGACAGAAAAAGGAAGAGATAGAGCGAGAACTTATTTCGACCACAACTCTTACGTAGGTGCATGTCCGGTTCCTTGGAATCGCTACATCGATTCTTTGAAGTATCAGACAATCCGCCGTGAATCGGTCACGCCGCGCGACTTGGAAGTCGCCTTCTCAGACATCATGGTTAATCGCAGAACGATCAACTCGGTCGGACCAGCGATCAATTCTGGCAGAGGGATGTTCTTGTTTGGTGAAGCAGGCAACGGTAAAACATCCATTGCTGAGCGGATCGTGCGCAGTTTCAAGGGTCACATCTTCATTCCATATGCTGTTGAAATCGATGGACAAATTGTGCGGATCTTCGACTCGCATAACCACGAACAAGTCTCAGCCGCTAACTACCCAAGAGACTACGACCATCGCTGGGTGCGTATTCAACGACCATGCGTGGTTGTCGGTGGTGAACTGACAATCGACATGCTTGAACTGCAATTCGACTATGGTACGAAGTTGTATGAAGCGCCGATTCAATTGAAATCCAATTGTGGTCTGCTCCTCATCGATGACTTTGGTAGACAGCGAATTGACCACAAGTCACTTTTGAACAGATGGATTGTGCCGTTGGAAAAACGGGTGGACTATTTGACGTTGCACACCGGTAAAAAACTGGAAGTGCCATTCGAACAGTTGCTCGTTTTCTCGACAAACTTGAATCCATCAGACTTGGTTGACGAAGCATTCTTGAGACGGATTCCGTACAAGATCAACATCACCAATCCAACTGAAGACGAATTCAAATGGATCTTCTTGCAATATTGTCAGCGCACTGGTGTGCCATACAACGAAGAAGCGGTCAATTATCTGATCGAGTCACAATATCGCAGCGGTCGACGCAACATGCGTTGTTGCCACCCTCGTGACGTTGTGGACCAGGTGATCAACCTCTGTGCATTCTTGCAGACAGATCCAAGGCTGTCGCGTGAATACATCGACCACGCCTGCGCCGTTTACTTCGCAGCGATGGGCAAGTAACCTGGGAGCGCCGGCATCCCTGCCGGCATCTAACGCGAAGCAAAACTACGCAAACGTAGTCAACAAAATCGTGCAAAAATCGCGCTCCAATTCCCGAACGAAATCATACAAACCACTGAGCCCTTCGCTCGGTGGTTTTTTGTCAGTCCTGACTTTATAATCCTGATTATGAGCACGATCAAATAATTCCTTTGTGTCCAACTTACGTGCGAAGCCCGAACCGCCTGCGCCGCGGTGCTCTTGCGGGAGGTACGTCTATACTTGGCGGATATGAAATCCGCCTTATTTTAAGCTGTCAGGATGCCGTGTTAACATGGGTGGGCTGCTTTTAGCGGCTAAGATCCGTCCGGATAATTCATGGTTGACTGCGCGCAGCTAGCGGAAAAACAAGAGCTTCTCCCTGACACCAAATATGGTGCAATTTTACGCGCCCAATTGAAGCGTCCGGATCAACTCAAACCAAGTCGTCAGATCGTCGCTTCGATTGCGCTCATCTCCTTGAGCCTGGCTTGGATTGGCGTCTTCTTTATCAGTGGACAAATTAAAGACACGCTCGCCTGGGCCGGCTCATTTTTTGCACTGGCTGCCATAACAATTGCCTGGTCGTTTTCATCGCGCTCAGCCCATCCGCTCAATCTTTTCAAAATAGGGGAGAACCGTTGGGCAACTCTGGCTGGTTCTCTCGCGTCTACGTTGGCGATTTTCTCAGGTTTGCTCGGAGCTTGGATTCTTACGCATGGGATGCCCGCGCTTGAACGGATGGAAGTGAAAAGACAAGTAATAGATATCGTGCTCGTTTCACCAAGCGATTATGAAGACAGGCATGATATCCTGCCAAGCACCAAGCCGACTGAGCTACCGGCACGAGACGTAACAGTGCAAGGAAAACCAGTCGTTATTGTACCTTCAATAAAAGCTGCACCAACTCTTGACCATCCTGTGATGAAATCGACTACCACCGCATCTGGTGCTAAAAATTTCAACAACGAAGGGGCTAAATCCAATCAGGCAAAAGATACGACGGCTGAACCGTCTTTCGTCGTCAGGCAACAACCAACCGCTGTGCCGACATCGGTCGGTAAAAAGTTGGCTAAAGTAATACAGCCTAAGGTTGAATCTGCGCAGCCTGTTTTAGAAGAAGTTGCACCACCGCAAATATTGGAAGTAACCGATTCGCAAACCGAAAAAGCAAGCGAAGTATCCCAGTCTGGAGGACACTCGACAGGTGGCTCTGGATCACAGACTTTGCTCGTTACATATCTGCGAGATTTACACAGACGTATCAAGCACGCTTGGTCACCAGGAGTAGATGACATCACAGGCAGTGCTCAAATCATGTTCCGTATTCGAAAGAACGGTCGACTTGTCTCGCTCAAGTTGATCCGTAGCTCAGGTGAGGCAGATACCGACGAGTCAGCCATGCATGCTATTACTGCGTCATCTCCTTTCAAAGCTTTGCCGCCTGAATTTACCGCTGATTATTTGGACCTGCTCTATACCTTCAACTATAAAGTTGATCAGCTATCTGAGGTTAATGCTGCTCCGACCGAGTAGAGCTTTCAGTCCCTCCCATGGCGCTCAGGGACTTCTGTGCCTGGGCTAATTTCTCTTTGAATTGAGGCACGGAGCTGTTTAGTTGGGTCAGTCCGTCAATGGAAAATTTGAGCGCTGCTCGCTTAGAAGTGAGTTCTAAGCTTACTTTTGCTCAGGGATTGTTTGGAATTCGGCAAAGCATTACCCAGTCAACGTTTCGCAGCCCAATAATTTTGACTTGTGATTCTCTGTTCTGGTCACATGGCTCGAAGCCAGGCAGATGAGGAAGACCTGTCAGTCCTGAATATTTTGCGGTGAAAAAGATGACTCGATTGCATTTTAATTGCGCTACCAATGATTCAATCTCAAATTTATTGTACTGTTCCGGGATTGCTATACCGCTTTTGGGATTGGACAGTATCAGGAGCCACGTCGCTGATTGGACGTAGCACAGTGTAGAAGGCAATTGCCCATATCTAAAGACATTCGGCACAAGCTTGGCACCATTGAAGGCCAGAAATCGATCGATCATTTTGTCGGAAATCTTATCCGAAGTAATGTTGATCGCCTGATGATCCGCATTGATTAAAATCAGTTGTTTGTGCAGGCTGGCAACTGTCAAAAGTGGCGGCGCTGGCCGCCAGAGCAGCAGGCAAATTGCCAATGAAAACAGCGCCGTTGCCCAGCACACTCGCTTGCGTATACGCAGAGAAATGAAAAACAAGATCAAAGTCAAATAGTAAAAGACGACGCAAGCAACTGTTGGTGGTCCTAGTGAAAACTTGGCCGCTTCCCAAGAAGAAAATGTATTGACCATTAAAAGCATGATCGTTAGTGGAACAAAAGCCACCGCGTCTGCCAAGGCAATGATGCCCTGAATAAATGCTTGAACCGCAGATTGTGAGGCGTTGAGCAAAGCGAGAGTGGAGCTGGCAAATCCGATCACCGTCATCGGTGTGACGAGCGGAGTGACCAGCAAATTTGCCGGAATAAACATGGTGCCTGTCTTCCAGAAAAAGTAGAGTTGAATGGGCATAACGCTTACTTGTGCTACTACCACCACAGAGAAGGCGTCGGTAATCGACCGTTTCCACTTGGACAAACCTGGATAAAGATAGGCACTTAGCGCGTTTGTGCCAATGACGATGCCGACCGTAGCAGCATATGAAAGTTGCAAACCAAGATCGTTTGTGCAAAGTGGATCTACCGTAACAGTTACTAAAAAAGCAGCAGCAAGCGCTGAAGAAACCAACATTCTTCTCTGCCCGGATCTTGTGACGAGCATGATGCTGCACATCAACGCAGCGCGCAGCACGGATGGAGAGGGTCCAGCCAAAGAGACGAATCCCAACATGGACAAGAAACAGATCATATTTGCCAGCACCACAGAAGGAGATGCCAGTCGGCACAAGGCGAATGACATTGCCGTGACTATAGTTAGATTGAATCCGGAGGCCGCTAGAATGTGTGACAGTCCGACATCTCTAAACTTATAAGTCACTTCTTCATGCAATTGAACGGCGCGATTGCCCAAGACCATGGAAGACAAAAGATCCGCCAGCTTGGTGGGCAGATACTTGCGGTGAGTTTCAACAATCAATTTGCGTCCGCTATTCATCAGGTTTTCGTACTGAGTGGCTAATAGTTCGCACTGAACTATCATTGATTCGCGCTGATTGGCTTTGGTCGGTTGTTCTGGAGCACCCTCAATTATTTGAATAGTAGGAGAACTAGGGTCGTTTCTTCCTAAATAGCAAATGCTGCAAATACCAGCGGCAGCAAGTTTCTTTCGTTTGTCGTACTCCCACGGCTGGGGATTCACACGAGGAGCGTAGATTGAACCTCTGACGCGTAAGTGGATCAATTTAGAGTCTGATTTGGAAACTTGCGCTAAGGCAACTTGGGGATTTCGCAGTGTCAGCAGCGTCTTGCCGCTGAGCAACTGCTTTTGGGGAAACACCAATTCGTTTGCCCAGAGGACAAGTTCACGACCTGAGGCGATGCACTCTTCTCTATTTGCCGTGCCTATAAAGATCACCTCCCTGCCCGCGAAGTTCACAAGGTCGTTTGAAGCGGGCTTGCTTTGCCGTTGCTGCGCATATTCAAAGTAAGCCATAGGCAGGCAGGAGAGCATTGCCATAAGCAGTAAACTGGTGAAATGTTTGCTTGCGGAGAGGTAATACAGTCCTGCAAAGAATGCCACCGAGCATAGTGCTGCGACAATCAACGGCGCGCCGGTGCTATTCAAGATTGCACCAGTGGCTGCGAGGACAGCCGCCAGTACAGTCAATTTCGCATTGGAAATGACTTTGGCTGACATGGAAACTCTTCGTGAATCCGCGGATAACTAGGCACACTAGTGGAGGCTATGCAGCGAAGCTGCCCGACTCCGCAAGCTGCTCAGCGATGGACGCTAGATCAGGCGTGTTTGATAATTTCGTCGGTTCTATATAAGTAAACGTCGGCAGAGGAAAATTAGTTCAATTCAAAAAATAAATTCGATCAGGAATTTGAGCTGCCAATTAGAGCCCCTGGAATTTATACCGATATCGGTTTAAATTCACCACACCCCTGGAATCCAGCGATAGCGGACCCTTTGGGAATATTCTGAGTATCCCGCCAAGCGAGTATGCAACATTCTTTCTTCCAGAATTGTTCGGTAAAAAAGATAGGCGGCGATCAGAAGAGCCGGCAATACCGATAACCAAGAACCAAGGGCAATTGATTCAGTGATAAAAGCAAACGATCCAAAAGCGTAGCCTGGGTGGCGGATATATCGATAAGGTCCAGAACTGACAACTACTTGACCACGGTCTTCTTGGATTCTGATCGCCGAGGAAAAAAACTTGTTAGCGAACATGGACCAATAGAACGCAATCCAGCCCAGTGTTTGAAGAACAAAAGCAGCACATTGAAGCATGAAAGGAACATTGTCTGTCATATGCCACCTGCCTAGATCGAGGGCCGCAACCACCAATTGAGCAAGGCACAGCGCGCTCAAAACTAATACACCAAATGGATCTTTGTCTTTACCCTTTGGTCGAGCCCGTTCGGCAATCAGCTCGGGTGAAAGCATGAGCGATCCGACAATGCCAATCAGAAGCTGACTGATCAGCACAGCCCAGAAGAATGGCAGATCGCGCCTGCCGGCTAACAAGAAAACTCCGTAGCCTAGCGCTGCGTAGAGTAATACTCCCGCACATACACCTGCTAGCTTGACGAACATAAGTGACTTGTTAGCGTTTGGTGCTTCCAGGGTTGTTGACTTGATCGTTTACGTTCAATGGGTTGAAGTGTGGATTGGACTGCTGATTTTGAACAGCTTGCGGTAACTTCGCTTTCAGACCTTGAGCGATCTGTTCGAGTTGAGCGTTGTCTGGATTATTCGGATCCATCTGTTTGGCTAACGCAATTGCGTCGAGTGCGCCGTCGTAGCCTCGAGGCTGTCCGTTGTTGTACGGTGTTTGACGTCCAGCGGCTGTTCCATATAGAACATCTTGTGCACCGAGAGCGTCTGGACCGCTTGCCTTCAATTGAGCGATTGCAAGTAAGATACAGGCTTCGTCGCGGAACAGCTTAGCAGTGAATTGAGTGTTCGTGCTGCCGCGATTTAAGGCGAGGCTGTTGTCGAGATCCATCTTCATCAAGAGGGTGTCTTTTTCATTGCCTTTATAGAAGTCAGCTAAGTCATTGACTGCGCCCTGGATGTCGTGCTTGCCATAGATTTTGTTTTGTATGACAGAGTTAACACGATTGCCGATTTGATCCAGATCTGTGAGTTCAGAGGCGGAAACTTTGCTTCCCTTCTCGTCTTTACCCATTTCGTTTGTCGTCTGTTGCTTAGCGCGATCCACATTTACTTTGGCGATCAGCAGGGCTCGCAGAGCTTGTCCCCCGATATCCAAGTCTTTGCCAGGAAGGATGAAGTCCTTCTGCGATCCCGGCAGCAATGTACCTTTATCTAATCTGCTTTCACCAAACGCGTCAGTGAGAATGACTGCACCTCTGTAGGCGCTAAGCATACCGTCGTACTGACGATTTGGTCTTAACCAATCAGATGTATAGAGTCTCAATGCGTAATTGTCTTGTTCACCAAGGTTTTTGAAGCTGTCGATCGCTGCGTTCATTGAACCGCTGGTGCGGTCTTTCATGTCAGTCTTCATGCGAGCAAAGCCTTCATCTTTTATGTCGCCCTTGGAAGGACCTTCGAACATGTTATAGATTCTTCCGGCCACCCAGGCACCGCCAATCATAGCTAGCCGTGTCTTGTTTTCAGCGGCTGGCATCAAGAATGCAGCACCCATCAAAACAGAGTCCAAACCAGTTGGTCTAAGCCAGTTGCTGTATGACTGATGATCGCTTGCCGGTAGGAGTTGATCTAACACCTTGCCGCCGATCAGAGCGGCGCCAGTGTAAGCTGCTTTTGTGAGCAGTCCTTGTCTACTGAATCCGCCAGCCGTGAATGCCAACGGCACAAGTAGCGAATTTGTGTTCCATGACTTGGTCATTCCGCCAACCAGCGGTATAGGTTCGGTCATGCTGCTGTTAGTCAGACCATCTTGGTGGTCTTTGCCAGTGAAGATTTTGTCGAGATAGTGATCTGCAACCATCGTCAACCCGACAAAAGCTGCACCTTTGACGAAATTGCCGCCGGGGCTATCGCCCAAGAATTTTTGACCTTGAGCTTGACTGGCAGTCAGATCAACGACACTTGCTCTGGCTGTTTGACGATCTGCGAGCAACTTCATTTCCGCGGGAGTGAAGAGACCCTTGTTCAGGTTCAACTCACCTTGGAGATTCTCTAATTGCTTGGCACCATTTTGTGTCCATTGTTCACTGCTCAACCAGGTTTGGCGCGCTTGGACCTGGCGCAACTCTGTTCTTTGAGCGTCAGTCAAATTAGACAGCGCCTCAGCACTTGCCGGTGTGAGGGCGGCGACTTTCTCTGTCGTTTGAGTTAGTAGCTTGTTAACTTGCTCATCTAACGTCGTGAATTGGTTTCGCTGCAATACGAGGTCGTTGCTGCGGAAGTGTCTCGAGTCAAAGTTATCTTGATACAACTTCGCTCCTTTGCCCAACAAGCCATCGGGCGAAGGTGTGATGCGGTCGCGAAATTCAGTGACGCGCTCACCTGCTGAATTTATACCGTTGCGCCATGTTTCGGGCAACACTTTTCCGCCCAGACCATTCTCAGCAACTATCGGTGCGCCGTTGCGCGCAGTGGCACGGGCCTCTGGTGATAGCAAGATGGTATCAGCGGTACGGTTCAAGATCCACGGAACAGGTCCACCAAATGCGACACCACTCAGTCCACCAATGATCATCTGTCCGGGGAAACCAATTTGTTTCTGCAGACCAAGATTGATGTCTGTGCGATTAGGATCATACAAATTATTGCCAGAGCCTTGCTGTCCAGGCTGACCAGGTTGACCCGGTTGAGCGATTTGAGGATTTTGGGCAGGACCTGGCGAACTCCAGGTTGGTTGACTCTGATTCGGTTGCCACTTTGGTCCAGTTGATTGATCGCCGTTGCGATTTGGATCTTGATTGTTGTTTGCGCTAGGCGCGACTTGGTTATAACCCGGGCGCCAAACCTGTCCGCCAGTTTGCGGTTGTTGTTGCTGCTGTTGTTGTTGTTGATCGCTACCAGTGTATGCGGGGGCGACCTGACCGTATCCAGCTCGCCAAGGTTGATTACTGGTTGTTGTCTGAGGTTGCTGCTGTTGATCGCCACCAGTGTATGCGGGGGCGACCTGACCGTAAGTAGCACGCCATGGCTGATCGGTTCTTTGATAAACATCTTGCGTAGCGGAACCCTGAAGAAGAGCGCCGATAGTTGTATCCGTTGTTGGCGTTGTATTCGCGGCTAGCTCAGTGGTTGGCCGCCAAGGCTGCTTTTGAGACCCATCCGCCAGAAGAGCTTTTGTCGTCTCGTCCGTTTGCTGCGGCGTTAAAGGTCTTATATCGCCTGAATTATCTAGCCCGGCACCCATTTGAGCAACCTCCAACAAAAGAAACTATGGATCTGAGTTTGGGCCTGCATCGATCCGTGAGGATATATTAGACTTCGTTCAGGGCTGGGTAAACTCGTGTTATTACGTATGGCATGGGATATTTACCCCTGTTTGCATAAATTCTTGCCCGAGACGTCCTTTGAGCCTTCTCATCCCATGCTATCAGGACGCGTTCTTTCGGCGACGGAATTGCTAATCCTTCACCGATGAGCGCGGCTATTCTAGCCGCCAATAACCACATGGCGGAGTAATTTCGTCTTCTTGTCGATTCGAGGTGGGTCTGGAAACCCCCGCACCATCTACCTAATTAGACCGTGTGAACCGGGTTCATGTAATAGCGACTGTGAGCAGCCGCTGGCTGACCGTTGTATTTCGCATTTGGTTTTTCGTTGTAGGGAACCAAGCACTCAGCGGTACGAGTGAACACCATTTGAGCAATCGACATGCCGGCGTGCAGGCGCACTGGACGATTCCCAACATTGACGATTTCGAGCGTGATTTGTGCTGGGGGGTGACTGAATCCGGCGTCGATGAATCCAGCTGTTACGTGCACCATAATGCCCAGACGAGCCAAGCTGGATTTGCCTGTGAGCTGTCCAACAATGTTTTTTGGCAAGCATATGCGCTCTAAAGTAGCGCCAAGAACGAACTGCCCAGGCTGGATCACGAGACTTTCGTCGACAACATGTACAAGTCCGTTGAGAATACTTTCTGATTCGTAAGGGTCGATCACTTTGTTTGACCACTCGCCTTTCTCATGCCAGGAAAAGCGATCAGACAGTCGCACATCATATGAGTTCGGTTGGATCAGCGCATCATCAAAAGGTTCAAGGATTAGCTTGCCTTCTGCAATCTCTTTGCGTATTTCGAAATCTACAAGAATAGACATTTTTTAGACCTCATATGATGCGGCGATCCTGACAGATATGTATCAGGGTCGCAAATGCCAGCTCAAACTGCTTTTAGCATTTAGTATAACCGCATGACACACACATCGAGCAAGACTCGTACTTCGCTGAAACCCCGCTGCTGGAGCTGCATTCAGGGCAAGGATTATTGTATATATAATTGACTTTCGGTTGAAACTCTCTGCGCGCTAGCTCTACAAGCTTGTTGCCTGCACGCAAATTTTGACGTTTTTGTTTGTTGAAATTGTGATCATGCGCGGTTCGGGGACTAGTCGCAGTCCCCGAGCGGTCCACAGACTGTGCTTTTTTTATGGGGGTAACCACCATTTTTTTAAGCGGATCAGATTTACCAATATTCAAAACTTGCGACGTGCGAGATGCATCTCTATATACAGTGATGCCTTTAAGTCCCTGTTGCCATGCCGCCATATATGCATTGCGAACATCGTCCAAAGTCGCGTTTTGCGGAAAATTGATCGTTTTGGAGACCGCGTTATCAACGTGCTTTTGGAAAGCAACTTGCATGCGCACATGCCATATGTAAGGAATGTCGTGAGAGCATACCCAGACTTTTTTCACGTCATCAGGAATGTCTTCAACGTGCGCTAGGGTGCCTTCATGAGCTACACGGCTCATCAATTCTTCGTTGTAGAAACCGCGCTGACGCGCCGTACTTTCAAACACCGGATTGATATCCAAAAGTT
Source organism: Candidatus Melainabacteria bacterium (assembly GCA_003153555.1). Taxonomy (GTDB): domain Bacteria; phylum Cyanobacteriota; class Vampirovibrionia; order Obscuribacterales; family Obscuribacteraceae; genus PALSA-1081. The sequence continues at coordinate 5,475 of PLZS01000206.1, read as the reverse complement.
CCATACCACCCATCACTCGTCGGATAAAGGAAATCGCAAAGAGTGGTTCGATACCGGAACTGGTGCCGGCAATTATAGATATCGTGCCGGTTGGTGCGATTGTTGTCACTGTCGCGTTGCGCATTGGGATGCCTTGATCGCCCCATGAACTAAAGCGCCAGTTCGGGAACGTGCCTCGCTCGGCAGCAAGTTGCTGCGAGGACTGGTGTGCTGTCTTTTGGATAAAGGCCATTAGTTGTTCGGCTTTAGCCACGGCTTCTTCTGTATTGTACGGAATGCCCAGGGCAATCAAAGCCTCAGCCCAGCCCATAATTCCTAAACCGATTCTGCGATTGTTGAGTGTGGCGTGTGAAATGAACGGCAATGGATAGTGATTCACGTCGACGACGTTATCGAGGAAACGTACTCCAGTACTGACCATTTCTCCTAAGAGCGTCCAATCAAAATCTCCTTCCTTGATAAAGCGGGCTACGTTGATCGAGCCGAGGTTGCAGGCATCACCAGGTCCGAGTGGTTGTTCACCGCATGGATTGGTCGCTTCGATGTCTTCTGTTCCGGGAATTACTGCCCCGGTTTCGTCGACTGCGCTCGTAATCGGATCGGAACTGTTGATTCGATCGATGAAGATTAGCCCTGGTTCGCCTGTGGCGTGGGCGTTGTCGACTAGCTTCTCAAAAATTTCCCGGGCCCGCACTTTGCGCACAGGCTCTTTTGAGCGTGGATGAATCAAGTCATAATCAGAGTCTTCTTCGACAGCCTTCATAAACGCGTCAGTCGCGGCAACAGAAATATTGAAATTGTTTAGACGAGACGTATCTCTTTTGCATCCGATAAACTCTTCGACATCTGGATGGTCAACTCGCAGCATGCCCATATTGGCACCGCGCCTGGTGCCACCTTGGCGAATTGCTTCTGTGGCAGCGTCGTAGACGACCATAAAACTGACTGGACCTGAGGCGACGCCCACAGATGTGGCAACTCGATCATTTGCCGGACGCAGTCGACTGAATGAAAATCCTGTGCCGCCACCTGTTTTGTGAATCAAGGCGGCATTTTTACAAGTTTCGAAAATGCCTTCCAGTGAGTCTGGAACTGGCAACACGAAGCAAGCCGATAATTGACCATTGGATTTTCCTGCATTCATTAATGTAGGTGAGTTCGGCATGAACTCCTGGTTGATCATCGCTTGATAGAATTTTTCCGACATTGCCGCCGTTGAAGCCTCGTCACCCCAACGTTTTTCGGCCTGAGCGACAGCTGTGGCAACGCGGCGAAAAAGCTGCTCCGGTCCTTCAACGACCGTGCCTTGTTCATCGCGCATGAAGTAGCGTTTGTCTAATACCTTTAAGGCATTTTGTGAAAACATGGCTGGAAACCCCATTTTTGTTTCGCCTGTTCAATCCGCTTTTGGATCTTCTCTTATCAGTATACTACATTTGTATGGTACTAGATATAGCGGTGCTCGAGATTTTAGACGCAACATGTAGTATTTTGCCTTAGTTTTGGCTTCTATATTGCAACTGCGAGCGATGAAAAGGACTCTGAATCGTCGCTAGTCGTCAACAGTTCAGGCGTACAGACAAAAGGTCCAATGTAACGAAGGCACCGACTGTGCTGCCAGCATTTTGTTTAGAGTCCCTGTACAAAGCTTTGAAATTTTGCAGAAGGCAATCCGCAGTTTCATTGCCTGAAGATCCTGCCTTCTTGCAGATAATGCGCCATCGTGCGACAGACTGGGCTTGCTTAACATGCCACAGATCGCTACCGTTTTCTGCTGCAGCCTGTGACTAGATACTCAAATTCAGATTCGAGCTGTGTCCGGGGAAAAGCTTCGCGGTTGGATTGATATATGTGCAAGCAAAATTAACTGCCGTAGCGGCTTCTGCAGCCCCAGTAGCGATGAGTTTCAACTTGGCAGGGTGAGCAGCGATGTCGCCAGCTGAATAAATACCAGGCAAGTTAGTTTCCATCTTCTCGTTGACGGTGATCGCGTTCACTTCCATCTTTAAGCCCCAGCTCTTGAGGAAGTCCAAATTGATTACAAAACCGATGTTGATAATCATTGCATCGAGCGGAATAGTTTCTTCCTTACCGGTGCGATTATCAAAAATGGTTGCCCCTTCAACATGGTCTTTGCCTTGAATGTCTTTCAATTCGTAGAATGTCTTGATATCAATCTTGTTGCGCTTCATTTCTTCGACTGAAGTTTGCACAGCTCTGAATTGGTCTCGGCGGTGGATTAAAGTCACACTCTTGGCCAGCAACGAGAACTCGTTTGCCCAGTCGACAGCTGAATCTCCGCCACCGATGATGAGAACGTTTTTGTCGCGGAAGCGTTCTTTGTTCTTGACCGCATAAAAGATGCTGTCGTTTTCAAAGTCGTGGTTGTAGTCAATATCCAGTTTCTTTGGAACGCATGCGCCAGCGCCGAGAGCCAATAGAACAGCTTTGGAGTAGTGCTCGCCGGTTTTGTCAGTAATCACTTGCCAGGTCGTATCATCAACGCGCACCAGCGAAGTTACTTTCTCGCCTGAGCAGATTGCAGGCTTAAAGAGATTTGACTGAGTGGCCAAATTCTTCGCCAGATCTTTTGCCAGAATCTTTGGATGTCCAGCCACATCGTAAACATATTTCTCTGGGTACAGAGCGGTAAGTTGTCCACCCAGCTCGGGCAAAACATCTATGACCTTGGTCTTCAGCCCACGGAGCCCTGCATAGAACGCCCCGAACAACCCTGTTGGACCACCGCCAATGATGGTAATGTCATAAACATCCATGAGTAAGTAGAGTCTCCCCGTCACCAGCCAGTTAATCGACGGTATTGTAATACACTGCAGTCTCGATTGTTTCAGTCTTCATCAATAATGAAGGTCGTAAAACAGCCATCCTGCAAGCATTGTTTGGCTGATCTCCCACAAACGAGGCTGTTAGCTTGTCCATCGGATGTTAGCAGTGATTGCGTCTTGTAAAGCTCAAGAGAAATTTAGCGCCTGTGAAGTATCGGGATTTTGGAAAAACTGGCTTGAAAGTGTCGGAAGTTGGTTTCGGCGGATGGGCGATTGGTGGCAATGAGCACGGCAACAGTTACGGACCCACTGACGACAAAGCATCCATTGATGCCATACATAAAGCCATAGACTTGGGTTGCAATTTTTTTGACACGGCTGATGTTTATGGCTGGGGGCATAGCGAAGAACTGCTGGGGAAAGCGCTGAAGGGCAAACGTGATCACTTGATAATCGCCACGAAAGTAGGCGGAGACTTTTATCAAGGTGCCGGCTTCCAGACTTTCACTGCCGACTACATCCGTTTTGGATTTGAAAAAAGCTTGCAGCGATTGAAGACTGATTACATTGATGTCTATCAACTCCACAATCCGCCGCTTCGGATACTCAACAAGCCAGAGACCTATGAAGTTCTTCAAGAACTTAAAAAAGAAGGAAAGATTCGCGCTTGGGGAGTCTCGATCTTTGATCCGATTGAAGGATTGACCGCCTTAAAAATAGGACAGCCTGACAGTATTCAGGTTTCTTTCAGTCTCTTCAATGTAAAGCCTGGAGAAGAGCTGTTTCCAAAATCAAACGAAGTTGGTTGCGCAATTGTAGTACGCGAAGCGTTGGCCAACGGTTTTCTGACTGGTAAATATGAGCCTGGCGCATCGTTTGAACATGGTGACATTAGGCACAACTGGCCGAAGGATTATATTCTTGCCCGCACTTTAGCGACTCAGAAATTGAAATTCATTCCAAAGAATACGCGCACCATGACTCAATCTGCACTTCGTTTTGTGCTTCACAACGAGTATGTGTCGGTGGTCATAGCTGGTGCAAAAACAGTGGAACAAGTTGAAGAAAATTTGGGTGCCTCTGATGCGCCGGCGCTGACCTCGGAGGAGTTGCAAGAGATCTTGACGTTGCAACAAAAAGGTTTTCGGTCTTTATAGTCCCTAAGTTTTACCTATTTATGATCATCTTCAGTCTTTGGGCGCCTGGGGACGCCATCGGCATTGGCGTAGCTACTAATTGTCCCGGTCCAGATGGATTTTGTATGGCTTGAGGCGCGAAGCCCGGTGAACCGAAAGGAGAAGATTGACTGTAGTACGAAGCCATATCGTTTGTCGGCACAGGTATTGGAGCAGAGCTGGCAGAACCACTTGTCGCTGTTCCTGATTGAGGTAGCATGCCTGGTGGCACCCAACTCGTCGTCGAGGGTGCCAGTTGGATCGCTGCTGGCTGCTGCCCGGCAGCATCAGTGTTGGCAATGGCGTCGGCCGCGGCAGGGTCATGGAACTGCTGTGGCATTGGTGCGAACATCCCTTGTGTGAGTGAAGTGCGCAATGGTGTAGCATCTCGACAATTGTCGATGATGCGGCGATCAGCAGCCGCGGTCTGATATTTAGCCGCTCCTTTGCCTAGTACAGCGTCTGAGAACGGCTCGTGATGCCTGATCCAATAAACGACAAAGAGCCAACCAATCAGGGCCATGAAAAACATGAAAAACCAGGCGTTGATACTGATGCTGATGCCTTCCAGTGCATGCGAGAGCTTCAGTCCTTGCAGTGCGCTTGTCCATATGGGAGTCTGCGAAACGGGCTGCCCCTCTCCGCCATGATGCCCGCCATCAGCGCCGCCGCCATGGTGAGCGTTGTGATCGAGGCCTAGTAAATGTGAAAGAAAGCTATGGTGTCCAGTTGTCTGGTTGTTATAGCCCAACAAGTGGTTTAGAAATCCGCCACCGTCTCCGCTATGTCCGTGCATCGTATGTCCGTGACCGCCATGATCATGACCGCCGTCCATGTAGCCGCCGCCGTCGCCGCCACTGCCATGGCCGGATTGATGACCACCGTGGTCATGCCCTCCACCATCCATGAAAGTTCCGCTCATGCAGATGCTCCGATGTGTGACTGGCTCCCAAAAAGCTGAACCGAGTGACTGTATTCTATGCCTGTGGGGGCATCTGACTATGGGGATTCCCGCACAGCTGGGCGAATTAGAGATATTTTTTTGTTCATAGATTCAACGCAAGAGCCCATGCGCCTTTCAAGAGGGCAGGCATGGACTCCAAGCTGGTTATATGTTGCGAATCGGTTACGCCGGAGCGCTCCAGGAGTTTCTCCTGGGTCTTTAGCGAACTTCGACGCCTTCGATTGCGGCTAGTTTTTGTCTCATCGACTCAACAATTCGAGGAAGCTCGAAGACTGCCGGCAATCTTTCTTCAATGGAGCTAATGTGACGAGTCAGCTCGATTGATTTGTCCATAAGCCTAATTAGAATTTGTTGAGTAGCGATCAATTGGCGTTGATTTTCGATCAGCTGAGTAGCCATTCGTGAATTTTCAACGCGCTGGTCGACGCTCAAAGAGATCAATTCTGAAAATCGCTCAAGCAGTTTTTCAACTTGGGCTTGAACGTAGGGATCTGATACCACACCATTTGTAGTGGCATCGGCAGAGGTGACCTCGCCTTCTCCATCGAAG
>PLZS01000097.1 GCA_003153555.1 Candidatus Melainabacteria bacterium | reverse complement strand
GATGCCGGCGCGCACAGTCGCAACCTTGCGTTTTTCGATAGCGCACTTTCGGTGATTCGGCAGTCCGTGCAAACTGGTTTCTTGCCCATAGAAAAGGCTATCGCCAGAGTCACTTCTGAGCCTGCATCCTGGTTTAACTTGGATACAGGCTGCATCAAACTTGGCGGCAGAGCTGACTTGACTATTCTCAATCCCGCAAAATTGAAAGGTCCCATTCCGGCTGCAATCGCGATTGAAGATTCGGCTTTTGACGGTGCCGCACGCATGGTGAAACGGGATCCTGATCCAGCTGTTCATCAAGTATACATTCGAGGCGTCGAAGTAGTTCGTGACGGAGCACCACTGCCAGTGCTCGCCAGCCAAAAGCACGGAGAAGTTCTCACACAGGTCAATCCGACGCGTTCGCAGCAGGAAGCGTTAGAGGCATTTCGTAATCGTTTAGCGGATACTGGTGTGCTGGCTTTAGAGCGCGAGTCAATTGCCGCGTTTAACTCCGAAGCCGCTGTCAAATCAGATCCTGCGTCTGAGTCAATGGCCGCGTTCAAGTCAGATGGTGTGCTTGCTTCAATAAAACGATATTGGCCGATATTTCTTTTGAAGCACCAGCATCCTGCAAATGTTGCTGTTCATTGTTTTGCTTTTGTTTTGATGTATGCGATACCGATGCTTGCGCTAGCAACAAAAAGTGCATGGATACTGCTATTTCTACCGGTCTCACAAGCGACAGGTTTATTAGGTCACTGGCTATTTGAGCGAACTCCAATTGATCAACGTGACACAGTTTTTTCTTGGAGAGCTTTTGCCAGCCTGCACCTTATGTTCATCTGCGTGCTCTTCGGACGTTATGATTCGGAATTAGCTCGTGCTCAAAATAAGTCAACACTCGTCCAGCAAGCGTAAAAAAAGAATGCTTTCAACTTCAATCGTAAAAATTGCCACGCTGTCTGCTAAAGATCGGAACACCATGTTCCAGCTTTATCATTGCTACTACGACGGTGGTGAACCCTCTGTCTTTTATCGTGATTTGGATGCTAAGGATTATTCCGTGGTGCTACGTGATGCCAACGGTGTCGTCAGAGGATTTTCGACACTGGCTGTATACAGTGAGGTATGCCGGGGCAAAGTAGTAAGAGTTCTCTATTCCGGCGATACGATAATTGAAAAGGAATACTGGGGACAGAATCAGTTCTCGAAAGCGTGGCTCGAACTGGCTGGATATCTTAAAGAAGAAGCCCCGCACATTCCTTTGTATTGGTTGTTGATCGTCAAAGGTCATCGCACCTATCGCTACCTCTCGCTGTTTAGCAACGAATACTATCCACGGCATAACGTCGACACGCCATCAGAAATTCAACAGCTGATGGATCATCTTGCCACTCAAAAGTTTGGTCAGTCTTACGATGCCGTCAGCGGCTTAGTTCAATTTCCTGAGCCGCGTAGCTTTCTCAGCAAAGAGCTTGCAGCTATTCCGGATAAAGACTCAGGAAGGCCAGACGTCCAGTATTTTCTGACCAGAAACCCTCTCTATTACGAGGGTGACGAGCTTTTGTGTTTGTGCGAACTTAAGCCCGAGAATCTAACTAAATTTGCACGTCAATGGTTTGAAGCCGGCTGCCGGCAAAAAGCATCGTAGATCAGCTCTTTATTGGAAGGCAGGATGCAGACAAAAAGCGTCGTAGGTCAAATCTTTGTGGGACGGCAAATGCAGACAAAAAGCGTAATGCGCGAGCAATACACTATTTTCAATCGGACCGACCGCGTTGCCTGTGGTTGGTATTGGCTCTTGCCTTCGTCGTCGTTGAAACGTCAAAAAGTTGTATCCGCCAATATAGTGGGTTATGAGCTGGCTGTGTTTCGTGGTGCGGATGGTAGAGTCGCCGCACTAGATGCATATTGTCCTCATATGGGCGCACACCTTGCAGAGGGAAAAGTGGAAGGCAACCAATTGCGTTGTTTTTTCCACAACTGGTGCTTCAATGAGAAAGGTAAGTGCACCGACATTCCATGTTTGAATGGCATGCCGTCTAGAGAGATATCCACCAAGTCCTGGGTGGTTCAGGAACGTCATGGTTTGATCTGGATTTGGTTGGGCGAAGATGAGCCCAGTGAGCTGATCCCGGAACCACCTGAACTTCAGGGTGAGAAGTACGAGTATTCAGTAGGCAATTTTTTCATCAAGAACTGCCATCCAAATGTGGTCATGGTAAACGCCATCGACGAACAACACTTTCATACCGTGCACCATTTGCCAGGCGAAGTTCTGAATATGGAAGCAAATAGAATCAACTCGACTCACATCGAGTTTAAAAATACAGGCACCGTACCTGATGCCAATCTCGTTGGCAGACTTGTTGGAAAGCTTTACAAGAACTGCCTGACGTATAATCTGAACTACTGGTATGGCAGCAGCGGTACTGTTACTCTCGGCCCCGATTTTCTGCACCTGTATTTGATGTTTACCTTACGGCTGTCCGCACTGGGACAAACCGAAGGTTACGCTGTCGCTTTTGCAAGGAAGCCAACAAATTTTCTACAAGTATTGCTTAATCCAATCGTGCTATTGCTAACCAAACTTGCGGGATTGTACTTCGCAAAGGGTGACACTCGGATCTTTAACACCATCAAGTTTGATTTCAAAACGCCTATTGCTGCCGATCACGCCGTGCTGGCTTTTATCCAGCACTTGGATAAACAGAAGTCATTTCCCCATAAAAGTCATGATTAGGGATTTTCATATCCCACAAAAGAGCCCTGAGGCGCCGCGAATCGTTAGATCACCCACAAAAGAGCCTGAGTCCCAAGTAGATGAATCATTAGATCAAATGCAGTCTGCGATCCACATGCATGCACCGAACTGATCAATTTGGCGTTTCAGAGGAATTTGGCGTTTCAGAGGAATTCGGCGTTTCAGAGGAATTCGGCACTTCAGAAGAATTCGGCACTTCAGAAGAAGTCGGCGCCTCTAATGATGTGTCCTCACCACCGTCGTCCTCAATGGGAGCGATCCGTGCATTTCCAGGGAGATTGAAATCGGATGCCTTAAGTCCATCCACAAATTGCTTGAACGCTTCTGCGTCAGTTTCATCACTATTTGTGGTGACAACGACAAGCTCGGGTGCCGCGAATATGGGAGCCTTGGCAGCTAAAGCCAGAGCAATTGCGTCAGATGGACGTGCATCGATCATCATTTGCTTGTTTCCTGCATGTAGCGGAGACAGTTTAAGAGTTGCTGAATATGCAGATGATCCAAGTCGGTTGATCTCCACTTGCTTGAGCTTGTAGCCCAGGCGCCCAATGGTGGTCAACAGAAGCTCATGTGTTAGCGGACGGTCTGATTTTGCTTTCTCGAGTGCAAATGATATGGCTCGCGCCTCTGCGACGCCAATCCAAATGGGCAAGGTTCCAGTGTCTTTGTCTTTGAGAATAACTATCGGCTGAGCATTTCGAGCATCGATCGCTATTCCTTCTACACTCACTTCAATCATAGTCTTGTCTCCTGTTTGACCGGTGGCACTGGCACTTGTCCGTGACAGACGTCTGTGGTCTTGGGTTGGAGCGCCTGCCGCTTCATTTTGCATACTATCCAACTCTCATCACTTTTAAAGCTGAATTTTAGGCTGCAAATCGAATTTTCTTGTTAAGACACAGTTTCAATTTTCATTGTTATTCGTCCGAAAACGAGGAGCTATCTGCACGCGAACGACTAAAACTCAATGAATTTTTGCAGTATGAACCTCAAATTTTCGTTTAACTTCAGCGATTCGATCGTCGTCTCCACATTCATGGAGTTTCTGCAAATACCAGCGCACAGCCCTTACTATTGATGGATGCTGTTGTCCGCGCTGATACTCCATTTTGACAATGCTATCCTCGATTCCCCCAAGGAATTCTTCCTCGTTTGCGGAATGACAAAGGCTGTACATGAGATTGGCCCGTATGTATTCCGGATTCTCATGACCCATAGTTACTTCGAGTATTTCCATCGCAGAAAAGACGAGTTCTCCAGCTTCCTTTAGAGCGCCTTGTTTCATATAAATCATCGCCAGATCGCTCATTGCATAGGCTAATTGCACTGCTCCTTC
>PLZS01000055.1 GCA_003153555.1 Candidatus Melainabacteria bacterium | reverse complement strand
ACATGCCGAATTGCACTATGACGAACCAGGGGCTAAGGAATTTCTCGCACGGGTCTTGCTCGAAGCAGGGAAAGCAGAGGAAGCGCTGAACGTGATTGGTTCTGTTTTGCAATCCGATGCTGGTTCTCAGACGCACGAGATTCGAGCCGCAATTTTAAAAAAGCTACGTCGGAGTGCTGAGGCTCAGACAGAGTACGACAGGGCTCGGGAGATGAGACAGAGTGAAGCGTTCCAGTACGAAATTTCTGAATAATGCGAATTGCTGTACTGGCCGACACACATATTCCCAAGCGCGCGAAGACTCTTCCAGATTCTGCCTGGAAGATTCTAGAATCTGCAGAAACGATTCTTCATGCCGGCGATGCGAGTTTTCGTTTTCGACCATGCAAATAGACTTCGGCATAAAGCCTGATGATACGCCAGTCGAGAAGCACCATGGCCGTGATGTCCTTTCATTTGCCGGTGTAGACAATCCAGCGATCACAACGGCTTCAAGAGAGTATCTTGCCGCCGATAAAATTAGCCTCGTGCTTGAACAGGGCACTCCTTCAAACTGGGTGGCGAATCAGAAACTTGCTTCATTATTACTTCGACAGGACTGATTCCAACAAAAGGTGGTGAGCCCGTTAGGCATTCATAAATCATGCAGCCGAAAGAATACTGATCCGACTGGGCGTTAATTCGTTTTCCCAGACACTGCTCTGGACTCATATAAGCTGGGCTGCCGAAGACTTCACCTGTTTGAGTCAGCTTAATTGCTGATTGTGTGTCGGCGCCATCGTCCAATTTCGCGATACCGAAGTCTAATATCTGCACTACGTCGTTTTTTAAAATGATCACGTTGCTTGGCTTCAAATCTCTATGAATAACGCCCATGTCGTGGGCATGAGACAAGGCATCAGCGATCTCGGCGGTGTGATTTGAATAAATGTGGTATCGCATAAGCTGTGTTCATTTTTCTTTCTTATGGATTTGATAGACTGCTGGGGAGAATCCCGGAGGTCTATTGATGAGCTTATCTCGTTCCGAAATGCCTTATAGGCAACTTGGCAGCACTGGCATTGAAGTCTCCTGTATCGGCATTGGCGGCTGGCATCTCGGCCTAAAAAATGTTGATGAAAAGCTCAGCATAAAGATAGTGCGAACTGCAGTCGACCGCGGCGTCAATTTTATGGACAACTGCTGGGACTACAACGAAGGTGTCAGCGAGAGGCGCATGGGTAAAGCCCTCAAGGATGGATACCGTGACAAAGTCTTCTTGATGACTAAAATCGATGGACGTTCCAAAAAGGCTGTTAGAGAACAACTCGATGAATCACTAAAGCGATTGCAAGTCGATTATATCGACTTGGTTCAGCATCACGAAGTGGTGCGCTTCGAAGATCCCCACCGTATCTTCGATCCCGAAGGTGCAAATGCAGCGCTAGTTCAGGCGCAAGCGGCTGGAAAAATTCGCTTTATCGGATTTACTGGACACAAAGATCCCCACATTCATATGCACATGTTGAATGTCGCAAAAGAACATGGCTTCAAATTTGATGCTGTGCAAATGCCACTAAACGTTATGGATGCTCACTATCGCAGCTTTGAAAAAATGGTGCTGCCTGAATTGGTGAAGCAGAAAATCGGCGTACTCGGCATGAAGAGCATGGCAAATGGGATACTTCTCAAATCCAAGACAGTTACACCTATGGAGTGTTTGCACTACGCGCTAAACCTGCCGACCTCAGTTGTTATCGCCGGTATCGACAGCATGGAGATCCTTGAACAGGCATTCGAAGCAGCGCGCACATATCTAACATTGGATGCTCAGAAAATGAAAGCATTACTTGAGCGCACTAAGGCTGCGGCGGCGAACGGCGAATTTGAGCCATTCAAGACCAGCTCCATATTTGACGGCACAGCAGCTAATCCTGAATGGCTAGGCGATGAGCCCGAGCGTATTAAGCAATTAATGCTTCAATAGATCACTGGGGTGTTGCCGAGATTGGAAAGTTGGGAAAAATTTCAATCATGGTGCTACTCCCACTGATGTCCCCCGCTATCGTTCCGAGGCGTTTATGATGTTGCAGTTTAATGTGGTAACAAGATTATGCATCACGGCGGTGGAGGCGGAGGACACGGGCATGCTGGCCATCATGGCGGTCATGGTGAACATCAGGTTGGACTGAATTTTACTCAGGATCCAAGCGCATCGCTTTATCGATGCAACTCTGAGCTTCCCGCACTTCGAGAACTGCAGCACGAGTCCGTGCCAGATGCAGCCAGGCATTTAAGTAATCGCCATTGATGTCGATTGCTTTCGACAAAACATCTTTCGCGTTGCTGATCTTTCCCTGCTGGATATCGGAGCTCAATCAAACACAGATCCACGCGCGTACGAGCGATTAATCACAGACCCTCTGAAGACAATCAGCCATGCAGTCGACAAATTCACAAGTCAAACACCAGGCGCACAAATTGAAGCGATAACGGATCAAGCAGTCCAGGTTGTCATTCTAGGAGTTATAGGAAAAGCAGCTGAAGCCACCTCAATCTTTAGCACCGAGCAAATTGCGACGAAGTACGATCAGCTATTTCAATGCATCTCGGTCAAGGATATTTGAGTTTCCTAACCACGCGTCGTCTAAATTTTGGGTATTCCATCCGGAATTCACAAGTTCATCGAGAACCTGGCTGGCTATTTTGGCTAAGCCGATCGAGGTCGGCTGATTTTCAATCAGTCTGCGTGGGACTAATGAAAATGCTCTGATACGAGCCACTGTGCCAATTGGTACGGTGATCTGAACGGTCGTAGAGCTACCAAATACGGTGCTCTGACAAAACTTATTCGACTTTTGCTCAGCGTAAGCAATATGAGATTCCACACACAGCAAATACCATCCGATGAAATGTGTTAGGGCAACTCTTATTTTTTGGGCAAATCTGCGGCGACACCTTACTCGATCAAACTCGAACAATGGCGATCCAACTCGGGCTTTTCTTCAAATGAAAACTAGCAGCTAAGATGGATAGTTGGTACAGAATCAGGGAATAAGCAGAATGGAACACGCATGAACAGGGCGTCGATCTAATTACGGAAGCTTGTCAGTCTTTTACCGACGACTTATTTTGAGAGTCTTAGACATACGTGAGGTTTTCTAGTGATACCAGAAAAATTTTTGAATCAATTACAAGAAATGTGATTATTTACTTCGCACCCAATTCCCGCGTTTGAAGATGGTGTCTATGTGGTCAAACCAGAAACAACGTCGGGAAATAACATTCCTGGATACACAACGGGATATATTAGCCTCGTTGATGATCCGGAATGTCCCGACACGGATGCACCGATGCTGAGGTTGCTGCATCGAGATGACATATGGCAAGTGAATGGACAAGACTGCGCCGGAGGAATAGGCCCGAGTGCAAACGTTGTTGAGCCAGCACATCAGATCGAATCAAAATTACGGACGACCAAATTGCGTGCGCGGCACGAGAACAAGGTAAAAGAGGCGATTAGTCATAACAAATCGCCTTCCAGCGAAAGGCATCTACATCGCGCAGAAGGTTTGGCATGATGGTGAGTGGATACAAAACAACGATGCCTTTGACGATCGCTACGTTTACATTGCTGCTCGCCATCTTCGCAGCCAGGCTTCGTCGCAGATCGTGCATTGTGAAATTCTTCGAATTCGAGAGTCTGCGAAGTGACACCCAAGATCTTCGCGGAAAACGAACATGATCGCTGACACCATCCCTTGAAAAAACAAAAACGCTCTGCTGGTTAGAGTGTCACTTCTGCTCAGGCTTGTAACCTAGTTCTTTAGCCTTCTGTCTGTCCTTGTCTGCCTGATTCATATTGCCTAGCTTCTTACATATATATCCGCGATTAGCATAAGCCATTGCAAACTTTGGATCGAGCTCTATTGCCTTGTTGTAATCATCAATCGCCAGTTGGTCCAGGTATCCACGGTCGTACGCTGCGCTTACGCTGGCGTATGCTACGCCGCGGTTGTAGTAAGCCATCGCAGACTTTGGATCAAGTGCTATCGCTTTACTATGATTGACCGACAAGAGATAGCCAAGCTGTGTTGCCTTGCTGTAATCAGCAATCGCCATCTGGGACTGCCCTATGTAATCATGTGCAACCCCACGGTTGTAATAAGCCATCTCAAGCTTTGGATTAAGCTCTATTGCCTTGCTAAAATCATCGATTGCTTTCGGCCACTGCCCAAGGTTGCTATATACATATCCACGGTTGTAATAAGCTTTCGCATACTCTGGATCGAGCTCTATTGTCTTGGTAAAATCATCGATTGCTTTCTGCCACTGCCTAATGTTGCTGTAGGCTTCGGCGCGGTACTCGTAGGCTACCGTATACTTTGGATTGCAATCTATCGCCTTGCTGTAAAAATCAATTGCTGCCTGCCACTGCTCAAGGCTGTCACATGCACCTCCAAGTGACGCATAAAACCTATCTTTTGGCAGCCAGCAGACACCACACAGAAATAGCATGAGCAGAGTCAATGCAACGGGTTTCCCGTAAAAACGTATTGATACCATTTTGTGCCTCAGCAGAGTGTTCTAGCTAAATGTACCCAGATATAGCCCTTCAGATCTTGATTGAAAAGACTTCCTGCCGAGCCGATGCTCTGGATAAAGTTCGTATGTTTACAGCACGCGGACACAAACAACTATACTGGGCGCGGCCGGTTGCACCCAAGTCACGCTAGAATTGTGCCCGTCACCACCGATGCTAGACTAACTTCCTATGGCTGAACGATTTTCTTGTTACCTCGCGCTTGGCGATTCAATGAGCATAGATTCCTATCCGGCTCAAGACGATCGCGTAACTTCTGAATCAAGGCAGGACCTAGGAGCCGCTTCACTCTTGTTTCGCAATGATTCTGATCTTTGGACAGAATTTCAAGGACGCGATTTAGAGTCAATGTTTCCCAAAATCTATTTTTCGCCGCACGCAATAGATGGCGCCACCACTCACTACTTGCTGGATAAAACAGCACTGGCAGAACTCGAGCCGTTCAAGACTGCTCGCGTTCTGGTGTCCCTTACCATAGGCGGCAATGATCTACTTCAAGCCATCCGCCTCGCAGCCTCCTCTAATCCGGAAGTCTTGATGGGCGAAGTTCGAGCTATTACCACCAGATTTAACCAAGTTGTGAGCATTTTGGAAAGGCATCTTCAAAACGCTCTATTTCTGCTGACCACAGTTTATGATCCAACAGACGGAACCGGGATCATGCCTGGTGATACATTTCGCGGGCGCTTACCCGTGCAATATCTTGATCAATTCAATGGTTCGATTAAAGAGACTGCCGGGCGAATGGAAAATGCGGTTTTCTGCGACGTGCACGAACATTTTCTTGGTCATGGCTCTGAGGCTGGAGCAGACATGTGGTATTGGGTACCGAGTCCGATTGAGCCCGGTGCGCGTGGCGCAAGCGAGATCCGGCGTGTCTGGCTTAGAGGCTTGGAAAAATGGCTTGCCGAGCATTGAATCGATTGTCAGCTCTTCCAAGGCACTATATGCGGTATCGTTCAATCAGCGGCCGATTATTCAAATTATGATTCACTTTTTATTTGGAAAAATAAAAAACGAGCCTCAAGAGGCAACAGAAGCCTGTCTCTCTTCGACTGCGGTAACCAAACGTTCTCCAAGTGCATCCAATATTCGTTGCGCGCGGTCAAGACTGATACCGTGATACTCATTACTCTCGTCCCGAGAAACCTGTGAAATATTGACTGCAAGTCGATCTGCCAATTCTTTCTGCGATATCCCATCAAATTCATCGAACACAGGATTGGCGACAAGCGAATCGTCCACCTGATCCAGAAATGGCTGAAGGCGGGCGTACTGGAAGATGGGAAGATAACACAAAGTGAATTGGGCACCGTTCAAGGTGGCAGTATATAAGTTGCTATTTCCATGCCAATTACCGTTGCAATTGACACGGAGAGTAATAAATAATCGATCGATCAGTGTTGATTAATGCCTGCTTCGAGTGCTTTGATTCGTGTTGCTGTGGCTTCGCGCATGAGAGAAACATCGCCATAGGTGAATGACTTGGTCTGCGTGGAAGAATCCCTGAAAGAATCGGCTATGCAGTTAAGATTCAACATGAGTTCTCGTCGCAAGAGTAACTCCTGAGCCTGGGAATGAGACTGCTCGATTAGGGACTGGAGCTCCTTTACTCGCACTGAAGGATTTGCAGCTAAAACTTGTGGATGATAGTCCAATGCCGCTCCGGGAACCTGTTTCCATTCGGCAAGAGCTTCCCGTTCTTTACCGAGCTTTCTGAAAATGATTGCTCGCAGGAAGTGCGATGAGTCCGCGCAATGATGATCAGTCCAGTACGTTTTGTTCCAACTAGAGCTGGCATGAAAGAAATCATCAAGCGCAACTAAAGCTTCCCGGGGTTTTTGTGCTTCAGTCAGATAGTGAGCGTAGAGCAAGTACAAAGGTGGGTACGCATATGTTGGCACAGGTTTACCGTCAGTTCGCTCAATCCAATGCGGGTACCTTTCCTCGACTTTGATCAGGTATTTGATATCGTTTGCTGCTAACTCGTATAGTCCCAACTCCGCGTAAACAGAGGCGCGAGCCTCATACCCTTCATAACTTGAATGGCCATCCTCATTAAGCGAGTTGTTCCTTGGCGATTTAGTTACTTCTGTGAAATCACGGATGGCGTTTGAGTATTGGCCTAGTTCCTCGTAAGTAAGGCCACGTTGATAGTACAGGTCCCATTTATCTTGGAACGTATCCGACAGCAGATCAACAAAAGGAATCGGGTAATCGTGAAGCAAGTTTACTATGAACCAGTTTGACCCAGCACCTATGCGCTGAGACAATTCTTGAAGATTGTTCTCAGTTTTTGGACTCATTGATTCCGCTGAAAGGCTCAAATCTCTTTGTTCAATGTAACTTTGTAAGCTGAACGCTATGATCATGGCAACAGCCAGTACAATTACGGCAGCCAAAGACTTAGTTCTACTCTTAAAGTGATTTCGTATTTTTCGCATGTGAGGCATTGGGCTGGCTGTTGGGGAAAGGGCGCGGAAAAGCCTTAATCGGCAGTGATTTGCCAAATTAGTAAATGCGATTCCCAGAAATTCAATCTCAATTCTCCAGAAACACCTAGATGAAAGCTACCGGGTTTTCCCTGATTAGGGTTGTTGCAGATTTGCATAGAAAGCGGCCACCCGTTGGCCTAAATACGGACACCCCATGTGCACGACTCAGCCACCTGTTGTCCCGAAAATGGACGCCTGACAAGTGTGTCGTTGCAGTTACACAAACCTCGATAAGTTACGCATGTCCTGACGGGATTCTGTACCGTAGTTAGTGCGGAGGAATCCCAATGCCACGGAGGAGAACAGGCATGCGTAAGATAGGGTCACACTGCGATTACCTTCGAGTGTGAGCAAAGTGCCAACCAGATTGCCACCAGACTTGGTATCGCTCGGTCAGTGGTGCAAGAGTGCCTGCGGATACCGCAGAGCACCGACAATGCAATTTGGCAAAGAAAGCTGATATTGTGGGTTATCGCAGGCGGTCTTCGCTAAGCAGATATGGCGTTCGAATTGTCAATGAGTCGATTTGGTTGAGGGCATTATGAGCAGGTTTTTCTTTATTCGATACTTCATGGCCATAGCTGTGCTTCTCAGCATTGTGTTTGGTGAAGCTGCTTGTGCTGATGACGGCGGTATTTCGTTTGGCGGTTCTCCGCATTTACTGAAAGGGCACAGCTCCGTTTCGATGCAAAGCGAGGTGGTGCAGATCGAGATTTACAAGAAGGTGATCAAGGTCGACTGCAAATTTGTTTTTCACAACAGCGGACCAGCCAGCACAGTGCGCATGGGTTTTCCTGATCAAGGAGTGGGTGCTGCGGAGCCGTATCAAGGTGACCCGGTACCAATCGGCCCTGGATTGAAAGCAACGTTTCTGTCCTACGATTCGTATGTCGACGGCAAGAAAGTGCCGACCAAGCTTGTTCCGACAAATGACCGCAGCCTTTATTGGCACACAAAGACTGTCACGTTCAAAGCGAAAAGCGATTGTATTATTCGCGATGTCTATACGCTGCCGCCCGGCGCCCAGGTGACATCGGAAAACGGGATGTATCAGCAGACTTACTACATCTTGCACACTGGTGCCTCGTGGCATGGTCCAATTGGAAAAGCGGAAATCATCATCACAATTGCACCAGATGCGGTGAAGGCGCCGATTCGTCTGCAGTTATTGAGCGCACTGCAAGACCATGACCTTCAGCATCTAAAATGGTCTCAGCTAAAGGATGGCACTGTTATTTATGAAGGACCGAGCGAGGCGAAATTGGACGGACGGACAATACGATTTGTGCGCAGCAACTTTCGCCCAGACAAGAAAGATGATGTTCACTTGTATTACGGATACAGGAAGCTGACAAATATGTAGGCTCTTTTCTTGCGTTACTGACTTTTGCTCGTCTTCAGGCTAGGAAACAATGCCGTGAGGAAACTCTCAATCTCAAGCCTGGGCAAGAATTTCACAAGACGATATTTCTCAATAACTTTGCCAAGATCATTGATTCTCAATAAAGAGCTGCATGGTCAGGGAGGGATGGCGCTGTCATGGCTGCCGACGCCGGCTTGCGCGAACGATGTCGCAATACCAGAGGTCGGGATCATCGTCACGGAGAAAAGTTCTTCTCGCCAAACAAATGCCTTCGGCGAGCTATCATATTCAAAAGTTGTTTGGTGATAGGAGACGATGGTTAAGAAGCAGAGCAAGACCGACATCACGGTCCTAACCTCAGGTGTTCTACTCAAGGATCTTCGCGCCAGGAGTGGATAAGGTGAGACTCAAGCAACCCTCATAATGGTTATATTGGAGCGTTTCAGGAAATCTGCACTAAGAAGACAAACATAGCCTGTGAAGATAGACAAAATAGAGGATCTCGTCAAGCCTGATCCAAAAGAGCTGCAAAGGCAGCCTCTTTCGGTTTCGTATCCCAAGATTGCCGCCCAGTGGTATCATCCAAGAAATTGCAACTGGGGTCCAGAGAACTTCTCCGCCCGCTCAGATGTCGCCGTGTGGTGGCGTTGTGACAAGCGACACATCTGGCAAGAGATAATCCGCCACCGCACAACATATTTTTTCGATTGCCCAGAATGCGCACAAGGTAAGCCTATTGTCAATCTGGACTACTGCCCAGAAGCGCTTCTTCTGTTCGATAAAGAAAAGAACGAAGGTATTGATCCACATCAGCTGCCACTTGAGTATCAAGCCCGATGGCGCTGCCCCAAGGGTCCAGATCATGCGTGGAAGGGTACGTTTTATACAAGAGCTGGCAACAGATGTCCATTTTGCAGGCGCAACCCCAAAGTCCTGAGCGAATATCCAGATATCGCCGCACAACTGCACGAAAAGAATGGATTATCGGCAAATGATATCCCCTGCGGCAGCAAGCTCCATTACTGGTGGATCTGCTCAGCTGGTCCAGATCATATCTGGCGAGCAAAAGTCCCCTCTCGCATCGCCGGCAGTGGCAATTGCCCATTTTGTGCCAATCGCCAGGTATCGATTACCAATTGTCTGGCTACACTTCATCCTTCAATAGCAAAATATTGGCACCCAACTAAAAACGGGCTGGCTAGACCAGAAAACGTAATTGCTAGAACTGGCACTATGTTCTATTGGTACTGCAGCAAGTGCAATGAAGAGTGGCGCCAAAGTCTAGCTATGCGCATCAAGAACGGACCTGATTGCCCACGCTGTCCCAAAGCAGAAAAACGCAAAGCTAAACTGCAGAAACAATATGGTTGGAAAGCTACTGAAAGAGCCAAACGAAAGAAAAAGGCTGCTGCTGCTAAATGGGCCAAAAGGAACAAAAAGGCCGCTGCTGCCGAAAGAGCACGGATCAAAAAAGAAGTACTTGCTGAGCAAAGCGCCAAGAAAGAAAAAGAGGCAAAAGCTGCTGAGACCAGACGCGCACTTGCGCAGCGAGTTCCACTTGCCGTCGCTCGCGTTTTATCAAAGCGCCGGGAACAGATGGGTTTGAAGCAATATGATTTAGCCTATATGACCAGGATGCATCGCAGTTCCATAGACGAAGTTGAACGCGGAGCAAGAGATCTGAGCATCAAGAATTTGTACCTCTTAGCGAACAGCCTCAACCTAAAGGCAGCCTCCTTTATCCGACGGATCGACCAAAGTCTGGCTGAAATAGAGGTGGAAAAATCTTCTCGTCGCAAAAGCGGTCGTAAGAAGCCACTTACCAAAGCAACCGGAAAGAAGAGAGCAAAATCGGCTACAGCAGCTGCGATAACAAAATTGTCAGTTGTGACAGGTCGCGTTTTGTTGAGGCAACGAGAAAAATTGGGTCTTTCACAAAGTGATTTGGCAAGAATCACCGGGCTTCATCGCAGCTACATAGGCGATGTTGAGCGTGGAGGAAGAAATATCAGCGTCAAGAACCTGAGCATCTTAGCCAAGAGTCTCAACCTCAAAGCGTCCAAACTTATGAAACTGATCGAAGAGTTCTGATTGAACTTTGAAGAGAGTCAAATTGGCTGCCAAATTGTCGCCACGAAAAAGCTTCCATCTGATTCCCTTGTTGTAAACGGCTCGAAGGAGTTCCAGAGCTCTGTTAGCCGCATATTGCCCGCGAGTTTGAGCAATGCGCCCATGGAGTTTTTCTACATCCTCTGCTGCGATCGAGATAGCTTTCGCGTCTTCCAAGGTTGAAAGTCACGTTCAAAACTCTGCACGATGACGTTCCAAGTTTTACAACTCTTTTGTGCATGGCGCTGAACGTACTCATCAAACAATTCGCCTAACGTCATTTCCCCGAACTCCCTCTAAATCAGCTGGCAATTCAATAAGAACCATATACAGTGCGAAATATTTGAGAACTTAGATCAAATTGAAGTCAACAATAGCGGGGCACCGAATGTGGTGACGCTCGAAGAGCAGATCGCAAGTTCGAGTCTTGCCAAGAGTTTAAATTAAAGAATGATCAATCGTCTTCGAAATAAAACGATTTTATCCGTCCATCAAACAAGCGCTCGAAGGCGCACAAAACTTGCCTGCCCTGGCGACAGCTTCGATTAACGGCGAGCTTAACCAAGCTTTCCGAGATTCGCTCGGCTCCATTGCCGCGTACAGGCGCAGGCTTCGCCCGCTGAGACTACCGAGTCGATATTTTCTGGAGGTCGCGGAAGCGATAAGATTGTTTTGTAGCCAGGACATTCGAAGACGAGCCGAGCAGGAACACTGATGACTGTGATTCGACTGACCCATAGTCAAGACTATGAATAGCCGAAAAAGACAGCGTGGTTCACTTTCTATATTCCCCCCTCGATCTCAGGTGCGTCATTTATCTTAACGGGAATAATCAAGTTAGCATATTTGACATATTCAGCGTCTGAACATGAATTCGACAACCTTTAGACAGTTAATCATAACCATAATGACTCTCAGTACATTGATGCAGCAATGTCGCTGTGCGAGTGAAGCTAAATTGCCCCTAGATCAGAGCCCTGAAAAAGCGGAATCGCCCTCCGTTCAGACCCAAGCTAAAGCGGAATCTTCCTCGGTTCAAAGCCCGGATAAAACGAAGTCTCCAATTGATTGTTTGAGGTTAATCGGAATTGTCGCAAGCTATTCAACGGACAATACTTTGGTAATCGACAAAGTGGAAGCCGGCAGCCCCGCATCTGATACTAAAATCCCGCAACCGGGTGATGTCGTTTCATCCGCCGTGATGAACAAAGGTTTTGTTGCGTTTGATTTTTCACGACCAGGTTTTCACTGGAATCTTACGTTGTGGCCCAAACAGCCATCACCGTCCATTGAAGAGTCGGAAGGAAATTCTCGTGCGAAGACAGTTGAACTTGACACCAAAGCAATCCTATTGAAAAAAAGCAAAAGCAAGCATAAGTGAAACGCTTGACGAAAGAATCAATGCAGTGCATTCACAATATTGGTTTTCAGAATAGTCAGTCAACTCACATGTTCAATTCCGTTGGTATTTTTGGATGTTCGCTCCGGAAGTCTTGGAAAAATCACAGCAGCGAAATTGGAAGCGTTGCAAAAACAGCTGCCTAACTGCACAATAAACGCCCAATAAACGCCGGGAGTACTGAATCAAGCTCTGGCTCACTTCTTTGGAATACGTTGCTTTTAGCATGCTGCTTGACACCAGGAAGACCTTTCCTGGTGCTAATTGGCGCTCGTTTGGACTGATAGATCATAAGCAAGCAGCGGTGAATGGTTTCTTTTTTGGCCAACAAAATGAGTTGATTGTATATGGCCCTCGTGGATTTGAAAGGCGTTTTCCGAATGCGGCTACAGTTGTTGTTATGCCGGTCACGTCCATGGGTCAAGCGCCCGAGCCATGTCAGATTTGTTATGAGATGACCGATGACGAGGCGCTTACTGCTGCCGTTGAACTCGTTAGGCACGAATAATAAGTTCACAGTAGTGTGCACTTGCCACCACTAACATTATTCCAAGGATCACAATAGTTTCAAAACTTTTAGCTGAGTAAGTTTTGATGTTTGTGCGATCGTGTCGGGTGTGAGCGCTCCCTATGAGTTCCAAGCGTCGCAGTTTCCGTAAACGCTTTAGATACGAAACATTCGTGTCGCTGGCAAAAATTCCACTAAGACGTAGATCGCTGAGCTGAGTTATTTTGCCAAGCCGAGACAGATAATCGTCAGTAATGGTGGGTCGAATAATACGTGAGAATGCACCAGATTTCGGGCCAGCAATAAAAGTCTTGCGCTTGGAACCACATTTTGAAGACTTGGAGAGCACCGTAAAGGGTGACGACCATTTGTTCAGGCAGCATTGCCAAACACTCATGAAGCTTCCGATGTTCTCTCGGGCGGATGGCAATCTCACGATCAAGGATTGTTCTCGGCACTATGTGTGCCGGGATCGAGTCTAGATGTAAGAGCTTCCGCGCTCATCCGAACCGAGTAGAATGGGTTGAATGAAGTATGGATGGAGTGGCTTAACTACGATACAGGGATTATCGCTGTGCCGTTAAGCGGAGTTAAGTTGCAATACACGAAGAGCATTTGGAGAGATGAAATGAACACCGCTCCGCCCTTCCTCGCTAAAATCAGCCGCTCCATTTCTTTCTTGGCGCTTGCCCTAGCTGTTCTTGCTCAAATCTCCTTACCTCCTATTTTGGCGTCGCCTGTTGAAAGTTCGTTTAGCGAAGCGTACAAGAACACTAATGTTTCTAGTGACACACAAGAACTAGAAGTTCAGCGCGAAGCTGATCAAGCGTCTCAGACCAAACACTATTCCGAAGCAAGCGCTAAATATTTGGCAGCCGCAGCGCATTCGTTTACTTCAGGAAATTTTGAAAGAGCTAGACCGGCTTTCGACAAAGCATTTTTAATGGCTGCGCAACTTTCGACTGAAGAACAAAAACAGATGCTACAAACTCTGAGCATGGTTATTTCGAGCAGTCGAATAGACCGAGATTTAGATGTCTATAAGTATTTCGCACAGCAGCGACTCAAGCTTCTTCAGAAAAGCCCGGGGTCGAATCCGGACCAGCGTTACTATGAAGTTCAAACTGTGGCCTTGAGCTGTTCTCAACACAAGCGATTTAAAGAGGCGCAGTCTCTTTTACTTGAAACACTTAAAGATTTGGAATCGATTAAACCCCTGCCAGAGACCTATGGAACTTGTGAAGCCACTCTTGCGCGTGTTTTTGATGAAGGCGGCGATAAGGACGAAGCTCACAAGTACTACGACCGAGCTCTGAAATTTGTCAGACAGAGCCCAGAATCAAACAGCTATGAACATGTCTTGCGTAGCTATTTGTGGTTTCTCCTGCAAAATAAAATGTTCAAAGAAGCTGCTCCCTTAGCTGATGAGTACTATAAGTACACGACTGCGCCCGCTTACGCCAGATGGCGAGATCGCGTTTCTTATGGAATGATCGCGCGGATGTTCGGTGAGTCCGACGTCGACGAGGCGAGTAAATATTATCGTGCTGCCTTCGAAAATGACAAGGAAGGCACAAAAACTGCCATGAATACGGGCTACGGCTATACTTGTGTCGCGTGGGCAGAGATGTTGCACAAGTTTGGCAGAACTTCGGAAGCAATAGCGGTCCTGCAGGAAGGAATGGCGTTTTGTCGAACTGCAAAATGGCCGGATGCGTTTGAGAGAAATATGCCAATGATGATCGAGCCTTGTGAAAAATACATGCGCGAAAATCATCGAAATAGTGAAGCAGACCAAGTCAGGACTTCTTATGAGAAAGAAAAACTAGCGCGGAAAGAATCAGTTCGTGAGAACCGTGATAAATGGCTTGCGCAAGCCGCTAACAACGCCCAGAAGCCTGCAGAAAAAATCGAGGCGCTTACCGAAATGTCGTACCGTGCTTTCGACGCACAGAAGTGCGATGAAGGTCTGCGGTTGCTTAAGAACGCTGTTGACGCATATGAAAAAAATGCAGACAATAAAGACAGCGCGCGTATGTATAACTACTTCACAAATATCTGCGCTCATTTAAGAAAATGTGGATATCAGGAAGAAAGTAGACCGTTGTTGATGCGAATTGTTCGAGCGATGATGGTGGCAGGCTTTCCAGATCCGGATTATTTCCAGGGTAGTCATTGTGGGTATACACCTCCTGATGCAATTAGCGATTTGCTGAACTTTAGTGGTTCGGACAGAAAGGGGACGCTCGATGCACTAATAGTTGAAGCGAAGGCCTCTACAAAACCATCGACTGTAATTTTTCTGCTGCGTCAGATCAATCCAACATTGGATGAGAGCGGTTTGGCCAATTTAGAAGAAATTGAAAAATGGAAAATTAAAGAAAATGATCCGGCGCTCTTGTTCTCGACAATGATGCAGATTGTCGACCGGTCAATCTATTTGAATCAATTTGACAAAGCCGCGACGAAGTGGAAACAAGCGGTTGACCTTGCTGAAAAGGCAAAGTTGCAAACACCAAATCGACCTATTTATTCGCTGTCCATGTCTCTGCAAAACATTGGCAATTCGTTCGCAAGCAAAAATCAACTAGGCAAAGCCAGTGAAGTGTACGTTGTCGCATATAAAATGTCTCTGCATGAGCCCAAAGAATATCAAGCTCAAATGATTTCTAAAGCTATCGAAGAGTTAGCGGTAAAATACCGACAGTTGGGCGATACTACATCCGGTGAATCTTTGTTGAGACATGTGCTTGAACTAAGCAAAGCTGAACGTGGTAGCGACAAATGGATTCTCATCGGAGGCTGAATTAGTTTTGAAAAAATTGCATGAATTGGAATCCCATCAGTGCGACATGACTGATTCCGTGAAACATAAAAACTAGATTGATTGTCTCTTTGTCGCTGCCGAGTGCAAGTTTTCAGCAGATCCAGCAAGACTAGAATTCCGAGACCGATTGAATATTCTTCTTTTTCCGCGATAGCATAAAATTGTGTGCCTTTTCTCTCGCCTTTCGCTCTGAATCAAGACTGGATTGTTTTCGACGTCATTTCCTCTTGCTCAGGCGAACATATGACAGCCTCGGCAAAATAGATCTTCATTTAAGCGAATCACATCAGATTGCGGATTAATATACGGGATAATTAACTACTCAAAATAAGGCAACGAAACTACGCGCAGGCGAGTCAGTCATCCGCGGTGAGGCGAGGCGGCAACGCTGAACCGAGCTTCCACATTCATTAGGAGCCAACATGTTGCTTATGCACAACCTGACCGATATGACAGCCCAGCGGAAAATGATTGTACCGGTCGCACTGGGGCTACTAATAGTTGCTGTCCAACCTTGTGTTGGGTCGGTCACCAGCGATGTGTTTTTGCGGTTGCAAGCATCGCGAGACGCGCTGCTTGTCCAAGAGCGCGACATCCGAACATCGTATGATGAAGTCACCCGTCAGATTGACGACCTGCGCAAGAAGCAGGCTTTGCTCGATTCCTATATGGCACAGACCCGTGTCGCCATTCGAGGTGTGGAGAAAGCGATGGAGAGTGCACAATGAACAAGTGTAAAAACGTCAAACCATCGACCTTCCAGCTTTGCGAATGGTACGCCGGCCTGCAGAAAATCAAGCGAGCGCAATTCATGCGAGTCTGTGCGTCGGCACTATTTACTTTTGTGGCTCTGGCAATGTGCTTTGGAGGCTTGCTAAACGAGCAAGCTGAAGCTGCATCGGGTGAACAGGAGCCAGTTATCAAGGTCAATCCCTATACTGTTCAAGAGCCGCACTCGCCCAGAACTGAAGCACAAGACGTGATCGATGTTTTGCAAGTAATGGGTAAAGCCTATGCTTGTGGTGACATTGCGGAATACATTAAACATCTCGACAACAACTGCAGCGTCTATGACGAAGAGAAAAATCGAATGGTGGAAGGAAAGGAAGCAGTTATTGCGGCCTTGACGCAGAAATTTGCCCGGAACTCAAAATCTGGATCCGATCGCATTGTCTCTTACACGATCGATCAGCCTTACGTGAAAGTCAACGGTCAGATGGCAGTGGTGACCTATCGTGTCATCGAAAAGGTCGCTGGCAAGCATCCACGAACCTTGGAAGGATCCATGAGCGACGTGTTTCAGAAAGAAGACGGACAATGGATGAAAGTACACCAGCGAGCCAATTGGAAACGTGTCAAATAATTCTTCAGTTGCGGTCTGGGCGACAGCCGAAGCCTATTAATATCACTTGACAACGACCCGGGTCGAGCGTAATATCTGTTGGCCTTACTAACCTTATTTTGAATCGAAATTGGCAATGCCATTTCGGAGTTCTCTTTTGGAAATCATAATCTGCCAAACGTGCGGAGCGATTTTAAAATGCACTGAAACACAGTGCGTCAACTGCGGTGCGGTAGCATCGGTTCCACCGACAACAGTCACACCGGCGCAAGGTGGTGGCACAGCTCACAATTTTTCATTTTTCGAAGACGCAGTTCCACACAACGACAATGATGCAGCCGACCCTGTGTCCGGGCAAGAAAACTGGCCGGATGCAGAAGAAGAGTATGTTCTCTCTCGGTCAACTGTTTCAAGCTCTTCACAGCTGACGCCTCCACGAAATCAGCCAGATCCCAAATCTCCAACCAAGCTAACGCCCGAGGATTCGACTAAGCCACAACCTTTGGCGACCAAGCAAAAGCTCGCCACAGACATTTCGCCCCGGAAAAAGTCGACAGAAATCAAACGATTCACAGACAAGCACATGGCGATTGTTTTCATGACTTCACTGGTGGTCATCGCAATCTTTGGCGTCATGTTCGTGCTCCAGAGTGGATATCAAATCAGTATCACCTGGCCAAAGGCAAGCTCGATCAAAATG
>PLZS01000170.1 GCA_003153555.1 Candidatus Melainabacteria bacterium | reverse complement strand
CGGGCTGCACGTAGGCAGTGGACAGGTGGTGCTCTGCTCCAGTTCGGCAGATCAGGTTTCGTGGGAGTCAAAAAATTATCCCAACAGTGTCTTCACCCGCCGGCTGATCGAAGCGCTGCAGTGCAAAGGTAAAGATACAACTTTGAACGAAGCATACGAACGACTGCGATCATCAGTAGGAGCAGAAGTGCTCAGCGATCGTGGCATGGTGCAGACACCGAACCTCTACAACAAGAGTTGGACTGGCGGAGATCCGGTGTTAGCCGTTCCTGGCGCCAGCCCACGTAGCGGCAAATAACACCATATATGGTGTCAGCTGTCCATTCGTGTTGGGGTCTCTAAGCTGGAACCATGTCCAGACGCACCAGGATGGTCCCTTCCCGAATACATGTAATCTTTTCCGCACTGTCCAAAAACCCAATTAAGAAGTACGAGGATTTCAAGACAGTGAATCGCTTCAAACATCGATCTCAGAGTAAACCAAAGGCAGCAGGCGAGGCGGCCTCCAAACTAATCAGCGAAAGGATTGCCGAGTTGGGTGACTGGAGAGGCGATACGCTAGCCTTCTTTAAGGGCGCTTCCTTGAAAGATCCTGCCAAGCTATTCAACTCGAGCCTTGAGGGGAACGTAAGGCGCGCCATCGACATTCACGAGGGTGCGGAGATTGACGCGAATGCCTTCAAGGCGCTCATCAGCGCGGCCGTCGCCCTCAATACTACTAGCGGAAAGAAGTCCACGAAAGGCAAGTGAGCCTTATCTTTCTTCCAAATGCCGATGCTATTCTAATAAGATGCGCGCAGACTTTTCGCGTCATCCGAATATTGTTTCGCCTTGACCTCGTCACCACTGGCTTTCAAGCTAACGGAAAGCTTTTCCAGTGCATCAATCAACGCAGGCGTATTCACGGTGTCCACGGACTTATAAACTGTCACCGCCTCTTCCAGTTGCTTGTTTGCAGCGTCGAATTCACCGAGACTTTCGTGGACCACGCCTTTGCGAACGAGCAAGCGAGCTTTTTGCCCATTGTCCACGTATTGGTCTGAAAAGCTGGACAGAGCCAAATTGTAATTTGCCAAAGCCGCACGTTTGTCACCCATCGATTTGTCAATGTCACCAAGGTTAAGATACGCTTGCACTCTATGTTTTGCAGACTTGCTATCAATAGACAAAGCAGCAGCTTTTTCGTAAGCCTTTCTGGCATCTTTGAGGGAGTCCTGCCCCGGCTTCACCATCGATTTGTAACCGTCTCCAAGTAGATTGTAGATGCCGGCTAAATCGTGCTTCGGTGCGTTTTTTGCGATTCCAATTTTAATGCCATGTTCAGCCGACATTACAGCCTGACCGTATTCACCTCGTTCAAGTTCATGTTTAGCCGCAGCAAAATCCTGTTGCCATGGAACGAATTCGTATTGCCATTTATTGATCCAGAATGCCATTCCGAAGAAAATTACAATGGTACCAACAGCGGTGACTGCACCTGTCTGCAACAACCCCGGAGCTTTCAGTTTAAAATGAAATCGTTTTATGCTCTTACGAGTAGGCGGAAGTCCGCGCTTGACCAATTGCAAATCTGCTTTTACGTCGTCCATTGACGAATAGCGCTGACCCGGCTCCTTTTCCATACAATGCATGATCACTGTGTCGAGACCAGCTGGAATCGACACCGATGTCTGTTGATGATGCTTTGAGCGGAGACTTGGCGGCGGCTCATTGATCTGCATCAAAATCGTTTGCACAGCATTTGCTCCTAAAAAGGGAGGCTCTCCGGTCAGCACTTCATATATCATGCAGCCAAATGAATACACGTCTGAACGATTGTCTAACCAGTAATAATAGTGTCCATAGAAGGAGCTGCATTCAGCGCCTCCATACGGTTGTTTGTAATGCGCGTCTTGTCTTGCGGATCATCACGATGCTCAGACTTGGCTGCCCCGGGACTGTCAGGTGCAGCCTCAGTTTCGCGAGCATTTAAAATTGCTTCCGACTTATGCTGCGAAGATTGTTCTGCACACAGAACAACCGCTTCTGCCCTGTGCGATTGCCATTATGGATTTTTCTGGCTTCAATGCTGGGGACTACTGCAGCCGGCTCACTACTTCTTCCTTGTCATAATGTTCATTATGGTATACTTAATCGCAGATAAGGACCATTAATATGGACATTAACAAACGCAAGAGTCGAATTCTTTCGGCAACTCCCACTCCGGTTATCCGAACGCTTAAGAAGCTAGGGCAAGATGTTCGAGACGCCCGGATACGTCGTCGTATCCCTGTTGCAATCCTGGCTGAGCGTGCATCGATCAGCCGAACGACTTTAAGCAAAGTAGAGAGAGGCGATCCTGGAGTTTCTCTCGGAATATTTGCCACCATTCTTTTTTCCCTTGGAATGATCGATCGCCTGTCTGATTTGGTCGATTCAACGCACGATAGCGTGGGGCTCGACCTCGATGAGGAGCGTCTTCCAAAGCGAATTCGGCTTTCACAAAAAAAGTCTAGTAAGCCGAGCAGCCTGGATCAGCAATAATGGAAAGAGAAGTTCTGGTCTATATAGAGTTGGGAGGAACCTCGCAATTAGTCGGTAGGTTGTGGGCGCGCACGCGCAGGGACAGAGATAGCTCTTCGTTTGAGTATGACGAGGCGTGCCTTGCACATCCTGATCGTTTTTCGGTGGAACCAGCCCTTAAGCTCGGTCCTGGACCTTTCCACACGCAACCTGGCAGATTATTATTTGGGTCTATTGGTGACTCGGCACCAGATCGCTGGGGTCGAATTTTGATGCGTAGAGCCGAGCGTCGCCGTGCTCAATTGCAAGAACAAACACCACGAACGCTCAGGGAGATCGATTTCCTGCTGCAGGTTGACGATGAGGCCCGCCTTGGTGCGCTGCGTTTCGCTGAGTATGAAGGCGGACCATTTCTTGCCGAACCGAGACCCGCTAGGATTCCGCCACTAATCGAATTGCCACGTCTTTTTTCTGCAGCAGACCGGGTATTAAGTGACACCGAAAGTGATGCTGATTTGCGTCTCCTGCTTGCTCCCGGTTCGTCGCTCGGTGGAGCTCGTCCTAAGGCATCAGTGAGGGACGGCGATGGACATCTTTCGATCGCAAAATTTCCAAGCAAAGAAGACGAGTACAACACAGTGTTGTGGGAATCCCTAGCTCTCACGCTTGCAGCAAAAGCTGATATTGCAGTGCCCGATTTCCGCGTGGAGTTGGTTGCGGGCAAAGCGGTACTCTTGCTGCGGCGCTTTGATCGAGAAGACGGTTTTAGACTTCCATTTTTATCGGCGATGAGCATGCTTGAGGCCAAAGACAATGAGACGCGCAGTTATATGGAATTTGCAGATGTGTTGCGCCAACACGGTGCCGAACCGAAGCAGGATATTCGAGCTCTTTGGCGACGCATTGTCTTCAATGTTTTGATCTCGAATACAGACGACCATTTGCGTAATCATGGCTTCCTGTATGACCATCCGCATGGATGGCGTCTATCACCAGCCTATGATCTCAATCCGGTGCCTGCGGACATCAAGCCGCGCATTTTAAGTACTGCGATCGACATGGATGATACGACAGCGTCCCTTAGTTTAGCTTTAGACGTTGCACCATATTTCGAATTGACCAGGGAACAGGCATATGCAATTGCCTCGGAAGTGGGAAGAGTCGTCGCGACCTGGCGCTTGGAGGCGACGAAGATCGGTCTTCAGAAGAAGGAAATCGATAGGATGGCATCTGCCTTCGAGCACAATGATTTGAAGACTGCTATCAAAGGCTAGAATTCGCGTCAATTTGGACTGATTAGATTGAATTTCCTAGCGTCGCGAAAACTTTGATCGCACCACAGATTAACAGTCGAGGTGCCGTCTGGCGGCGGGGCGAAGTTCAGAAAAATGGTGGACAAACCGCTTATCTTCAGACCTTCTAACCCTTCGAGGAAAAATCCAGCAAATCCTGTGGGTGCGAATGAAACTAGATGCGTGCGTCCACGCTTGCGATTGCCAACGAACTCAGCATCAGCAGACCCTCCGCATACCCCAAGCACTTGGAGTACTCTTCCTTGTGCCAGTGCCGCTGATTGCGCACTGAGAATGAGCATAGACAGAATGGCTTCGCTTTACCCGCCTCGAAACTTCCCATTGCTGCGCCTTCCTGTATAATTATGCAGACTAATCCGCAAAACCAATGGTGAATACCGCTGTTAAGGCACCAAATTGCACCAAGAATAAATTCGGATATGGCATTCCTGATGCGGCAGCTGGTGTTGTGGTCATAACTGATTAGGTCTGAAAAGGATTGATTTGATGGAGGTGTTCAAGGGAATTACTCGCTCGGTGTGCGGCTCGAATGGTTTGATTCATGACTTGATTGAGACTTGGATCATAATTGGGGAGTTGCTGAAACCATCCAATGAATCAACCGAGCTTATTTCTTTCCTGCGAAACAGATTGTCGCTTGGCGACGGAGGCAGAGCATGGAACGTTGCTCCATCGAACTCAGAGCTAAGGAGATTTGGAGATTGGAAAATACTTGCACAAATTTTGGCTGAATGTGCGGCGCAATTGAGTTTGGAAAATTCCGAAATTCTTTCATGCTTGAATCGTACTAACTGTCTATCTTCCAGTAATCAGGATAGAGAACATCGCATTTTTCTGATTTCATGGAATTTGGATTTTATGGATTTGATAAATGAAAGCCTTATAGCGACAGGCTTTCCACGCGTCGAACAGCAGAGATTGCACCTGACAGCGAAAGAACTACACGAGGTGCAACTAAAAATACTTTTGGCGCGCAAGCAAGATTTAAAAAAACGAAGTGACAACGATGGGCACATTGTAGCAGTTGACCAAATTCTTCAACTGCTGCAAACAGAGCTTCCTGAGAAACGCAGACAAATCTCTGACGTCCTGCAAGAGAAAGGCGAGCTGCTCGAGTCGTGCGGACGTTCTTTCGAGGCGATAGCCGCGTATCGCGCTGCTGTAGAAGCCGAACCAGATCCCGAATGAGGAATGGCAATTTGCCGCCCGGTATTCACCAGGCCAGTCTTGCTCAAATTGAACAAATGTTTGCAAATTCAGAACATCGTCAAAACTTGTTCAAAGGAATAATCAAAGTTGATTTGCGGAAACCATTATGATTACAAACGAACGTCAATATAAAATCACCCGGGCACGGCTTCGAGAATTCGGCCAAGCCTTGGTGCTTCTTGGTAAACTGCCCGCCGCGCCCCGTAATCAGCCCTGGTTGCGCTTGGCGCAGAAAGAGTCGATAGAGGAACAAATCGATCAGTTGCAACAACAGATTGATGAATACGAAAAACTCAAAGAAGGGGAAATTGAGATTTCAGATCCGGTAAACGCCGTATCGCGAATGCCCCTCATACTTATCCAATCAAGAATAGCTAGAGGCTGGGATCAAGAAGAGCTGGCCAGTAGGCTTGGCATGAAAAAACAACAAATCCAACGATATGAGCAAAACAACTACGCTCAAGCAACAATGAGCGTTCTGTCGCGTGTCGCTTCTGTCCTGGCTGGGCAATCAGATCCGGCTAGTCCTGGGAGCAAACAAGAAAAATCACGATCTCCTAATGCTTTTGCCAAAGGAGCGAAGTCACAGGCAGCAAGAAAGCAATCCTCCGGAAAGAAAAATGTCTCTGCAAAACAGCGGACAGTGAAAGGCAAGAAAGCAGTCCGATGAAGAAGCAGTTTCATTCGCATCCAGCGACGAGGCTACTATCGTTATCACTCGGGCGAAGGGAACGAGTAGCGTGGAATATACTTGACTAAACGAGGACTTCGGAGGAGAACTTCCAATGACGATAATTATCGAAACCGAAGAAGATATTAGAAGAGCGAAGTTGTTTAGTGATTCGGTGAATGCCAGATGGCTCTCTGTGCTAAATGGTCGCAGCACGCCGGCCTTAATGTATTACAAGACACGCGAGCCAGGTAAGTTCGCATACGTTCATATCGGCTGGTCAAAGGAGACCGAGAGAACAGAACGAAAAGCGATAGCCGAACTCGAACAAATGTCGGCAGAAGACGGCGTATATAACGGTGAGGCGACAGGTTATGGTTATTGGCTTGGCGTATCGTACCGTGAGTATCTTCAGTTCCATGATGATCAAGACAAGGCGAACACTGTTCACCACCACTCATTTGATGAAGCAGTTAAAATATTGCAAGACGCCATCTCTCGAATCGAAGTCAACGTTGATCCGAAGTTTCCTCCAATTGGCGATTTATACTTTTCGTTAGCTCGCATTTATTTCGAGCATGAACGATACGAAGATCATGATGTGGCGTACGAAAAGGGACTTGGTTTCGCATTGGAAAATCTGGAAACAAGGCCGGAGTACTTTGGCTACAATGTTGCTGAGAAGTTGAAAAAGCTTGCGCACATATATTTAAATCGAGATCAATTAACGCCTGCTTTGGGAGTCTATGCTCGTCTTAAACATGCACGCACTTTGGCGCCAGCAGCCGTTGCGGCAGTGATGCATGAAGATTGGAATTTACTAGCTGAATTTTATGAACGGCATGGAAAGGTCGATGAAGCAGCGGCATGTTATCGGTCAATAGGCGAACAAATAGATTGGATAAAAGGCCCAGAGTATGAGCAATGGGAGAAAATTCGCACCGCTGCATCCTCGTTGATCAGGCTGGGCAAAAATGCGGACGCCGAGCACATCTATGAACAATTATTGGATTGGGGTCTTTCAAAGAACCGCATCAAAACCGAGAAGGGACGCTGCTTTCATGTTTATCCTTGTGGTCACTGGTTTGAACCTTATTTCCAGCTCTTGCACGATCAAAATCGATTACAACATCGTTCGGAACTTTTTGATAAGCTTGGCATGGACGAAGCGGAATATCTTCCAGCACGGTCTGAGGATCTGTTTGGCTACGTCGATCTTCAAGGTCAGTGGAAAATTCCTCAACGCTTTGAGGAAGCAGGGAACTTTAAAGATGGCACGGCAAAGGTGCTGCTTACACCAGTCGAGGCATCTTACGCGCGCAGCCAGCTAATCGACACAAGCGGCAAAATTGTCGGACCCGATACAGGACCGTGGAGCCACTTGGATCTTCCCGTGCCGAAGGGCTATAGACAAGCGGAACGACCGTACGAAGGTCTAGTCAGTGTGATGAAGCTACAAGAGAAAAGCTCACCTTATCCTGGAAGTAGCGCTCCGTCTGAATTTGGCTATGCAGACGAAAACGGAAACTTGGTCATTGAAGCACGTTTCACCGAAGCGCGCCCGTTCTATAGGGGTGTTGCGATTGTGGCTACTGGAGGTCACATCGGCTCGGCAGGTGGGTGCGTTATCAAATTGCAAGGAGGCACATACGGACTTATCGATCGGACAGGCAAGTATTTGATCGAACCTCAATTTAGACGACTCGGCTATTACAACGAGGAACTCGATGATGGACTGTTCACTTACGAGAAAGGAAATGAAGGCGGAGTAATTACAAAAACGGGTGAAATTAGAAGCGTGCTCCCCGGCTGCAATGACACGTTCTACTGCTCCGACGGCATGGCAGAAGTTGCATGGGGAGAGCGCGAGCCAAACGATTCCATTTTTGGAAATCAAAAGTATGGTTACTTAGATGCGACAGGTGGGGTTGTTATCGAACCAAGGTTCGAAAATGCATGGTCATTTGTTGGCGACCGCGCAATGGTTCGCCAGAAGAGCAAAAGTGGATTTATAAATAGAAAAGGCGAGATGATCATAGATGCCATATATGATACCGCTGAACAATTTAAACATCAGCTCGCTTTAATACAACTCGAGGGTCAATGGGGTTGCATTAATGAGGATGGTGCGTTTGTTGTTGAACCGCTTTATGACAAGATCGAGTGGACTAAGGACGAAGACGCTCTGCTGCTAGTAAAAAAGAACGAAAGGCTTGGATTAATCGATCGGTCAGGAAAAGTGCTATTCCCTCCGCGATTCGACAGCATTGATCCGTTTATAGAAGGCGTCGCGATAGTCACACTGCAAGGACTGAAAGGAATGATCGATACCTCGGGCGCATTGAAGTTAGAAGCGCGTTTTCATGATCTGAAACCATTCAGTGAAGGATTCTCATATGCCGCCACCACGGACGATGACGGTTCACAGTTGTGGGGATACATCGATGGCGACGGTAGTTTCGTCGTTGCCGCCTCGTTTGCACAAGCGGCGCCGTTCTCGGAAGGACTAGCGGCCGTACGTCCATCGGGCAGTAACTTGTGGGGCTTTGTTTCCTCCGACGGCAAGTTTGCCATAGAGCCGCAGTTTGACTCGGCCAATTCGTTTTGCAATGGACGTGCGCGAGTAGGTATTGGTACCGCAAATGGTGACAAGCGCTTTGGCATCATCGATTCTCACGGCAACTATGTTCTAGCACCTGAATATGCGCATGTTGGACCGCAGTATTACGATGGCTTGTGCTCGGTTGGTAAGAAACAAACATCAAACCAGCAAAAACAAATCTGTTAGGCAGCAACAGCGAGCGGATTACTCCGCTCGCGCGTCAAAGACAAACTTATTTCCGCTGATTTTGTAGATCATAATGCCATCTTCAAGTGCTATTTCTTCAAGCGAATTCGAACCGACTTCTGCACAATTGCACAGTAAGTTTTGCGCCTGTCACCGTTACCATTGCTCAATATATGCGGGGAGAACGGCAGCAGGAGCGCGTGATCTTGACACAAGAACAAGACAACAATATAATTGTCTTAAGGATCCCATTTATTGAAGAGAGAGAAAATTGAGTACCGGAAGAAAAAATATCTAGGAGACGTGTTTGTACATATTCCGGAGCTGGGCGGATTTCCACACTTGGACCACTTTCAACGCGACAAGCACGATGACAGCGCAAAAGGAATACTCAAAGTTGATTTGCGGAAACCACTATGATTACAAACGAACGTCAATATAAAATCACCAGGGCGCGGCTTCGAGAATTCGGCGAAGCTTTGGTGCTTCTTGGTGAACTGCCCGCTGCGCCCCGTAATCAGCCCTGGTTGCGCTTAGCGCAGAAAGAGTCGATAGAGGAACAAATCGATCAGTTGCAACAACAGATTGATGAATATGAAAAACTCAAAGAAGGGGAAATTGAGATTTCAGATCCGGTAAACGCCGTATCGCGAATGCCCCTCATACTTATCCAATCAAGAATAGCTAGAGGCTGGGATCAAGAAGAGCTGGCCAGTAGGCTTGGCATGAAAAAACAACAAATTCAACGATATGAGCAAAACAACTACGCTCAAGCAACAATGAGTGTGCTGTCGCGTGTCGCTGCTGTCCTGGCGGGGAAATCTGATCCGGCTAGTCAGCCTGCGAGCAAGCAAGAAAAATCACGATCTCCCAAAGCATTTGCCAAAGGAGCGAAGCCACAGTCAGCAAGGAAGCAATCTGTTGCAAAGAAAAATGTCTCAGCAAAACAGCGGACAGTGAAAGGCAATAAAGCAGTCCGATGAAATTTGCTCGGGCTGTCAGCTTGGCGTGACTTTGTAGCTAAAATGCAAACCTACAAAAGTCCTTTCGCAACCGAATACAAATCTGATCTTTCAATCAGAATATCAGTGAGGACTGCAGGATATATGCAGTCCTGGAGACATTTGCATCCAGCAGATTATTTTGCGGACCTTTATTTTCAGGAGGAGCGAATGCAAGATCGACGACACAACATTATTCCATTTCGACTCTTCGCAATTCAGGAAAAGGCGATTGATGATCCCTTTTTGGAACTCAATGTCCTCACGGCGCGCAAAGAGTGTACAATTGTATGTACAACTATATGTACGGTATGAAGTTTGACTGGGACCCGAACAAAAACCAAGCAAATATGGAAAAGCACGAGATCGACTTTGGTGAGCGAAATGAAACCAAGTAGAACCAAGGGAAAGACAAACTGGGAGAAACTCCGGTCTAGAAGAAAGTCGACGCCCGCACCATCCGAAAAGGATCGGACTGAAGCTCGCGAATTCTGGGCGAGCGCAGATGTCGTCATTCCTGAAGGAAAAACACGCATGACTGTGCGATTCGACAGTGATCTCGTCGAGTGGTTCAAGAGTTACGGTCCGAAGTATCAAACTCGCATGAACGCCGCGCTCCGCCAATTTACTTGCAACCAAGAAGCACAGGGTTCCGCTGCCGATGTTACGCGGATTAGCCATTTCAACAAGATTTCTGCTGCTTCAGGAATGCGTGAGCACAGCGCCGCCGAATATTTAGAAGCATTGAATCAGCTCGGTAAGATTTGCATGCAGAAAGGTGACTATGAAAGCGCTTCAGAGTACTTTCAAGAAGCTGTGAATTTCTATCGACGTGAGATAGACGTCGATCATTTGTCGAGCGAACTTCGTCAATCTTCGAGTTGTTCTGAAGCGACGCATTCTAGGTATCAAATAAGGCGCGAGGTTGATCAATCAAGCGAGTTTTCTAAGTCAGGTCAGGGGCAATCCGATCCGGCTAGTCAGCCTGCGAGCAAGCAAGAAAAATCACGATCTCCCAAAGCATTTGCCAAAAGAGCAAAGCCACAGTCAGCACGGAAGCAATCTGTTGCAAAGAAAAATGTCTCTGCAAAACAGCGGACAGTGAAAGGCAAGAAAGCAGTCCGATGAAGAAACAGTGTGATTCTTCTACTGACTAATCATTCTTAAGCATTTACGTTCGATATGGTTGCCGAGGACGCAGAAGAGAAATATGTCGCCGCACAATCATCGACTAGCGTTTCGAAAATTTCCGCGCAAAGTCATCTTGCGATAAACCAACAACTGGCGGACGTCCTTTTCTGATCGAGCCACTCTCTAATTCTTGAACGAGAACATCAAATGGCGCCGGATCATAAAGCCCCTGTACTACTGCCCGTTTCTTGTTAGCGAACCGCAGACCATCACCTCCCCAATCAAATTCATAACCGGAATAAAATTCGATTTTCTCCAGTTGATCCGGGAGGCGCTTCAAAATTCTTTTAGCAACTTCCAAGCGCTGCCTGAAGATATCTTTTGAAGAGGACGAAGACGACCATTCTTTGCAGTCTAGACAAAGACCATGCCACCAGTTTGTACCTCGCTGTATATTTCCGGTGAACGAGGTAATGAGCAACTTCCCTCCGCAATGCTGGCATTGCTCGATTAGGATGCCGTGCCGCCAACCAATGAGTAAATGCCCAAGCCGAATCGGGCCCGACAGTACCACCGCACCGGCGCCGCCAACACAGCAATGACCAAAAGAGAGTCCGCAAAAGAAATAGTCGCTGACGGACATCATGGCCGATTGCTGCTCAAGAATCAGCGAGATTTTGTCCCGAAATAGCCTTGTTTGCATGGTTGCGGTGAAGGGATCAACTTCATCGTGCCAGTAAGCACGGCAATACCCACGCACATGAAGATCTGATGTTTTCAAATGGCACCTCGCTTTAGCTGATTTATAAAGCGCCCGCAAGCTGAGAAACTCAAATCGGCGCTTTGATCAGCATAGCAGAAGACGCAGAGCTGGTCATTCATTTTCCTTGAGGAATCAGCTAGACGTAGTGCTCCACAAACTTCTCGTATGCATCTTTGTGTTTATAGTTTTTCCAATTTGACTTTTGTTCCATCACTGCATCGGCCATCGACACGATTCCATTCACAGTCAGATCAAATAAAAGTTCTTGAAATTTTCCATTATCAATAAGGCGCTCAAGACGCTCTTTTCGTGTCGTTGGAGCCAAAACTTTTTCGATGCCAGAAACGATCTTGTCAAACTCGGTTATTGGACCAGTCGCCAAACGGAATCCGTTTTCCACCTGGCGATGGTGCATGTGGAAATAGGTGTGTTCACCAAGATCGCCATCGCCCATGCTATCCGAGTGGAAGTCGTATCTGCAGTAACCTATAAATTCTGCAGCCTCAGAATTTGGATAGAAGCAATAAGAATATTTCTGCAAAAATGCGAACGGGATACCATCACGCGAGAATGATATCTGCTGTTGGTCACGAGCTTTGCCGTGTCGCTTC
Organism: Candidatus Melainabacteria bacterium; assembly: GCA_003153555.1. GTDB lineage: Bacteria > Cyanobacteriota > Vampirovibrionia > Obscuribacterales > Obscuribacteraceae > PALSA-1081. Next base: position 1,948 of record PLZS01000170.1, on the reverse strand, counting down.
GGTGGACTTGCGCCCGGCTACTGCGCGGAATCGCGCAGATGCCGCCTTCCGTGCAGTCTCATTATTTGCATAATAATTGAACGCCGACGTAGCTGACGCTGCAGGCACAACGATGAAGCCATCCGATGGCTTAACTGCCCTCGAACTGCCTATCTTGGTAGTGCTTGCCTTCTTACTGTGCGCCCTGTCCATGTCAGTTAGCTCCATTGTTTGAATTCTAGCAGCCATTCTTGCCTACGGCTGTGCAGAAGACAACAGACCTGCCACGTTAACCACGCTTCCAATTCATCGCGATCGCGCGGCTCGAATTGCTCACCAGAAATTTCCTAACTCTGAATACAGCGTTCGAGGCTGTATCTCAAATTGGTCGCACAATTTTTTTACGTCAGGATATCCGCCCCGAGAAATTTCTTGCTCAAGCGAAATCAATCGTTCGAGACGATTCGGCATCACGACCTCATGGTTGCTGGTAGATTTTTGAGAATTACTGGATAAACACCCAGCTGATATCATCAACCACTCTTGGCGTATTTAATCGATATCGGACAGGACTGCATACATGCTGCAGTCGAGCAAAGTACTGTCGTATACAGACGGAGGCAAGTTGCTCCTATCCAGGAAGAAGAAACTTGTGTGCCTCGATCAAAGCGATGCGACTTTCGATCATCCTCATTTATTGAACCAATTGTTTGCCATACGAAGAACTAAATCCACGACATTATTCAAGAGGTTCGGAAAGCGCCGTCGACTGCTCGTGATTTTCGATTTGCTTGTGGGTGGCGAATGACCAAGAAAGATGCCAAATCTAGCAAGTCTGCAGGAAGTAAAACTGCAGTACGAGAGTCCGATGACGCGCGCAAATTGCTCGCCGACCTTCGCGCGCTGATTGAACAGGCGCGTGTCCGCGTAGCAAGCAGCGTCAACACAGAGTTGGTGCTGCTTAATTGGATGATGGGTGAACGCATTACCAAGGAGATTCTCCATGGCAGCAAGCCTGAGTATGGTTCTCAACTGCTGGACAAAGTGGCGACAGTGTTAACGTCCGAGTATGGGCGAGGTTTTGATCGTTCGGCATTGTCGCGAATGGTCCGATTCGTCGAGGTTTTCGGCGATAGACAGATTGTTGCTACACTGTCGCAAAAATTAGGGTGGAGCCACTTTAAGGAGCTGCTGGCGATCGAGCGAGACCTACAGCGCAACTACTATGCAGAGATGTGCCGAATAGAAGGCTGGAGCGTAAGAACCTTGCGCGACAAAATCAAGAGAAAGCTATTTGAGCGGACTGCAATCGCAAAGAAGCCGGACGACGTAGCGAGCCAAGAATTGTCGTTACTTCGCGAACGCGGAGAACTTACGCCGGATTTGGTTTTTCGAGACCCTTACCTTTTGGACTTTCTAGGTCTGACAGGTGCATATGAGGAGAAGGATGTTGAAAGCGCCATTCTCCGCGAGCTAGAACAATTCCTCATGGAACTCGGAAGCGATTTTTGCTTCGTCGCCAGACAGAAACGGATGAGTGTCGACTTTGACGATTACTACCTAGACTTATTGTTCTATCACAGAGGACTCCGATGTCTGGTGGCTATCGAACTCAAGCTGGAATCATTTAAACCTGAACATAAAGGACAGATGGAATTCTACTTACGCTGGCTCGACAAACACGAACGAAAAAGTTGCGAGGAAAGCCCTATCGGCCTCATTCTCTGTGCCGGCAAATCAGCCAGAAAAGTAGAACTCATGTCATTGAATGAAGCCGGTATACGTGTAGCCGAATACTTCACAGAAGTTCTGCCTGAAGCTGTTCTTGCCGCGAAGCTTCACCACGCAATTGAGCACGCGACAGCAAGATTGGCGCCAACAGACAGTACAAAATTGTTGATCTCTCGAATGTACCGAGCAGCATGGGCGTCGAACTTAACTGTAATTTCGGTTTCCGGCACTCCATGCT
>PLZS01000103.1 GCA_003153555.1 Candidatus Melainabacteria bacterium | reverse complement strand
ATTGTTGTTCCCACTCCCTAAAAGTTCCGCCACTAGGAATTGAGAAGACGAGCTCTCCGCCCGGTTTTAAGCTTGTGAGCAAGCGATCAATCGTGCCGTAAAAATCAGACACCCACTGGAGACTGAACGATGCCGCGATTAAAGCGTAGGCATGACTCAAGGTGAGCTCCTCCGCGTCCAAAGTTAGTAATTCCACTCGCTCGGATGGCACGAACAGATTTGTTTGACACTGGGCAAGCATTGAATTTGAAACGTCGCTAAGTGTTAGGTACCGCGTTGGGAAAATTTGTAAAAGTTGTTCGGTGAAAATTCCAGTGCCGCAACCTAGTTCAAGAATGGCTCCCTCAGTTAACGTCTCGATGGTTGCATTGAGAAATTGCGCTAGTATTCGGGCGCTTTTTGCTTGGACGTTTGCATGCTCGGCATACGTGGGTGCCTGTTGAGAGAATGATTTAACAATGGCTTCTTTGAGCATTGAGGTATCTTTGAGCAGTGAGGTGTTCATCTCTGCGCCACCAGGCAATGNNCATTCTCTCCATGCAAGATCAAAACCTCTCCTGCTAAAGAACTCCAGTCTGGATTGAACGTGGACTGATCCAGTAACTTTAGATCTTCGATGATAAGTTTGAGATTCTCCGGCGGTGAAATGTCTTGCTCGTGATAGTCTGATGGAAAGCCGCATCTTGCATAAAAATCCGCGATCACCTGAGCCGGTGACTGATTTAGTTTGTGCAACATCCGCCGCACCGACGTGCGAGAAATTTTGCTCTCTCTTGCGGAGCCTTCGTGGAAATTTGAAAAGCCACCGATGATAACGAGCAAGTCGGATGAGTCAATCTGCGCTTTTGAAGCGAGGTGAAGTCCGAGTGAATGCACCACAAGGACTTGCAAATTGTCTTCGCCTGAGAACATAGCTTGCAACGGTGGTCGTGAAAAATATCCCCGTTCAGCGAATTTGATGTTTAACTTTAAATCGATTTTCGCAGCACTTTCTTTCCATTGACTCCAGATCCCAGAATCAATTGCCCACCCGTGCTGCAGTATCAGCTCCATGTCAGCCATGTGTCTTCCAGTTCGCCAAGCTGCGGATCAAGTGTCGGATGTGTTCCTCTTTATGCGCGGCTGTGAGGGACAAGCGAATTCTCGACTGGCCCTCGCGCACCGTAGGCGGTCTTATTGCCGGTGCCAGGATCGAGCATTCTTCGAGATAGCGTGAGAGTGACAGAGCGTCAGCGTCGTCACCAACAATGATAGGAATAATGTGGGTGCTCGAACTTCCTGTGCTGAATCCCATTTTGCGTAATCGATCCCGCAGGTCGAAACTCATCTGCGCTAGGTGTTTACGCTCATGATTCATGACCGGTGCAACATCAAGAGCGGCGTCGATTGCTCCTAGTACAGCCGGCGGTAGCGCTGTCGAGTAAATTAAACCGGCACAGAAGTTGACCAGATAATCTTTCATTGCAATTGTGCAAGCAATGTAGGCACCAAATGATCCAAGTGCTTTGCTGAAGGTGCCCATAATCACGGATATATCTTTTGACTCGAAACATAGTCCTCGTCCATCAGGACCGAGCACGCCAGTTGCATGCGCTTCGTCCATGTATATTGCGGCACCAAAATTGATGGCAAGTTCACTTAATGCCTGAACGTCGCTGGTGTCACCATCCATGCTGAACACGGATTCTGAAATGATCCACTTTGAGATGTCCGGGAGCTGAACAGCTTTTTGTAAACGATCCTGCAGACTCGTTAAGTCATTATGTTTGTAACGTTGCCATTGTCCCTGGCTCAGCTGCAAGCCCATAGCGATGCTGTTGTGATTCTCGTGATCGGACAGGAGAAGTGTCTCTTTCCTGCCCAATGCTGCAATTACGGTTGTGTTAGTTTGATAGCCTGTAGGTAGAAGTAGAGCAGCTTCTGTGCCTTTGAAGTTTGCTATCTTACGCTCCAACCGTTCGTACACATCCAAGTTTCCTGACACCAGCCTGGATGAACCCAAGCCTACGCCGTATTTTTGAACGAATTCAATGGCGCGCTTTTTTAGCTCCGGATGCTTGCTTAAAGCTAAGTAGTCGTTTGACGCGAAGTTGACTAAGGTTTTGTCTCCGTCGATTGAAATCTCGGCACCACNNACTCTCGGAATCGATTTTGCCGTCGCCGTTCTTCAGTTGCCAAACCGTAAATCTGTTCAGTGCTCATGGTCAGCTATGTTACGCGAATTTCTGCGGGCCCGATACTTGACCAGTCAGCCTGTTGCCCGAAATTTTCTCAAATATTGGATATTGATCACCGATTCTTGGCAGCTGTCGTTTCAGCGACCGTGATTTATCCGTCACCGGTACTACCTAAAGATTGGAATCGGCTGGATCTCACCGTTCGAAAAACACAACCACAATCAGAGAGTAAACCCTTTATTTGTTAAGAGAAATCACCAAGCGTGCATTGATTGGTACTACATACTGGCAAGGTCGCATCCAGGCTTGAAAGTCGGCTGACTCATTGCCTATTAACATCTATGTCAATAATTCATTTTATCCAGCCAGCAACCAGGTTGCTATGCCACAATACAGTACTCCTTCGCGATATCCGTGAATGATAAGCGTGCCGCTTTGTGGCATACCAATTTGAGGT
>PLZS01000057.1 GCA_003153555.1 Candidatus Melainabacteria bacterium | reverse complement strand
CGGATAAATTACACGTTGATTTTGATTTTGAACAAAGGAGTTTAATCATGGCTACTGCTGTTAATGTCGATGAGCTGTTGGAACAGATCGGCAATTTGACCCTTCTTCAAGCCGCAGATTTGAAGAAGAAAATGGAAGACAAATTCGGCGTAACCGCCGCTGCACCTATGTCCTTCGCGGCTGCTCCAGGCGCTGCAGCTGCTGCAGTTGAAGAGAAGACCGAATTCGACGTGATCTTGACTTCAGTTGGCGATAAGAAAATCGAAGTTCTTAAAGTCGTTCGTGAACTCACAGGTCTTGGTTTGAAGGAAGCGAAAGACCTTGTTGATTCCGCACCGAAGCCGGTGAAGGAAAAGATCAAGAAGGAAGAAGCCGACGCTATGAAAGTAAAGCTCGAAGCAGCTGGCGCGAAGATAGAAATCAAGTAAGCCAGACATTTGCTAACCTGGAAGTAAGACTTGCAGGAGAGTTTATGTTCATTGAAGTTGACACTGCGCATGGGCAAGACAAGGGTAACACTTCTTGTTTAGCCACTATGACCGGCAGCAGCTTGCGGAATAGGGTATCCTCGGATTATGCCGGGCAGCTTGGCTGCCCAGGCTATCCTAGGATAAGCCGAGGTCCTATGAGACGACTCAACCACGACAAACCCGGGTCGAGAAGCGCCTTAGGCAAGGAGCGCAGTATATGAAATGTCCTGGATGTGGACTTTATCACCCGCCTCAGTATGAGAATTGTGTCTCATGCGGCAGCAAATTAAGTGCCCAGGAATCCGACAAACAAGAAGCGGCGAGTTCATCAGTAATTACTACTGAGAGACCTGCCGCTTCCGAGTTTGACATGTCTGAGCGAGCTCCTGATTCGTTGCGGCGTTCAAAGCACGTGCGGGGTGGATTTAAGAGTGGCGTACCAACTTCCTTGGGAATCCTGGTGGCAGGTACGGTGCTACTAGTTTCGGCTGGTGCCACATTTTTCTTTTTGACAAAACCACCCGATGATCAACGTTTGTTCGAGCAAGGTCAAAAAGAATTGCAGAACGGTCAGTACGCATTCGCGGTGACAACGTTGAATCAAGCGCTTCAATTGCGCAAGAAAGACGCAAAGGTATATTTGGCATTGGCTCGCGCTTATGTCGGTGTCGATCAAGTCGAAAAAGCTTGGGATTGTATAAGTCAGGCTCAGCAACTGGGGCTCGGGGTGATCGCGGAGCCGGCTTTGGCATCCGATTTGGCTAACTACTATCGCCAACGCAGTAAATATGAACGTGCAATTGAATTGCTACGTCCTCTTGCCAAAGGTGGAATTCCAGGTAAGAAAGCTGAACTTGCAGATCTCGATGCCCTGTGGGGTGACGAGGCACTGCGGGCAGGAAATGTCGAGCAGGCGCTCAGGTGTTGGGAAGAGGTTAGAGACTTGCGCGAAGGCTCTCGATATGGCGAGGCAGATGCTAGGTTGGCGACGATTTACCAAAAGTTGGCAAATGCTTCTGCAAACAGTAATGATGATTCAAAAGCGCTTGTCTACTTGAGTAAATTGAACAACATAGCGCAGAACTCGCGCAACTACGAAATGGCTTCTGATATTTATGAACGTACAGGCGAGCTTGAACTGGCAATCGACCAACTTCGGCATGCCATGAAAATTGGCACCAAAAGTCCTGTGCTTGAAAAGAAACTTTCCGCACTTCTGTCTAGACGAGGCAAAGAATTGCTTGACGAAGGCAACACGGACGCCGGTTACGGTTATCTGCAACAGGCGAAAGATATGAACGGCGATAGCAAAGTGCCTGAAGTAACTCTACGCAATGTTGAAACGGGATTCGAGGGCGGTTCGCATATGCCGCGAATTAACGGCGAAGTTTGGAACCCATCCGAGAAATCGATTAACTCTCTAAATCTCAAGGTCGAGTTGTACGACAATTCATCATCAAGAGTGTTGTGGTTTAAGGATCAAAAGTTAGTTGATGATTTCGTGCCACCATTGGGCGCTAAAGACGCCAAGTCTTTTGAGTTCGTGGCTGACTCAGCGGTGAAGGCGAATGGAATGTCAGAGTTTCGAGTTTATCTAGACGGCACTCTCTATAAGTCGTATCCGATTGGAAAGAAAGAAAGGAATGCTTCGTCAACCGCAAAATCAGATGGTGACGGCAAAACAAATCAAGTCAGCGCATTGAAACCGATCCCGGTCGAGAAGCCAAAGCCTAAGCTGAAACAGTTTGTGCAGCCAGATCCAATCAAAGTAGAAAACATCTCGCCATCACCAAATCCGGTGCCTACAGTTGAACCAACTACGGTGCCACAAAAGGGGACGAGTTCCGAAGAAAAGACGATGAAAGATCTGGAACCGTAACAACTCTATGGTGCACAGTTCAAATATTTTTGGCGTCGTTCAATTTCTAGTTCGACTTCCTCGGCACTGATATTGTTGGCAAGCATGGTTTCTTCGCAGAGTTGGCGCCACTTTGCGCCTGTTAGACCAATCCGAACAATGACTTCGAAGATCTGCTGGCGAGACAAAGATCCGTCCGCTGCGACTACTTCCTTCGCCGCAGGTTCTGGTTTCGGTTTTCCTTTTTCAACAGTTGGCTCTTTGTATTGGTCGATCACCTTTTCAATTTCTGCGCGCACTCGTTCCATAAAATCGTGTTGCGCATCCTCGAATGAATCTTGATGCTGAACCGATCTTGCCGTCATGCAGAAAGCAACATCCACATCGTACATGCCGCCTAAATTTGCACACAAGTTGAGAGCCAAATGAGCCGCCAGTTTTGGCGCGTCGTCGCGCTGCCGCGCCATATCGAAGGGAAGCCACCAGTTGTCACTCAGCGCTTTCACTTCATAGCTGTATAAACATTTGCTAGTGCACATATCACAAGCAGCCATAGGACCGACGTCACGTTTGTGGAGGCGGACCAGTTTTTTCTTCCATGCCTTCAATACAGAAATGTCCAGTGAACGATTTAAGTCGCCTGGCACAAAACCAGGCGCGATCAAATTGAACCAATCAGTTTGCGCTTCGTCGCGTTCTTCATCAGACCAGGCATAATCCAATGCTTTTCGAGTAAAGTACTTTTCTGTTGCCAGGCTCAAGGCGCACCAGACCGTTTTAATCATGGCGGCTTGGGGGGCGAGCGACTGCACTTCATTTACTATCGCGGACCGTGCGTGGACCAGCTGCGTCGGGTCAAGAAGTGTTTTTAGAAAGTATGAGACGAACGTCCGGTAGAAGCGGTCGTCATTAACTAATTTGCTCGCCAGTTCATAGACTCCAGGGTCAAAAGCCTCTGGATAGTACTTGTAGCCTGCGCAGGAATGCACGTTCTCATTCATATACCCTATTTTAGCTTTGCCAGGGCAAGTTTGAGCATGATCTCTAGTTCTTGAACAGTAATCGTATTGATTTTCCTGTTGAGTCTCAAGTTGGCTGAAAAGTCCGTTCTCGCTCTTTGAGTAACCACGATCTTTCGGATAAGTAGATTCGTCACCTCTATTCGATTTGCTTTGGTTTCATTTCGCAGCCATGAAATTGCCAAAACTTATCCCTAACATCAACTTGTGAATGCAAGGGGTTGATTGAAATGATGCCAAGCTAATCGGTTCGTACAGGGAATAAAGTCCACTGTTGCTTTAACTGAAGATTGTTTCAATAAATTGCCTGAGCGATGACATTCTTGTTTTGGTATCACTTTTAACCTTGTCGAATATGCGTGACATTAAAATTTAGTGAGCAAAGTGTGACCAGTGTCCAACTGACGACACCTTTGTGTACATCTTCTCAACGGACTTCTCCGTTAGAAATGCCAGTAGATGCGACTCGTGTTTTTTTTGAACTCATGTGCACCTTGATGACGTATGACTTTACGGCATCATTTCAGTGCGCATTAATTGAGGAGGCTAATCATGGGCGAACCTTATGTTCTTAAAATAGATATGCCGCTGAGCACAGAAGCGCAACCGAAGGCTGACGATACATCAAAGCGACTGTACGAAGATTCTAGACAAAGCATTGTCCAAACGGTTACTGATGGTGGCAAAGGCACTGGCTTTGCAGTCGGTCCTAATTTATTTGTCACTGATGCTCATTGCGTTCAAGGCGACAAAGAAATAAAAATCATTGACCGGGAAGGCACCAAATATAGGGCCAAGCTTGTTGACATAGATGATCTAAACGATCTTGCACTTCTGCAGATTGTTTCAGATAAACCTATCAACTTCAAACCGTTGGAACTAGGTAAGAGCGAGAGTTTGAAGCCTGACGATAAGGTTTATGCTGTTGGGCATCCGCTTGGTTTACCCAATCTGTACATATCTCCTGGTTATCATCGCGAGCAGACAACCCAAAGAGATGTTTACAATAACCTTGGATTGAAAGAGGCGGGAGATCCGAATTCCTTTAAGTTAACGCCTAAAGAAGCAGCTGACTTTAACCAGTTCCAGAGCCGTCCCATCCTTTGGGGCAGGGTTCACATCGAACATGGAAATTCCGGTGGTCCGCTGCTCAACGAATCGGGGAAGGTTGTCGGTGTAAGCGACCTTGGTGCGAATACTGATATGTCCAATACCTTTTACACGCCCGTAGAGCGAGTAAATGCAATGCTTGGCCGCGCTATACCTAAATTTAAATTCGAGCACCAATGGCAGTCAGCTGAGTGGTTAGGTACTTACAAAGATTCGTGGAAAGAACATCCAGCCGAAGCAGCGGCAATGACTGGATTTGCTGGATACGGCGCTTACATATCGCGTCGTCTGAAAGGAAAGCCCGAAGCCGCCGCAGTCTTGGGTGGTGTCCTGATTATTGACGACGCATCAGATCTCTACCACTCAAACCATTTTCGGGATCAAGCTAAAAATGGCACCGCCACCGCAGGAGATGTCTTCATGCTAGGTGGTGGTGCGGTTAGCTTGCTAACTAGATTCAAAGCTTCAGAAAAGATATTGGGCAAGGTTGGACCTTACGGGAAGTGGATTGCTGGAGGTGGCGCTGCTCTTCGTTTGGGCGCTGAGTTCATCCCCAATCGGCTGACCGTGACGGATATGTCTAGAACCGATGGTGAGGTACGAGCTCCCTTTAGAGTCGATTTGAGAAATCTCACTCCTGTAGAGCCGCCAGCCAACAAGTAGTTCTTTACACCTGGTTCACAATCCGAAAAATGAATAGAGGCGAGGTACACCATGGGTGGTGAAAGGCGAATTGAAACGGTTAATGACGGTGGGCGTTTTGTTCCGAGCGAAAATCGCCTTGCATATGAAGCCTGGGTGCCTCGGCTCATAATCAACGATACTTCAATTGAAAAATTAAGCACGCAGGCGCAGACTGCACAGCAACAGGCAGTTCGAGCCAATAATATAATTGACCAGCTCAAACAGATTCAAGGATTGTCTGACACGGCAGAAATTAAAGTGCAAGACAGCACCAAAGAGATCAGCTTGGTTAAAGTGGGTGATTTGCGACGGAGATTGAATGGAGGAATCAACGAAGCGTTCGGCGAATCACTCCGACAGATATCGCTAGTTGATCCAAAGGCTGCCGAAGCCGCCATCGCATCAGCTGCCGCGGCGCTTAAAAAGAGTCCCAATCAGCTGGAAACCATCAAGCAGATTCAGAGAATTGAGATGTGCGAGCAGATTCTGCACGCACCCAAAGAAATACGCCTTGCTTGGTCTACTTATCAAGTCGATCGCGCCGTAGACAATATGGCTCGCCTTGGTTATTTGGATAGTTCGAGTAGCCGAGACTTCAAGCAGGCTGTTGAGATCCTTCAAGCATTGCCTGATGGTGAACGGAATAAAGACCGGCGCGTAGCTGATTTGCTCGACACGATCGCCAAAGGCACTACAGGTAAGCTCGACGCCTTTTTGCCAGGGTTGCTTTGCGAGCAAGCGCAAATAAAGGCTGCTGCTGGAAATACTGACGAAGCGGAACGAATGTTTAGAAGTGCAATCGAAAGAGCAGACCATCGTGGCAATCCAAAGGATGACGATCCTTCTATCGAGCATCTTGCGTCGACAATTCGTATTCAATATTTGAAGTGTTTGCTTCAGACGCAGAAGCTGGATCTGGCTTCTGAGGTTCAGCAACAGCTACTGACTCGTGATCGTGATTTCGCCCTTCGCAACACAGAATTTCGCACGATCGATGAGGCATTATTTTTCAAAGGCAAATCGGAAAATCCCTATGTGAATGTTTCCAAATTGCAGTCAGCATTTGAGCGCAAAGATATGGACGGAGCGGATCACTTTCTGAAGCTGTTTGAGCAAGGCGCAAAGGAGGTTAATCGCGGCGGGCGTCAGACAGAGAAGATCAAAGAATTGAAGGAGTTAATTAGCAAGGAAAAAGATGCCACCACGCTTGCTTCGCTCAAACAAGAGTTGGAGATCAGACAAGCGTATCTGCGCGCACCGTCAGTAGGTGATTACTTGCATGGCAGATTGGCATTAGCGGCGGGAGATAAGCAGGGCGCCAAGGCTCTATTCGAACGCTTGAAAAAGGATGACGGAGAATTCGCCAGTGATCCAAAATTGGAGATAGGCAAACTCGTCGAGATGTGCGATGCGGTTGAAGAGAGTGGTGCCTGGGCTGCTACAAAGCATTTCCTCAAAGAACTGGCTTGTGATGTGGTGGCAATTGGTGCGGGTATTGGTGCAGCCGTCCTGACTGGCTGGAGCGGACCCGCTGCTCTGGCTGTAGGAGCTGGCGCTGGTGCGGTTAGTTATACAGGTATGAAGGCCATGCTGTTTGGCACAGATTCGATTACTTGGAGTACACCAGTTTGGGGCGCACTTGACGGAATGAGCGGCGGTGGTGCAGCTCTGGCCAGAAACGGGCTTACCAGATTTGGTGGCACACTAATTAGCAAAGAGATGGCTGAACGCACGGTGCTCAAAGCAGGCGGGGAGGTTTCAGGTTTGGCAGGTCTGGAAGGCTTTGAGCTTGGTGGGCGAGCAACCATGGCCGCAAAACAAGGATTGAAGGAACTTGGGGCTGATCTTCCCATGCTAACGAGATTTCGCAGTGCTATCCCAATGGCCGGTGGTGATGCGGAATATCGTGCAGCATTGAGCGGCTATCGATCGATCAGAAACACATATTATGGATTAAATGCCGCTCGTGATTTCGGCGCCACTGCGACTGGAAGCTTTATTTTCAATACAGGTCGAGGCGCAGCTAATTATTACGAAGGCAAGACAGGTTTTCTCGAAACTGGAGAAGATATCGCAAGCAACACTCTTAGAGATGGAATGTTGGGTGTATTTCTTGGTCCAGCAGGTCGACGTCTGGGTGGTCGTTTTGCCGACACCAGTTGGGGCAATCGAATTGGCTTACCAGGTTTGAACCAGCAGCTGCCCGGCGCCCTGGCCCCACAGATTGAGCAGGGATATGATAAATCCAGAACTCTCTTGGATCTGTGGCTGCAAGAACGAAGGATGCGGCGAGGGTTTAACAACGACGAAATTTATGATCGCTACCTTAAAGAGATTCCTGGCACTGCGAATCCGCGAGTCATCCTCAATTGGGATAAACGTCATTGATTCTGGGAGCGCCGGCATCCTTGCCAGCATCAACCCCATGCGACACTAACACAACGCGGCGGTAACTCAACGCGACATGGCACCGAATATGGTAGCGAACGAAATCATTCTCGCCGTCGATTTGTCCGTCGACTAAATCGATGCCGCCAAGATGGCGCCCCCCCTGGCGATAGACTAACCGTTATACACCTGATCGCCGCCTTCGCTTTGAGCGATGGCTAAAAACTCAAGTGCTCGGTTTAATAAATCCTGCTCGTCCCTGGCATGGGTCGGAAAGGAGACAACTCCTACGCTTGCCGTAACTCTTAAGTGGCGGAGGTCTTCATTGATCTGAGTATTTTTGATTTTGTCTCTAATTCGCTCACCAACAACAATTGCTCTGGACGAATATGTTTCGGGAAAAATGACAGCCAACTTGTCGGGGCTGCACCGGGCAGCTACGTCAACGTCTCGGATGGCGGCGCGGCAAATATTAGCAGCTGAACGCATCGTATCGTCGATGGCTAGTTGTCCATACTGTTTGCCGACGGCATCCATATTGTCGATGGCGACCACTAACAGCGATAAGGGGCGTTTGTAGCGCTTAGCTCTGCGCAGTTCATATTGTAACTTCTTGCCAAAAGCGCGCGGATTGCAGAGATCGGTGAGTTTGTCTCTCAAACCGATGCGCTCGAACTCTTCGATTTTTTCTTCGGTCAGTGGATGGCGGCTTTGGTCCAAGATGTTCTGCTGCTTGGTCTCTTTGAACCGTTGGCGATTGACCCTCATGTCGAGAACCAGTTTGGTAAACATGGATTCTCTGCCAAACAAAGCCCAGCCCTGGTCTCCAACCTTTGGATCATATTTAGAATCGTACTGTTCGACCATTTTGTCCTTCCTAAATGCAGCCTAGCGCTGTCGACACTGGTTTCTCTCGGCTATTTTTGATATTCCCAACTACGACCAGATTTGTCAATTCTCACAGTATCTACGAGATAAGCTCAAAAAAGAACGCTTAGCAACCCCCAAATGCGATTTATCCGGATTTCAGGGCGTTATCACACCGAGAGGCACTTGGATGTGGCTGACAAGTTATTTCGCCTTCGTCGGGATTAGTTTGGCAATCGCGGTGTGGAGAGAGAGTGCCGCTGGTGATCCTTTTTCAAGCCGACCGAGATCGTGTCCCCAGACGATAGTGCCGTCCTTGTCGATGAGAAAGGATGCAGAGGAGTAATTTCTCGATGAAGAATGAATCCAAAAGCGTGAAATTGTATTCCAGCTATTGTCCAATGCGACTGGGAATTTATAATCCAGACTGTTAGCTGAGTCGGCCACCTCTTTGATTGTATCGGCGCGAGTTGACTTTGAGTGGTGCACCCCTATAACTACGAGACCATCTTTAGCATAATCGTCATAAAGCTCATTCATCAAGGGCGCGCTCACCATACACATTCGACAATTGCGATTCCAAAATCGAATAAAAATCGGATGCCCTTGCAATTTAGCCATTGTGAGCGGATCGCAATTAACCCATTTGAGATCGTCGGCGAATTCTGGAGCCGCTTTGCCGATTAATTCACTGATCTCGGGAGATGGTTTCCATTTGCTTTTGTCTCCATCATGCGCATTTAGATCCGCTTCGGCTGCTCTTCCGCAATCCGAATAGCCTTTAGTCTTGCCGCCTATCTGTCCCTGCAAATCTAAATGCGGGTCATTCCCTGGAGTGTACGTTTGACCTCCGGACGAAGCAAAAACGGAGAGTCCGGTCAAGGATAAAAAGCCTGCCAATACGCTTCTTGAGATAAACGAGCGATTCATGGTTGAGACCTCACTACCATTGGCAGCTTCAAACTCATCATGACACCAAAGAACTCGCTCCGGATGTTTTCTAAGGTTTTTGCAATTGTTGCGGCATAGCTGCTTCGCGTCTCGGAGAAAAGTAAGTTCGTGCAGTAAAAGATGTAAGTGGTATCACTCCTGTTGGCAAAACATTTGCACCACTATTGTTCCAGCTAATAGAATCGAGCTCTAACTAAAGGACAATGGCTAACGAAAAGGACGGGGTAAAGACCCCGTCCTTCGATGATGAGATTCGGTCTGGACCTACCAGCTACCGCGACGCGGTGCAGCTTCTCTAGGTTTCGATTCATTCACAACGATTTGACGTCCGTCAATGGATTGACCGTTGAATTCTTTAACAGCAGCATCAGCTTGCTCTTTAGTTTCCATTTCAACAAATCCGAATCCACGCTTTCTGCCAGTTTCACGATCTGTTGGAATCGCTACTGATACCACAACGCCGCTCTTGGAAAAAGTTTCTTCCAATTCTGCTTCAGTGGTCTTGAATGAAAGGTTGCCTACAAATAGTTTCGTGTTAGTCATATAGTTCAAATATCCCGTTCTGTTTGGCAGCGCCCAGAGAACTCAGAAATTGGCGCTGAGGGCGTAAGCCCCGCGTAAGTATGGCAGATTTCTTAGATAAGAATCCCTGCAAGGTCTTAAATTTCGATAAAGGCTTTGCAGCCTATGTTCGACCTTCGTCCCCGTTTTTTCGGTAGAGTACCTGGGCCGCAAGCCCGCCCCGGTTCAAATTGTTTAATCGGGTCCATGGTGCAGCGTTAACTTTCGTGCTTGAGCTAAGGCTGGATCAGTTTGGTCCAGCTTAGTTTCCGGTCTTGGCTTTAGGAACAGTGTCCTTGTTCAGGTGAGCTTCGATCCAGCCTAGTGTGCCGTTGAAAGCCACGTCACTGACTTTGGGGTCCTCGTAAACGAAATGGTCGCCTTCGGCTAAAGCTAACATTTGTTTGTCGTTTGTGGCCAAATGCTCATAGACCTTGTTTGCTCCGTCTGGTACGGATTCACCGTCTTTTTGTCCCTGCACAATCAGGACTGGTGAGCTCGTTATTCTTCTGGCCATGTCCTTGCTCTTGTACATGAAGAATTGGCAAGCCAGAGCCCCTTCTCTGGCTCCGGAGCCGCGGCGCCACCATGACATACGTCCAGGATCATAATGACGCGTTCGCAATGGATCAGGTCCTTGAGACCGACGGTTAACCATTGCATAGGAATGCCCGTGAGGACGATATCGATGGTAGTGTCATGAGATTTTGCATTTTGTCTAGTAAAGCCAGGAATTTTGCTGGTGATCTCAGCTGACTGCTTCTTGAAGGCTAGAGCCTCATCCTTGTGCCCTTGTGAAACTGCTAGCGAGGCTAGGTGTTCCAGGTCGAGGGCAACTGAAGGAGTAGCAGCGCCAATTTTTTTGTCTCTTGCTACTAATTGTTTGAATAGAAGTTCGGACTGCGCGTAGTTGCCTTGCTTCTGATAGAGATCCGCCAGTGTCACCATCACTAGTGCCAGGTTCGGGTGGTCTGGGTCGAGGGCTTGTTGTTCAATTTTTAACGCGGTTTCCAACAATGCGATCGCTTCAGCGGTTCGTTTTTCCCCTTGACAGACTTCGGCCAAGTTGTAGAGATTTTGGGCGACCAGCGGATGACCAGGTCCCAGAGCGGTCGAGCGAATTACCAGAGCTTGTTTGAGAATATTTCCCTTGCACTAGAAGCAGCAATGCCAGACTATTCAAGTCATTGGCGACGCGAGTGCTATTTTCGCCGTAAATTTGTTTGTCGATGCGAAGCGCTTCTCTAAAAAGAGACTCGGATTTTTCGTAATTCCTTTGTTCTTTCAAAACTTCTGCAAGTTTGCACATGCTTTTTGCGACACGCGGATGGAGTGGTCCGTATGCTTGTTGGTTAATCGCCACTGCCCGTTGCAACATGGATTGAGCGCTGCCGAGACGCCCACTGCTTATGAGAATCGTCGCCACGTCGTCGAGACTTTCAGCGACCAACGGATCGTCCCTGCCGATTGATTCTTCTCGAATCGAGAGCGCTTTTTTAAATGCGGCGAGACTCTCAGCTTTATCTTGTTCTAAGTAAAGGTGACCTAGTTTTGTCAGACTAACGGCGACTTGTGGGCTATTTGGTCCGAAACCGGTTTTCCTTATGTCTAGGGATTGTTTGTAGAGTGTGTCCGCTTCGATAAATTTGCCTTGGACTTTGTAAAAGTCGCCCAATGCATCCAGGCAATCAGCAATTTTTTCTTGATTCAGCTGTTTTCTATAAATACTCAAGGCACGCTTGAGGAGAGGCTCGGCCATCCCATACTTGCCCATTTCGTCGTACACGACCGCTAATTTGAACAGACCATCGGCGACTTGAGAACTTTGAACGCCTGTTGTTTCTTCCCAGATTTGAAGTGAGCGCTTGTATGCAGGCTCAGCTTGAAAATATTTTTCTTGACGTTCATAGACGGTGGCAAGATTATCCAAGTCTCGCGCCGTTTCTCTTTTGTTTTGAGCGCCAGAATTTTCACCAACGCTTAATGCGCGTTTGAACATCGCTTCTGCTTGAGTGTATTTCCCTTGTTGCACATACATGGACGCGAGCGCTCTGATTGTCTGTAGCACTCTTGGATCACTTTGTTCAAGTTTGTCAGCGCTTTCTAGGGCGGAGGCGTAACTTTTTTCCGCCTCACTATAGTGGGCTCTATTTTCGGAAGCCTTGCCGTCATCGAACAGAGTTTGCCAAAGAACTTGCTGCGCGCCCGCTCCTTGTATGCAGAAAGGAATTACTATGCCTGCATAAATGTATTTCCTAATTATCGGTCCCATCAATTTCTCTAGTGCTCGATAAATAAACAACGTGAGGATGCCACTAATTAGGAATCCGAAGTGCTACTTCTTAGGCTCTACAGTTTTGAATGTTCCTGATGCTGAGATGACTGTGTTGTCTATCAGGAAATATTTCCGGATTGCCGCATTCACTTGGTTCATGGTCACTGCATTCATCAACTTGGCGTAATCATCCATATATTTGGCACCCACGCCCAATATTTCGTATTCACATAAGCGAGCGGCTATTTGTGTGGCTGAGCGCATGCCGACGTAAAATGCTCCCGAGAGATGCGATTTTTCGATTGTTAACTCGCGTTGTGTAATTCCGCTCTTTGTATAGTCGGCAATAATCTTGCGCACCAGACTGACTGTCTTGTCAAAATTTTCTGGGTTGACTGAGAATGAAACTGCCCACGGTGCATATTTCTCCGCGACGTTCGACATATAAGAACTGATTGAATAAGTCAGTCCGAATTGATCCCGAACAGGGGCGAGTCTACAAGCGAAGCTGTCATAGCCAAGCGCTGCATTTCCAATCGACGCGGCCGCATAGTCGGTTGCTTTGATACTGAGCTGAACTGGGCGTCCTAGAACGACATTAACATTGGATTTATCTTGTAGTGGCACCAGCAATTTTTGTGCCTTGGGGGGCAGCAATTCAGACTCGGATAATCTGATCTCCTGCCGCTTGCCACCCGTCCAGTCTTGGAACTGACGCGAAACGGTGGCCACCGCATCATCGGGATTGATATCACCAACTATGGTGATTACTGTGTTGGCTGGCAGAAAATGAGTTGCGTGATAAGCCTGCAGATCGCTGGCGGCTATGTGGTCTAGCTCTGATATCTCGTCTTCAAAGGGTTTGTCGTAGTAGACGCTTTCCGGTTTGTATAGGACTCGGACAAAAGCATTCCAAGCTCGATCACTGGTGCTTGTCATTTTGTCTTTTATGATGCTGTGCTTTTGTTTCTTGGTTTTTTCTAACTCGCTGGAGCTGAAGACAGGCTTGCGCATGCAATCGGAACACATAACAATCAACGACGAGAAATCTTCCGTGATTACTTCTGTGTCAAAAGAGACCCAGAAATCATCTTCTGAAAATGAGAGATTCGTTCCCATTTCTTCCAGCCGTTTTGCCAGCCCTTCTTTGGTATATGCAGATGATCCTTTAGTAAGCAGATCCGCAACGAATTCTGGGACTTGGCTCTTTTGTAGGTCTCTGAAGTAAGAACCCGCTTGAACTTTACCAGAGATGGCGACGGTGCCGGTTCCAGGCACTGGCATGACGAGAATCGTCAGGCCGTTCGGCAATACCTTCTTCCGTACACGACTGACGAAATTTGCTGGCGTGGCGCTGCTAGAAGCTGTAGACGCCATCCTGACTTTGGATAAATTATCCGAGAAGGGCAAGCTACTCAACTTGTCCGAGCTGCTCGACTTATCCTCAGCAGGCACTATTGGCGGTTCTTCTTTCGATGCGTTAGCTGCACTGCTCGATGTTTCTGTAACTGCATCAGCGGAAGCGGGCTTTTTCGGAAGGTAGTAACCAACCGTGCGATTGTTTGTACCAAAATACTTGTTGGCGACCCGTTGAACTTCTGCAGGACTTATGGCTTGGACATTGCGAGCGTAATTTAGCCACCATTTCAAGTCGACAGTAGCAATTGATTCAGTCAGTTGACTCGCTAATCCCATTGGATCTTCTGTTTCTAGTTTTATCCGTTTGGAGATCGATTGTTTGGTGCGTTGAAGTTCTTCAATTGATACGGGCTCAGTCTTTAGGCGCTCAATCTCCTTAATGGTTTCCTGTTCGATTTTCTCCAGCGAGACATTTGGAGACGCCGCGGCATATACGGTGAACAACCCTGGATCGTGCATCTCGTAATTGTCGGTGCTCACATCGGATGCTAACGAACTATCAATTAAGCGTTTGTATAATCGGCTTGAACGCTGGCTTTCATTGCCGAGCATGCTTTCGATTATAGCTAGAACGTATGTGTCTTTGTCTGCGGCGCGAGGCGCATGGTATGCAATCATGAGCTTCGGTGATTCGCTTCCACGCTGAACGGTGTAGCGTCGTTCTCCTTCTTGAGGCGGTTCCGTTGTATAAACTTTTGGATACGGCTGCGACGCTTTCGGAATTTTGCCGAAGTATTGTTGAATCAACGCCAGCGTTGGCGCGCTGGCAAAATCGCCTACTAATATCAGAGTGGCGTTATTGGGCCAATAGAAATCTTTGTAGAACTGTCGCAGGCGCTCAATTGGCACGCCCTCTACGTCAGACCTCCAACCAATCACTGGATGGTGATATGGATGTTCCCGGAACGCAGTGGCAAACGTATTGTTTTGAAGAAGCTCGTGCGGATCATCTTCGCTGCGTTCCAGCTCATTGCGCACCACTGTCATTTCCGCACTGCGATCGGATTGGCGCAACAGCAAATTGCGCATTCTATCTGATTCGATCTCCAGCGTTAGCGGAAGATTTTTGGCCGGGACTATCTCAAAATAATTCGTACGGTCTTGAGAAGTGGTGGCATTGCTGTAACCACCAAGCGGTTTCAAGACGTCGTCAAAGCCGCTCTTCTTTAGCGGGTCGTGTTCTTTCGTTCCCTTGAACATCAAGTGCTCGAGAAAATGGGTTGCTCCTGTGTAACCTACGGCTTCGTTGCGAGAGCCTATGTGATAAACAACCATCGTTGTCACGATAGGCGTCGCGTGCCTCTCGCACAATATGACATCCAATCCGTTTGACTTGAGCCGATACTGCCGAATGTTTTGCGGGTTGGGAGTGTTTGGTGGCAGTTTAATTTGTTCAAAGGCGCTGTTGATTGTTGTCAAACCATGCGCCGGCAAAAAGGACCATACGAAAACTATCGCCACAAGGAGGGCGATAGCTTTCGAAATGTTCGATGAAACGTACTTATTGTGCGCTTTATTCGGGATTACCACGGTGCACTCTGAACAATTCAAGAAACATCACTGTTACTTAGCATCCGTGGTAGTGGTCGTGGTCGTCGTTTTGGTCTGTTTATGGAACGGAACTAACTTTCTCAGTCCTCGGCCAACGGCTTTTACGCTCCTACCAGTACCATGTTCCACCGCCTGAACACCTTTCTTGGTGTCTGAGCCTACGGCATCTGCGCCGCGTACAACTACATTCTTTTTCTTCACGACAGTTTTTGAGGTGTCGGTTGTTGTAGTGGTCGCATCGTCGGCAGCGAATGCCGCTGTGATGGACAATCCAGCTACGATTGATAGGGTTAAAATTCCCAGCGTCCTTTTCATGTTTTCTCCTTTGAATTCGTGCCCGGACATTTTGGCAAATTTGCTTGGTTACTTCTACAAATAGCCAGTCGGAATTACATTGTATTCTTTACTGCACTCCAATATCTCTGAGGTCTGTTGACATGCGAATAAATTCACAGCGAATTATCTTGCTCTTTACAGCGCTGTGCGTGCCGTTTGCTTGTGCTTCCGCCAGGGCGGCTTCTGATACGGATATCAAGACTCAACCCGAGGCGGTTCAACTTCTCGCCGATTATCTCAAGATTGATACAACTAACCCGCCGGGTAATGAGAGATTGGGCGCGGAGTACCTGGCTGGTGTGTTGCGAAAGAATGGTATCGAAGCTGAAATATTTGATACGACCCCCAATCGGTCATGTGTATACGCACGGCTGAAAGGTACCGGCAAGAAAAAGGCGATTGTGCTGCTCAATCACATTGACGTGGTGCCTGCTCGTGCTGAGGATTGGAAGTTTCCTCCTTTTGCCGGGGAAATTCACAACGGTGAATTGTGGGGACGTGGTGCCCTCGATATGAAAGGAATGGGAATTATCGAACTGGAATCGATGCTGCGTTTGAAGCGATCCGGTGTGAAGCTCGATCGTGACATCATTTTTCTTGCCACACCTGATGAAGAAGTTGGTGGCGATCATGGTGCCAAATGGTTTAAAGAGAACAAGCCTCAACTGATTAAAGATGCGGAATTTCTGATCAACGAAGGTTTTCACATTGACACTGATAAGAATGGCAAGATTCTGTACTGGGGTGTGAACGTCGCGGAGAAATCACTAATCTGGCTCAAAGTCACTGCCAAAGGTGACGCCGGTCACGCTTCCATGCCGATTGCCAATTCCGCACCAAATCGTTTAGTGCGTGCTCTAACACGTCTACTGGACAGTGCACCAAATCCAATAGTACTGCCCCTGGTGCAGCAATACTTCGCCCAGATAAGCGTCAATGAAAGTGGCAAAACAAAAGAAGCTTACGCGGATGTTAAAAAAGCTTTGAATAATCCTGAACTCAGAGACATTTTGCTGAAAGACAAAATGAAGAGCGCGATGCTGATCAATACTGTTTCACTGACGGTGCTGAAGTCCGGTTACAAGACCAACGTCATCCCCGCTGAGGCTTATGCGGAACTAGATTGCCGCTTGCTGCCCGGCACCGATCACGCTAAATTTGCTGAGGAAGTTAAATCAAAGCTGGCTGATCCGACTCTCGAAGTAACTGTGCTTGAATCTGAAATCGCGGTACCTTCTTCTGCGAACACCGATTTGTTTGCAGCAATTAAATCCGTGGCTCAGACAGAAACCCCCGGCGTTCCTGTAGTACCAGTGGTGGTGCAGTGGTTTACTGATTCCCACTGGTTCAGAGAGTTAGGAATAACCAGTTATGGTTGGGAACCAGTTGAACAAGATCCCGAACACATTGCCACCGTGCACGGCAAGAACGAGCGCGTATCGATGAAGGGTTTGGAAGACGGAGCGGATCGATTGGAGAAAGTACTGCTCAAACTTTCTAAACCCTAAGCAGATTAGTTCCGCTACCCACGCATTCCAGCGACTTAGTAACATTCATGGATCCGCTCAAGCAAGCTTAGTTCGGTAGATTCTCAATTTCGCTTCATAGATTTGTTGGTTACCCCAATGCTGGATAGATTCGCTCGTGGTAGACGCCATTCTCGTCCGAACGGCCTAACGATATCGCAAAAAGGTAGTCATTTTTCCAAAAGTCTTCTGGTGGCATAAATGCCAATCTTAGCGGCTTGTCGTAATCGCAACGCGCCCAGGTTAGGTGAGGGAAATAAGTCTGGGGCAGTGTTTTGCCTTGAATTCCGAAATGTGCCAACTGTTCGTACACTGAGTTCTGCAAGGCCGATAGTCTTGGAATCTTCTCTACAGCTAGCCCGACCCAGTATTTGTTTTCGTGTGTTTCTACTCCAGGTTTGAAGTATATGTGCCCAAGCTTGAGCGAAATTGGCATTCTCTGGAGACTTTCCATCGCCAGCCAGAGAGTTCGTAATTGTTTTAGCTCGGTTTCAATTTCAAACTGACAAAGTGTTACATGAGGAAATGCCTCGGTGCCGAGCAAGTATTCGCTTGCTCGTTCCGAAAAATTTGCTTGAGCAAAATCGACACAAGCGAGAGCGAAATTGTCATCTTCAGGGAGAAGGGCTACGTTGAAATGATCGGTCATAAATATTCCTCTACAGACCTAGAATTACCAGACAGTTTCCGATTTCTTCAAACTATTCTCCATCCTCTTTCTGTAATCACCAGAATGTCAGAAGAGAACAGCGAAGAAAGATTATCTTTTCGGTGGTAATTGACTAGTGTTTGAGACAATGAGACTAAGGTGAAAATATCCTCTTGAGCATTCGATTCGTGCACTCAAACAGACGAAGAAGGAAACCCAGTTAAAGAATAGACGCATATAAGGAAATGGGAAATGTCGACGCAACGTAAGGATGAATCTCGTCACAATCCGAATAGTGCGTTAGCTATAAAAGCCAAGCTGAAGGCCACCTTCAGATCGGCGCGTTTGTTAGTCTTGCTGTATGGTTCGGTCGGTTTGGTCGGCTGTGTCGTAGCTACGATGTTGCTGTGCGGTTGGCTTCACTTGAATCCTTATGCCACCTTTGCTGGTTCCGTCGTCAGTTTCGTGATTCTTGGCGTTGCTGTTTTGCCGATGAAGACTGTCTGGAAATCTAAGCTGATCATGGCGTATCAAGAAGAGCATCTTTTCGATCTAGCTAATGAGCTGGGCTTTAAAGATATTGGCAAACAAGTAGCTGAAATTCTGGATGATAAACATCCCGTAGTTGTTTCTGACCTTGATCACTTCATGCTAATAATCACCGATCTAAGACTGCTCTTCATCAGGCAAGGGCAGATGAGGAAAGCTAGGAAGTTGTCTCAATATCTTTGTCGACAACAACCAGATAACTCCTATCATGTTTCCTGTCTCGCCAGTATAAACGCAGGGATAGGATACTTCGAGGAAGCCCTAGAGTTAGCTCTTAAGAACATCGATAAGTTAAACGCTGATGTTCGGACTGCTTCTCCGTCTGTGACAACCAGCTATCTCTGCTTGATTAGCACTAATCTTTATCTTCATCGCACAGCTGAGGCTGAGAAGTGGCTGGATAAGCTCAAGGAACTCGTTGAGGCAAAGGACCATTCAACGGCAGAGTCGAACATCGATCGAATAGTGCGCATTGAGTGTAAATCTACTGAATTTGATGCAGCCTTTTACGCTCTCTCTTTGGGGAAATTCCAAATGCTCGCGAAGCAGAAAGGTGCGCGTGAGAACATGATGAAAGCTGAGAAGATTATGTCGATAGAGGAAAATCAAAAACGACTGCAACTCTTTTATCCTTCTATTATGATGAACCTGGGTCAGTTATCTATGCAAGAGGGTAATTACAAAGTTGCGCTTGCGAAATTCGAAGAGGCGATCAATCTCTATGAGGCAACGCCGTTTCGCGGTCCTGATTATCATGAGAGCTGCGCTTTTGCAGCTTATTGCAAATGGAAAAACAGTGGTTCTAATGTTGTTGAGCAGATTGCGTCGGCCATTCGCTTTCTTGAGGACGAGGTACAGCCGAACCACCCACGCCTCGCCAAGTTACTTGTTCTCCTTGGTGAAGCCCAAATGCGCTTGAACCCAGTAAAGGCGAAGGAAGCTTACGAGAAAGCGCACGCCATTTACGCTAAGCAGTATCCTGCTGGGGATCCCGATACTTGCGATCTTGAACAACGGCTGATTTCAATGGCTGCTTGATTGATCCAGGGCATCGTTCCGAGGCACTCAGACGGCGTTGTCAGGCTGGCCTTTTGGAAAACGATCGTCTATGCTATGCACCGTGGGTAGTGGCATAGGAACTGGCGATGGCGAAGATCAAAAAAGCAAACAAGAGCGATCTAAGACTAACGAGAACTCGCCACTCATGCGAGAAACAATTGCCTGAGGGACGGACATTCTTCGTTGTCCAAAATCAGAAAATGGCAAGTAGACCTGCTCAAACGCAAAGGGCAGAAGGACAATGAATCACCCATCGCAGTCTTATCGTATCGGATTATTCTGGATAATCATTCAGTACATACATCCAAGGACCCGGGAAGGATGATTTCCGATTCACGAGCCGGACTTGGTAAATTCGCCAAAATCTGGACGTGTTGCGCATTCAAAACGGAGTCACGTTGCTTATCGGCAGCCGCTCTGCTACACATACAACAAGACGGAATGACGAGCGAGAGTTTGCGCGAAGCATCAGACGACACTCAATTTTGGCCAGTGTCGCCAAGATATAGGTTTGGGTGGTACAACTAAAAGGAGTCATGGGTAGAAAAGCGTGCGCCGGTTTCATGCCTCTACATTTAATGCAGGACCGTAAGGCATCCCTGGTTATTTCCACTAGACAAGGTGGTCCTACCTATGGTGTCAATAAGAAGCAAACTGTTGGGCGCATTCTCCCTGAGCCTCATTACACTTATCCTGTTGTCGTTTGTCTACCAACAAAGTAATGCCCAACTTCTCGAGGCCAGGCGCTGGGTCGAGCATACCCATGTTGTGCTGGAAAAGTTGGAACGCGTCGTCTCGCTTCTCAAAGACCTCGAGACCGGTCAACGTGGTTTCACCATCACTGGCCAGGACGTTTTTCTCGAGCCTTACAACATAGCCCTTGCCAAACTTCCCACAACAATTAGTCAGATCAGAAGCCTTACCAGCGACAATCCAAGTCAGCAGAAGCGCTTGGATCGTTTAGAGAGTCTGTATGCGGGCAAACTAGCATTTTGCCAAAAAGCAATCGATCTCCGGAAAACACAAGGCATCAAAGCCGCAACTGATCTGATTGCCACTCAGATAGGCAAAAAACTGATGGACGAGAACCGTGTTCTAACCAGCGAAATGGAGGATGAAGAGAGAACTCTCTTGGAGAAGCGCGTGGCTGATGCAGATCGGTTGGCAAGCAACATCTCTCTGTTTACAACAATTGGTGTCGCGCTTGCTGTCGCCATCTGTGGTGTCTCAGCTCTGGCGCTGATCAGGTCCTTCAGCAAAGGAGTGCGCAATTTGCAAGAAAGCCTGAACACAATCGGTCAAGGTCATCTCAATCACCGAATTGCTATCAGCGGCAACGACGAATTTTCCAAGCTTGGCCTTTCCTTCAATGCGATGGCAGACAAGCTAAAAGCTTCCTCGGAAGAAAGTACCAGTCAGTCGTGGCTGAACAGCAACCTGGCCAGATTCGGCCAGATGCTGCAAGGAGAAAGGGACCTGCAGGCAGCTGGACAGAAGATCCTTAGCGAGTTCGCTTCTGTTATGGAGTCAAGGCATGGCATGTTCTATGTGCTCGACTCAGCCAACGGCACCTCTGATCTTTCCCTTCTCGCCAGCTACGCCCACCACGAACGCAAGAACCTGGCCAACATCTTTGCGCTCGGGCAGGGTTTGGTCGGTCAGTGCGCCCTGGAGAAACAAAAAATTCTGGTCAACAACCTTCCTGATGACTATATACGGATCAGCTCGGGCGTGGGCGAGGCAAGTCCGGTTAACGTGGTGGTGGTTCCGGTCATTTTCGATGGCAAAGTCAAGGCTGTGATCGAGCAGGCTTCCTTTGAGCGGTTTAGCCCTGTTCAACTTGACTATCTTGACCAGGCAGCGAGCAATCTGGGGGTTGTGATTAGCAGCATCGAGGCCGCTCAACGCACTGAGAAGCTTCTCCAGCAAGAGCAAATGCTGACTGAGGAACTACAGAGCCAACAGGAAGAGTTGACCGAAGGCAATAGAAAATTGGAAGCATCATCTAAATCTCTGCAAGCCTCTGAAGAAGAGCTCAGGCAGCAGCAAGAAGAGCTTCAGCAGACCAATGAGGAGCTGGAAGAGCGCTCTCGCGCTCAAGCAAAGCAGAATAACGAGCTGGAAGCGAAAAATATCGAGCTGGAGGAACTCCGGCTCGACATGCAGGAAAAGGCTAAGCAGCTC
>PLZS01000182.1 GCA_003153555.1 Candidatus Melainabacteria bacterium | reverse complement strand
ATTATTTTGACGCATTTGTTTCTGCGCAATACGGTGCGCTTACCAGAACACGCGATCTGCTTAAACCGAAGGTCTGGGAAGAGCATGCTAGCTGTTTTGTCGCAGACCTCGGATTGCCAGACTTTGCTGCTGTCCTCGACAGAGATCGATTTGGGAAAGCCTATCAGACAAGTCTGCTGCCTTTGCTTCAACTAGCTGAATTAAATGGGTTCGCGCCATCGTGGATATTTAAGGAATAAACTATCCTTGTCCAAACTGAATTTGACATGCTCGTGCGAAAGGAGCCAGTTCGATCTAGACTGCTTCTGAGGACAACGCAACTGACCGGCAGGAGCTACTTTGAAGTTTGTTCTTTCTTGAGCATGTCGATAAACACAATACTAGGTCTTCCATCGGCATATTTCATAAAAGACCTAACACTGACGTCTTCTTTGAAGTCCGCCCATCTTGTTCCGTGGCCGATTTCGATTAAGTCAGTTAGCTTCCCATTGGACAACGAAGCGAGGAACCTGTCGTCACCAATGCGTCCATCTCGATCAGGATATGCTTCGGCTGTTGCTTCTCCTAAATAAATGTCGTCAGGGAAGCCAGCCAGCGTAACGCGTACCTTGATTTTGCCGTTATCTTCTTTCACGATGATTAGCTTCTTGACGTGAACAAAACCTTGTTTGTCAGACATATAGGTACCAGGCAGGTCTTTTATCTCATACGCTAGCACCGGCAATGAGAGTCCAGTCATAGCTAACACTGCGACAGTACTAATCTTGAATTTCATGCAATTGGGCCTCGTGTTAAGAAAACTAATGAGTATAAGGCATCCGTCGATTCGGGAAGGCGTACACGCGCATTTAAGTAAAAATACCCATCGAGCGTTATTCGCAAAATCCACGGAGATTGTTTCAAGACCCACCGGTGAGTTGCCACTTCGCCAAGCCTTCATAAGCTTCCATGGAACATGCCTGCCCTGCATTATCCGTTGCCATAATCGACCATGCCCCAGATCGATTCGAATACGGTCGCAGTTGTGAAGGCTCAATATTCATCTTGAACCTATCCGTTCCTTCAGCATCTTTCAAAGCAATTTGAAACGAATGATTCTTGGCGGTGGCAAACTCTAAGTCAGCTGGAGAGCCACTAATTTGGAATCTGTAATAAAGAACGTCGTCTTTCCAGTGCGTATAAAAATTCGCTTTGATGCCAGGCATTAGATTGGTGACAGTGGGCCAGCTTTTTCTAGATGCAAGTTTCTTCAGCCTATTGTCCCATTCCTTAGCATTTTGCTTTCTAGTGTTCTCGTCTTGAGTGCTTATTGCACTTGCAACCGCTGCAGCTCGATCTTGCGCGTCTACCATTCTGCCAGCGGATGCGATCGAACGGTGTTCCTCTTCGACTATTTCTTCGCGAGCAGCTTGCTGCAATTGATATTGCTTCAACCCATGCCAACCAAACAACGCTAACGCTACAATCGCAAACCCTGAGACCACATAAATTGGAAGCATGTTTGTCCTCGAGCTTGGTAACGATTCGATAGAATCAGTTTGGGTTCCATGCGTTTTTAAAGCAAAGAACATGGCGCCAGCAAAGACCAGTGCTAGTGCACACTGCAACATCAACCTAACTAGATCAATTTCAGTATTAGCTGGAGGATCAAAAATTAGCGCATATGTTCTCGATTTCCATGGTGGCATAAGAAGCATGCCGAAAACAGCTAGCATTCCCACGACAATTACGCTTCTTTGATTGCTGTTCATTGAGGCACCATCATGCGCGGAAACTCACTTTGTACTTGCCAATTCATGTATCAGACCTTCGGAATACTCTACGTCGGTTGTTTTGCCAAATCTTCGCGCGGCGGTGGCGATGTTTTGTAGGTACGGGATCAATTTATGACTGCGAGGTGGCAAGGTTGCCTTCTTATTCTGGTATTCACTCCATGCCGCCATGTACACATCTTGAGGCAAATCAGGAAGTTGCTTTTTAATGTAACTCAGATTCATTCTAGTTAGTGGGAGATTTTGAGTGTAAATTGAGACTGCCGCATCGTATTGCGTAGCCGCCTTACTCAAAGCTCCCGCTCTGGAGTACAGCATAGCCATCTGTTGATGACATTTCCCAATTACTGGTTCATTCGGTTTCGAGCAAGTTAGCCATAAGCTCATTGCCTTCTCGTAGTTCTGGATTGCCTCAGCATAGGAGTGGCGATTAACATGGGCGCAAATGTCACCAAGACGCAAGTAATCGGAAGCACTGTCACAATTTCGTGCACCCGCTTTGTATTGTCGAATGCCAATCGCTTTCCGATACAACGCCTCAGATTCGTCTAACTTGTTGTCTTCTAAATACAATTCAGCTAAATTTTCCAATCCTGCAGCGAGCACGATCGACTGCGTTCCGAGCAAACCCTCTTTTATTTCCAACGATTTATCGAGATATCTTTCCGCTAATGGTATCAAATCTCGGTGCGAACTCAGTCCTTGTTCTTCATCATCGCTGGGATCTGGCGTGTAGTTTGGATCGTCTGCCAGCTTGCGATAACACTCACCTAGATCGTTATATAGGCGACCTAAGTAAAGCTTGTCTTGATAGGGATTACTCGTCTCTCTCGACGCTTTTTTTAGAAGTTTTTTTGCGGCTTTGTAATCACCTCTTTTCGATGCGCGATCGGCTTGTTCCATGTACGCTTCGCCAACTGAATCCAGGCAAATTCCTGGTATTGCAGCAAAAATTTGCATCGCAGCCGATACCAATATTATTGCAATTCTGTTTTGAGGTCTAAAGTATGATTGGATGTTTAGCACTGAGCCTACCTACTTCGATGGCATCAATCCGATGTTGCCAGAGTTTTGCAAATACTTTGAAAATGATGCCTGTAAATTCCTGCCCCCGAACTCGTCCGTGTTTGCAAAGTTGCCCGTGCGTTTCAGTATAGATGCGATTTTTACCCTTCGTATGGGGAAGCCAGCTTCATCGTAGTATTGAACATCCGAGCTGACAGCGACGAGATTGGTATCGAGTGGCAAAATTTGGCGAATTATTTCTGCCTTTTCTGCGGACACAATTTGAGCACTCCTTTTGTCTATCCGAATGATGGTGTCAGTTGATTTGAATTGCACTTTATCCTGGTTTATCTTTACCGGTTGATTCTGACGAAGTACTAAAACTCTTAGAGTAACTGGCGTCTGTTCGATCTTGGACTCTGGATTATTCGATTTACCAACCGTTGCATTCAAGCTAGGCATTTTGTCTTCCGTGCCTTCGAGTAATTTCAGAGGATTTTTTGTAGTCCATATATCTCCTCTATTATCTGTTTGCCAGCCGAATTTTTCTTTTTGCCGCGAAGTCAATTTCGTGGCAGACGAATCTGTAGCGCCAGATTTATCATCGTAGGAATCAATCTGGACTTCATCAACCGTCATCCAATCGCCAGCAAGCCATTTAGGTATTTTGAACCAATCCCCATCGTCACCGGAAGTACTTGCTTTCTTGTCTTCAAACGATTGGCCTGCACGAATATTTTCTTTGATTGGTTCCAATCTTTCGCTGTGCTCAAGTCCACCAAATAATGTTTCGGCTGTACACGCAATCGGGTGGTAGCAATACAGGGTAAGTGCCAACGGGAAAACAAAGATGCTCGCGCGCAAATTGCCACTTGTCTGTCGGCTGGAAAATTTCAGAGAACTCAAATTTGGGCACCAGTGTTAATGGAATTTTTTAGGCACGGCTTTTAAGCCACCATTCTTAGTGGCATGATCAATCAACTTCATTCCGAAGCGAATTTCGGGTGGTTGCTGGAGCCAACTCTGAAAGTCTTGTTCATAAGATTCGCGTTCTTCTGAACTGAGATTATTTTTTTGCCGACTGGTCAAAAACTTGAAATCGATGCCAGTTGGTACGCTATCTTGCGCTTTCGCTTTCGAGGAATTCGTTGATGCACTTGATGCGGTTTCATCCTTGTATTTAAAACGTGGGTCTTTTGCAAAATCCGCATCGGATTCAGCGTTTGAATCGAGGATGCTAGCTTCAGTTGGTGCCTGCGTTCCAGGGCGATCTCTGAACGAAGGAGCTGGAAGTGGTTCCTGTTGCTGCGCGGACGCGCCGGCTGGGCTTGGGTCCGAATACTGCGACGGCAGTGGCTCCGTTCTCGCGGCCTGATAACCAGAATCAGGGCCGACTGATGGATATCGAGTTGCCATGGAATTGTTTTGGCGCGAGACTGCGCGGCGCATTAGATCTTGAGTATCAAGAAACCGGCTATCAAAAGTCGCATTGATGTCTAAGAGCCCTATTGCATTCGACGGAAGCGCTGAAAATGGAACTGAATCCTGGATCGCTTGCATCGCAGAATCGTCAAAGCTTTGCTCTCCAGAAGGTAGCTCCACACTTAGCTGCAGCACCTCTCCGCTTCGACGAAGTTGAAGGAAAACTTTGGTTTTACGGGGTGTGCTGGTTACTTGAGGAACCCACCGACTCTCAATCGTTTGGCGTAACTGAATCATGTATGGCCTAAGAACTCCGCTCATGGAGTGGTCTGCGTTTAGTAAATCTAAACTCAGTGCAGCATCCCTGCATAGTGCGGGTTGCGACAGCGTACTAATCAAAAATCCCAGAGCAAACAATAACAACTGAAGTTTCGGTTTCAACTTGTGTACCTTAAACGCGAAGGCTATTGTCTCCCATCTGCTCATTGCCAGCAACGATTTTCTCAATCGCTTTGAATTTGTGTGTATGACAACGTGCGCTTTCAAGCTGCCTTTTTTCTGTTTGACTTCATTTTGGGCTTCTGTACCTCCCACGGAGGGGTTTCGTTCCGCGACTTATAGTGAACACCGCACGGTTCTCCTCCGTTGTTGCAATTTTTGCAATAGTTGCAATTCTTGCAAGCGGTACATTCGTGGTCGCCATAACATTTACTTGCAACGGCGGTCGGCATCCACGAAATCAGATACAGAAAAACCAACACTGGGAACAATCGATGCATACAGTGCTCTCAAAGAGTGTGAGTCTTCTATACCCAGTTGAGCTCTTTACTAAGAATTTCGAGCAGATCTCGGAGCCGTGTCAGGCCGCTGCTGCACTGCGGTCGAACTTTAGCTGCTGACCGCAACGCGACTTGCGAGTGATGCATAGAAATCTTCACCTTGGTCGTTGATGATAATGAATGCGGGGAAATTTTCTATTTCAATTCTATGGACAGCTTCCAAGATGGTTCTCAGGTCAACAAGAAAGAAGTCTCTGCTTGACGTGGTACAACATTTTGGTGCAGGTCAAATGGTCCGCGCGAGACATAATTCCAGAATGATTTCAACCACTTGATCCCGAGCAAAGGCGCACGATTTTTATCTATACTGACGCACTTTTCAAAGTACTCTGAGCAATTTCTAAAAGTGGATGGAATGCTTCGTGAATCTTGTACATTTTTGTTTTTCCGTTAGCCTCGCAATACTTTCGTGAAAGCACCTCTATTTTTCGAAAATCAGAGGGATCCTCTGCAAATCTAAAATCGTTATCTCCGACTTCAACACCTAAAAATGTCAAATTACAAAGGTGTTCGATGATGCCATCAATTTCAGGATTCTCTATAATTACTTTTTCAATATTTGCGCGTATCACAGTTTCTGACAGCACTGAAGAACCTCCGACAAACTCGTACAGTAAATGTTCAAGTTTACCGCCAGTAAGGCTGTCCTCTACGACAATGCTGTCTTTAGCGTATTCGGAATATTGTTTTCTTGCATCGGTAATGTCTTTTTCTTCCACTCGCGTGTGTCTACGATTTACTGCATTAGCGACAGCAGCCTTCACGAGATACACTATATCCCTCGGTCGCGGCAAAATACAGGAAGTTAAAAACTCTTGGATTGGCATGTCTCCGACGGTTGGTACAAAGTACCGTGTCCACAACTCCTGCGAGTGAACATTGCCTCCACGCGCAGACTGGAATCGCTCTTCTATAACTCTGATTAGCTCCTCTGGGTCACGCCATACCAGCCTGCTATAAACGATTTTGTCGGGTTCTCGCGCCACTTGCATCACTTCATCAAAAATGTCGGCTCTTAAAAAAACCGAAAGCATGAGATTTACCGGGTCTCTATTTCCCCTTGCGGAATTAAAGTCTGTAGAGATTCTGTTAATTGCTGTTAGTAATCCTAATAAAACTTCCGACAACGCTGAAAAGTCAGAATGTCGTGACCAGCTTTTGTCGAGATTGTCAACCAGCACTGCTACCCGATTGTTTCCTTTCAACAGTTTTCCCAGGCACTCCCGCAGATCTTTAAGAAGACCAGAATGCAGCGCTTCTGATATTGCTTGGCGGGCGCTGGCAACGCTATCCGTTCTGCCCAATCCCGAAAGCGCTTCTACACAGCTTTCTAAGCGGATTGAAAAGTCTTCTCGTAGGTTCAAGTCTTTTCGATCAAGGATCTGTAGTAAGGCAATTTCATCTGGTGTGTGCGTTAAAGCCAGTCGACTTTCGATTAGTGCAGCCGCAGCGTTTGCGATCTCAGTGTATATAAGCAGTTTCCAGAGGCTTTCAATCGCAAACCCTTTTGCGTCCAGCTCCTTGTATTTTCTAAGCAGATTAACGATTCCCTGCAGCTCATAACCTGCTGGTTGAATCAGACAAACTAAATTTCGTGAATCACTCGTCAAGGTTGAGGCTAAAGTCAGCATATTGGCAGTCTTTCCAGTTCCTTTTCGTCCGACAAATATCCTGGTTCCGCCCTTCAGCGCTTCCAAATATGCCGCTGTCTCAATGAAATAGTCATCTACGAACTCTCGTTCGTTTTCTGCAACATATTCTCCAACTTGAAGTCCTCTCAGCTCCTTGGCGAGCTTGGAGGCTGTCGAACCAAGATGCGCTTTTGCTTGCCTCTCGGAATACGCATTCTCGATTGGCACCAACCAATCTTCAAGATACTTCAGCGCTTCACGTGACTTCTTGTAGTGTTTTAGAAAATCACGGTAATCCATCGGCGTCAGGTAGCCTTCTTCACATAACATGAGGAACGGTTTTTCTAGGCCAAAAGCCATCCCACATGCCAGCGCGTGCCTAGCATTGTTGAAACCTGCTTCTGTTCTGTCTGGATGATCGAAGTGACAAATCACACACGATGCTGAATAAGCTTGCATGCCGAACCATGTCAGTGACTGTGCTGCAGTCTCTGCTGGATCGTCAACAATAAGCGGAATTTTGCTCTTTTGAATTCTATTGCTGAGCCTGACACTCCCCTCATTATCGTAACGACTTTTCAAATATAAGATGGATTCTGTTGCGTCTTCGCGAAGGCTCGGCCTAATTGATCTTTCAAAAATTGTGTCGTTTAGTGATTCATGCGGTCGATCTGAATAGAAATTTTTGACAATCTCGACCGAGCTACAATACGACGCATAGCCAACCGTGGATAAAAGTCCAGCCTGGATGAAATCTCTGCTTAAATTTGATCTTGAGGAGTCAAGGATCGTCCATATACGCTTATTTTTTGCGATGGCATAGCCTAACTCGAACATCACGTTAGGATTTATTCCAGTTAGATCGGCACAGAAAAAGTCCGCTGCATCAATCTCTTTGCAAATTTCGTCAATGATCAATTTGCCTGTGACACTACACTCTGACCACGGCTTAATGAAAACCTCGTGCCCATGATTGACTTCCTCAATCGCCTGGACAATGGCATCTCCAGCTGATGGGGGCTGTGACGGATATGCAAAAAAGCCGGAAGGAGTCATTATCATTTTTCTTTTCGTTGAATAGTGCCTGAATCTTATTATGAAACGATGCTGATCTCCGCATTAATTTCAAATATTTGATCCGTGTTGACATCTTTTAATTCATTCACTGCAGGACAAAACAGATGAAAGGAGTAGTATGGATGAACCGAATTTGCCGGATTGTCATGAGCGTTCTAACAATAGGTCTTTGTCCGATTGGTTTTTCCATCCAAACCAGCGCAAGACAATACAGAAGCGGTGCCACCAAGGCGAATGTTTTCACTCATTGATGAGTGGAGCACATTCAATCTTGAACTTGCGCAGCAGGTGGCAATCGCCGCTGCAGAATTGCGACAAATATATTTCGCAGACAATATTTGGAATACAGCTAGTGATCCAACTGAAGCGAACCAATCTGTTCGGCGGTATGGCGCGTTAAATCTAGAAGCGCACTTTTTCCTAAAGGCGATAAATCAATCAGAGAAAGCTGCGTCCGCAGTCACCGACTGGATTCAGGCAATAGGTTCAATTTCCGATTATGAGGTATCAAGAATTGCCCTCCAGCGTATTGCAAACGAGCAATTTCTGCGCGAGCGAAACTTGCTCGAAACTTTACTGGCCCTAATTCGTTTCAGCGATTTCCCAGCGCCACAAAATGCATACATCGAACACTATGCTGCTTACCGCGAATATGAGCACATGCACAAAAAACGGCAAGAATTCCTGTCCGCATTTGACTCTGCAGGATTATCGGTTCCTTCTCCATTCGAGACGAAACTCGATGAAATCTGTCGCCAAATTGATCAAATTGAAACAAGTCCTGGTTTCCAGTTTGCGAACTGCTGGTACTTGAACCCGACACTGCGACAGATCATATTCAGCTCAGTCGTTCCTGGAACCACTTATCCTGCGCCAAGTGTTTTGTTCCCAAGCACGCGAGCGGTTATAGATAGTGCTCTTCAGCGACCGGACCAATCAGCTCTAGTTCATTTAGAGAAAGGATTACTCGGCTTAACCTATCAGGGCAGTTTTGGGGTTAGTAGTCAGGACGTTCACTTCAGTTCGTCCACCTCGTCGAACTATATACTCGATTCGTTCCGTTTCGAAAGGTCGGTGACTCATATCAATCTTTTAGCTGCAGTTGTTTTGTGCCGTTGCCTTTTGATGACGGTCGCACCGAACACTGGACCGGCACACGCGTTGTTTGATCGCATCGTTGGTCCACCAGACCAGCCGATATATAACGCGGTTGTTCAACCGCAGGCAGTTGTAAACGACCTACTAACCGCTGAAGACATTAACGGTTGTCTGCTATGCGGAGTTATTGTTGCAGTGCGTCCAAATGCCGCAGGATTTGTGTTGTACGAAGTCAGCGTAATCGCAACAAATCCAATTCCAAACCAACTAGTGCCTGCCACCGACGTATTGCATTACTTCCCTCGAACTCACACAACTCTAATACTCGATCAGTTGTTTTTGGAACTGTTCGGTGACGCACGACGGACTGCTACGGATGATATTTCCTTTGCTGCAGCTACAAGGGAAAATTACAACGACCTCATGCGCGTAGCCAAACAATTAGGAGGCTTGCGACATGGAAGTTTGATGTTGCCATTTTACGTCCAAGATCCAGACCCATAGAGATTATTGAATCGTCGATCGATCCTGTTCTACTCTTGTCGACGTCAGCGGGGATGACGAAATAGTTGTCGTTCCGGCAGATTGCATATTATGCCACGGTCCACAAGTACTGTGTTTAGGGCAATCTAAAACTAACCCGACTCAATATTCGGCTGCCATGACTGATCATTTTTCACTTGCCAAAACACAAGTCCACCCTCGGGGCGGTGGTGATAGAATATGATGCGCTCACACTCAATTCAATTGTCCGCCAACATCAGCCATTCTAAAAACGGAGCACTGTTTTATCAAGGCGTGTTAAAACCGTGCGTCTGACTCGCGGC
Organism: Candidatus Melainabacteria bacterium; assembly: GCA_003153555.1. Taxonomy (GTDB): domain Bacteria; phylum Cyanobacteriota; class Vampirovibrionia; order Obscuribacterales; family Obscuribacteraceae; genus PALSA-1081. Next base: position 9,205 of record PLZS01000182.1, on the reverse strand, counting down.
TTCAGTATTGTTTCGGGATGGAATGCATGTAGTGCGTGATTTGCACCGGCGATGCTAAGAGTAGCGCATCACCAACCGTTGGCTCCAAACGAAATCCACTCGGTCCAGCATATCTAACTCGAATACCGTTCTCTGTTTCAAACCAAGTACGCCAATTTAAATCGTCGCGTAGCGATCCAGGTGAAGCTGGAATCAATTTGAACGGTATGTGAGCCGCCGTGAGCTCCTCGTAAAGTCGCCACTCCGGTTCTGTTTCCAAAAAAAGTTCTGAAATTGTCTGGGCACGTTCCAGTGATAAACGCGATGCCCAGCGGGGTGAAGAAAACCGCTGACCCTTTCCATCATCTGAACGATTCACGATAGGATTTCGCAGCACCTCAACGTAATCCAGCTGATAGACGACTTGCAGTTCATCAATGCGGCGAGACGCGAACCACGGTGTATCAATATTTGCACGCGGCTTAACATCAATGGCTATGACTCTTGCTCGATGAGTTACTGCGCCTTGCTTCCGTAGTGATGAAGGTGAGTATACTGCCACATGCTTGACCGAAAGCTGTCGTGGATGGGCTTTCAGCAGTGGCATGTAATAACATCGGTTTTCCAAAATCCATTTCAAATGGTCAGCAGAAACAGTTGGATTTAGAACACCAATGAGAACAGGTTCCGACGCAGCAATTCGCCAGTCATCAGCTTTGTCCGATGCCCGGTGTCTGATTGCGCGATCGGCAACCGACCATCCTCCATGGTGCAGAACTGACAAGACCCATTCTTGCAAGTAGTTTTTGCATCCAGGAAGCAATGGAATTGCTCCAATGCCCAACCGATCAAGCGCTTCCCAAAGCCGGCTTTGCCGAAAAGAATCCGCAACGGTCTCGCGAAATGGAAACACTGCGGCAGCCTGTATGATTGTACGCTTTGGTCGATCATCGCCTAACGAATTTGAATTCGATTCTAGTATTGCATCACGATATCGATGAAGTGCGTTAACAGCGTCGATGTCTGGTCCTGGTCCGCCGTATTGTTTGACGTAATCTTCGTCGTATTTGACGCGATACTTAGCATCAAGAAGCAGATTTAAAGCGGGCCACCCATCTTCCTCTAATGAAATCATCATGTCTGGTTGCTGTGGCACCAACACTGAATGCCCGGAGATATGCTTGTTGTAAATAACCTCTATGCGTCTGCCGTCAAATTGCTTGAACCGAACTGCACTTTGTTTTCCCTTCCTTAGTTGAATTTCCAACCCATTACTTGTAGCTTTTACCAGTTGATCAACCGGCACTGGTTGTCCACTCGCTTGCGACAACATATTAACAAGAGTGAGGAAACACCAGTATTCATAGAGAAGGCTGATCTCTTTTAGTGAAAGATCTACAGGACCGCCTTCTATTTGCAGACCCAGTGATAGCATGTTGCATGCGCGATAACATTCTCGATATCCAGGAGCAGATAAAAGCTGTAACGAGGCAAAACCCGCTGGTGGCATCTCAACACAGGCACGAAATGGATCAAGCTGCTGCATTTGGAGGATACGTTGCTCCAGTGATCTCAGCTCTGAAATGATCTTGAGCCGACGTTCCGTTTTCTCTCTAGCTAACTCATTCGATCGCAAGCTGAGTAACCGTTCTCGCACGCGCTTAAGCTGCATCGCTAGCCAGCGATGTTCAGGTGTGTCAAGTGTGAAGCTTGCCTTATGCGAAGGAAGATGTTGGCGCATCTTCAAATCATCAGACGCACTCACTAGTGCTCCTGAACCAGCACCGCGATGAACTGACGCGCGAACCATAGAATCTATATGCTTTATTTTCTCCGCTTTAATTGTCTGTCGTTCGCGAATCAAACCACGCACGGGGTGATGTGCAATAAAATTGGACGCATGCTCAAGATCCTGAACAACCAAATTCAACAGCAGAAGCCATTCCACATTACTAGATTGCTTCTGAAGCACAGGAATGCTCATTCTAAATGTTGAACGTAGGTATTCGAATACCAGACCCAATATGTAGTCTTGGGTTTCGGCGACAAGTTGCTCATAGTCTGATTTGTAATCGAGCTTCGTTGGAAAAACCTCTACCTCGAATTCGAACTCGGGCTGTCCTTCCACAGCAACCGCAAATCTGCTGAACCCGACCTCCGACCTGAAATTTATGGAACCGAAAATTAGTTTGCCGTCATCCTCTGTTACAAGTGGCTTGATTAGATTCGGATCGGCGTGCACTAATTTTAGTCGCTTGCTTGTTTTTGAACGAACGTAAATTCGATACTCCGTTTGTTCGTATATTTGAGGACCGATTGTCAAATTTGAATTGTATGCTACCGCCTCTGGTACCGCTGCTCGCCATACTTTGCTAAAGACAAGTCCTTTTTTTATTCCGCGAACAACGAGACGACCGCTCACATCACCTATTCCATCCATCAGCTTGCGCGACTCTCGGACTGGTGCTCGCCAGCTCAGCTCCACATCGTCCGTTTCAATTTCAAAAAGTTTGGTCATCGATTTGCTACAGCCAAAATGAGGTGAAGCCTTCGTGTTGGATGCGCTCCCACATAAGGCAAAGGCGTGCGCATGTTCGCGGAAATCTAGAGCCGACGAGAGAATGGGGTTTGTTTAGTTCCGACCATTCCAATATCAGCGCATTCGCGTCATCTTCGTCCTTAAACACATTGCCGTATCTCGTCCACCCCAACATAGCAAGTACAAGGCGCCTAATAGATCCGCTTCCACCGGCGATTCTCGGCAAGACCTTCATTTGCAGTGCAAGATCCAAGGGATCAACTTTCATTCCTGTTCGAGTAACAAAAGAGTCTGCAAGATCATTTGCGTGCAAAATGAACAGTGCTATTTCATCTCTGGATCTGTACGCAAGCTGGAGTTGCGCATGATTGAGCAATTTGTTTAGATCGACCAGAGTATCGACAACTGATCTAATCTGCTCTCGTTCGCCATCTGACAAGCCCGTTAACGTTGCTAATTGCGTCGAGCGTGGTTGCCATGCAGAAGAAGGCCAATGAGCTGCTTTTACGTCGGCATTAGTTCTATTTTCCCAGTTGGCCAAGTCGATTTCAGAGAATTCCAGCGTGAAAGCGCGGTCTAGAACCTTTCTACTGAATCCATGGCTGCTTTCATCCATGTTGACCGTACCGATTAAAGCTAGATTTGATGGAAGCGATACGGTTTCCCAGCTTTTATCTTCTTCGGCGAGTGATTGTGTAAGTAGTCGCCCGCTTGCTCCTCCGTTCGAACGGCATTCTTCGATTCTGCTTAAAATCTCCGCAAAGTAATGCTCGACGCGTGCAAGATTCATCTCGTCGATAATGCACGAAAAGTGCTTATCCTCATTGCGAGCAGCTTCTTCTGCTAGCCTTAACAATGGACCAGGACGCAATCGTCCTTGTAATTGTACATATCCAAGTACGTCTGAACTATCGGTCCAGTCTGGTCTAACTGGAATGAGTTCAGAGTAGCCACCAGTCGCGGTGGCTATAAGTTTCGGAAGCTGTGATTTCCCGCTACCAGATACACCCGCAAGTATAAGAAATGGTTTTGTTCGCAACGCCGTTATGTAGCAAGCAATTTGCCATGGTTCGAAATTGAAGCCGGTCTGTTCAATCGCTAGTATTAGATTTGCGACGGCTGTTTTATATTCAAACATTTCGTCTTCCTTTGACATCAACGCGCCGTCAAACCAGTGTTCGACAATAACTTTCCGGATCCGTTGCCGATAGGAACTATTGTTCAACACGAACCAAAATGGACTCACGAAGAATGCATACTCAACCTGATTGCGGATTTGCGCGGACTCTCCACGAAGCGGCGGTTCATTCTTATTCTTCAATTTGAGTTCCCAAAACGGCTCATTTTGAAGATGAAAAAAAGCTGCGGCTGCTTGTTTCTCGTCGCCGATCTTTCCGAAGTTAGCTAGCGTCTGTGAGAACCTAGGCACTAACCAATCATAGTCAATTCGATTCTCTGTAAGAACTTCCACGTCCAGTGCATCTACAATGGCAAGAAGCATCGCTGGTTTATAAAGTCGCGGGACTCCATTTTCTCGATCAACACGCAAGGTTCTGATTAACTCGATGAACTTATCAAGATCCTGATCGGTTGCGGCTGTTTGGTCCACGGGCATCTCAACTCCTGGTGGTAACAACTGTGGGAATTGCTCAATAGTTTCAAGCACGAACCGCTTCGGAAGTGCAAAGAGATATCCCTGATTGACGCTGCCGGCTTTTGTGAATGGAGTCTTACTCTCATTGCCGAGGGCTGCGCGAAGCTCCGTACGGATTGCATCTCGTGAAACAGGTTGCTCGAGATCGAAGTATTTCACTCGAACCATGTATCCTTCTCGATTCCAAAGTTCTGTGGGTAGTTCTGCCGGTTTGGGAGCGCTGACTGCATCCTCCTCAGCAATGCTTACTGCAAGTATGTTTCCGTCGACATAATGAAAGGTCACATCTCCAGCTTTGACTCGCGACACGTTTATATGATGGAAAATCTCTTGACCATCTTTGCCTTTTTGAGGAGCCCAGATGTAGCCACCTTTTCGCTCTTGTGCATATGTTCGTCCCTGATTTACCCACCACCAGGATCGGTGCTCTAAGGTGCCTCTATTGAAGAACGACTCAATTGCTTGCACGTCTGAATCATGATTTCTCACTGATGCTTTAGAAAGAAGTCGCTGTGCCAAGTCATCACTGTTAGTTGAGATCCACGAATGCACGAGAGAATCGAACTCCTCAATTCTTTTGAGATCGAGTTGCCTCCAGCACTTGTCGCTAACAGACTTTTCGTCGATGCCCTTCCGTTTAGCGACTATCTTAGTTGCTTCAATTCGGCCGTCCCGGACATCACTTAAAGCTTTTGGAGCTCGTTCTTTGATCTCTCGCAAAATTTCGATGATGTCGGAAATGCGTTCACTGGATTCTGTCGTGCTAGACGTCAAATGGATCACTCCTTATGCATGCCGTTGTCAAGAATACCGCGGTCACATAACGCTATTATGCGCGATAACCGCGTCTGTCTAGGACGGCGGTTTCGAATTGCAAGCCAGCTGGCCAAAATGGCACCGTTGAATCTGGTAAGGCTGGATTATCGTTCAGGATGAGTAGGCTATTTATAACTTGAGCCCATCTAGAGCAATGGTGCACTCTTAGTCGTTTTGTACCTTATTAACTGACAACGAATCTATCGTTCTTGTTCCATTTGATTCTTGCCTAGGATTTTGGGGGTCCGTGTAGGTGAAATCTTACAAGTTATGATTAGGGAAGCTGAAAGCTGCTCATTCTAGGCTCAAACCGCAATCAGAAGGTCACCCAAAGACTAAAGTTCGAACGTGGTACAACAATATGGTACTGGGCGTCATAGAATAAGAAAACGAAGACCCATTGTCGACAACAGGTTGAACTGTGTTTGTTCATTCGCCTATCAACATCTACGATAAAACAAAGCGGAGCGTGGTGTTTGTTTATGCACCCAGCGCGATTCGAGACGAACCATTCCCCACACAAGACGAACATCCTTTGGGAACGGCTTTTCTAATTGCAATTCCTTTGGAAGAACTAGGAATATCTCGAGTCGTGTATTATTTTGTGACCAATAAACATGTTTTGATGTACACCCAAGGAGCTTTGAGGAAAGTTGATGGTAGTGAGGTAGAGCAGCGAATTTGCAAGCGTACTCCACGGTGCAGAATATGTATTCGGGTTAATAACACTGACAATAGTGCTGGTATTTTCCATCATCTTTCGCTACGGTATGCTGGACCCCAACAGAATGTTTGGAAACATCCAGAAGAACATGTCGATTTGATCGCCGTTGAAATGCCCTTGGTTGAAGATTTTTTACCAGAGGGTTTCTTGCAGCAAATGATTATTAGTCCAAACAGTCTAAAAATTGAAGTGGGCCAAGACGCGTTTGGTGTCGGTTACCTTTCTGGATATGCTGGAATCGGCAAGAATTATCCCGTCGTCAGGTTTGGCAGAATCGCACTTATATCTGATGAAAAATGGTTGAAGAGTGATCGCAATCCAGAAATCTATGAGGAAGGATTTCTAGTCGAACTGAGTTCGGTCGGAGGCGCAAGTGGATCACCTGTCATTTTAGACGTTCCTCAAAGACCAGATGTGCCATTACTCATAGGAGTAGTGAAATGTCTAGTCGCAAGTCTTCACGAAGAGCAGCAAGGGTTAGTTGCAATGGAACCACCACATAATGTGGTATCACTTTTCGACGAATTAAAAATGAACCTTACCATGAGGGGTTTCTCAGTCAAATAGTGAGGTGGTATGTAAATGGATTTCTATGATGATAAGTGGTTTGAAAGAAAAGAAATGTTTGCGTCCGAGCGCTCAAAGGATTTAAAACGAAAAGCGTTTTTCGAAGTTAGCATCCAAGATTTATCGCACGAAAAACAATCGAACCAGCTTGAATTGAGCTATGCTGCAAAAAATGCACAATATGAACGCTTGTTCGTGCCGTTCTATCCAGGTGAACTCCTCGACGATCCAGACTCTTGGATGAGTGAGAAGATTGAAACGCGCTTCGGCTATTATGCTCTTCTAGCGATCGGCACCGAGAAGAATATCTTTCTTAAGCGCTCTTTAGTTGAGGATACGGAATATCCTGATTTTTCTAAACAAAATATTGGTTCTTGTGTTGGTCTAATACCGATGTTTGCGTTTGTTGTAGAAGTGCTTGATTTTGTTTTTTCATTTAATCAATTCTTTTATGGAGCTCAAAACACGGATTTGCGACTGAGACTCCGCATTTCAGGACTTAAGGGGCGGGTCTTATTCGGCGATCTTCCATTTAGTGTAGGAATTCCTAATCCTGTGTATCGAAGCCTAAAAGACTCACGATCGGTTGAAACAGAAATCTCATTACATGAACTACGAAGTGATTTTCAGGCAGTGGTTTTAGTAATTGCGAAGGACCTGTTTTCTGATTTTAAACGCTCTTCTCCATCACCGGATATGTTTGGAAGTGAACATCCAGATTTCTACTCATTTCCCGCCGATGATCCAACATTAGTGAAACTTATCAACTCAATAGTAAACCAGCAGTTTTCCTTTTGGAAGCCAGATAGATTTGTAGCTGGTTAGTTCATTTTTTTCGAAACCATGTGTGCAGTCCGATGCAATCTGTTGCTCACCAGCTGCAGCGGTTCAATTCATTTGCAACGGTGACCTGCGCAAAAATGTTGTACCACGTCAAGCAGATGAGCTTCGGTTTTTTTTTAGGTCTGCTTAAGTGCTTCAAAATGTAATTCCTACTATTGTTCCGGAGCCTTCAAACGTTCACATTTCTTGCTTCCATGCCACCATTTTTGGCTCAACAGGGGTAGAAAAGCTGATTGGCGTCAATTAATTAGGCAATTCGGAACGACAATTTTAATTGTTGTTGATCAGTGGTGCTGAGTGAGCTTGCAGCCCATGACTAAGAGGTGAGATGTTAAAAAATCTAGGGCTATAAAAGATTGTGGCGGTGGTGGTTCGGTGGTGATGCTTGTTGATGGCAATCTCGTACTGAGCAGATTTTTAGATGCGGTAATCGAATTTTGAGCAGGTTGGCGGCACCGCCGATAATATCTCAACCAAAGCAGTGGGAGCTAGAAAAACGACAGCGCACATGAACGTCCGTGCAATTCGACTTTTGCATTTACGCACGGTGAAGAGTAAGAGCTGGCTGGCTAAGCAGTTTGAAATCTCACGCAATACGTTCTGGAAAGTGCGACACTGATGGAGGCTACTTCTTCGGCGTATGAGGTTTGTTCCTTGCGATTCGATATCTTATACCCTTACCGATAGGCAGATCAGACCGAGCTTCTACGAGCACTATTCGCTCACCTTCTCTATAAATTAGGCCCGTTGCAGCTCGCCATACGTTTGAATTAATGCGTTTGAATGGCGGAGTTGTTTTGAAGAATTTGTTGGAGAAGTCGACAGACAACTTTGGGCCGTCTGGATGTCGGTAAACGTCGTGAATTTGTTTCATCCCATCGTTGTCACTAAAGGAGTTGCTAACGATCAACAGTTCATTCATCTTCAACTTGCCCTCGATACGTGGTCTGTCTAGATCAGAAGCAATCTGAGTCGGTGCCTCAAGATTAAAGTAATAAATGCGCACGCCCTTGTCGCTAAGCTTGATCTTGCTGTGTTTTGCCTGACTTTGCTTTTCGTCGATACGTTCCAGAACCCTGTCGTTTAAAGGTTTCGTTGATTCAATTTCATATCGACATTCGTCGTACTCGACTAGAAAGAGCATGCCATCTCGCGATAACCGTTGCCGCAACGGAGATAGACTCATACCTGCTCCATACACAATGGCTCCATATGGTGTGGTCATCTCGAAAAACTTCTCTCCTTGTTTGATTCGATTTTCTATTTCTTTCGCTTCGCCATCTGTCGGATTGGCTGCGACATTAAAGTCTGGGATGATTACAGCAAGAGCGAAAGGACTCTCATTCTGCAAATAACGCCTTAAGCGACCAAATTTGTCAAAGCAGCTATAAATTTTTTTCTTGATTGAGGGAGTTGCGTAAGCTACCGTCTCCAAAACAGTCGCCTCTAAGTGGACATCTCTTCCATCTATAGTTAGCAGGGCCTCGGGCGCGCCATCTTCATGAGACGCGATTCGTGTGAGGCTCTGATTTATTGGTTTATGCGACTCATAGATGGCTTGAATCTCTGTTTCAACAGCCTTTTGTTGTTGGCCTTTATTGGCGATGTTTTTCACAAACTCAACATGGCCTGCTATGGAAGCCAGAGCATCAAGCATTAATTGGTGATTGGTAGACAATTCTAGCTTCTTAGAGTTAGACATGATTGATCTCCGCAGGCAACAGCTTATCTTACAACAGCACCGTACAACGGTGCTCCGTTTTCATGTTCATTTGGAAGCAATTAAAGGCATTGGAGTTCCTCGCTATTCCGTAGTTTTCTGAACAACTCGTCGACAACCAAAGCAACGGTTTCCGTCCTGACTGCACTCGGATCAATTTGCGCGCCGACAACCATATGACAAAGCGGCACATGTGTAATCGCGATATCCAGTAATTCTCGAAAACCTACCAGCAACCTTGAGGTCGTGATGGCGAATCGTCTCGAACGATTGATTTCGCTTGAGCAAGAAATTTCTCGGGGCGGATATCCTGACGTAAAAAAATTGTGCGACCAATTTGAGATACAGCCTCGAACGCTGTAT
>PLZS01000134.1 GCA_003153555.1 Candidatus Melainabacteria bacterium | reverse complement strand
TTCTAGAAAGCACCGATAGTGGAATAAAAGACAGGATTCTTGGTTGCATTCGGGTCACAAAGGACAACAAGAAACGGAACCTACCGCTCACGTCTGTGCAGATTAGCGCACGTGTGGCTGATCGCCTCGCTCATGTGACAGTCAAAGAGACATTCAAAAATCCATACACAGATCACCTTGAAGCTGTCTATATTTTCCCTTTGTCTGGTGGCTGCGCTGTTAGTTCTTTCGAAATGAAAGTTGGTGACCGAACAATCGTTGGCAAAGTGGATGAGCGCCAGGCAGCACGCGAGCAATACGCTGAGGCTTTGCAAGAGGGCAAAAGAGCGGCCCTTATGGAACAGGAACGTGATGACGTCTTCACCGTGCAAGTGGGTAATTTGCCACCAGGTGAGGAAGTCACTGTGACTATGACCTATTCAGAGAAGCTTGCCTATTTCGATAACGGCACAACAGAAATAAGACTTCCTTTAGTGGTGGCACCCCGATATATTCCAGGACAAGCGCTTAATCGCGAAAATGTTGGTGATGGCGTTGAGCTGGATACAGATATCGTTCCTGATGCTTCGCGCATCACTCCACCCAGGCTTGCACAAGGAGTCGATCCGAAAACCGCACTCAGCTTGACTGTTGAACTGGCAGGGGATCAGACAATTGAAGACTTGAGTTGCTCGCAGCATGCCACTCGCGTCGGTACCAGCAAAGATGGTGTCAAAGTTTCGTTATCGCGTGAAGACGACCTGCTTGACCGCGATTTCGTTCTGCGCTGGCGCGTGGCTACTGATGCGTTGCAATCGAACTTTCTTGTCTATCGCCATCCTGAAAATAAGGACGAGTGTTATGGCATGATTTCTTTACTGCCACCTAAATCAAGCGATATTGCCTCACCTCCTCGTGATGTCATATTTGTCGTGGACCGATCTGGTTCGATGCAGGGAGTCAAGATGGTCTCGGCTGCTCGAGCTTGTTCCTTGCTGCTTGCCACTCTCGGTCCGAAGGATCGGTTTGCTGTGCAAGCTTTCGATGACGTTTGCGAATGGATGAATCAAGACAGCGACCGTTTCATAGAGGCTGACGAAACTGGCATAGAAGCCGGAAATAAATTTCTTCGAGGCATATCCTCACGTGGTGGCACTGAGATGCATCGTTCTATGCAAGAAGCAATATCGACGATGAAAGCTCGTAAGAATCAAGCGCGCCGTTTGCCGGTGATAGTTGTCTTAACAGATGGTGAAGTCGGTAATGAAGCTGCGATTCTCAAGCATATTCAATCAGAACTGGCTGACAGTCGTGTTTTCACAATTGGTGTGGACACCGCGGTAAACGACGGTTTCTTGCGCCGACTAGCCTCAATTGGTGGTGGCACGGCAACTTTTGTTCAACCAGGAGCTCAGCTAGAGGATGCATTGAGTGGCGTCGGCAGGGAAATTGGCACGCCGCTGGTCACTGGTCTGACCGTTGAAGATGTGAATTGTGGGCTGGATAGTAAGTCTGTAGCACCATCCAAGCTGTCTGATTTGTTTGAAGGTCGTGCCAGCAGCGCGTTCTTTAGATTCTCGGCTGGTAAATTGAAAGATCTGAAAAACGCGAAAGTGAAGGTTAAAGGACAGTTCGTTGATGGCAAACCTTTTGTTGAGGAGGTTGTGGCTAGAATCATCGACGTTCCAGCTCTTGCTCAGCTCTGGGCTAAATTTTATGTCGTAGACTTGGAAGACAAATATCGAATTGCGAGTGCGCACGAGCAAGCCGCACTGCACAAAGAAATCGTTGAAGTGGCTGTTGCTCACTCGCTGCTAACAAAGTTCACTGCATTTGTAGTGGTTGATCATGCGGAGATCGTTAATGCCGGTGGAACCAATCGGAAAATCGTGCAGCCAGTACAGATGCCAGCAAAGTGGGAAATGGCACAGTCTAATGCTCCAGCATCACCAGCACCGGCATTCTTCCAGAACTCCCCTGCAAGGTATGGCTCTGCCTCGGCTCCGGCGTCTGCAGGATGGGGTGGAGCGGCTTCGGGGAGCATGAAAAAGGCGAAATCTTCAGAGCGCGATAAATGTTGGACAGCACCGAGCTCTTCTTGGGATGCTCCGACGTCCCAACAGGCTCCCATGTCTCAACAGCCTCAACAGGCTCCTCAAGCTCCTCGCTCGATGGGTGCTCCTATGCCCTCGGCTGGTCCGGTTTCAGCGTTTTCTTTGGATGATCAAGCGGCAACAGGCGCTAATTTTATAGAGAATGAGCCAATGGGAAGCATGGAGGCTGATGGTTGTCTACCACCACCTGTGCAAGAGCAACCATTGACACTTGCTGAAAGTATTCGAAGAAAAATCCAGTCTTCGCAGGGAAAAAACAAAGATCAAAAGGAAGCTGCGCCAACTGGTTTGTCTCAGAGTTACAGGAATTTTGAGATGGTTTTGAAGAAGATATTTGCAGCCATTAACAATGGTACGAATCCAGGCTCGGAGGAATTAGATGAGGCAAGAATGCAATTGATCGCAGTCCTTTCCAACTCTGAATTAGCGGTTAAATTACCGCTGTTGCAGAAGTACTTACGTGCCGATGTAATCCAGCTGATCGCATCGATTGAGTCTTCTACGACTGTTAGTGTGTCACTGAAGACATTAGCGATTGAACACGAGAAGTTGTTTCTCAACGTTGTCGAGGAATCGGCAGCAATCGGAGCCGCTCACAGACCATTCTGGCAACTAAACATTTAACCGACGACATGTGGCTGGCTGGCGAGGGACGATGGAGCGCGACTTTTATGTCGCGCTCCATCCATTTGGAACGCTTAGGTCAGTGACGCATGACGCACTACCTTATCTCGGTCCAACTTCAAGAACCATCCCCTTCGACACTGGTGATACCATTATCAGGTCGCTGGTGTCCCCGAAGCTGAAGAGGTTACAGTGATGGATGAGGCTGAAATTAGACGAAAACTCTGCGAAATTCTTGGTGTGTTGCCAAATGTCTCAGAGGATGAGATCAAAAAAGCTTACACCACAGAGGCTAAGAAGTGGCATCCCGACCGCGTTCAGCATAACGGCGAACTAGCGGCACTAGCCGAACAAAAACTGAAACTGATCAACCAAGCTTACGAGTGTCTCACTGATCGAGTTCAGTTCGAAAAGTACGCGTCGAAGTTGGTCAAAAAACACGCCGAAGCAGCTACAGGTTCTCCGAAGGGTCAGAGCGCCGGCCAAACCACAGCATCAACCGACTCAGCATCGAACCAAGCTTCGAATAAAACGTCCGGCACTGCGTCGAGCAACGGCTCGTCGACCAGCACAGCCTCGGCAAAGGCAAAGACCTCCTCCACGGCGCCCTTTTCTCCACAACCCACGGACAAAGGAGGCATAGTCAAGATCTTCCTGGCGACTGGGTTGTTTGTTTTGATCGTCATAGCAGTCGCCAATTTGACATCGCCCCACCAAGGACTGCCGCCATCTCCGGGTGTTGTTTTGAATCCATCAGAATCACCTGCAGCGCCAATATCAAGCCCACCAATTTATCAGAGTCCGCAAAATACATTGCCTCCGGATAGCTCAGTCGGTCCCCCTCCCGGCTCCAATTAGTGACACTGCATATGGTGCTCTGTCGTCTGCTTTTGTCGAGCGCCGATTACTTCTGCTCGAGTCTCCTGCTGACCAGGCAATGTTAAGTCCTGCTAAATGTTAGCAAACATTGGGATGTCGGAACTTCGCCAACCGGCGCCCGTCATATCTAGCAGTTAAGCGAATTATAGACTTGGGTGGCTAATTATATTGCTGCTTTTGACTAGTTATCAACAGGCGTCTGTATAATAGAATTACTCGTGCCCTGAAAAGGGGACATCGTCTGGTCCATTGTTCGCCTTACTCCGAAACGTCTTTTGTGCGGGAGATATAACCTTGAATTCTTCGGAAAAGCCAACGAGTCACTACACTGTAAACAAGTATCAAAGACCTCGCTGGAACGTCTTGGACATGATTATGTTCCTCCGAGGCAACTCTGTCCCAACTTATCTGTGGGCCGACATAGATATGACCTGGTCCGAAGAATTTCGCAAAAAATTGAAGGATGCTGGCGTCAAGACTACCGTGACAGCAATTTTGCTCAAAGCGATTGCCATCGCTCAGCGAACACATCCAGCAAGCCGCACCGCCATCTACCCGTGGGGCAAGATGGTGACGTTCAACGACATCGTCGCCGGTTTCACTGTAGAGCGGAACGTAGGCACACAGCCAGCGGTTTTCTTTGGCGCAATTGATGCGCCTGATACCAAATCAGTTGAAGAAATCGCTCAAGAACTCCAAGCTTACGGCGCTGCAGACTTCAAAGAAGTCAAACCATTAGATGTGCAAGCTCGTTTCAATAACATGCCATGGCTGGTTCGCCGTTTCATTTTGTGGATGGGCATCACTTATCCAGCCTTTAGACTGCGTCATATGGGCGCAACGTTCGGGCTCAGCTCGCTGGGCAAATTTGGGATTAAGTCGTTGATTCCGCCATGCGTGAGCACCTCTACCTTCGGTATTGGCAGTGTGGAAGATCGTGCTGTCGTGAGAGATGGAAAAATTGAGATTCGTCCGATGATGACAATTAGTTTGAATTTCGATCACCGAGCTATTGATGGCGCTCCAGCTGCAAGATTTTTGGCCGACATAATCAAGCTAATGGAAGGTGGGCTCGAAAATTACATTCAGGGTGGCGAAAACGCAACCACCAATTCCATGACGTCTTCTTACAGCTAAAAAACTGCAGCTAATTCTTCAGCTGGATATTCGTTCGTCAGTTTGTTGGAACTTCGCCTAGAGACATTTGGGGCGGCAAGCCCAATTTGGCTCGCAATTCTGGAAGAGCTTCGCGCGCGGCTGTTTCGCCGGCAATGATGGCGGCTTGAACATTCTTCTTTTTGGTGGAAATTAGACTAATGCCGTTTACGTTGGGATGGATGACTATGTCTGCATCTTTGAGTTGATTTTCATCCACTTTGGCCAGATGCAAGGTCATGACCCGGTGGGCCACGCTGCCGATTTTTCTGAATGAGCTTTCCGGCATCGTATCGAATCGTTCGTCGACATTAACAGCAATGACGATTTTGGCGCCCATGGCCCTCGTTTCGCTGACTGGCAAGTTTGCCACCACGCCGCCATCAACAAATAAGCCATCTCCAATTTTTACGGGACGTCGGAGCACCGGAATGGCCGCACTTGCTTGAAGAGCGACGCCGATATTTCCCTGCGTGATGCAATAGGCTTGTCCATTTAACAGATTCAACGCAACTGCACCAAAACGCTTGTTCAGATTTTCAATTCGCTGCTTGTCTTCGGGCACAGAGTTATTGATAAAATCGCGAAATTTGCCGCCTACATATGATCCATCGTATGGCTTGTAGCCAAAAAGTCGAGGCAGGTAAAAGAATGGAATAGCGGCGACGCGCAATGGTATTGGCACCGTCAAAAACGACTTCATCAAGCCGTGCTGAAATCTATACTCAATGTCGTCAACCTTCAAGCCAGCACAATACAAGCCACCAACCACCGAGCCCATACTGGTCCCCACGACTATGTCTATAGGGATGCCCTCTTTGATCAGTACGCGCAAAACACCTATGTGAGCCGCACCACGCGTTCCACCACCACCGAGAGCGAGCCCGATTTTTTCTCTTTGTTTTGGTGTTGATGGCGCTGGTGGTGGCGCCGTAATGATTGCCGGTGTTGAATCATACGGAGTGACCAACTTAGGTCCGGCTGAGTCTTCAGCCCAAACCGATGTTTGCAAGCAGAAAGTGACAGCGAATGCGCTTATCAATCGCCAGAGGCGATATCCCCCAAATCTTTCAGCACCGCGAATCAATGAGTTACCCTAAGTCCATATCCATTGCATGCGCGATGGCAGCGTCAAACCCAGTTTTACGAGGGTCTCATCTAATGTGCCGCCGCTCTTTTGCGTGTTTTGCAAGGACTGTACTGATTGTTCGTTTGAGACATATCCTTCACGCAGAAGTGAATAGCAACGCAGCGCCACATAGAGAGTGGCTTCGTTGACCATTCCTGCTGCAAGAACTTTCTTGCCAACTTTGATTGAACTTTCTTCCACGCTAGACACGACTTGGGCGATTTGATCAGCGGTAGCTATGCCGGCTTGTTCCAGGAGTTCCTGCATGGTTAAGATTGGGGGCGTCACTTGAGGCGGAGGCTGTAATTCTGCCACAGCCTGATAAACCGATACTTCCTTGACGCGCACTTGTTTTAGCGCTTCTGCAGCTTGATACGCACGCAGAGTGTCGTTTGAGACCATATCTTGCAGATATACAGCGGCTTCTAAGACCGGATTTGTCACATGCCCTTGTTCCAAAAGAATTTGCCCGAATTGTTTTTCTTTGACAATTTCAATTTCCAGGCATTCAAGCATGTCGCTTTCACCCATAAATCCAGCCATCAAACAAAGTTCGCCAATCTTTACGGCTTGACCAGGGGATTCACGATACAAGCCTAACTCAAATAACGCTTGCTCAATGCTAATCCTTCTGCGCCCTACTGCCTGCAGTCCTTGAATAGCGTCTTCTTTAGAAATTTTTCCGTCACGAATTAAAAGTTGTGCCGCCAAAGCCGATGACATCATCCATGTTGAGAGGTCACGATTCAGAACAAGAATGCGACCCATTTGCATACCACTGTCATGGGCTCTTGTTAGGGCTCGACCGAGTTGTTCTTGATTGATCATGCCGGCGGCGAGCATCAAATTTGTCAGTTCGTTCCCGAGTGCCGAGAGCACCATTGTTTTCTTGTGCACTGAGCTGAGAACGTTCACAGCTTCGTCGAGCTCAAGGTGATTTTGCTTGGCGAAGCGCAGAGCCTTTACCGCCATATCGAGTGAAATCTTTCCTTCCTTGATTAGCTCCTGTGCTTCCATTATTGACTTCAGCGAATGTTCAGAAGCGTGTCCCAGCATAATCAAAGCACGCTCCAAAGGAACGTTTAGATTCTTCGCGCTTTTAACCGCTTCATCAATTTTTGGCTGTGCAACTGTATTTGTGCCAGTAAGCAGAATTACAAGGGTTTCTGAAAACTTCTTTTCAACCATAACTCTTGATCGATTAGGGCGCCAGGCCCATTATGCCCTATTTTTCAATTCAAGTGCATCCGTTGAGAATTGGGCTTTGCGTTCAATTAAGAACATTCGCCTCCTGGCTCTTAAATTTGGTGCCAACTGCACCGATTTTATGACTTCGGTCCCAAAACTGTCATCCGACAGTGGTTTCAATATTGGGTAAAAATGCGCGCAGTGAATTCTTGAGCCAGTTCGTCGTCGAGTGTGTCAGCAACGTATGAGACGTTCCAAACTAGGTCGTTGAGCTCTTCTTGATCGAGTCCAAGAATAGGTCGTTGTCCACTGACAATGACTACTTCATCGAACGCGGCGATGCAGCAGTAAGTTAGATCGCGATTAATCTCAAGCAGCTTTAGGAAGAAGGCTTCTCGATTGGTGTCGGGAAAGTGCAGGATCGGGCTGTTGACGCGAATCACAGGACCGGTGCGCTCTTCTTGTACGAAAATGTAGATTTTGGCGCTGCCTTCGGTTAGCCACCAACCATAGCCTTCGGTGGCGTCAACGGTGTGCCCCTCTAAATCTAAGCCCCTGCGCTTGAAATATTCGGCAACCATGTCTACTACTTGAGACACGGTGACTTTGCTTGCTTTTTTCGTTCCAAAGAAGCCCATTTAATTTCGCCCTCGCACTACAATATGGAGCTTAACGACCAGGATGACATCATGCCGAGCAGCCCAGGCGCCATCGGATTGGCTGACTTCGGGCCAGCTTGCATCGCGGACAGTAAATTCTACACGTTTCAAACCGAGAGGTCTTCATGACTACTAAGCCAAGCCCCGTGCCGGATATGTATCGTACAATTATTCCCACGCCTGCGGCCAAAGAGCTGCCAGTGCTATCTATTTTTATAAAAGAACGCCAAAAGGCCGTTTTCTCACAAATGGCTCATTCGAAATAGTCCCAGTGCTTCGCTAGCTGTGCGGATCGCATTTTTGCAATCCGGGAGCTAAATCAAGACCAGTCGCCTGGCTCATATTTGAGGGTCCAACCAGCCAGGCTCACCTTCTAGTATCCCCGAGTGAACAGCTGCGTGCTTCGAAATCCTTTGGTTTAGCGGCTCCTGGTGTGAGGATCTTCAGAAAATCTACAACTGCTGGCAACGCAGGCGTGTGTCCAGCTTTTCAACGAGGCGTGAGATGACAGAACTAGGATATTACCGTTACGCAACTATTGGTCATGACACCATCGTGTTTGCCTGTGAAGATGACTTATGGTCTACCACTGCCGCTGGTGGCACGGCGCATCGCCTGACAGCAGGTCAGGGTGAATTCTCCGCGCCAAAACTATCGCCTGACGGCAAGCATGTGGCTTTCGTTGGCAGAGAAGAAGGGCATCCCGAGGTCTATATCATTCCTGTCGAAGGTGGATTGCCGAAACGCTTGACCTACCTGGGCGGTGAAACCTGTTACGTAAGTGGATGGTCTTCAGACGGTAAAGATGTTCTCTTTGTCTCGGACGCCAAATCGCCGTTTGTTCGGCACACCGAAGCGTTTGCTGCGTCCCTCAAAGGGGGATCGGCCCGGCCCTTGAATTTAGGTCATGTTCAATCAATCTCGATTAAATCCAACGGCGCCTGTGTAATTGGCCGTAACGCCAACGATCCAGCGCGTTGGAAAAGATATCGTGGTGGCACGGCTGGAGAAATTTGGATTGATAAAAATGGCAAAGGTGATTTCCAAAAACTGATCACTCTGGCTGGCAATCTCGTTTTGCCGATGTGGTTGAACGAAAGAATTTATTTTCTCTCTGATCACGATGGATTCGGAAACATCTATTCTTGCACGCCAGATGGAACTGGTCTGACTCAACATACTGCGCACACCGACTACTACGTGCGCTTTCCGGCGACTGATGGAAAACGCATCAGCTATACCAGTGGTGGAGATGTTTACGTTTTCGATGCTGCCACAAATAAAAGCACCAAAATCGATCTGAAGGTGGCCCCGACTACCATTCAGTCAGTGCGCAAGTTTGTTTCTGCTGCCGATCACCTGGAGCATTTTGCACCACATCCGCAAGGTCATTCAATTGCTTTGATCGCTCGTGGTCAGCCAATGATCATGTCCAATTGGGAAGGTGCCGTAACTCAGCACGGACGAGGAAGTCGCAGTCGCTATCGCAATTGCGAATGGCTATCCAGCGGCGAATGTTTTATTGCAATCAGTGACACTGCAGGCTTTGAGCAGCTTGAGTTGCATCATGCTGATCAATCGACTGAAGCGTTTGTGGCCTGCAAGGGTGACATTGGTCGTGTTGTTGACATGAAAGTGTCACCGACCGAGGACCTTGTTGCCATTGCAAATCATCGTCAGGAGCTGCTTCTGGTTGATTTGAAGAACAAATCTTTCAAAATTATTGATCAGAGTCCAGCCGATCGTATTGGAGGCATCAACTGGTCTGCTGATGGACGGTGGATTGCATACAGTTGGGCTGGGCATCCGCAATCTTTCATTATTCGTATCGCAGAGTCCAAGACACTGAAGGTTCATGATGTCACCACTGCGTTGAGATTTGATTGCGAGCCATGTTTTGATCCCGAAGGTCGTTATCTCTATTTTTTATCGGCGCGTGATTTTTATCCCGTTTATGACTCCGTGCAATTTGATTTGAGTTTCCCCCAGTCGATGCGTCCGTTCCTTGTCACACTGCGAGCCGATGTGGAGTCACCTTTCGAACTCAAGGCACCTTCGCTTACGGTCGAGACAAAGAAGAATGAAGAAGAAAAATCGAAGAATGATAAGCCAAAGAAAATCGAGATCGATTTCGACGGCATCGAAAAACGAATCGTCGGTTTTCCAGTCTCTGAAGGGCGCTATGGACAGATCGTCGCAACTTCGCAGCGCATCTACTTCACTGAGTTTCAGGTGAAAGGCATTCGACCGAATCACAACTGGCTGGAGGAAGAGCCGGAGCCGGGCATCCTCAATGCTTACGATTTTGCTGAGAACAGAGCCTCTCGGATCCAGTTTTTTGTTAACCATATTAGAATCTCGAATGACTTCAAAACACTCTTCTACGCCTCTAAGAAAAAGATTCGTGCGATCGACACCCATGAGGGGTTCCCTGCGGAGGGAGTTGATCCTTCAGTGCCACCGGAGGCACCAAATCGTAAAAGCCGTTTTCTAGACTTGCATCGGGCTCAGATTCTGGTGCAACCGCAAGAAGAATGGAAACAAATGTATGCTGAAGCATGGCGTTTGCAGAGTGAGCATTTTTGGGATTCGACCATGTCTGACGTGGATTGGAATCTAGTCCATGATCGCTATGTTGCTCTTCTCTCCAAAATTCGCACACGCAGCGAATTGTCAGATGTGATCTGGGAGATGCAGGGCGAGCTAGGCACCTCGCATGCCTACGAAATTGGCGGAGACTACCGCAGTCAACCTGCTTATCAAAAGGGTTTTCTGGGTGCTGATTTCGCGCTAGATACCAAAAGTGGTGGCTACGCAATTAAGCGCATCCTCCGAGGAGATTCTTGGGATGCGGATATAGATTCGCCGCTTGCAACACCCGGACTGGATATCAAGATCGATGACGTGATCGTGGCAGTCGGAGGTCGTGGAGTAAACAACGATTGCACGCTTGATGAATTGCTAATTAATGCGGCAGGTAAATCCGTCAACCTGACGATTATGCGCAAAAACAAAAAGCACACTGTTGCTGTGCGCACTTTGAAAAGCGAGCGCATGTTACGTTATCGAGAGTGGGTCGAAAACAACCGCCGGGAGGTGCATGAGAAGTCTGGTGGACGGCTGGGATATTTGCACATCCCCGATATGGGTCCTACCGGTTTTGCGGAATTTCACAGAGGCTATCTAGCGGAATACAATCGGGACGGCATGATAGTCGATGTGCGCTACAACCGTGGCGGTCACGTCTCCGCTTTGCTCTTGGAAAAACTTGCTCGTAAACGCGTTGGTTACGATGTTTCCCGATGGGGCCCTCCGCAACCATATCCTTCTGAATCGGTTGCAGGACCAATGGTTGCCATAACAAATCAGTTCGCGGGCTCTGATGGAGACATATTTAGTCACTGTTTCAAGCTCTACAAACTTGGACCATTGGTTGGTAAACGCACTTGGGGTGGTGTAGTCGGAATTTGGCCACGACATCGCCTTGTTGATGGAACAGTGACAACGCAACCTGAATTTTCATTCTGGTTTACAGATGTCGGCTTTAGAGTGGAGAACTACGGCACGGATCCCGACTATGAGGTCGATATTGCGCCGCATGATTATAAAAATGGGCGCGATCCGCAGATGGAGAAAGCTTTGAGTTTGGCCCTTGAAGCCCTCAAAAAGACTCCAGTTGCGCTCCCTGATTTTAGTGTGCGACCACGACTGCCATTGCCGACAAAGAGATAAAGCCGAGCGCTTCCAAATAGATGTACATACCGGTGAAAGATGTCTTCGTCGGATCCTTCGACTATGGCAATACAAATGTCATCGTATCCTTCGACTATGGCCGTAAAAATATTGAGAATCGTCACCGATTCTGCATTGGGCACTTCATTGACCAGACCGTCTAAGAAATAGAACTGGGCTCATTCTTCGAACAGCTCGGAATTTCATTTCGGGGGTTGGCATACTCTCCTCAGCTTTTTGGTTTATAGCTTAATGAAGAAATATTACATCAGCGTTTTCAGACTTTTCGGATTTGAAGAAGCTATCCTGTTGAGCGTCTTCGGGCTTGCTATTTTTGCCTTTTTTGCTTAACACAAAAAGGGGTTTTGAAAAAGACTGAGGGTAGTCCCGGCGGAATGTTTTTAATCATGCGTGCCGACGACCACTCGAAATCGTGCAGGAGCAGTGTAGAAAGTCCCAGATGATCGAACAAAAAGTCCCAGACGACCAAACAGTAGAAAGTCCCAGACGACTGAACAGAAGAAAGTCTCAGATGACCCAACAGAAGAAACTCCCAGAAACCCAACAGAAGAAACTTGTGAGAAGGAGCAGCAGAGATCTCAGATAAGCCGAGAGAAAACTTAGATCAAAATCCGAAGAGCGCAGACCGAGAGAACACCAATTCGGAAGATATCCCTAGAAGTAAATTTGTCAAAAATGACGCCTGTTCAATGTATTGAAGCCTGAATTATCGTAACCTGAGCGGGGTTTCAAAGAATTACTGTGAGCGCAATTGTCCACTCAAGTTTTAAATTCAGACCATGTGCAGAATCTGTCGGCAAGTCATTCGGCTGGTCGTAGCATGCTGAAGTTTTTTAGATCTGAAATAGCTTTCGCCATTTTATTGTCCATTGCTTTAGTAGGTCTGCGCGTACTGCTGTTTGATTTTCACTTTTTAAAGGCACACATGGTGCCTAACCATGATATGTCACAGGCAGCAAGTTTCTTTGCCACCAACATGCATTCATTGCGGTTAACAGGCGAACTTGCTTGGTGGAATCCAGCTACTGCGAACGGCTACGCTCAATATTTCCAGTCCTTTCTGTCACCTCTCGCGCCTACTCCCAATCACATTGCCTTCATCTTTTGGGCTGAAGCGATCAAAGTTATGGGTTTGTTCAATATTGCTATACCTGAATATGGTCAATACGTCGCTTTTACCTATCTGTTAATGCCGTTTTTGACGTTTGTCGCTGGAACCTTGTTTTTCCGCCAAGTCTTTGAGAGCAAAGCAGTAGTAGCGATCTTGATGATTGCATATGCTTTTTCGTCGATCGGAATTTGGAATTCTGCCTGGTTTTACTTCCAAGAATCCTTTACCTTGTTCGCTGTTCTCGGCACATCAATTGCCTTTCTGAAAAAACCAACTTTATCGAGGCTCTTTCTTTGCCTGGCAGCTTTGCTGATGCAAATTTGTTCAGCAAATTATTGGACTGTGCACAACTCATGGCTCTATATAATTGCCGCTTCAAGTTATGCGTTTGCATTTCCTAACCAGGTACGGCGCGCCTATAGACGAATTGTCCAAGCTGCTAATCTAGATCGACGCAAAACTATCGCCATAGCCGGTTTGCTTGCTGTAACGATCGGATTGTGGTCAGTGTGCTTGGGCTCGATTTTCTTTGAACAATCCAAAAAATATATTCGACCAACTATAGCGACCGGAACGGAGCAATACAAAACCGAAGCCGTTCTCAGTCGAGTCCACGAATTAAGAAGGTCGACAATAGAATTCTTCAACCCTAATCTGGATCGAGCTCTTAAGTTTTACAAGTACGAAAGCGAAGTCCATAACGCACGTTATGTTGGATTGGTGTTCTTGCCATTTCTATTTCTCTTGCCATTTTATCCGTGGCGTCGAAAGGAGAGATTTCTTGCTGCACTTGTATTTGGAATTTTGATCGTTTGTTTAGGCTTTCCGCTCATTGCCATGCTTTGGACAATCACGCCAATGCTGTCCAGAGATCAGCATTTGTTCTATTTCTACACTCAATATCTTCAAGTCGCATTGATAATGGCTGCTGCTGCTGCGCTTGAAATGGTCATCCAGAGAAGGAGTAATCTTCTGACGAACAGACGTCTGACGTCGGCAATGCTGGCCGTAGTCGCTATCTCTTTCTGCGGCTTTGCGGGTTACAACTTGTTCTCAGGCGGCTTTGCCGCTAAGGACATGAACCTGGAAACTGGCTTATATGCCTTGACCACAGTCCTCGTCATTAGCGGCTTTGCAGCTCAGCATCTTCTCTCCGGGAAGGAAGAAAGCAAACGCATGTTACTTGCGGCACTAGTGGCAGTGGCGTTGCTGGATTTGACTACTTACTTTGCGCACGTGAGTGAGAAAGATGCGGCTTTTTCGCATACTTATTTGTTAGCCAAACGATATCGTACCCAGGTCCACGAGCCCGCTTACGCTCCGGTGCGTGTTACGCCTATCGAGAATAGAGACAAAGCGAAAGAGATATCCCAGCATCGCGTTGTGATAAACAAGGCTTGGGCTTCTCCGGATAAGTCGTTAGGGTTTGCGGGTGGATTGTTCAAGAATATGCCGATTTTTACCGATTTTTGGCCAGTGAACAGATTCCTGCAGCCGATTAAAGTCGTGGAACTTAAAAGGGCACCGCTTCCGGTGCAAGAGAATGAGTACGCCAGTCCGCCCATCCAGTTGGCTACTGCAGTCGATACCAGTTACGACAACCTTCCTGATAACCACGCCAAGTTTGTGAACGACGATCCAAAGTTGGACGAAATGCCCGAGGCGGGTACCGAACATCATGACGCCTCTGCACTAATCAGGGATAGCTTAGTTCCAAACTTTTCGTACCAATTTACGAATTGGGCCTATAACGATTTCAAAATCAGTCTTGAAGCGCCACAAAGCGGTACTTTGATTGTTCATCAACTTCCAGATCCGCTATGGAAATTGAAGTTGGATGGTAAGGATGTAGCGTTCGCTGCTTTCAGATGCGTGGACATGACAATACCTGTGGCCCAAGGAAAGCATGAACTGCAGATGGACTACCAGCCATTAGCAAGAAGGCTGTATTGGCCGGCTGCTTGCCTATTGCAACTCAGTTTGGCGTTTCTCCTGTTTGCAGCTTGCCGCAGCTATAAGCCTTAATAATACTGATAGCAAAACACAGCTATCCGTCTAGAAGCCGCATAATAACAAGGGTGCGCATAGCTCCCTTTCGAAGTCTCGTAGGTCACAATGATTTGTTTTCCCATCAAAGGCGTGCCAACCCTCTTTATCAAGGGGTTCACCGCTGACGACGTGCAAACAATTTTGGAGTTTGTCAGAAGGGCTGATTCAAACAGCAAGGCTCGGACCAGAAATGTTCTTTTCATCGACACGCCAATCACCGCTCCTACTGTCGAAGCGGTTCACAAGCTAAAAGCAGAAGGCTTCCGTGTAATCTTTCGCGACCATCATGCAGTTGAGGGAGAGCCTGCAAGCGACCGCGACAGGCAAGTGATCAACGCCACAGAAAAGTTGCGCCAGCACCTTGGCGATGATTGTTTCATTACGACGAGGGGACTGCATCCTGCCTGCAGCACTCTGGTAACGGTTGGAGAATTCAAGGACGCTCTTGCTATAGTCGCTGATCCCGATGCCGACGGTTTGACGGCGGCGATGAAGGCGGTTGGTATATTCTATGAAGGTATGGATGAGGACGCCGCCAAGCTGGATGGTCAGCCATCCTTGCAAGTCACAGGCACACCGCTGTCTCAATTGCTTGCCAAAGGTGTTGCCACGCTACCGACATACGACCCACAGAGGCCGGATGAACGCGAGCGAGCTCAAGAACGATTGTTTGCTCAATGGGTGTCTGCCGTCGAAGGCGATCAAAGGGCGCTAGACGCACTTCAAGTCGGTGTAACTACTTATGATGCCGCTGTTTTGGCATCTCACGAGATCGCTCCTGGCGCGCGTGAAGTGGCACCAGGAGTGGTGCTTGCGGATGTTACAGAGACTCCTTTTTTCGATGTCGGTACATTGCTGGCACTTCTCGAGAAACGACCAGGCTGCAGGGTTACAGTGATACGAAAAGGTAATGGTCCAATTGCTGCTTTGCACGGAGTGCAATATAGCCTCGCTGTTGCTAAGGACTTTCAGGTTGAGATAAAATTACCGAGTCTCCTACCGGCGCATGCCAGATCAGATCCGAAGGGAGGCATCATCAGTAATCTTTCCTTCTTGCTGCACGTCTCAGAAGACGTTTGGATTGAACATATATTGCCTGGGTTGCACAAAATTTGATGGAACAAAAGGGCCATTCGATTCGCAAAGCAAGCGCCGACGATGCTCAGGTTCTACTTGATTTGATCGTCGAACATGCCGCATATGAGCAGGAAGAATTTTCCACAGCGGGAAAGTTGGAAGCGCTACAAAGCTGTCTGAGCTCAAGACTGCCGCCTTTTGAGTGCATCCTTATTGAAAGTAACGGCGAAGTGAAAGGTTACTGCAATTACCTCGTTCAATTTGACAGCTGGGCCTGCGCATCTCACATGTTGCTGGATGCTCTCTATCTCAAGCCTGAATTACGAGGACAAGGCATCGGTATTGAGATCATGAACATCGTCAAAGAGCAGGCCAAAGCTTCTGACTGCCGAATAGTTTGTTGGAGAACCCCCGTCTTCAATGAATTGGGAATTAACTTCTACAAAAAATTGCAGGCAGTAGGCACCACGAAGATGTTCTTCACGTGGGACGTAGATTGACTCCCAGCTCCCATTGAGCCGTAAAAGTTTTACAGAACGAACCCAATCCGTTAGCTCGGATTTATAAGCCACGCAGCTTTGCAGCATAGGCTAGCCTTGGATTACTATTCGACCAGATCTTTTGCAGTAGACCAGAATCGGCGGGCTGATCCCCTATAATCTTCCAACGACTGGAGGTTGGATGATGCAAATACTGCGCGATCGGATCAGCAAGGATGGAAAATATCTTGGCAAAGGTATTCTAAAAGTCGATGCTTTTATGAATCATCAAATCGATCCGAGTTTGATGAAGGCAATTGGTGAAGAATTCGGTAAGCGTTTTGCCGCAGTCAAAGCGACTCGCATCCTTACCGCCGAAACCAGCGGCATCGCTCCTGCTCTAGCTGCCGGCATGGTACTGGAAATTCCAATTGTCTTTGCTCGCAAGCATCAACCAATCACTATGGCTGCCGAACCTTACAAAGAGATCGCAGCATCCCATACACACGGAAAAGACGTTGAATTGATCGTCTCTTCCGAGTACATGAGCGCCGACGACCGAATCTTGATCATCGACGATTTTTTGGCTTCCGCAAGAACAATTCTTGCGTTGGTTAAACTAGTCAAGGCGAGCGGTGCGACCTTGGTCGGGGTTGGCGCTGTAATCGAGAAAGGATTCGAAGGCGGCAGAACTTTGCTCAAGCCGCTTAACGTTCCGATTGAATCATTGGCGGAAATTGAACGCTTCGACGGCGACAAAATCATCTTCGCTGGTCAAGTCACTTCGATATGATGTAGACCCGTTTGGCGGGTTGCGGAATTCGTGCCAAGCGTTTCAAGTGACTTCGATGTGAATCGTAGACCCCGTTGGCGGATTGCCGAATTCATGCCAAGCTGATCCACCGCGCTTGAACAATTCCCAATACTTCCGCTCTTGACCAGAACTGCCTGGCGCGAAAGCCAGGTCGCCTTCAAGAACGTTAAAACTTCCGCTTGCCACGGTTGCGGTTCTGATCGCTCCACCGATCCTTACTTTCAGGCGACTCCCCGGTTGGAAATTGTCGGGTATCTCGTCGCCACTGCGAAAGGTGGTTTTCATATTTCCAAACGAGTCGACATAACCAATCACTTCTTTGGGTGGGTCAGGAATTGTGGCTGCCACATCCAGCTGGTGCAAAAGGAATGAAAAATCTTCTTTGATTGCCGCCCAAACCTTCTTTGGGAAATAATCACGTGAGCGAAATTGACTGCCCTGATCCTCACTGACAGTGCTCCACAATTCTCTGATGTCAGATTTGACAAATGAAAGTGAATGTCCGCTATTTACTGCAATGATTTCCACACCGTTGTTTAGCGTACAAAATAGCAAGCCTTCGCCTTCGTTATTTGTTCGCGCTTGTTTGATATCTTTTCGTGGCGCACAATTTGCAAATATCAATAAATCTTTTGGTCGCAAATCTTCTTCCGCGTTACCAAGCTGAGCGACGAGAAAACCAGTAGCGATCGTATCAAATGAACTGACGCTGCTCATGTGAATGCGCACAGTGCCGGGCAGTTTGGCGCAGAACGCGGAAAAGACTTCTGCCCATGCCATATCGCCAGGTGCGTAATCACAAATAAGATGAAGATAGTTATTCATATTAATCTCGTATTTTGTAACCATAGACTAGCACGCGTAAAAGCATTGCGCGACGCTTTGCAAAGCATAATCACATGCCACCACTTACAGTTTTTTCGAAAATAACTTCTTGACACTATACAGATACGTGTACTAAGCTAGAAGTTCACCATATTGGAGTTGGGGCTATGAGATCGCTGGCAAAAACTAATGTTGCTTACACGTCGAAGCAGGCAGTGCAGCGGTTCTTGGGCGCGGATATGATCCGAGGCGGTTCCACGGTGTGCGGATTTATAAATACAAGAGAGTGGCTCAATGAGACACCAGGCGCATCGCCGAAACCGATGCATCCTCAGCCTCGTCGTTAGTTGAAAAACCTCTAAAAGATAGTCAGAGACTTGCAATTCGATCGATGCAATAAGCGTCGTCGTGTGACAGTTGTGCGTCCTGAAGTGATTGAAACATTTCACTAGCTGATCGAAGTCAGTGAATGTTATCGACCCAATAGAATTGGCGAGCGCATCGCCAACCGTTGGAATGCCCGACCGGCTGTGACAGAGCCGGTTCGGCTGACAACGCTCTTGTGCACCACTTGTGGTGTCGCGCTTTACTGTGTCTAAAAATGGAGCGCGCGTTCGGCGTTCTCCGAATAAAAGAAGAAGATGATGGAGGAAAAAATCATGCGATTCGTTCTTTATGTAACCAGGTTGCCCAGAAACCTTTTGCTCGTATTCGTTGAAAGAGTATTCGTTAGCGCCAACGGTTTGGTCTGCGACACTCCTGAGCGAATTGCATATAAGACTCGATTCGCGGGCTTTATGCGCTTGTCGCGCTGGATAAAACAGAATAAGCCGAAGACCTCTCAGGATCCTACCGGCGTGAGCGATGCAGATTCAACATCAAGTGAGTTTGCAAAGCGAAGACACGAAGCGATTCGCTCACAAATGATACATGGCGGATTAAGGTGATACCACGAGTAATCCGGCAACCATACAAAGTGTCCGCTGCAGCTGAGTGTCTTTCATATGTGAGACGTGAAAACACCCATGCAGGGAGCGTAACCGAGTCATCTGACGGTTACGCTACCCGGCAGCGGTATTGTGCTTGAACCATGTTCGATACCGTACATAGCCGATTATCGTTATAAGTATGAAGTTCATCCAAGTCTACGCGTTAGACTTCCTGTCGCAAACTGCGGTGAAGACTTAGTTGGAGTCGACGAACCTCTTGTTGCACCGATTATGGTTAACCGTGAATGTCATGTCGTTGCTGCTCTCAGTCTGGTTCGGCCACGCGCTGTTCAGAATCCTTTGGCGCAGAGGAGGCACTGTATGCGGTGCTAGATGATCCGCCCCGGTACGGATCCGGCTGCAGCCAAGTCTGATCATAAGCGTTCTCAACTGAGTTCGGTCGATTATAAGTTTGGAGTGCTCGCATCGCGAGATTCGTTGAGCAAAAACAGTGTCATTATATTACACGCCTAGGCCAGCGGAATGCGAAACCAGAACGTACTGCCAGAGCCCTCGCAACTCTCGACACCTATCTTACCTCCGTGAGCTTCAATGATTGCCTTGCTGATTGTCAGCCCCAATCCGCTGCCGCCGCCACCTTTCGCGTATGCATCTTTCTTGCTTACCTGGGAGAATCGATCGAAGATCTGGTCGAGCTTTGATTCGGGAATTCCGCGGCCGTGATCGATAATTCGAATCTCTGCGAAATCATCGACCGATATTGTTTCAACGCTCACGGCAGAACCTTCTGGTGAAAACTTGATCGCATTGGAAAGTAAATTGACCAATACTTGCACGATGCGTTCTCTGGCTGCAAGGACAGATGCCTCTGTCTTTTGGATCTTAAGATCTATCCTGTTTTGCTCAGCAAATCCATGTACTGACTCAAAGGAGCTCTCAATAAGCTCACTGAGATTGCATGTCTGCAGGAATACCTCGAACTTGCCGCTCCTCAATTTCTCGAGATCCAGCAAGTCGCTGATCAGGACAACAAGACGGGCACAGTTGTTCTCTGTTGCCAATAAGCGCTTTCTCCATTCATCAGGTAGATTGGATGACTGTGTTTTGGCCATAAGCTCAAGTGTAAAGGCGATCGAAGTCAGTGGTGTCCTCAAGTCGTGGGCAATCATGGCGACAAATTCCTGTTTTAGTTCTTCCAGGCGATGACGTTCGGTGACGTCTTGAATGCTGACCAGATTCCTTCTGCCCACAGCTGTTTCGAATTCTCTCAAGGAAAGCTCCAGATGGAGCTCTTCGTCCGCCTTGCGCAGGCATCCCGAAAGAGGGCCGAGGGCGTCATTTTTGATCTTGTCGATGAAGGACTCAGGGCTCGATGCATTTTCAATCGACACGAGTTGCAGCAAACCTTTGCCGATCAGCCCCTTTTCTGAGCAGCCAAACAATTCCTCTGTCTTCGGATTGCTCGATTCGATAATGCAGTCGTTGTCTACAACAACCAGTCCGACCGGCATGTTGTCGATCAAGGCGCGGATGCGAGCTTCCGACTCCTTCCTGTCAGTTATGTCGTGGGCCACGCAAAACAGCGATTGCTCAGACCAGTAAACCGACCAGACCATGTAAACGATTGTTCCCTGCTTGTGCTTGATACGATTCTCGAAAGACGCTGTGTTTGTCCCTGTTTTCG
The DNA here is from genome assembly GCA_003153555.1 of Candidatus Melainabacteria bacterium. Lineage (GTDB taxonomy): Bacteria > Cyanobacteriota > Vampirovibrionia > Obscuribacterales > Obscuribacteraceae > PALSA-1081. The sequence continues at coordinate 42,709 of PLZS01000134.1, read as the reverse complement.
TCGAGTCGAATGCAGCCAGCGTGGATTCGAGATCTTCTGGAACTACGATTTCTGCCAACCTGATACCAACTATCTCTGATGGCTCATATCCCCAGACTCTGGCGCAAATTGGGTTGACTTTGGCAAACTTGTTGGAGCCGTCAATCAGGCAAATCACATCCTGAGCGTTTTCTACAACCGCTCTTTCCTTTCTTGAGGCCTCTGCTAGGTCTTCTGCCATATCGCGAAAGACTTTATCGAGGTGAGCGATCTCGTCACTACCACCGACACTCGGCAGAAGAGGGACGTCGCCTGAGAGGTGCAAGGTGTTGGCCATCAATATCGATAGCCTCCGGGTCGTGCCCGTTATGAAGAATGCTCCTAGAAGTATCGCTAGTAAAACGTTGAAACCCACACCACCGATCAAGCACTGCTTTAGCTGCCGACGCAGGCTCTCCTCTTTCTCATCTGTTGCACCCTTTGCTTTTTCAAGCCTGACAATTTCTTGCAAAGCGACCGACATTTGGGCTAGTTTCCTGGCGCTCTTGCGAGATGCAGTCAAGCTCCAGAACCCACCGAGAGTATCGTGCTGACCGAGTCGACTCTTAACCTCTTGAAGAATGCGTATGTTCTCGGTCTGCATTGATTCAACACGAGCCAAGATCATCGATTCGTGAGAGTCCTCTTTGACCAGCTCTCTCAGGCGAAGCGAGTCCTTCGGAAGCTCATCGACCGCCTCTGAATAAGAAGTGAGTGCAGAGTCCGCGGAAGTCGTTAAATACATGAAAAGAGACAGAAAGGTTCGATCCATTTCGCGCATAATGTCGCCTGCGCAGGCAATCACTGCTTTAGCATGGTTGAGTCTGCGAGTCTCAATCTCGCCCTCATTCAAGAGATTGAGAAGAATAGCGATGAAAGCCACTTCAAAGGCAAGGGGGACCGCGATCAGGATCAAAACCTTGTGCCATAACTTGATACTGAAGTTCATGCGATTTCCTTGGCCACAAACAAATGATTGCTGCTAAAAAAAGTGGAGCCAGCAAAACAGTGTCGTTTCTCGATTCTTCAATTCTTCGAGCTTGATTATTTGGCATCTCCATTTTAGCGCTTTGCCGGTCAACACCAAAAGGGAAAATACTCCTAGGCGAGGATGACAAGGTTAGAAGCCCATCGTGAATGACAAAGCGCTTCAGCCCAATCAATAGCCACCCTGCCGTCTTGCCACATTGGCAACGCCTGACCGTCCATGTCCGCGGTATCGAGCCTCAGCATAGCGAATGCCGGCGATCAAATTCGACAATGGATCGTGGATATTCTTGTCGAACCTTGGCAAAGCGTATTGCTGAAACGTCGATGGAATGGTCTGCATCAAGCCCGTCGATGGGTGACCTCTTTTGGCGTTGATGTCCCAGTTGTTTGTGATATTCGGATTCCAGCTGCTTTCGCGGGTAACGATCGTGTTCACGGCCTTTTCATTTTCCGGGGTGACCGGAACGCCGGCAAGCTCTAAAGCCTTGTCGATTAGCTCTTTCCTTGCTCCTACCGGCACGTGCCCGCCGACCGCATGTCGGTCAAAGCCACCGTGGGCGCCACCACCACCTTCGACGCTCTGATTCCAGCCATTGTACGTACCATCCAGCATCCTGCCATAATCGTCGCGAAGCCCTTTAGGTTCATGGGGAGCGCCGTGAGTTGTGCTGACGATAGTATGGTTGCGTCGTGGATTTTGTTTGTCTTCGGCAACCACTGAATAACCATGTGCATGATGCTTCAAATCTTCCGGTCGATCGTCTTCGACAATTTCCAGGCCTGGTAAAATTCCTTGCTTGTGCAATTCGTCATTTACAGCCTTCAAATCCTGGTGAAAACCTTTCGGATCCAAGCGGCGCAGCTTATCTATTGTTTCGAAGACATGCGAAAAATCACGTGGGTATCCTCCTTTGAGAAGACATTGTATTTCTATTTGCTTGGCGGTCGAGTGGATTGCCTGAGCGTGAGGGTCGGCCGAGTCAGTGCGCTCACCCGGACGGTCATGTGAGCGCGCATTGTTGTCAAAGATTCTCTGAATGGACATAAACCTATTCCACGTTGGCGGGGCTAATACGCTTGAGCGCCTGCTCGAACTTTTGTGTCGCGCGTTCTTTGTCGACCTGATCGAAAGTGCCCGGTGTTCCTGGAACATCCTTTTGTTGGTTTTCCCAGAGTTGAGAGTAATGGGACATTATCTGAGACAGATCGCTGGCATATTCGCTCAGGTAGCTTCTATAGTCTTTATCCGAAAGTTTCCCTTTGTTGTGCAACTGCTGAACACGGTCGTAAGCATTATTGGCACGGTCGATCCAGTCGGAAGCTTTTGCAACGGTCATAGACTCGTAGAACTCGTGCACGCTGACAGGCTTTTGGGGATTTTGATCGCTTCCTTCCTGATTTTTGTATGTGAGTTCCTGCTTCTCATGGTCGTAGCTTGTTATGGAAACGAAATGACCGGCCCCTTGCAAGGTCGACATATCCAAGAGTGGTGGTCTCCCTGGTGGCATGCCTGGTGGAGTGCGTGGCGGACTACCTGACGCTTTTTCCTGCTCCGTGCGCTTCTCGTTGGACTCCTGGTTGATTTTATAGAACGGGTCATTTGCAATGTCTACTGCCACCACGGCAGGCAGTTGTCCACTGTCCTTAAGCTCAGTAAGCTGTTTGTCAAATTCTGCTTCGCTGCCTACGGAGTTACCTCGTGTTTCGTCGGCATTAGCCATATCCTTGCGTTGAAGAAAGGCTTTCGGCTCATACTTACCGGTGATCATGGTGTTCATGTCGACGACATCCTGCACGGTTCCGCCCTTTTGCGCGTATTCGGGATTTTGGTCGCCACCATAAGACGGCTTGATTTCTGTCGAGCCTTTCATCAACTTTTCACCAGTAGGACTGCTTTCAGTACCTCCTGCACTATCGGCGGTGCTGTCAGATCCTCCTGGAGGACCAGGGGTTCGTTCAGGTCCTTGCGAGTAGTGCAACTTGCCGGCTGTCTGTGGGTCTCTTTCGTAGAGCAGATTGATCGCAGTTACCTGAAAGAGCTGGCTGGCATAATTGCGATGGTTCTCGCTGCGCGGCTGCTTAGCCGCCTCCACTGCATCGGGTTGAACCGTGAGGCTTTCTTTGTCCAGGCTCACCGTGGTGCCATCCTTCGCCGTGTACTTGCCTGAGGTGGCAACGTCGGCAATCAGACCGGCCGCAACGTCCGGTTGCCTTGTAAAAATCCTGTTCTCGAGCGCCGTGACGTTGCAGGTATTGTGATTTCCCTGATTGTTCGATGTTGGATCTGCTGCAATTGCCATGATGTCCAGAGCCGCTCTCACCCTATCCTTTTCCGCTAGAGGCCGATCGCCTTTCGCCTCCAATATGCGAGAGACCTGGCTGTAGGTCTTCGCTACGTCTTCAGTATTTAAGCCTTGCTCTTCAGCGCGTTTCTCAAACGTCTTCATGTCCGCTTTGAATTGCGCGGAGTCGTTGGGCTTGAGAACATTCTTGTCGATCAAATCGACATCCCACCAAAGGCGCTTCTGTTCTGCTGTCAGCTCGTTTTTTTTCTGCTGTTCGCTAGAGGAAGTAGTGAGCTGATCTAGAGGGGGTATGGTGAGGCAATCGTCCTTGAATTTCAGGCTGGCAGTCGACTTAAATTGTTCGAACTGGCGGATGTGGTTGACTTCGGCGTTGCAGGACTGAGATGCACTGTCGCGAGCCCTGTCATAGACACTGCCGGGCGCTTCATGAGATTGTTCGCAATGCTGTATCATCAACGTAACTGCCTGCCTTTGGGTCTTTTGCTCTGCGTCTTTGTGGTGCTCAGAATTTCGGTTGCTTGTTCAGGGCTGCGCAAGCCACTTAAGGTACTGGGATTTTGTTGCATCATCGCCACAAAACTGCGGATCTTTCTCGCGGTATCACCATAGCAAAAGGTGTTGGCGTAACTGCGGCGAAGTTTTGGCGAATTCTTGGCTGCGATGTCGAAAATAATGATTGCCAGGCAGGTGCAACTTCAAATTACGATGGAGGCACTGAGAACGCGTGCTTCTTGCGTAAGGCTATCGGTCGCTCCAGGAGTGCAATGGGGCAAACAACTTTGGCGCATCCTTTTGTAAAGGTTGGCTCTGAGCTACCTCTACGGCAATATTCGGAAGTGCTTGCTGCCATTTCCACATCGCTGCGCTGGTGAAAGACCTGTCTTTCACTTCAATGTAATGGAGCGATGGCACTTTTTGACTCAACATTTTTATGATCTGCAAGTCCTTAGCCGTGACCGTTTGCCGAAGTCTCAAAGTCTTCAGCTCTTTTAGATCTGTTAGCTGCAACAAACCTTTTGCAGTTATTCCTCGGTTGTCAGACAACTCTAACTCCTGAAGCTCAGGCAGAGTTGCAACTGAGCGCAATCCGGCATCAGTGATGTGGCACTGCGACAGACCAAGCGTTCGTAACTTCCTACACTTCTGAATGTTTCTCAGTCCATCGTCAGTGATTTTTGTCTGGTCCACGGATAGTCGTTTTAGCGATCTGAGTGGAACCAGCAATTCAGTGCATTGATCCGTCAGGGCAGTGCGTTCGAGTTTGAGATTTTCCAGATTCTTCAGCTTGGACACAGACTTCATCCCTTGCTCTGACAGGTCAGCGTCACGCAGGTCCAGTGATCGCAGTCCACTGAGGGCACTTATCTTAGCTACGGTCGTGTCATCTGTCTCGACTCTACTAAAGTCCAAACCGGTGAAGAAGTCTGGACCGTAAGCAGTCAGCAATGAGGGATCTCGTGCGGCAGCGTAGCCAACTCGTAGATATAAGGAGGTCGACTTCGGAACGCGAACAGTTCCTCTTGCCTCGACTGTCTTTTTCGCATACGGGATGGATTGGAGCTGGCCGAGCGATGTGCGATCGGGAAAGTGTAGGATCTTCTCCTCGCTTGGTTTGGCCACTGCCGCCGTCGCCGCTATAGTCAGCACGTGCGGAAGCGCCTGGTGCCATCTTTTTACCTCGCCACTAGTGAAAGAACCGTCCTCCAACACCAGTGTCTTAAGCGACATTTTTTGACTCAACAATTTCATAATCTGCAGGTCCTTAGCCGTGATGGCCGTTTGCCGAAGTCTCAAAGTCTTCAGCTTTTTTAGACCTGTTAGTTGCAACAAACCTTTTGCAGTGATTCTTGGGTTGCCGTTCAGACGCAAATCCGATAACTCAGATAGATTTGTCAGTGAACGCAATCCGGCATCAGTGATGCTGGATTTGCTATTGGTGATGCTAAGAAATTGCAAGTTTTCACACTTGTCAATGATTGGCAGTTCATTGTCGCTGATGTTTGTACCATCGAGACCAAGAGTCCGTAAACTTCTTCGACATTTCTGAATGTTTTTCAGTCCGGTGTCGCTGATTTTCGTTCCCTTCAAGACTAGATACTTTAGCGATCCAAGCGGAACTAGCCATTGCAGTTCACGATCAATAGTCGCAGTCTCTGCCAGTGAGAGATACTCCAGGTTTTTTAGCTTGCCCAACGGCATCAGCGCCTGCTCAGGAAGGTGTGATACATCCAGCTGAAGCGCTTGCAGTCCTGTGAGCTCGCCGATCTTCTCCATCGTTTGGCCATCTGGCTTGACACTGCCGAAATCCAAACCAGCGAAGGCGCTCGGGCCATTCGTAGTCAACAATGACGGATGTTGTGCTCCACCATCGCCAACCTGCAGAAGAAGCTTCGCTGTCTTTGGAACACTAACCAGTCCACTGGCCTTGCCGACCACCAGTGGTTGTTTAGTACTGTTCGGCCCACCAGGGTACAGACCGGCAGGGTACTGATCTGACACCACATAAAGCTCGCCAAGTGACGAGCGATCAGGAAAGTGCAAGACCGTCTTATTTGCAGCGATTGCCACCTGGTAATTTGTGTCAGTCCAAAGAGCCGTTAGAAAGAGAAAAAGAAGAGCTATGCTTCGTTTCACCTTCAGCCGTCCTGTGAGCGCCACTCCAAGCATCATGGTACAACAGACATCTTGCTAATCCATCATAGCGATTCTCGAAATGATTCGATTGCTTGCAGATCTCAAAGCCCCGAAACTACTTGTACAATTGGCATAAACTTGAGGGCTATATGGCAAAGATACTCGTAGTGGACGATGACAAGGAGCTTGCCCGCACGGTGAGCGACTGGTTGAGTCTCGACCACCATATCGTTGAAGCTGTGTTTACTGGTGGAGATGGTTTAAGCCGTGTAAAAACTTACAGCTACGATCTCATTGTTCTAGACATGAATCTGCCTGAGGTGCATGGACTGCGAATTTTGAAGGAGTTCAGAGACATGGGTGGTGGCACACCTGTTCTGATTCTAACGGGACAAAGTGATTTAGACGACAAAGAAGCCGGTCTCGATGCCGGCGCAGATGATTACCTGACAAAACCGTTTCAAGGAAGAGAACTGACTGCCAGAGTGCGCGCTATTCTCAGGCGTCCACGTGATTATTCCGGCACCGTCCTGCAACAAAGCGATCTCGTGTTAGACAGCAATCAACACTGCGTGATCAGAGGCGGCGAAGAGATCAGTTTGGTGCCTCGCGAGTTTGCGCTCTTAGAGTTCTTCATGCGTAACCCCAACAAGGTGTTCTCGGCTGAAGTTCTTCTCAACCGCGTATGGAGAGATGATTCGGACGCGACCACCGAAGCAGTGACAACGTGCATTAAGCGACTCAGAAAGAAGCTCGACTTGCCTGACAGCCCGTCGGTAATCCGCACCATCCATGGTGTTGGATATAAGCTGAGGGGCGATCAGAAAAAGAAAGAATCAGGATCAAATGTGTAGAAAGTCTTGCTCTGAGTCCTGTTCAGTTCTGTTCTGGGCGCTTGAAGATCTGGCGGTCCCAAAAAGCTTCGGTATCACGAAAGTCGAGATGCTTTGGCTCAGACAGTTTGCCATTAATCCAGGTCTTTTGCTGTAGCCGGTCTGTGATAACAGTTGTCCTATCATCGACCTTCCAGGAAATTCGACCATCTGGTAAGACCTTAAGATCGGAAACTGTTGCCGGTAGAAGGTCGTCATCTATCTTTGCGTTGTAGCGCATCCGATAAGAGCCATCCGATTGCAGTTGAATTGATTCTTGATTGGCAAAGGTGATATTGCTGACGCGATTGTCATCACCATAGCTTGCCGTATAAACGGTAGCACCGTCGGAAGATTTAACAGAGGCAACCCTTCCTGCCGAATCACGGTTGAGGAAGCCTTTTGCACTTGAGTCTTGAACGTCTGATTTTCTGCTAGCAACGTCACTGCCAAAGAACTGTTCAGTGAGTTTGCTTTGCGTGCTAATTTGCCTCTCAAGTTGCGCATTGTAGTCATGCACCTCTTTAGGTGAAAGGAATTGAGTGTGGTAACTGTCGACCATCGCCAGCCCTCCTTGATTGAGTTATCATCCTGCTTCAAATTAGCAAAAACCGTTGGCGCACGGGCGGCGGACTTTTGGCGAATTCTTGGCGGCGACTTGAAGCAAATGCATCTTGAGCATTGTGCGTTGATCAGGTTTACGTTCGCAGGACCCAGGAGAATGAGCAGCCAAGGAACACTCAATACTCCCGACATGATTTGAGCGATTGGAGCGATTGGGTATGAAATGAATTGAAGTGTTAGGGCTGGAAGAAATGAGCAATGAAGAAACTGGAGATCGAGGACGGGAGGGTGAATCGATTGCCCTACGTGAAGAGATGCAGTCCTTAGCCGCATTGAATCACGAACTTGAGACTCAGCTTAAGATGAGGGAAAGCGAACGCGACTTATTGGCGGTAATGCTCAACGAAGCCGAGCAGTCCAGAGGTAAAACTCAACTGGAGAATGAACTCTGGTTTCGACCTCCTGCTGCAGGTGAATTTCAAATCGCGCCGGACTATAGCTCTAAACCGACAGCAGCCAATTCCCTAATCGAATTGATTCCAGCTGCCATACTAGTAGTTTCTCAGCAAGGCATAATAAAATCAGTCAATAGGCGGACGCTAAGAATCACTGGTTACCTGCCGATTGAATTGATTGGACAGAGTATCAGAGTCATATTAGGCGGCGGCGCGAATCGGAATTTGCTTGATGAGTTTATCCTGCTTTCGAGACGTGTTGAAGGTTTTAGTCGAAATCTTGTCAAGAAAGATGGATCGGAATATTTGGCTGGCGTTTCCTTGAATTTGCAGAGCAGGCAAAAGGAGATAATAATCTGCATATTGGAGTTGATGCGAGTTAGCGATCTTTGATGTCGTGCTGCTCTCAGTCTAGTCGGCCAGGCGCTGTTCAGAATCATCTCGCAAATGACCGAACCACGCTAAGACTATCGCTTATTCGCAGTCGGTGCAGCCATGAGTTCATGATTTATTTCAGCTTCATTCATGCTGTTTCATTGTTATCTGGTCGCTGCTGCAGCGTTGCATATAGCTGTCTAATTTCGGTGAATTTTGAGGGAAAGGAACCATAAATCTCGATGCTAGCATCATATTGTGCCTGATTAGAGGCAACATAACTAGCCGTGGGCAGAAGGTCTTCCATCACAGGCAGAATTGTATCTGGCTCCTGAACCAGCTTATCCAGAATGAGATCAAGAAAAACACTCGCGCTATTGCAACAAATGTGATCTTCCCTTGGTCTCTCAGGGTCCAGAATTATTTTCAAAGCAAAAATATAATATTGAAAAGGCTTGGGCGACATGTGATAAAGCACGTCATAGACGAGCAATGAACGCTCAAACCATTCTAAAAGCTCCTCTACGGTCTTCCCAATAAATGCATCGTGAGCCCATTTATTTTCGTGATGATTCTTGTAGGCGCCCCAATCTTCTTCGGTAGGAATGTGATCCAATGGCATTGTTGTTCCCGGCGCCGTTCTGAGAAATCTACCTTTCTCATTGTGTTTAAATTTTGGCTCCAGACCGCGAATAAAATCGAGAGCCTCTATTGTCGGATTTAGGTTACACACCCAGCATCCTCAATTAGCTTTTTGACCTCGGCTTCGGTCGCAAAACCACCCGCCTCAGTCTTGACTGCCCGAGCAGCCCAGTAAGCATCCTCGATTGCAATTTGATTACCATGTTTCATTCCAAGATCCAGTGTGACACGGATTTGTGGTTGTACTCCACTGGACTCAGATTAACTCGACCATGAGCGAGCTTCATTTGGGGCTTTTCCAGTCAGCATCTTTGATGATGTCTACCATGTATTTGCGTCCACATACGAAGAGAGTTGCATAAAATATCGAGGACAGTTTCGTGGCTCAGTAAGTTTAGAGATGCCCAGAAAACTTTCCAGTCTGGTATTGAATTCAGTGCCGCTTGAAAGCGCGGTGCTAATAACGGCGGTTATATGCCCAGTCGTTGCAGCTCCTCTCAAGCTATTGTCAGCGCTTAAGATCGATAAGCTCATTGACGTCAGAGAGCCCATCCGTTAAATAAGTGTTCTGCAAGATGGTTGTGGGCGACATTGCGAATCTCATCTGTCTCGCGTTCTTCAGGTGTCAGCCCAAGGTCGATAAGACGCTTGGCACCTTTGCGGATCGAGCAAAATCTTGAACATGGTACACTTGTAAGGAAGTAAGGAAATCGGAAATGTAAGGAATTTTAAGAGGTGAGTGATTTATGGCAGAGACAAAATTGCGAAGTTTGACGATGACCAGTAAAGGACAAGTGACGATATCTGTCTGGGCAAGAAAGGCTCTCGGACTGGACAAAGGTGACACGCTGATAGAAATGGTCGTTGGCAATTGCATAGTGTTATTGCCACAGAACCAAGTCCTGGCCGAGACTGCGCGAAAGGCCCAAGAAGCAATCAAACATGCCGGGGTCACTGCCGAGGAAATTATTCATGAGGCGGACCGACTAAGAGACGCACGAACAGCCGAACGGTACCCGGATCTATAAATGCCTCCAGTACTGTTTGCCGATTCCAACGTGTTGATAGAAGCCCTGCTGATACCACAATCGGCTGCATATGTTGTTGCTGAAATGGTGGCACGGGGCGCGTTTGACATGGCTACCTGCCAGATTTGTGTAACCGATACAGAGGATGCAATCGTCAGCAAGCTAGGTCTAAAGCCGAACGATCTAAATAAGGTGATAATAAATTGGGAGAAGCTAAAGACGGATGTGCGGCTGCTTGTGCTTGAAGATCCAGATGCGGAAACTGTCAAAGCCACTCGCGATAAATACTTGGGAGTGATGCGACACAAGGCAGATATCCCGGTACTAGCTGCCGCACTCAGCATGGACCCCAAGCCCCATGTAATTCTGTCGGGCAATCGCGACCACTTCAATGATGCCGTAGCTGATAGATGCGGCGTCAAGATTTGTTCCTGCCAGGAATTCATCGAGTTTATTTCCGAAGCGCCATAGTGGAGAATCGCGGCTCAGCAACGTAACTAGTGTTCAATCTGACTCAATGTGACTGTTGTCGTAGGACTTTGCAAAGCGTTCCCACCGCAAGCTTGCATTAAACTGGCATGGGTTTTTCGCAATGGTTATCGTCGAGCTGATGAATCCTGATCTGGTTCATCTGGTCGGCGAGGAAGCGGAAATGAATCATGTTGCGTTTGTGCAACATCGGGCATCGCTCCAAACAGTGCGTCTGCACTTTCGGGTGATTCTGGAGGTGGTGTCCCTTCCAGCGCGGCCAGCCTGCATTGCCACAAAAACTTTCGATGAAGCGCCGTAGCGGCTAGTTCAGAATTTCGTTGCTCAAAAGCCATTTGAGCACGCACCATCCAGAGTTCGATCTGATCTTTCAAATCCTTGATCGACGTTGGTTTGTCGGGATCTACCTTCATGTAGCTGGTGACATCTAATTTCTCTGTGACTAACATTGCTGCCCGTGGTCGTTCTACAAGAAATTGAATAGGCGCTAAGCCATTTGTAAATGAAACTTTCTTGTAAACCTTAAACAGTGAGTCAGTGATTTTGTCGATTTCCTCGTGTGTGGCTAATGTCCTTGCTCCGTCCATGGTGACTTCAAGCACGCGTATGTCGGTTTCCGCATAGAGAATTGAACGGGGTGGAGGGCGAAATGTCCACATAATGCCCAGAACCGTCGCCGCAATAATCGTTAAAGCTGCAAGATAAGCCTTAGTCACAATTGCCAGTAAGGTTGCGACGACGCCGAGCAACGTAAAAAATAGACGCAGTTTTGCTACTCCGCCCCTTATTCCTTCGAACAAAATCGTTTCTGAAGGTTTTATCTCAGAATATAAAAGTGCATACAGTTTCGAATGCGTTCCCATGATGTCCAAACCCTTCTAAGTATTCGCCGCCTTTGGTTTGACAGCTTGGCAGCAGATGCAGGGCATCTGCGCAACAAGTGCATTTAAAGTCATTTTCTTCCGAAGCAGGCATCTATTGGTAAGAGATAATCGTCTAAATCCTCGCCTTCAAAATCTACTTCATGGCTATAAATTTTATATTCGAACTCCACAAGATGTTCGAGCTGAACGCGCATCAACCGTATCGCGAGGCAGAGTGCTTGTAGTGTGTCGAGTCCAAAGATTGCACGAGGTTCATCATAGCCATCCATGTAAAGAGTGCAATGTGCCGTCTCCTCGTCTTCTTGGTAAGGGCGTCCGATTGCTAGAGCGACTGACGTACGTGTTCCGTATCGGTCAACAAAGACTACCTTCGTTTCAGCGATTCGTTCATGTTTGCTTTGCTCACTCATATGCCACACTCCGTTCTGAGTATATCTATCATGAATCACTCCATGAAGTTGGACCTTCAGTGCACCGCTGGCGGTGTCGTACGTTACTTCACCTTTTATAATTTCTTTGCGGCTTGTCGATGATGACGTCATGTTATCGATTGAACTTTTTGACCATCAAGTAGAAACACCAAGCACACAAGGCAGAATAAATGAGCCAAGTTAGAGCCGCTAGCGATGTTTCGATTATGGCTTCTCTCAATTCATGGTGCAAAAGAAGGAGCGAGCCCAGAAAAACTGACATAAGCACCATTGGAAGGATGAGAAATAACTTCTGACCCCAATCGAAGAAAAAACCTATCTCGCAATCCGCATCAAATTTGGTGCACTTACAGGCATGCCAGTGCTTCACACCGCCGCGCGGTAGCAATCCCCAATATCCAGGCACCAAAGCAATAATAAACGGCGCACCGACTAATAGTTGGTCCCAACGTCCAGACATAAAAGCGCACACCCCCGCGCTAAAAAACAAAAGCGCAGGAACCGCAAATATTAAGGACGGCAAATGTCTCTCAAATTTTGACTTGTCTGGAATAAGCATTATCGTGTCCGATCCCAATTGCCATGTTTCATTCCAAGATCCAGTGTGACACGGATCTGTGGTTGTACTCCACTGGCTTCAGATTAACTCGACTATGAGCAACTTCATTTGGGGCTTTTCCAGTCGGCATCTTTGATGATGTCTACAATGTATTTGCGTCCACATACGAAGAGAGCTGCATAAAATATCAGAAGTAGTGCGCCGCCAATCAGCTCAGTTTGCAGCCCATCAGCAAGACCCATCAAATGACCACGATAAAACGCAGCACCAACCATACCAACTGCGTAGAAGATTGGCATCACACAGAAAGCTCGTGCAAGCAACATGTAGAGCACAGGATGTGTCTTGCGTCGCTTGAACGTAAAAGTAAAAGCAATAACATAGGTGACAGTACAAATTAGTACAAAACAAACAAACAACACGTAAATCATTGAAGCATCCTTGTAAGTTTGACTATATTCGTTGTCCTATCGTGAAACTGACATAGAGAGTCCGCCTGGCGTGATGCTTCATAGGTTTAGTTCTTTGTTCGTGTCAGGTGCAACAATGTCGGGAGGGGTATGAGAATAATCAATAGCACCCTGTTGCTTCCATGGTCCAATGGCGGTGCACATTTCTTGGCGGTGGTGCGTCTGTAGCCTTCATCGATAGGTTAGATGGACCATCTTTGCTGGAAAAATCAATTGTGCATTGCAAATAGTTGACACCAGATTTGAGTGGGAATGAAAATGATCTGTTTGTGCTCAAGAACATAATCGATGCCGCGGCGAGTCCGTCGAATTGTGGGGTGCCGCTTTTTCGACTAACTAGAGGGAAACATATTTCCCCACTTTCTGATACCACAAATGTGACCTCGCAAGAAGTATTGCCGGGAATGGATGAGAACGTCTTGCTGGATCCAAACTTGTTGAAACGGTCAGAGATTAAGGTCAGGACGTTTTCTTTCCATTTATTCCACTCATCGGTTTTCAAAGGAATCCGCGCACTTGTATCGTCCGATCTACCTCCATCCTTTGCTTGATTGGACTTGCTCGGCACTTCTGCAGATCGACTTGACCCTTCGTGTTGAGGCGCAATGCTTTGTGGGGTAGGCGGTCGGCGGATCACCGGTCTTTCGTCGATAATCTGGATTTCGCGACGGACTGCATCGAAATCTCCGACCAGTGGCTTCTCAGCTGACCTTCTTCCAGAATCAGTGCCAGACTGCGCCAAAGCCATTAGGGGCGTCAGCATAACGGAAGAAATTGCAATGCAGGCTATCCAAGAACTCTTCATGGTATTCACGTGCTCTTTGTCGTGGTCCAGTTGCTCGAGTTTCCTAATAATCTACCGCATCATATCCGCGCAAGTTTTTAGATTTTCCATGAACAAAATCCTCAACCGCCTTGCGTCCGCCATAGATTTTTCGCTTACCTAATTTCGTCGGATCGTTTTTCGGTTCATTGCTAATGTCCGGCGGGAAATACTTTGGCAATTGTCGATACGGAGCGCCATCTCGTTCTCCAAGTGAACTTGTACCGCGGCTTATCGAGTTAGAGTTTGGCCGGCTAGCTTCTTTCAGGTATTCGGCGACGGCGTTTCGTTTCAGCCAATTCGGGTCTACTGTCCGCTGCAAAAGAATGCCAAAGGGATGAGCTTGCCTTTCCAACGGACATTGAGCTTCCTCTGCTCTCGCCACATTGCTAGACGCGAACAGGGAGCCTGAAAGGATTGCCAATGACTTCAGCTTAAATCGTATAGTTGCTTCGCTCATCATCCATCTAGTTTGACGCCCATCGGCAGTGTTCAATCTGGCTCAATGTGATCGTTGCCGCCGCACGAACTGCTCACGAGAGTCCTTTTGACTGATGCTCTATTATAGACCTGTCTAAATCTATCGGCACAATTGCACACCACAGACCACTGAGCTTATACTGTTCGCAGTAAGGAGTTACAACCGTCATGGCTCAGCGCACACCAGAAGAAAATGTCACACTCGACCAGGTGGTTAAACTGGTAGATAGGCTCACGGCAGAAGATCGTGAGCAGCTCTTGGACCGACTGAAAATGGAGAAATTACGGCGGTCCATTCAGATTGGCATTGATCAGGCAGATAAAGGCCAAGTAGTCGACGGCGATCAAGTCTTCAAACAGATGCGCGAAAGGAACGCCGCCTTCAAACGAAAAGGGAACCAGTGAAGCGGCTAACCTTTACCGAGCAGCGTAGGATGGGCACATTGCTGAAAAAGTCTGGTTCTGAAAAACGGTTTGCTTGCGTCGATACAAAAGGTCCGGATGCATTGATCCTGTGCTTGCCGCTATCCAAACTAAACCAGTTCGAGGATCGCACTGGGATCCAGGTTGAGTTGCTTGAATAGCATCAAAAAGGTTTGGCTCCATCCTGCGACTCAAATATTCGTATACGTGGTCATGTTCCTCTCGATGCTGTACGGATCGTGGCTAGTCATCTGGGCTTTCGTCCCTGCGGATTTTAAAACCAGGTTGATGACTCAGGAAATAATGGAAACGGTTTACTCCGTTCTTCTTTTGTTTTTGTTCGCCAAGTTTGTGCAAAAGCGTGATTTTAAAAGCACCGGAATCGTCAAGAAAGGAGCCGTGATCGAAACGCTGATTGGATTTGCCCTCGGCTTTGTAGTCTCGGGCGGCGCCATTCTCGGCATGATTCTCCTCGGTGGCTACAAAGTGCTGAACGTAAATACCTCAGCGAATCTCGTCTACCCTTTGATCCTTTTCTTCTTCGCGGCGGCAGTTGAAGAAGTGATTTTTCGACTGTTTGTTTTTCAGACTTGCGAAAAGCGCTGGGGCACAGTAAAAGCATTGACAATCACGTCTGTTCTGTTTGGCTTGATACACATGATCAACATTGTGAAGAACGCATCCGTTGAGCAGCAGCTGACTGGATGCATTTTTCTGATCTTCGAAGCAGGGTTTTTGCTTAACGCAGTATTTCTGATCAACAGGAGAGTTTGGCTTCCGTTGGGAATGCATTGGGCCTGGAATTTTTTTGAAGGTCCCATTTTTGGCACAATCGTGTCCGGACAAAACTTTGGTGCGTCGTTCTTGATCGCGCAGGTGAGCGGATCCTTCTTAGTCAGCGGTGGTCCGTTCGGACCTGAGGGCAGCGTGCCGGGTTTGATTGTTGGTATCGGATGTGGTGCATTGGCGACGTGGTTTGCTGTGACCAGGGGAGCCTGGCGTGAGCGATCTGACACGACTGTTGAGCGGAACGAGTGACTCGAGCGGAGCGAATGATTCGAGCGGGTGCAGTACTACTTATGTACTTGGTCTTTAATATGATTTGCTACCGCGTTGCCAATCAATTCGTAGCCCTTAGTCGTGAAGTGCAATTTGTCGTCTGCGGCAAGACCCTTAGAATGCCAATCTTCGATGGAGCCAGGGCCACCCATAGATTGACGCAAGTCAAAGAAATCGAGTCCGTTCTTTTCAGCGACAGCTTTCTGCGCTGCAACTACGTTATCCAATCCTGGTAAGGTATTGCCTTTATTTGCTCCAGTGATTGAGTCGCCGTCACTCGGTCCGACGATGAGGATAGAGGCGTTAGGATCGCGTTCTCGCACGTTATCGATCAATTTCTGATAGCTCTGTTCGTAAGCTGCTTGGTTCACGTTACCGGCAGAATCGTTGCTGCCGAATGAAAGAATGACTAAGTCCGGATGGTCTTTTTGAATCGGCTTATCGAGCCAATTTGTAGGGTCAGTTAGCGGATAGTTGGCGCTGATTCCTACCTTCGCCATTGTGTCGTATTGCACAGGTCCGAGCGATTTGAGAGCATCTTCAATTGCTTTCGGTTCGGTTCTACCAGCAACGTGTGAATCTCCGTATTGCAGCACGCTGATTGGTGCACCACCGCTATTTGCTCGGGCTATTGCTTCTTGAAGATGAGCTAAACCTCCACCGCCGCCACCACCGGAGGAAGTATAAGAGCTTGTCCAGACCTTATCGAATATCTTGGTCAGAGACTTAATGACTTTGCCAATGTGGACTGTCACGCCCACATTGCGCGAACTGGTGAAATAGTTAGCGCTCCAGTTTTCGCTTCCAACCCACGCCGACGAATGATCAATGATGCAATATTTGCTGTGCACCAGCCTCGCAAATGGGATCGGACCGCCAGACCATTCTGGAATCGTCACCACCTTCACCTGGATGTTCGGAAGCTGTGCCAATGCTTTTAGATCGGCACGCCCTTCTTTCAGAGCCGTCTTGTCTACAAGAAGTTGAACATGAACGCCGCGAGCTGCGGCTTCCCGAATAGGAGTATCAAGAACGTTCCAATGCTCGGAACTTTTAGGAATCTTAGTATTGTATTCGTAAACCTGAATTCGCAGCGATGACTTCGCGGTGTTGATCATCTGCACAAGCGTGTGCAGCGTGTCCGAGACACCTTCAGGCAACAATGACGCAGGTGAGCCGACCACTTTAAGATCAGCATGTTCTTTGAGCTTCACAGGTTTTGTATCTTTTTTTTCAGTGGGCAATGATATTACGCCCGAAAGTGGCATGGCAGTTTCCCAATCTTTTGAAAAGATGTCTTCCAGATCTGAGCCGATGCGAGCATCTTTGATACGAAGCCCCACCTCGTGCACATGTGTCAAAGCAACCCAATCAAAATTAGCACTGCCGACAAACGAGTCAGATTGATCGACGATAAAGTATTTCGAGTGTTGTATTCCTCCAGACGATGAGAAGTCTACTACTCGTACTTGAATGAACGGTTTGCTGATGAGGTCCAATACATCGCTTTGGTACTTCTTAAAGAATTTGGAGTCTATCAAAAGACGCACTGCCACTCCTCGGCTCGGTGCAGCTCTTAATGCAGCGAGCACCGGTTCTAGTGCCTCGCCTTGTTTATTGCAGATGTAGAACTCTTCGAGATCAATGCTCTTTTTCGCAGCATTGATCATCTTGATCCAGACTTGTGGCGTTTGCCTGACTCCCTTAACAGCGAGATTCGTTTCAACCGGCACGTTTTGGACAACTTGTACGGATCGATGTGCAGATGCCGCCAGACCCATCATGCAGATGAACAGAGTGTACAGAAGAATCAATGATGTCTTTAAGAAGGTCATTTCTAACCAATGATGCCAGTGATTCCGACGAATTGTCTTGACTCTATCTCGATGCGGATTTTGCACCGTCTCTGGTGCTGCGCATTACTGTTTGACAGCGTTGAGCAGTCTCAACATGCGCTCTGAAAGATCTTTCAACTTGAATGGTTTTCTCATGTAGTCATTTGCACCAGAATCCAATCCCATTTGGCGTTCAGCTGCTGAATCATTGCCACTTAACATCATGATTGGTGTTGTGCCGCCACCAGCACGATATTGTTTGCAGATTTCGATGCCAGTCATCTCTGGCAACTGCCAATCCATAAGAATGATGTCAAACTCGCCAAATCGCAGCTGTTCGACCGCGTCATAACCAGTGCTGGCAGTTTCAACCAGATGCTTCTCGAATATAAGCCATTGCTTCACAGTTTCTGCGAGCGATTCGTCGTCTTCTACCAAAAGCACTTTAGCCATTTCATTGCCTCAACCAGTACCAACTATTCTATTCCGTCCGCTCTCTTTGCCCAGATACAATCTCTGGTCCGACACGTGTACCAGCTCTTCTATCGTTCGTCCGTCTTCAGGATAACTGGACATGCCTGCCGTAAACGAAACGTGGAAAACTTCTCCGTGGTCTCCATTGAATTCGGTTGTCCTCAATTCCTCCAGCACGCGCGCGAGTGCGCCAATTGTAGTCTCTTTACCTTCATGCCGGAAAGCGACAATAAATTCTTCGCCTCCCCAGCGCCCGCGTAAATCTTCAACGCGAAATCTTCGCTTCAACAATTGTCCCAGATGTGCGAGGACTCTGTCTCCCGCCAAGTGCCCATATGTGTCATTTACTTTTTTGAAATGGTCCACATCCAGTAAAGCCAGCGTAAATACAAGCTTGTAGCGGTCCGACTCTGAAATCAGAGCGTTCAACTGCTCCATAAATGCTCTTCTCAAGAACAGTCCGGAAAGAATGTCTCGATCGGCTCGCTCCCTCAGTAACCTCGCCCGCTCCAGCCGCACCTTGACCCGAGTCAGTAACTCAACAGGCGCTACTGGTTTCGGTAGGTAATCGTCACCGCCCGCGTCAAATGCTGCAAGCCTAGCATCCAGCTCCGTTTGCGCCGTCAGGAAAAGGATAGGTACATCTTGCCAACGTGAGCTGCCACGCAATCGCCTGCAAACGTCATAGCCGCTTATCCCGGGCATCAATACATCGAGCAAAACCAGGTCAGGGAGAAAGTTCTCCATTGCTTGAAGACAGCCCTCTGGATTGTTCAAGACTTTGACCAGCATTCCTTCCTTACCAAGCGCGTGGGCGATGATGTTGGAGAAATCTTCGTCGTCATCAACAATCAGTACCCGCGAACGTCCACCTTGGCGAACTCCTAGTAGGTATTCAATTCCTTCTTTGAGAGCGTTCGCCTGCAATGGTTTGTCCAGAAATATTGATGCGCCCGCGTGCGTCGTTTCAATTCGGTCTTCAGGCGCGGCGCCTTTTGCTATGAATGCCAATGGTAAGGATTCGTAGCCGTTCATGCCTCGTAGCTCACGCGCAAGAGCAATCGAATCTTTTGGCGAATTATCCATATCGATGATTACGGCATCGAGGGTGATGGCACTGGCTTTTTCTAAAGCGTCAGCTGTTGATGATGCGGCAATTACTTTGATAGGTAGTCCATTTGGCAGTGCCTCTTTGCCGTCGATAAAAAACTCGGAGCCGACCAACAAGACTTTGGCCATAGCAGAATCGTCAGCCAATTGCTCTAGCTGGTTTTGAGTAGGCTTATTATGCTTGAGTTCGGAATGCGCCTGTTGCGCGACGGCTTCAAAAAGAAGCGTTACTTCGCCCCACGCGCCCGCAAGGTCATCAATGCCATTCGTTTGAATTTGCACCAATGCCCGTTCCAGGTGCGATGCAGCTTCGCCGACCAGGTTGAAGCCGCAGGAGCTTGCGGTGCCTTTCAAGTTGTGGGCCAGTCGCCGCGCCTCTGCAGTCAGGTCTTTGTTGGTATTATCTATAGTGGCAAGCTCGATGGCGTCGGATATGAGCGCGATTCTTGTCGGCAGCACTTCTGCAAATCTGGACCGCAAAGTCAGGAAAGTTTTTTCTTCCTGCTCGCTGCCGGATGACAATTTGATCGCGGCTTGATTCTTCAATTGACTGTCAATCTGAGCGGCAAACAAAGAAGGCTTCAGCGGTCGATGCACGATCAGTTCGACTCGATAATCCTTCGTCAGTTGCTGATACAGATCCGCTTCACGCCATTCATTGGCGATGAAAGCGAGTTTCACATCCGAATATGACTTGCGGATTTTGACAATCATACCGATGCCGTCGATATCAGTGAGCTGTTCGCCGATGATTACAAGCGAAGGGCTCTCTTTCCCGATATGCTCCAACACTTCTCGGCCGCTCGCTGCATGCGAAGCTACGTAACCTCTGCCGGTAAGAAGAGATTTCAGCATTGTGACTAATTGCTGGTCAGCGTCTGCGAGCAATATGGTATTGCCCATGAATTCACCATGTAGGGGCGAGCGTCGAGGGTGTTTTGCCAACCCTCGTTTAGGTTCTACCCGGCCGAGACGCGCTTCAACGCCAAGTCGCTATTTCTTTTCGTCTAAATCGAGCGACGCTGAGTTAATGCAATATCTCAAATTCGTAGGCTTGGGACCATCCTCGAAAACATGTCCCAGGTGGGCGCCGCAGCTCTTACAAACGACTTCGGTGCGAACCATACCGTGAGCTTGGTCGGTTTCTGTTGCCACCTGATTTTCGCTTAGAGGCTGCCAAAAGCTCGGCCAACCGGAGCCGGAATCAAACTTGGTGTCTGAACTAAACAGTTCAGCACCGCAGCACACGCATTTATAAGTACCAGCCGTGTGGCAATCATGATATTTCCCTGTAAATGCCCGCTCAGTTCCCTTTTTGCGGGTGATTTCATACTGCTCGGGCGTGAGCGTCTTTTTCCAGTCTTCGTCTGATTTGGCAACCTTATCAGTCATACAACTCCTTCAGAAGTTTCGCAATTTCATTTAGCAGGGGACGTCGACTCATTATTTTGACAGATTTTGTTCGGAATTATATCGGCCTAGACCGCGACTGGAACGAACAGTAATGGAATCGAGCAGGACACTTTTTCGCCACATAAAATGTTCGCTAACAGCTTGTCCTCTTGGCAACTATGACCCATAATGCTGAAGTTCCGTTGGATCAGTGCCTCCTATGCAGCAAGAACATCAGTCCGGCGGCTTGCCGCAAAGACTATCCTCGGATCAGTCTGACGTTGTGCCGCAGCAACAGCCGAGCAGCTCTCAACCGCAATCGAGCATCATGCCGCCACAGTCGAGGTTGCTGCGCAGGCGTGCGTCGGATCAGCCCATGCGCAGGCGCGCGTCGGATAGTCACTCTTCAGATGCGCGCTCATCGGATCTGTCGAGCGACCTACCGCCAAGTCAATCCTCGGATAAGTCCTTCCACTCCGGTCTGCCAGGAGCATCCTGGATCGTTACCATCTCTGTCGTGCTCTTTCTTTTTCGTGATCAGCCATTCGTGCAGCTGATCATGGCACCATTAGACTTATTCACGACATTTCTGCACGAAATGGGGCATGTCGTCGCCTGTCTGTGCACCGGGGGAACGGTGCAATCGATTACGATTTTGCCCGGAAAAGAATTAGCTGGTTGGACCAACTGCACAGGAGGAGACCCGTTCTTTATTGGTCAGGCTGGGTACCTGGGAGCGACTTTTGTCAGCTGCCTGCTGATCTTCGTCTCCCGATTCTGGCGAATGTCGAATGTTATCCTCTTGCTGATTGGATTTTTCATCGGCTATTGTGCTCCAAAGCTAATGACGGATCATACTGGAATTATTATTTCGCTATTTTTGACCGCCGCCTTTGTGATTTTCGCTTTCCAGAGTTCAGCCCGAGATGCGCGCTTAATCGTCCTATTTGTGGCATTGAATGTAGCTTTCAATTCACTGTTAGACGTTAAGCAAATTACAGAAGCATCCATCGGATTGAATGGTGTCCTTACCGAAGCCACGGATGCTACGGCTGTCGCAGCTGTTTCTCCAATGACAGCTAAATTTTGGAGTTCACTATGGGCGGTGCTATCGATGCTCATGGTGGGATTTACGGCTGTTCTTTCATATTGCATGCAGCATCCAAATGAGGAGCAACTATCAACACCATTGACGGTGCTGATGCCGCTTTGGCAAAAGATGAGACACAAGAAGCAATCAGAACGTTCTCAGGCGCAGTCCCTTTTAGCTAATATGCAAGCCACTGTCATAGGAACTGGACCCAGCATTAATAAGGAATCCAGAGCACCATCTGCTGCTCAGTCAGACAGAAAAGCGCCTTGAGGCATGCGATCGTTTCGTGTATCTGCCCAAGTTTTGCTTCTGGTGATCGTTCCGTTAGCGTTGCAGCTGTGTTTGTTGACTTGGATGGGTAACCTTCAATCTGAAGCAGAGGCTCAGCTAAAGGCTGCTGAAAGTTCGAAAAAGATCGCTGATAGCATCAACAAGTTGAATGCCGAGGAATTTGACACGGTGTCAAAACTGGGGCACATGGAAATGCTCGAATCAATAACCGATGCTGAGATGGACGCCATGGTTGCGCGTACTATAAGTGAGTATCAAGAGCTCGAGGAATTGGGCAAAAACGAACCCGAACTCTATCACAGCGTAGTCACCATTAAACAAGATCAACTTGAGGGCTTTGGGCTGGCCAGGCAGATTCGAGCCACTAAAGATCTGCACATGAAAAGGACGCTTTGGCACCAATTAGTTTATAAGGTGCAAGACGTAATGTATGGGCGTCTTTCGAAGGTGGCACGTAGGTATGAGGCACAAGCTCGCAAAAACACAGCGGCTCAGACCGAGACAAGGCTTAGATTTCAACAGGTCGCACTTCTTGGTGGCGCTGTTACCATGGCTATTTCTGCGCTAATTGGTTTTGCTTTGGCAACCAGCATTTCACTACGATTAAATCGATTGAACGACAATAACATTCGTCTCGCCACCAATCGTCCATTGAACAAGCAAATGAGTGGCAGAGATGAAATTGCCAAAATAGACAAAACATTTCACAACATGGCCAAAGCGCTCGAAGACGCATCAAATAAGGAACGTGCTGTCATAGACAACGCGCGCGACTTGATCTGCTCGGTACATAAGGGAAAGTTTTCTGCTGTCAATCCTGCCTCCTTGGCTTTGCTTGGTTATAAACAGGATGAACTCTTTGGTGCTCGTATTGTTGACTTGATTGCCGAACCAAACGATGTGACCGCAGCTTTTGTCGCTAGTCTGCGAGAGCAAAATGAGAGCACCTCAACTGAAGTGCGCATGCGACACAAAGACAATCATATTGTTGATACTTTGTGGTCGACTCAATGGTCTGAAAAAGAAAAATCGACCTTTTGCGTTATTCACGACATCAGCGAGAGAAGAGCTGCCGAGCGGCTGCGACAAGAGATTGTGCACATGGTTACTCACGATCTTCGTACACCGTTAACGACTCTAAGCAATATCTTTCAGCTCTTGCTCCACAAGCGTGATATTGAGACCGAGAACAAGAAGGAACATTACCTCCACGTGGGCGAGCGCAATGTAGATAGATTGATTCTTCTCGTTAATGACTTGCTTGATATTGAAAAAATCAGATCAGGACAGATGTTGATGGATCCATCACCGCAGCAGCTAGACGAATGTTTTGCCACCTGCTTGGATTCGGTTTCGCCAATCGCAGAAAGCAAAGAGATCAAACTCAATTTGGAACCGACCACTTTGATAGTGAAGGGTGATGGCGACAAAATAGACCGGATATTGATCAATTTGGTTGGAAACGCAATCAAATTTTCTCCCGTTGGCGGCACTGTAGACGTCCACGCCGCTGTCGAAAATGACATGGCGAAGATCGTCGTCAAAGACCAGGGGAAAGGTATCCCGGCTGACGAATTAGAAAAGATCTTCGAACGCTTTCATCAAGTTTACGGACATCAGGATGTGAAAGGATCTTCTGGGCTTGGACTAACTATTTGTCGGGCTTTTGTAGAATTGCATGGTGGCCGAATCTGGGCAGAGAGCACCGTAGGTGAAGGCACAAGTTTTTGTTTCACGCTTCCACTGGCATCTAAGGAAACAAGCAGTTCGCTCATCACTGATTTGGTGGCGGAACCAGGGAAGACAAGTTCGCAGCAGGTCCCGAATAATCCGGATTATAGCTGAGTCCGCCTCTGGATGAGCCTCAGCGCAAAACATTTGCGATCAGTATTTAACTCAGAATTCGGCGAAAAACTTTACTGAATGCTATGGAAAGCAACGGCTAATGCAACTATTTGCTACCCACTGAGTCTCATTCTCTACTAACGGGGAGAACACAAGTAATGAATACTAAAGCAAAGGCCGGCGTGATGATTGGAGCATTGGCTCTTGCAGTAACTTTAAGCACTGCAGCAGAAGCCCGTCATCATCATCATAATAACTACAACCAAATGTATAACGCCCAGTATGGAAATCCATACCAGAACGGCTATGGCGGCTACGGCGCCTATGGCATAAATCAAGGCGATTACATCCGTCAGGCTCAGTTCAATCAAGCCGCTCAGCAGGCCGCTCAGCAACAGTTATATAACAGCGGATACGGCTATGGACACGGCTATGGACACGGCTATGGTCAGGCGTACGGACACGGTTATGGTCAGATGTCTGGACATGGTTATGGTCACGGGCACTAAGCTGCTAAGGTAATATTCACGTCCGAAAATGGCGAGTCGGGTACAATTCAATCCGTTAGGATTGGATCATGCTACTAAATCCAGACAGTTGCTATCAGGTTCTTCGCGCCCATGACCCCAGGTTTGACGGGGCATTCTTTGTCGCCGTCAAATCGACCAAGATATATTGCCGAACAGTCTGCACGGCGAAGACACCACAATTGCAAAACTGCGCCTTTTATTCAACAGCTGCGGCTGCCGAGAACGCGGGCTTTCGTCCTTGTTTGCGCTGTCGTCCTGAACTAGCGCCTGGTAACTCATCTATCGATTCTGTTAGTCGTTTAGCGACTATCGCCTTAAATAGGATAGAAGATGGCGCCCTTGCCGAACTGGGAATGGACGAGCTTGCTGCCGAGATGGGCATCAGTTCTAGACATTTACGAAGAGTAATAGAATCAGAATTTGGTGTTTCACCAATTCAACTGGCTCAAACGCAAAGACTATTGTTGGCGAAGCGCTTGCTCACTGATACTAATTTGCCGATTACCGAAATCGCCTTTGCCAGTGGATTTGCAAGCGTTCGAAGGTTCAATGCTTTGTTTCTGGAGCGCTATAATCTCAATCCCTCTCAACTGCGAAAACGAGTTGTTGAACATAAGACACCATTTTTAGATTGCGAAGTTAGCTACCGCAATCCTTTCGACTGGCAAGGCTTACTTGGCTTTCTGTCCTTGCGGGCTTGCCCCGGTGTTGAGATGGTTCAGAATGACACTTATATTCGCACGGCGGCTTTTGGTAAACATTTAGGATGGATCGTCATTCGTCAAAATACCAGCAAGAACACGCTTTCTATTCAGCTTTCGACCTCGTTGGCACCCGTATTGCTGAGTGTGGTGGCTAGATGCAAGCGTTTGATGGACACTCAAGCGGACCCATCAGTGATAGCAGCTAACCTTGGTGACCTGTCAAAAGGACGGGAAGGATTGCGCGTTCCCGGTGCTTTCAACGGCTTTGAGCTGGCGCTTCGAGCTATTCTCGGGCAGCAAGTAAGCGTCAAAGCGGCCAGCACTCTGGCTGGTCGCATCGCCCAAAAGTTTGGTGCGCCGATAGAAACTCCATATCCTGCTCTGAATAGAATCGCACCAACTGCGGAGTCATTAGCAAAGCTGAATGCAGATGAATTCAGCGGATTGGGAATTACAGGTTCGCGTATTACTTCAATAATTGCTTTAGCACAAGCACTTGCCTCGGGTTATCTTTCGCTTGAGCCAGGACAAGATGTTGAGCAGACCAGCACTAAACTAAAATCACTGCCTGGCATCGGTGATTGGACCGCCCAGTATATTGCAATGCGCGCGCTGGCTTGGCCAGACGCTTTTCCGCATACAGATCTGGGCATTAAAAAGGCGCTCGGCATGACCAACGAGAAACAAATACTCGAATATTCGGAGCGTTGGAGACCATGGCGTTCATACGCCGCAATGCAATTGTGGAAATCTTTGGAGAAATCGACATGACAATTTTTTATTCAGTAACTGAAAGTCCGATCGGAAATCTTATTCTCACTTCAGATGGAACATTCCTGACCGGATTGTACATGGAGATGCATAAAGGGTTGCCCGACATAGGTGCAGCTTGGATTCTCGATGATGCAGCAGAACCATTTGCTCTCACCAAAAAGCAATTATCAGCATATTTTGCGGGTTCACTGCAACAATTTACTGTGCCATTGAAACCAACCGGCACTGATTTCCAAATGAAAGTTTGGGCTGAATTGCTCAACATTCCATTCGGAAAAGTAATATCTTACGCCGAGTTGGCTCGCCGCATCGATAATCCAAAAGCTTGTCGAGCTGTAGGTTTAGCCAATGGACAGAACCCAATTTCGATCATCGTGCCTTGTCATCGGGTGATCGGTGCCAATGGTAAACTCACCGGATATGGTGGCGGACTTCCGCGCAAAGCACTGCTCTTGGAACTAGAGCAACCAGGTTCCGTCAAGCAACTTACTTTGGTGTGATGATTTACCGCTGACCATAAAACGTTGGCAAATATATAGGCAATTGCCACTGGCGCGATAGAATAAGTCGCATCAGCACGGTCGGCGACATATTTCGTGGATTGTGCGCGTGGATGCGAACGTCACCAAGGGGGTTAGATCCTATGTCATCTCGGAGCACCCAGAGTTTTTTTTGGTCGAAGGTTGCCCGAGCCACCAGCCTTGGCTGTTGCTTACTGCTATCAACCACAAGGCAACTAGCGATTGCCCAGCATTCTCCGCAAAATAATTCATCAGGCAGATATGCCGATGAAACGTTGATCATTACCTTGTCCGCGGGAGCCGACATGGGCAGAGTGAAGAAAACTCTTGATGAAGTACACGCTACGATCAGGAGAACACTGCCTGTTACTAGTGACAATTACACGATCTTATTTGTCATGCCCGAAAAGGGTAAGGCAGATGACACACTCAACAAGATTTTGGCGAAGAAAGATCACAACTTCGAAGCAATCAGTCGCAATTTGAAGCTCAAAAGCGCAGGAGTCAGGGCTGCAGCAGTCGCTACTCCAGACGATCCTTATTTTAGTGATCAGTGGAATTTGGCTACTATCGGTTGGACTCAGGCAAGAAATGACTTCCAGGCGCAACTAGCCAAAATGCCTCAGCCAGCCATTTACGATCTAGATAGCGGCGTCCAGCCCATTTCCAACAGCAACGAGCCCAGCTACGCAGAGCTTGACACTATCACTCAGTGGAACGCCTTAAGTGATGCCAAAGAGCCTACATCGGAGAAGGCGCACGATGATTACGGACATGGGACCGGTTGTGCCAGCGTCTATGGAGCCGTCACAGACAATGATTGGGGCATCGCTGGAGTTGCCAGTTTTTCTAAAGTAAACACGCCGGCTATTTACGAATTTCGATGCCTGAATTCACAAGATGACATCGTGCCGCTCACCACTATCGTCTCCATTTTGCAATTCATCAGCAATAAGAAGATCGCTCATCTGGGCAAAGCACCAATTAACATCAGCCTTCAAGATGGTGGCTTGCCTACTTCTCCGTACTGGTCAGATAAGACCATCCAAAGGATTGCAAAAACGCTCTACAAACAGGGAAGCCTGGTCGTCTTGTGCGCTGGAGATTATGGACAAGATCTGTCAAGCTACGAACCGCCCAGTTATATCCGAGTTGTTCAGGGTACGGACCAGAACAATGTATTAGGAACTCAGGCAGATGGTTACCCATCTGATTGGCTAGGGGCAGACAAACCTACTGCTCCGGGATATGAAATCAAAGGATGGTGGGCCAGTCCGGCACCGCCTCTGGTATACACTTTAATTGGTACTTCGTTTGCGGCTCCCACATGGGCAGGGTGCATTGCGGTCTTGCAGGCTCTCGACCATAAGCTCACAGCCCCGGAGGCCGATAAGATTCTGATGGATACCGCGCAGAAACTCAATTCAAAGTTTAATGGCACGGCTACAACTGTGAAGATGGTTGATCTTCATGCCGCCATTAAGAAAGTGGTGCATTGAGAGAGATGCGCCGAAAACGAGTGTCCGCGTTCAGTCTGTGACTCGCTAAACGGTGTTCGCCGCCGTTACTTCATCAGCAACCGCTGGGATTCCACGTCATCATCGGACATGATCTCTATGGAAATCCGACTAGGCTCCTCAAAACGACTCCCTGGAGCGACAAAGGGTGGACGGAATCCTTGCTGACGGAAAGAAGCGACTATGTTGTTGAACCGTGTGTGCGGTACGACGATATACTTCGTCATGCATTTATGGAGATACAGATCCACGTACATTCGCAACACGGCATTGGCAACGGTGCCGCATTGATCAGCATTGACGTTGATCACCTGAACGACACCGGCGGTACCAGGAGTGATACCAAGACTCTGCCACCGTTTGCATCCGATCGGCTTGCTTTGGGTGTACCACAGATCTTCGTACGACTGAGATGTTGAGTAGTCCGGCTGCGCGTAGTTGATCGCCACTTTGGTGATGCCATGTATGGATGAGCCGGGATAATCGAGATAATGCTGCAGCGACGACGGGGATATAGTCACCTTCCAATCCTTCCACGCGTCATCGCTATCTTCAGATGATTGGGCGAAACAGACCTGCGTGCAACAGATCGACAACGCCATAGCCAGGAAAGTCGACTTCAGTGCCTGCAACGCGTTCGCTCCAATTTAATCATCAACTAGCTCGGCCAAACGCAAATGCTCTTGAACAGCCAATCTATTCGCCCAGAACACGGCGCCCACTGCGAGCGTTAATAGTACTGCCACGACTCCATAAGCGTTGTAAATCCCCGAACGATCCGCAATGCCACCCAGGATCAATGGCGCACATAGACCCGCTGCACCGGTCGCCATATTCATGCGAGATGCGGCAAGACCAACTTGTTCTGGAACGACTCCCAGCGCCGCAGACAGTGTCAGTGGATACATGTTGGCCACACCGAGTCCGACCAAGAACAGACCAACTACGTTGATTGCCGGGTTTGGCGCAAGCCAGAAAACAAAAAAACCAGCCAGACTAAAACTTGCCGCTGCCGGCAAAAGAACGCGGATGTTATAGCTACGCGCTAACCGACTGCCCAATATGCGACCAGCCATCATCGCCACAAAGAAGGCGCTGACTGCTGCGGAAGCTTCTGGTTTAGCCATTTTCGCCACGTTCTGAAGAAAGTCTGGGCTCCAAAAAACAATCGACCATTCACTGGCGCATCCAAGCAGGATAACAAACCAATAAGCCCAATATGCGCCCGCAAGTTTTCCGTTGCCATGCATCTGTTCTTTGTATGATTCGGAACTCTCGGGAATTTTATTTCTGCCAAAGATCACGTATGCGGTTGCAATAGATAGAATCAACATCGCTAGTGGTGCCCTCCAATTCACTCCCGCTGCTACAAACAAACCAACTGCGGCTGGAGCGATTGTGGCGCAAATGCTTGTAACGATGTTCGTTTCGGTAATGGCGATAGTGCGTTGCTCACCCAATTGTTCAGCGATCACTGTGTCGATTACTTGTCCAAATATGCTGGCGCACATTCCTGCAAGCCAAATACCAAAGATAGTGACTGCCGCATTCTGACCAAGCAGCAAAGTTGCCACCCCAAGCGCCACTCCTGCTAAACCGCTCCACATCGCTTTCTTGCGACCAAGCAGGCTCATAACTCTATCGCCCACCGTACCGGAGATTAGCACTCCGAGCGCAAAAGCGCTGAAGTGATAAGCGGTGACGGTGTAGTTGAAATGCAGCTCGGTGCGCAGAAATGGCATCATCGGACCAAGGGATGAAGCCACGAATGAACACAATCCAGCCAAAATGTAGAATTGCCAAATCAGCCGCGTACGCACAAATGCACGTTGAACGGGCGTGTTGGTGATCTTGCTCGGGGCTTCGATGATCATTAGCCCCTATTTACGCATGACCCGCATCAATGAGCAAGCAAATTCGCTCTAAATTAACCCGTGACTATTCGTCTTTTTCTGGATAGTCGCCGATTTTGACGGTCGTCGCTGCAAGAGTGTCAGCACGCGCAATCAAGAATTCAACATTGTCACCGGGCTTGTGCTTGCGTACGATGGCTTGAACTTCTTTGCTGTTCGTGACCGATTGCCCATCAACCTTTACTATTACATCGCCCTGCACTAAACCAGCTTTTTCCGCGGGGCTCCCTTCAGCTGATCTTGCTACTAGCACGCCCTTTGTGTTGGGCGAGATGTGCAAAGAGCGAGCGATTTGATCATTCAAATCCTGCATGTAAATGCCGATGTAAGCACGAGCTATCGAACCGCGATCAAGCAACTGCTGCGCTACATCTTTGGCTACGTCGACGGGAATGGCAAAGCCGATGTTCTGAGCATCACCTCTAATTGCAGTCGTAATCCCGATCACATCTCCGTGGATGTTGAGCAGCGGCCCACCCGAATTGCCAGGGTTGATCGCGGCATCAGTTTGGATCAGTTGAACGTTGCCGAGACTGCTTGTTTCGTTGTGTCCCGCCGGTAACAAACGACCCAGAGCGCTGATGATACCTAGCGTTACTGTGTGGTCGAATCCGAGCGGGCTTCCAATTGCAATCGCCCAATCGCCGGCACGCAACGGTTTGCTAGTGCCGAAATTGGCTGCCGGCAGGTTATTGATGCCATCTATTTTAAGCAGCGCTAAATCGGTGAAACGGTCTTTGCCGACGACCTTGGCTTTGTATTTTCTCTTGTCAAACAAAGTTACTTCGATTACGTCTGCGTTTCCGACAACATGGTTGTTGGTCAGGATGTAGCCATCGGACTTGAATATAACGCCCGAGCCAGTTCCCTTTTGTTCGTAAGTCCTTGGTCGACCTTGCACAAACGAATCCATGCCCATTCCTGGTCCAAATATGAAGTTCTGCATAGGGTCAGCGCCTAAAGCTGACGTTAGAGTGATACTGCGCCTGGTATCGATGTTAACAACGCTATCGCTGACTCTGGCTGCGATGTCGGCGACTGTATTTTCCGCCAGCGCCAAAACGTTGCTAGACGTTGGGGTTTTGCTGCCCACCACACTGGTAGTAGTTGTCGTTTCAGAAGTCGTCACGGCTGGATGGTACTCATGCCCCATCCAAAACGCTGCCGAAAGTGCAACGCCTATAGCTGTACCGCCAAGCCATGGTCCGGGCGAAGTTTTGCCTAAATTATTGCGCTGTTTCATCTTTACCTACCTTCGCAGTTAAACTCAACTCCATTTTCAGTTTATAAAAAATGCGCCCGCTCGATTGAAAAAATACACGATTCGTTAATCTTCGTATTGGAGTAGTTCTCGACTGGAATCCATATTTGAGGAACAGTCGAATGTGACTTGGGTGCGCGGACCGATTCCGGCTCTTAGCTGCCAATTGCGGATGGACTAACTGCATCCTAGCGCACCGATGATGTAAATGCCGATTTTATATTCGACCGTCTGGGACCGTCACTTAGATATTTCACCGGCAGGAACAAGTCTTTAGGGCTTGGCATGGCAACCTGATCGAGACATGTAATAGCGATGTCTGCGGTTATAGCTGGATAAGAAAGTCGCGCTCGGGACAGATCCAGATTTATGCTGTGTTGAAGAGTCTGAGGAGCGAGAGGCGCGAAACGAAGACAACCCTGGAATTGGTTAGGAATGTTGGTTCGGTCGTCGAAAGACCAATCATGCTCT
The DNA here is from genome assembly GCA_003153555.1 of Candidatus Melainabacteria bacterium. Taxonomy (GTDB): domain Bacteria; phylum Cyanobacteriota; class Vampirovibrionia; order Obscuribacterales; family Obscuribacteraceae; genus PALSA-1081. Next base: position 11,476 of record PLZS01000134.1, on the reverse strand, counting down.
CCGGCTAATGGTCCCGCTCCATGACGGGTCAGATAAGTTCGAGTCACATACGTCACGTTCAACTTATCGAGTTCCAATCGAGGCGCAAGATAGAGAACGTTAGTCAAACCGGTTTTTGATCTGGTTACATGCGGAAACTGATCGATGCGATCTTCGTCGAGCATTAGCCCCTGAGCGCCTTCAAAGATAACTCGTTTCTGTCTGGGATATTTATTTGTGATTGTCGCTCGTCCCAAGAGGGTCTCAATATCATGGACATACTCACACAGAATCTGCTCAAGTTTCTCTGCAAACTTCCCCACTTGATCAGACTGTGGATCTAATTTGAACTCCTTTAACCGAGCGGGTAGCCAGCTTTTGCTTAGGTCAAGGAGATGATCTAAAAGTTTGTCCGATTGCAATAAGTCCTTTGTTCTGGTGCAAAAGGTACTCGATCGTAAACACCGCGTTACTGTTTCGTTGATTCCCAACCCACAGCTCCCATGCCTCGCAGAGCCGCGACGTCGTTCGATAGTTTGATTGATGAACATGTCGAAAGGCGTCGTTACCAGGGCTTGGCTGTCGATCACTACGGTCGGGCTGACTCCCAGAGCCTGAAGCTCGTCGTACTCTTTGGCAAACAGGAGTGGGTTGACGATAAAAAACTTGCTTAAGTAGGTCGGACAGCCGACAAACGAACCGGAGCCAAAATGACTGAACACGTGGCGGCGCCCATCCGGGTCCACAACAGTGTGCCCCGCCTGGGCGCCTCCATTGAATCTGACGACAATCGAATTGTCCGGATCTGCGCTGGCGAAGTAGTCCGTGAGCAAACCTTTGCCTTCGTCTCCATAATTTGCTCCGATAATTACTTGACCAGTTTTCATGTGAGTTTCCTCCTGCTATTTTCTAGGAAAGATGGAGCGTGGGTTTCCAACCCGCCCCGAAAGCCGCTCCATTTCGAAAGTACAGTGTCCACAGATAGGTGCGAGCTTGCGACTGAACTGCATCTCATCCTTCTTTGAACCGGACGCCTACTACAACCTTGTTACTCCTTTTCCTCCAAGGATTTTTGACGGCGATAATTCCTGCAGCGAATTGCGAACAATTGGAGCTGTGTTTTTTGACCAGCTCGCTGCCACCCGTGCGGGGTCGGTTCCTTCTTGCACTTCTATGATCGAAACGATCAGCTCGGCTAGCTTTGTATGATCGCTCAATGCGATAGCACGTTGCCCCAGAAGTTCTTGCCAGTCTCGTTTGGTTTCCCGCGGATGAGCCCGATAGTGGCTGCCCTCCTCGATCATTATGTGGAAAATTTCCCATGTTTTAGAAGCCATCGTGAGCACATCCCTCGTCAACATATCTCTCTGCGAACCGCCACCGAGAAATTTTTTGATGTGGGCGGCCAGCAACGTTGGGGGTGGTGGTTCATCACCCACAGTGAAAAGATAGCCTTTCTTATTGCGCTTCAAGAAAGCATCGCATTTGGTGCGAGTGGCGGCAAAGTACCATGGCAGATTGTAGCTTTCGAAGTTGTTTCCACCGCCGTTTCCTTCAATCCAAAACTTGCTCAGTTGATCCGCTAAGCGAATATCACTTTCAAACTGAGTGACTTGCAGGGGAGCCTTGTCAGACCAGGCATCTCCTAGCGCCATGCACATGACGTGGGGATCGCTCACCGGCTTTCGGTCATAGATCTCTTCGATTAACACACCGAGTCCGCTGCGAATCAATGTTTCAGCTAACATTCCCATCGATCCGGTTTCGTCTATCGCGACGATGATCGGAGTGGATAGCGGGTTCATTTTCGAATCACACGATTCTCTGACAACGATGTCTAGCGGATCTAGCTCTTTGTCTATAGTGCTGCTGCGAAACAATTCGTCCGCTGATTTTGCGCTTGTTCTACTTGCATAAAGATCCCAGTCTTCCGGGTCCCATCTAGATGTTCCCATGGTCAATTCTCCTTATAAAGTTGGTTTGTATCGAGGTGCATACTGACGAATTTTGGCTTTCCAAAAGCGTTAGGAAGCACTTCCCGTTTAAATGTCTTATAGTCATCGGCTGCTGTTCCGCTCGACGGCATGAGTAACCACTCCACCAAAACTGGTGGCAAACTTTTATTGTGAACCAGATGCGCACCGACTGCGTCTCCAAGAGTCTCGCGACCGATTGATTTGATTAGTTCTAGATCTGCACGAACATCGGCTCGTTTATTTCTGAGAATATCGGGCGGAATAAAATTCAGTGAGCGGTCAGGAACGGCCAAAAGCCGCTCTCCAACCTTGGTTGCGTACCACCAACCGCCAAGCAACATGCCACTATGGCGCAACGGCGATATGAAAAATGATTCTGGCGATACGGCATTATGAGTGACGCCGGCCCATTCAAGGTAGCAGCTCAGATTGAGCAGGACGTTTAACACCCAACCGACATGATTGATCGGTGCAAGTTTGCCGCCGAAGTGTTTGAGTACATCGCTAAGCAGCAGTTGATCTGGCGTTTTTCGAACAATTAGCACGTTCGTGTTTTGTGTTCTAAATATTTCAATGACTTGAGGTAGATTCTTGGACATTTCCAAGGTCATCGCATCGTTTTTGTAGGGGAGAAAGTGTATGCGTTTGCGTCCCTGTTGGAAGAGATCGTCAAACTCTTCATTGATTTCAAAAATCACCGAGTGATCCGAGACATACATCAGTCCAAGCTCAAAAGGGCGCACAATTTTGTACTCGAGAGCTCTGATCGAGCCATCTGCCAGGCGGAATTTTTTCACCCCCGACACTTCGTCTTCTATCTTTTCGCCTGGTTCGTTCCATTGCCCCGTGGTTAGCCTCTCGCGTGCAATTTGATAAAGGTGGACGATGTGCGCAAATACGCGTGCAGCCTGCGGTGAAGGCTCGTGATCGGGATGCCAGCGACGGGCCAGTGAGCGGTATTCTTGTTTCGCTTCTCGAGCGGATTGCGAGAACAGCGCCTCTGGCGTACTTATTCCCAGAAGTTTTTCAGCCGCTAAAAATTCTAGATTGCGCATGAGTGTTCCTCCCTCTTGCGTAATTGGAGGATGGCGAGGATTCTGACACCGTAGGTAGTGCCAAGAGTCCGTTCGTCTTTAACGTCCTTTGGACGTGATGTATTTATAAAGTAAGCGTATGTTTTACAATCACAATCATAATTCCGGTCCACTAGCTTTGTCAATAGCTAGCTGTAATTAGAAGATGCGGAGCAGGATCGTCGGTGTAAGGGAATCCGAACGTGCGGACGAAAATGGAGGCGCACGCATCCTGCGTTATTCGAACAAACGAAGATCTTAAAGCGATGGCTATTTGCTTGGGTCGTGTTAAACCGGCTCTTTGTGAACGTAGAAGAGACGGTATCTAGGGGATGACTCTGAATTTTGAACGCGACGCTAGAAGGAACAAGCAAAGAACAGATGTTGCGAGTCCACTCGTTTTAAGGCTGGCTACGAGAATCAACTTCTCCAATAATCTATCCATTAATCACTTGACAATATCAACCAAGCAGAGGCTAATGTATTAGCAGCAGCGAGGGCTTATCCGTGGTCAAATTCCAAACTCCGTTGAAGCAGACCGTTACTTTGGTCGAACGCCGCGTAAGAGATAACCGCAGCGAAGATCCGATTAAAGACTTAGCATTTCTGTCAGAGCATTATCGCTCTAATCATGAGTGGGACAAGGCCAGTGCCGCCACCCGCCATATGCTGGCAGTGGCAGAAGGCCGGACTACTTCGGTCTTTGAAATCACGCCGATCGATATAGAACTGCAGCAATCAAAACAACATTTAAGGCGCCGTTTTCGCTCACGCTTCTGGCTCACAATAACAATACTGTTGTCCGTCGCAGGAGGGACTAGCTTCGCAGCGTCGCAATTTAAAATCGATCAAAAATTTGTATTGGACCTTAAGACTCAAATGTTTCCGTTCGACCCCCAAAACTTTATCGATAGAGCTTCATTCTTTGATAGCAGCAATAAATTCAAAGAAGCGCTAGATGACTATGATAAAGCATTGATTCTCGACCCGAAGAACTCCGCAGCCTTGCAACATAAATCCTCTGTATTATTCGAAATGGGAGATCTTCAACAAGCCTGGCAAGCGAATGAACTGAGCAGTCGCTCCAATGCCTACTATTTTTACAATAAGAGGCGAATCGAGGAGGCTCGGGGTGATTTCGCTGCTGCCGCTCTTTCGCAAGCAAAAGCAGATACCATTAGACCCTGCTCAAACAATAAGGCTTTCATTGGTTATGAATATGCTCGCGCTGGCGATTTCGCCAAAGCTCTGCAATTTGCAGAACAGGCTACAGATACTGCGCAGGCTGACTTTGAACGAGTGTGGGGATTCGTCACTGAAGCGCGCTACAACTTACGTTTGGCTCGGTATCAAGAGGCGATTGAAGCGGCGTCTAAAGCAATTGATTATGACGACAACCAGCACTTTGCAGAGCCTATCTCGACTGCATATGCCTTGCGAGCCGAAGCTGAGCACCAGCTAGCACTGAACGAAAAAGCAGTCTACGATGCGTCTAAAGCTATAGGTTTAGACAGCAGAAATTACAGAGCATACAACGTTCGGGCTAAGATCTTTGAAAGTATGGGACGTACAGACGATGCTCAAGCTGATCTTCGTTCAGCTGAATATTACAGGAATTGGAAAGATATGTAATGGTTGTTCGGCGATAAAATCACACCTCGTAGCTGCATCAATATCGGTGCCATCAGTACGTCGACGACGAACCCAAAAGTTCTTTCACGTGGATTGTGTGATCGTCTCCGCAGAGATTTTCATAGCTGTTGTGTAAGTTGTTAACGATTTTCTGAACAGCGGGAGGCCAATCTTTGACGTTGTAATAGGCTTGATCCACCGCCGCTTTCGTAATCACTCCATTCGCGTCCGTCAAGAAACTGGGATTCTGCTTGCAGAAATCATAAACCTGCTGCGCGTCAGCTGTGCGGATCATCTCATTGCCATCACGTTTCAGCCTGTCATCGAAATTTTGTTTTCCGTGGAAACCGGCTTTGGTGAGCTCATCTAAATTTAGTGTTTTGCCACCATCATGTGAGAATTCTTTTGCCAATGAATCCCAATTCTTGTCCAGGCCTTGCAGCATGGCTCTGATGTCTTTCTCAGCACGTGAATCATTTTTGCCCGCCGCAGGCATCGACTTAAGCAACGCGTCCACATGGGTTTTGTCGATCATTCCATTTGCATCTCGCACTGATGCGAGAATGTTTCCATCTTTGGCCAACACGTCTGCAGTCGTAGTCTCCACACGATTCAATGGATCTGCCTTTGGTGGCACTGGTGCATCAGCATTGCCGGTCAGGGACTCTTTAACTGCTCCCCGGAAAGTGCTATCTCCATTCTCGATATAAAACTGTAGGTCCGGCAAGGTTTTGTTGTCCACCAGGTCGTGCGACAAGTTTTTCAGATAATCCCCGTTATTTCCTGAGTTTTTGTAATCTGCCATCAGTAGTTGGTAAGCATCAAATGCGCCACCGTGAGGCGCGTGGTCTACTTCGGCTATAATCTTGGCGTCGGCGCCTGCTCGTTCTGATGGGGAGCTCATACGTTTACCTCGAGAATCGAAGGGATTGGGAAATCAAACTCAGGGACCGGTTGTGATGGTTACTATAAGTAGCGAGCCGATTTGATTCGACGAGATTTTGCGCAACGTTCATGCGTAATTACGCAACGTTTGAATTCCCTACTATTTTGAATTTTTGGATTTGAATGTTGAGATTGACCAAACTTCACCTGGCGCCAAGTGTTCTGGTCGGAATCCCATTCCTTTCCTGCGGTTCCCTTTGGAAGGGGAGGTCCTTTAGAAAGGAGCGGAGTCAAATCGGGGCATAATGGAGAGGATTCAATCGATACTGTTTGGCCACCAAATCGGCTGCCCAAACTAGCGGGACACCTTGTCTGAGTATGGTGCAATCTAAGTAATGGACGCAACTAAGCTGGCAACCGACAAGCATGATTTGAATGAGGCGGCTGAAAAGCTTGAGCCTGTCATGGATATTTTGGCCAAGCCAGTCTATTCCGCAGAACTCACCGAATTTTTGAGCAGTGCTAAATCGAAAAACCTGCGAGCTGTGGTTGATATAATCGTCTGGGGCTGGGGGCGAATCGCTTTAGGCGTAGGGTTATTTGCGTTTTTTCCGAATCCGCTTGCGTACGTTATAGCGATCCTGTTCATTTCCTCTGGCATGGGCATACTGGTCGCGCTGTCGCATGAGTCTCAGCATTCTGCTTTGCTGCGCAGTAAGAAGTGGAATGATCGTGTCGGCGCCTGGCTCTGCGCATATCCGGTTGGATCGGTTTATGGCTCCTCTCGAGCTGTTCACCTAGCCCATCACAAATATTTGAACACACCTCTAGATCCCGATCGCCATTTCCACATGGAAGAAGATAAGTCGACGCCGGAGCAATTCGCGAATTACTTCATTCACTTGTTGTTTGGAGGGCAACTCTGGAATAGCTTTGTCGTGAACGGATTTCTCCGGCATCGGGCGAGCAACTCGCTGCAAAAGTCAGGCAGCCAATCTTCGGATAAGACGAGCAGCGTCTCGGCAACAAGCGCACCAAGTATTCCCACTGAACCAGTTGTTGTCCTACCGAAACACAAAGTTCCTGAAGTCGCCAATCTTTTGCCTGTGCAGATGGTGATCTTTGGGCTCTTATGGTTGGTGACGGGCTTTTGGTGGTCATACTTTGCTCTTTGGTTGGCGCCGATATTCACGCTTGGCACATTCTTCGGTTACTTGCGCGGTTTCATCGACCATGCGCGATTGACTGACGACGATAACAAACTTGCTGCGGGAAGACTGATCTCAGTGCCTAATCCGTCGCTATGGGATCGCGCGCTTTTGACTGGCCTAGATTTTCATTTCCACGCTGAGCACCACTTTTTTCCAGCTGTGCCACATTACTATTTGCCTCAATTGCACAAGATTCTGCAGAACGACGAACAGTTTCGCGATCGCTATCTAGTTCGCCCCACTTATTTCAGCTTTCTGCGCGACTACTGGAAGCAAATAAATCTAGGAGCGGGCAACTCGGCCCGGTGATTTATGTCAGAGCGCCAAAAACCGAAAATTCTCTTCGTGCAACCAAAGCTGCCGCCTTCGTTTTGGGGCATGGAATTTTCTGCGCCTTACGCTGGCTATAAGTATCCGAACCCACCACTAGGCATTCTCACTTTGGCGGGAGCAATTTCTCCAGACTATGAAGTTGAAGTCCGTGATGAAAACGTCAAGGAAGTTTTGTACGAGACTGACGCAGACATAGTGGGCATCAGCGGTACGCTCTTGCATGAGTTTCACCTGTCAAGACTGAGGGAGATTGCGGAGTACTTCCGAGCCGCTGGCAAAATTGTTTGTATTGGTGGACCTGTTGCTAATTTGACACCGGATTCGGTGCGTGGTTATTGCCATGTGTTGTTTGAAGGCGAAGGAGAGTACACCTGGCCTCAATTTCTCAGTGACTTTATGAGAGATGAACACAACGATCATTATGTTCAAGTTGAAAAGATAGATATGGCCGATGCACCGCTGCCACGCATAGATCTCGTCAATGCAAGCGATTACGGCGCGGCGCAGATCCAGACGACACGGGGCTGCCCGTTTACTTGTGAGTTTTGCGACATCATAGTCATGTACGGGCGCAAAGTACGCGCCAAACCGATTGCTCGTGTTCTTGAAGAAGTAAAGCTATGGTGCGATGCGGGACAGCAATTTGTCTTCTTTTCAGACGACAATTTTGTTGGTAACAGAGTCTATGCAAAGCAATTGTTGCGTGCACTAGCAGAATTCAATGCAGACCGGAAGCATCCAGTGTACTTCTACACTCAGGCGAGCATTGACACCGCTAAAGATACCGCGCTTTTGGAACTAATGCGTGATGCTAACTTCGCGGGTGTGTTCATTGGCATTGAGAGCCCGCGCAAAGCCGCATTAGCAGAGACTTTGAAGATGCAGAACGTGCACACTGAAGACATGGCAGAAGCCATTCATACGATCCAATCGTATGGACTGTTTGTTTCTGGTGGCATGATTATCGGTTTTGATAGTGATGACAAAGATATATTTGAAGAGCAGTTTCAATTTTTGCAACGAGCGGGTGTTCCGTTCGCTCAAATGAGCCTTCTAGAAGCGATGCCGAAGACGCCTTTGTGGACACGAATGCAGGATACAGGAAGGTTGATCGAATATCGCGAGGGGCTCTGCACCAACATAAAACCAGTCACAATGACGTATGAAGAATTGATCACTGGGTACACTCAACTAATTCGAAAAGTCTATGAATTCGACAATTATGTTGAACGTTACCTTACTAGTCTAAAGTTTATGCAAGGCAACTTATTTATCAACGACAAACCGCGCCTGCACTTTCAAGCTCTGAACACCTTCTTCAAGATACTCGGCTATTTTGCACTATCAAAGGACGCTCGGCGGCGCAAGTTTTTGAAAGACATGGTCGTTGGAACTTGGAAGTTACAGCCGCGAGCCTGGCGTTGGACTTTTAGATACATGATCAACTTTATTCACTTTCATCAATATGCAGAAAGTAATGTCATGGTGGTAATGGCGCCAGCTGTGGAAAGCAAAACTACAGTAGAAGCTAATTTGGCCGGTAAACCAGTTTATGGATTGACCGGTTAGAGGCAGATTTGCGAGCAAAAATGGAATCACCATAGTGTATAAATGGAGCCGCGATAGTGCAGCCGCGATAGTGTGGGAATGGCGCAATAGTGCCGGAATGCAGCAATAATAATGCAGGAATGGAGCCCTGGTGAAGTCATTCGTTCAGCGTTTTGTCGACAGAACAAGACTATTTTTTCGGCGACATCCGTGGATCGCTGCAGCCTATGTTTTGCTTTCCATTATCCTGGTGGCTCTCTTACGCGCCTCAATTTTGCGCTATCAAAATTATTTTGGTATGTATCACGATGACGGTGTATATCTCGTTTCCGCCCAGTCTCTGAGCGAAAACCTCGGCTATCGAATTACGTCTTTGCCTGGTGAGCCCTACCAGACTAAATATCCGATTGGTTATCCGTTTTTGCTCTCTCTGTGCCTAAGGCTCATGCCAGCTTTCCCGGCAAATCTGCTGGGACTAGAAACTTTGCAAGTGTTGCTTTCGATCACGGCAATATTGGCAATGGTGTCATATTTGGTGGCTACTAGGAAAGTAACCATTTTGCTAGGTTTAGCCATCGGTGCTGCTTGTTTGCTGAATATGCGATTTATCGATTTTGCGCCTATGTTAATGAGCGATCTGCTCGGTGCCATACTTCTGGCCGCCTGCATGTGGTGTGCTGAGAAGCAGTTACGGACTAAAGATACGTTCCTGCCATGGGCAGGACTCCTTCTGGCGGCCACAGTGACAATACGTACTCAGGCGGTTGTTCTGGCACCGGCTTTGTTTTGCTTTTACGCTTTCCGCAAGCGTTGGAAGACGTTAACTGCAACTCTTGTCGGAGCACTATTGCTGGTAGCGCCCCAATTATGGTGGCAATCCTATAACAGCCAGAGTTCGCCGACTTTCATCACTTTTTACACGAGCTATATGAAGCATGCAAACACTACCGCACCTTCTTTGAACGCCAGCTACCAGTCCATAGTAGGCAATTTCAATTGGTCTGTGATTTTGCAAATGAATACCTACTTTCCAGGTCTGGAACAAATTTCCTATCAACTTCTCTCGCCGATAATCTTTTTTCTCATCTACAATATCGGCTATTTTTTGCTTGCACTGCCATCGGTGATTGGCGTGCTGGTCAAAATTCGCAAAGCATCTCTTCCCGCTCTGTTCTGCTTTTTCTATGCGGCGTTATTGTGCTTCTGGCCAAGTAAACTCGAATGGCGTCATGTACTACCTGTAATGGTCCTTGGCTATTATTTCTATTTTGTAGGCTTCAGATTTTTGGCAGCTCAGATCAAAAGGGTTGCTCATCCTGGAAAGTTTTACGCGGGCTCTTGTCGAATCCTTGCCGTAACATTTTGCAGCTATCTAATCGGTGGTGCGGGCTTTCTATCGTGTTCGAAAGCGGGATGGCTGAACAGCCTGGCTACACCCCCGCCTCCGGTCACAGCCATTGATTTTCAACAAGCTGTTTCGTGGGTTAAAGAAAATACCCCTGTCAATTCGGTTTTTGTTTGCAACAACGACCCTGTGTTTTACCTCTACACGAGGCGCCACGCGATTTTGCCTTCTCGTCTAGAAGTCTGGCGCTTTGTCACTGATCAATATGTGGATCCTAAGTCTCTCCTGGAGGCAATTGATTACAGCCATGCAACGTATGTCATGAATGAGCCGGCCTTTCGTTCGATGGGCTACAGTTATACTCAGTTGGCACGAGCTATAGACGACATTAATGTGACAAGTCCCGGATATTTAGTTCCTGTTTTTCAAAGTGAGCATAAACTGATTACTGTGTACAAAACGGATGTGGACAAACGTACTAAATGAATCTCGGTTTCCACTATTCTCATTACCTTTATATTGCAGCATTAGGCGTTGCAGTTCTTTGTGGCATAGATGCGCTGGCAGCGCCAGTTGTACAGACCTCAACAAACGCACCACATGTGCAGTCACATGATAGTGAAAATTTCCAGAAGGAAGATGAGCCAGGTGGGCACGACTGGCAGCATGGGGGGCATGGAAACAGGCCCAGGGGCCCTGGCAACCGTCACGCGGAAACGCTTGAGGAGTGCAATCGCTTTCTGGCAGAATCTAAGGACAACGTCAAACTCCAAATGCGGGCTTATGATCTGCGTGGACACTGTTATTTAAGGCTAGGAAAGTATCCGGAAGCAATAGCTGATCTCTCAAAGGCAATTGAGCTACATGCGAAGCCCACTGTTGAAGCAAATGTTTTGAACCAGGAAATGGCGCGCTTTCGATTTTCAATGAAGAGCGCCAGGCTATTCAAAGCCAGAAGCGAAGCCTACCAAAAATTGGGCGATGAACAGTCCGCGCACAACGACGAAAAGCAATACCGTCTTCTAAAATTGATGCCTGAAGCTGATCGTTTCATGAGAGAAGGTCGAGACACCGAAGCACTGGCGGTGCTTAACGAAATGCTTCAACTTGATCCTAAAGATGCATGGTCCTACTCAACCAGGGGCATTATCTATTCGAACCAGGGAAATTACAAGAATGCCCTTGCCGACTTCGACAAGTATGTGAGCATTCAGCCCAAAAGCTCAGCTGCTTTCTATTACCGAGCTGGTGCCTATTTCCAACTGGAGCAATATAAAAAAGCAGTTGATGATTTGACAGTTGTGGTTAAGATCAACCCTGCCATTGTTGCCATGACTCCATTGAAAGGGGTAATGAGGAAAGGACTAAAAGACCATCCGAGACGAATGGGGCGGAAACGGCATGGTGCATCTCAGATGGCTTACGGTTCAAGGCATGACCACCCAGGCGTTGAACACATAGCCCATGACCATGAAGCACACGGAGTGGTTGCAG